>NZ_LZLS01000117.1 GCF_001673365.1 Mycobacterium asiaticum
GGCGGGAACGCCGTGCTCGCCGGGGGCAGTGGCGGCAACGGGGGCCTCGGCGGAGCCGCCGGAATCTGGGGTGCCGGCGGGGCCGGGGGTGCCGGTGGCAACGGCCTGGCCGGCGCCAATGGCATAAACCCTCCCTCATCGACCAACCCTGCTCTGAATGGTGCAACCGGCGACGGCAACATTGTCAACGTCAACGACAACAGCATTTCCGGTGTCAATGGTGGTGAAGGCCTCCCCGGCGGACCCGGCGTCAACGGGGGCCGAGGCGGCGACGGCGGCAACGCTCGCTTTCCGTCCGACCTGAACACAGCCACCGGTGGTGCCGGCGGGCATGGCGGCGCCGGTGGTTACGGCGGCGCCAACGGTGGCGTTGGCGGATCGGGCGGCTCTGCCTTTGCCGAGCTCGTCGCTGCGGCCGGGAACAGCGGCAACGGCGGCGACGGCGGCATGGGCACGAACGGCCAAGCCGGCGGCACCGGCGGTACGGGCGGCGCGGGAGGCCGCGGTGGCTGGTTGATCGGTGATGGCGGCCGCGGTGGCGCCGGCGGTAACGGGGCGGCTGGCGGCACGGGTGACATCGGCGGTAACGGTGGTGCCGGGGGGTATTTCAGCTACGGCTCGAGCGACGCGTCCTCCTGGAGCGTGTCCATTGGAGGTGACGGTGGTGATGGTGGCCACGGTGGAGTCGGTGGACAAGGTGGCGCCGGTGGCGCGGGCGGTGCCGGAGGCAGCGGTGGTGCAAGTGGCTGGCTGCTTGGCAATGGCGGCAGCGGGGGGGATGGCGGAGTCGGCGCGTCCGGCGGGGTAGGTGGTACCGGTGGTGGCGGCGCCGACGGCGGAAGGGGCGGCACTCCGTCCAGTTTCAGTGGCGCATCAAATGGCGGTGACGGCGGCGACGGAGGCGACGCCGGTCATGGCGGAGCGGGTGGCGATGGCGGCGACGGCGGACGTGGCGGCGCCGCCGGGCGCGGCGGTCTACTGGGTGGCTTGCAAGGTGCGGTCGGCGCGGGCGGTAATGCGGGCAATGGCGCAAGCGGCGGCGGACAAGGCACACCTGGCAGCGGTGCCTCGGGAGGCAGCGGGGGCGTGAACATGGGGCTGAACGGCGCCAACGGGCTCAGCGGTCCCGCCTTCGAGGGCGCCCGCGGCACCGACGGCAACCCGGGCTAGTTACCAGCTATCCCAGTGGGTCAGGTCCTCGGCCGGCAACCGCTTGGCCGGGCGAAAATCGGTGCCCTTGGTGTAGGCGATCGGGAACAACCCGCCCTGGCTGTACTCGTCGTAGGGAATACCCAAGATGTCGGCCACCTCGCGCTCGCCGTCGCCGAGCAGGTGCAGCGTCGTCCAACACGAGCCCAGCCCGCGCGAGCGCAGCGCCAGGCAGAAGCTCCACACCGCGGGGAACAGTGACGCCCAGAACGACACCCCGCCCAGCGGCGACTTCTCCTCCCGGCCCAGGATGCACGGGACCAGCAGTACCGGGGCCTCGTGCATGTGCTCGGCGAGATAGGTGGCCGAGTCACGGACCTTGCCCATCCGCTCGCCGCGGGTGTCGCCTTCGTCGTATTGCGGCGCCGGTGCACTCAGGTAGCCGCGGGCGTTGGCCAGGTAGACGTCCCCGATCGCCTTCTTCTTCGCCGGGTCCTCGACGAACACCCACTGCCAACCCTGCGAGTTGGAACCGGTGGGCGCCTGCAACGCCAACTCGAGGCATTCCATCAGGACCTGACGTGGCACCGGCTTTTCGAAGTCGAGGCGTTTGCGGACCGAGCGGGTGGTGGTCAGGACTTCGTCGACGGTCAGGTTGAGTGTCATGAGTGGAGGCTACCGTTGCCCCATGAGCATCGAACTGACACAAGAGGTTTCCGACAGGCTGAGCTCCGACCACTACGGCTGGCTGACCACGGTGGCCAAGTCCGGGCAGCCGGTGCCGCGGTTGATTTGGTTCTTCTTCGACGGGACTGCGCTGACCATCTACAGCGAGCCCGACGCGGCCAAGGTGGCCCACGTCAAGGCCCACCCGCAGGTGAGTTTGAACCTTGATTCCGACGGCAACGGCGGCGGCATCGTCGTCATCGGCGGCACGGCATCTGTGGACGCGACGGGGGTCGACTGCCGCGACGACGAACCGTATTGGGCCAAGTACCGCGAGGACGCCGACAGGTTCGGCCTCACCGACGCGATGGGCTCCTACAGCACCCGGCTGCGGATCACGCCGACGAAGGTGTGGACGACGCCGACGGCCTGAACGTCAACTCGCGATTATCGGAAGTCGCGGGACTTCGACCCGACCGCCAGGGTGATGCGCCCCAGTCGCTCAGCGACGACGGTGATTGCGCCGCTGGCATTTTGGACCTGACCCCGGATCAGCAGCGCCGGTGCGGTGTGCGCCAGCCGGCGGTACCGCGCCCACACTCCCGGTGTGCAGAGCACGTTGACCATTCCGGTCTCGTCCTCGAGGTTGACGAACGTCACCCCTCTAGCGGTCCCCGGCCGCTGCCGATGGGTCACCGCACCGGCGATCAGCACCCGGTCGCCGTCAGGCACCGATCCCAGCGCGGCGGCGGGAACCACCCCCATCGCGTCCAGGTCGGCCCGCAGGAACTCGGTCGGATAGCTGTCCGGGGAGACGCCGGTGGCCCACACGTCTGCGGCGGCCAGTTCCAGTTCACTCATCCCCGGCAGCGACGGAATGTGTGACGACGAGCCAACTCCCGGCAGTCGGTCCGGCCGTTGGGTGGCCGCGGCGCCGGCCGCCCACAGCCCCTCCCGTCGGGACATCCCGATGCAGCCCAGCGCCCCCGCCGTCGCCAACGCTTCGGTTTGCGGCACGCTCAATTGCAGTCGCGTGGTCAGATCCAACAGAGAACCGAACGCGCCGTTGGCTTTTCGCTCGCCGACCAGCTTCTCGGCGAGGTCCTCGCCGATATGGCGGACCGCACCGAGCCCGAGTCGCACCTCCATACCGGCGTTTTCCAGCGTCGCGTGCGCCAAGCTGGCATTGACGCATGGGCCGTGTACCAACACCCCGTGCCGGCGCGCGTCGGCCACCAACGACTGCGGTGAATAGAAACCCATCGGCTGGGCGCGCAGCAAAGCCGCACAGAAAGCCGCCGGGTGATGCAGCTTGAACCATGATGAGTAGAACACCAGCGACGCGAAGGACAACGCGTGGCTCTCCGGGAAGCCGAAGTTGGCGAACGCCTCTAGCTTCTCGTAGATCCGATCGATCACCTCGTCGTCGGCGCCGTGCAGTTCGCGCATGCCGTCGTAGAACCGGCTGCGCAACCGTCGCATGCGTTCGGTCGAGCGTTTGGAACCCATGGCGCGCCGCAACTGGTCGGCCTCGGCAGCGGAGAAGCCGGCGCAGTCGACTGCCAGCTGCATCAGCTGTTCTTGAAAGAGCGGCACTCCCAACGTCTTTCGTAACGCCGACGCCATGGACGGGTGGTCGTAGACCACCGGCTCGATACCGTTGCGCCGCTTGATGTACGGGTGCACCGAATTACCCTGGATGGGGCCGGGACGGATTAGCGCCACCTCCACCACCAGGTCATAGAAGATTCGGGGCCGCAGCCGCGGCAGCGTGGCCATCTGCGCCCGCGACTCCACCTGGAACACGCCGACCGAATCGGCCCGCGACAGCATCTCGTACACCCCCGGTTCGGAGAGGTCGAGCCGGGCGAAATCCACCTTGAGGCCCTTGTGCTCGGCCACCAGGTCGCGCGCGTAATGCAATGCCGAGAGCATGCCCAGTCCCAGCAGGTCGAACTTCACCAAACCGATTGCCGCACAGTCGTCTTTGTCCCATTGCAGGACACTGCGGTTCTCCATCCGCGCCCACTCCACCGGGCACACATCAGCGATCGGCCGGTCGCAGATCACCATGCCGCCGGAATGAATGCCCATGTGCCGTGGCAGGTTCCGGATTTGGTTGGCGAGGTCGACCACGCCTTCCGGGATACCCTCGATATCGTCGGGCTGTCCCGACCAGTGGCTGATTTGTTTGCTCCACGCGTCCTGTTGCCCTTGCGAGAAACCCAGGGCACGCGCCATGTCGCGTACCGCGCTGCGCGGACGGTAGGTGATCACGTTGGCCACTTGTGCGGCATAGTCCCGGCCGTATTTGTCGTAGACGTACTGGATCACTTTTTCCCGCTGGTCGGACTCGATGTCGATATCTATGTCCGGCGGCCCGTCACGTGCGGGTGAGAGGAATCGCTCGAACAGCAGGTCGTTGGCCACCGGGTCGACGGCAGTTACTCCGAGGGCATAACAAACCGCGGAATTGGCCGCCGATCCCCGACCCTGGCACAGGATGTCGTTATCCCGGCAGAACCGGGTGATGTCGTCCACCACCAGGAAGTATCCCGGAAAGCGCAGTTGCGCAATGATTTTGAGTTCATGCTCGATTTGGTCGTAAGCTTTCGATGCCCGTCCCGGCGGACCGTAGCGGTCGGCGGCACCCACCATGGTCAACGACCGCAGCCAACTGTCCTCGGTGTGTCCGTCGGGCACCTCGAACGGCGGCAGTTGCGGTGCGATCAGCGCCAGTCCGAACGCACACTGCTCCCCCAGTTCGGCGGCGCCGGACACCGCCTCTGGGCACTGCGCGAACAGCCGGGCCATCTCCGCACCAGAACGTAGGTGCGAGCCACCCAGTGGAGCCAGCCACCCGGCGGCCGCATCCAGGGACTGCCGGGCCCGGATCGCGCCCATCGCCATGGCCAGCTGGCGACGGGACGGGTGAGCGAAATGCGCTCCGGTGGTGGCGACGACGCCGACACCAAAATGCGGCGCCAGCCCGGCCAGCAACGCGTTGCGTTCGTCGTCGAGCGGTTGTCCATGATGGGTCAACTCGATGCTGACCCGCCCGGCACCGAACCGGTCCACCAAATCGGCCAGCGCCCGCTTCGCCGCCTCCGGGCCACCTTCGGAAAGCTCTTGGCGCACAGCGCCTTTGCGGCAGCCGGTGAGGATCTGCCAATGTCCGCCGGCCGCCTCGGTCAACGTGTCGATGTCGTAGCGCAGCTTGCCCTTTTCGCCGCCGGCCAGATGCGCGGCGGCCAGTTGCCGGGACAGCCGCCGGTAACCTTCGGGCCCGCGGGCCAGCACCAACAGATGCGGACCGGCCGGGTCCGGTTGCTCGGTGCGGGCCTCGCAACTCAGCGACAACTCGGCACCGAACACCGTACGTACGTCGAGTTCGGCGGCCGCTTCGGCGAATCGCACCGCCCCGTACAAACCGTTGTGGTCAGTCAACGCCAACGCGCGCAGACCCAGCCGGGCGGCCTCCTCGGCCAGTTCCTCCGGCGTGCTGGCCCCGTCGAGGAAGCTGTACGCCGAATGTGCGTGCAATTCGGCGTATGCGACCGACGACCGGACCTGCGGCCTGGGTTTAGCCGTATAGGTCCCGCGTTTGGAGGACAGCGGAGCATCGTCGGCCGGGTGTACCGGCGCGGGAGTACCGGCATGTCGCGGTTTGCCGTCGAGGACTCGTTCCATCTCGGCCCAACTCGGCGGTCCGTTGTGCCATCCCATGCCGAACAGTGTATCGAACGTTTGTTCGATCCGGCGAACCTTTGTCCAATAGTTTTCGAACCGCGCGGAAACTATTTGCGAACAGCAACCGTTGTCGATACAACGCTGCAGTTCAACACGCATTTAATGGGAAAACACATTGTTAACCTGGCTGGACTATCGATGTGCGAGTCCCACAGCGATACTGGTACACATTAAAGAAACCACGGCGGGGGC
>NZ_LZLS01000118.1 GCF_001673365.1 Mycobacterium asiaticum
GACCCAACCCGCCCTGGCCGCCGTCGCCACCGAAGCCGAGGAACCCGGCGTTGCCGCCACTGCCGCCGTTGCCGCCGCTGCCGAGCAGCCAGGCGTTGCCACCGCCGCCACCGAGGCCGTCACCGGCTCCGCCGGTTCCGCCGTTGCCGCCGGAGTGGCCGTCACCGATCAGGAACCCGCCGTAGCCGCCGGTGGCGCCGTTGCCGCCGTAGCCGCTGGTGCTGTTACCGCCGTCGCCGCCGTGACCACCCCAGCCGAGTAGTCCGGCGTTGCCGGCGGTGCCGCCGTTGCCCGCGGCTCCGCCCAGGAATGTCGTCGACCCGCCGTGTCCGCCCGACCCGCCGATGCCCAGCAGGATGCCGCCGTTGGCCGCGGCACCGCCGGCACCGCCGTCGCCGCCGGCGCTGTTTCCGCCCGTCCCGCCGGCGCCGCCTGCACCGAGCAACCAGGCGTTTCCACCTGCACCACCGGCGCCACCGGATCCGATACCGCCGAGGTTGGCGCCGCCGTTGCCGCCGTTCCCGGCGCTGCCGAGCAGCAGGCCACCCGCGGCTCCGGCACCACCGGCGCCGCCGAATCCGGCCGAGCTGATGCCGCCGGCGCCGCCACTGCCGCCGTAGCCGAGCAGGATGGCCGCCCCGCCGGCCCCGCCGGCGCCGGCGTCGGCTCCGACGCTGGATCCGCCGGCACCGCCGTGCCCGCCGAGGCCGAATAGATACGCGTTGCCACCGAGCCCGCCGGCGCCGCCGCCGCCCGTACCGGCAGCGTCACCGCCGGCGCCGCCGGACCCGCCGAACCCGAACACCGCGTTTCCGCCGTCGCCGCCCGCGCCGGCGGCACCCAAAAGTGCGCTGTCTCCACCGGCCCCGCCGGAGCCCGCGATGCCGAACAGGCCGGCGTTGGCTCCCGCGCCCCCGGTACCCCCGGCGCCGTGACCGCTGCCACCGGCTCCGCCGGATCCGCCGTGCCCGAACAGCAGCCCACCGCTGCCGCCCGCCGCGCCGGCCGCCCCAGCGGCGCTCACGCTGGATCCGCCAGCTCCGCCGGCACCACCACTACCGATGAACCGGCCGCTACCGCCGAGCCCGCCGAATCCGCCGGGGCCGCTGCCGCCGGTGTTAGCCCCGCCTGCGCCGCCGGCGCCGCCGTCTCCGGCCAGCCACCCGCCGCTGCCGCCTGCTCCGCCGGCCCCACCGGCCCCGGTTGCCGAGTTCCCACCTGCGCCGCCGGCGCCGCCGTGGCCGATCAGTCCGGCCGATCCGCCCGCGCCGCCGGCCGAGCCGGCCGCGCCGGACCCGCCTCTGCCGCCGCTGCCGTACAGGTACCCGCCGGGTTTACCGGCCCCGCCGGTGCCGTCGACTCCGTCCGCGCCGTCGCCGATCAGGGGACGCCCGAACAGAAACTCGGTGGGCATGTTGATCAGATCGATCACCGGCTGCAGGGGAGACGCGGCGGCGGCTTCGGCCGCCGTGTACGCGGCCGCGCCTGACGAAAGGGTTTGCAGGAACCGCGCGTGAAAGGCTGCGGCCTGCGCGCTGAGGCTCTGATATGCCTGGCCATGGGTGCCGAACAGGGCCGCGATAGCGGTCGAGACCTCGTCTTGGGCCGCCGCGAGCAGGTTGGTGGTCGACGCCGCAGCCGCCGAATTTGCCGACTCGAGGGTGGCCCCGAGGCCGGCCAACTCCGACGCCGCAGCCGTCAGCGTGTCCGGCGCTGCAATCAAGTACGACATGAACACCGTCCACTAGCTAGGTCATGACTTTCGCGGCCCAGAACATGTCACCCGGTCATGTTGGCCCGCTAAACAGATACGAACGATAGCGCGTTTTAGCGCTAGACAGACTAACTTCTGACAAATTTACTGAAATTCATCTAATAAGTCTCCTTCAGGCGATCAAAGCGCCAGGAGGGACATCAAAATCGCTGGTCAACCTCGGCTTCCAGGCGATTTCACCCGATTTTGATGACCGTCAGTACTGGCAAACCGTCCATCGAGCGCACGACAGGCACGTTGGTGGGGTGTGACCTGCCCCGGCAGACCGCTACCGGCAACGGCGAGCAACCATGGTGGGGTGATTGCGGTGCCATCCGGACGGGCCAGCGCGTGGGGCGACTGCGGACTGGCCTACCTGACCGGTCTGCCGGAGGGACCACCGGATTTCTCCCGCGCCAACGTCCTCGAGCGCGCCCGGCAGATCGTCCCCGACGCGGCGACCCTGCTGACCGGACGGGCCGCGCTACTGGGTTTAGCTCGTGGGGGCCGCGTCTCGGCCGGTGGAGCCACCCGGTTGATCGCTGCTCGCGACGGTTGGTGTGCGATCACGCTGTCGCGTCCCGACGACGTCGCCGCGGTGCCGGCCCTGTTGGCTACCGACGCCGTACCCGATACCTGGCCCGCGCTGCAGCGGTGGGCGGCGTCCCAACCGGTGGCAGCCGTCGTCGACCGCGCCGAACTCCTGGACATCCCCGCGGCCGGCCTAGGCGAGGTCACCGCCGCGCCGCCGCGGGTACGCCGGACCGGACCCCCCGCGTCGAGGCCGCCGCCCTCGGAGTTGCTGGTGGTCGACTTGTCTTCGATGTGGGCCGGTCCGTTGTGCGGGCACCTGCTGGCCCGGGCGGGCGCCGCCGTCGTCAAGGTGGAGAGTCCACAGCGCCTCGACGGCACCCGGTCCGGCAACCGAGCCTTCTTCGACTGGATCAACGCGGACAAGCTCTCCTACTGTCTCGACTTCGATCGGCAAGTCGACGAATTGCGGGCGCTGCTGGCAGTCGCCGACATCGTGATCGAAGGGTCGCGGCCCGATGCGCTGGCGCGCCGCGGCCTGGGGCCCGACGATCTCCCGCCGCGTCCGGGCCGCATCTGGGTGCGCATCGCCGGGCACGGGGACGGGTCGCGCCGGCCCGCGTTCGGCGACGACGCCGCGGTGGCCGGTGGCCTGGTGGGGACCGGACCGGTGTTCTGCGGTGACGCCATCGCCGACCCACTGGCCGGACTCGAGGCGTACCGTTCGGTCCACGAATCGTTGGACCGTGGTGGTGGCGAACTCGTCGAGGTTGCGCTGTCCGCCGTCGCCGCGACCTATGCGGCACTGCCAACAGGACCGACCGAACCCGGACTACCCGCTCCACCGCCCACGGCGCCCAAAGTGCCTAAAGCGGCGGCGCCTCCGGGTGCCGACAACGACGTGGTGCGTCTGATGACCGAAAGACGTTGCCTGTCATGCTGATTCAACGGGCCACGTTGCTGGATGGCACACCTACCGACATCCGCGTCGGGGCGCGGATCGAAGAAGTGCGGCCCGGCCTGCGTCCTCGAGATGGGGAGGGCATACTCGACGCGGGCGGTGGTCTGGTGCTGCCGGGGCTGCACGACCACCACGTGCATTTGCGTTCGGCCGCATCGGCTTTGGATTCGCTTTCGCTGGGACCGCCAGCGGTGCATACCAAAGAGGAACTCGCGCATGCGCTTAGCCACGCCGTACCGGGACCCGACGGGTGGATTCGCGCGATCGGCTACCACGAATCGGTCGCCGGCGAATTGGACCGCGCTGCCCTGGATGCTTTCCTGGCCAATGTCCCCGTGCGGGTTCAGCACCGCAGCGGCGTGTTGTGGATGCTCAACTCGGCGGCGCTGGGTCGGGTCGGTCTGGCCGGTCATCCCGACGGACGGTTGCGCAGTGCTGATCGCGGCTGGACGGAGGCGTTGCAGCGAGGCGAATCCGACCTGGCCGAACTGAGTCGGCGCATCACCGCCACCGGCGTCACCGGCGTCACCGACGCCAGCCCCGATCTTGGTGCCGAGGGCCTGATTTCGCTGATGATGGCGCATCGCAGCGGCGAGTTCCGGCCGGGAGTGCGACTGCTGGCACCGGGTAAAAAGATCCTGCACGACGATCGTCTGGACCTGGACGCCCTGACGCTGTGGATCGGTGACCGCCACCGGCTCGGGCAACCGGTCGCCGTGCATTGCGTGACGGCAGCCCAACTGGTGGTGACCATCGCGGCATTACGCGCCGCGGGCGGCCATCCGCTGGACCGCATCGAGCACGCCGCGGTGGTGCCCGAGGACAATCTGTCCGATCTTGCCGAACTCGGTGTCACGGTCGTGACACAGCCCAATTTCGTTGCCGAGCGCGGTGATCAGTACCTGACCGACGTCCCGGAGCACGAACATGATCAACTCTGGCGAGTTGCATCGCTGCTGCGGGCCAATATTCCGGTGGCGTTGTCCACCGACATGCCGTTCGGCGACGGCGACCCGTGGGCGGCGATGCGTGCCGCGGTATCGCGCAGCACGCGCAGCGGTGCCGTCCTCAATGCGGCCGAAAGTGTCTCGGCGCGAGCCGCTTTGACGATGTTTCTGGGCTGGCCCGATCGTCCGGACCGGCCGCGGACCGTCGAGATCGGCGAGCCGGGGGACCTGTGCGTACTTTCCGAGCCACCCGCGGTCGTGCTGGCCGAACTCGACTCGAGCTTGGTGGCCGCCACCCTGGTCAGAGGCCAACTCGTCTATTTCGCAATGTGATTGGCCAGCACCGGGCGCAAAACGTCGCACTGCAACGTGAAAAACTCATGCGACACTCCGGCTTTCGGCGCCACCAAGTCGAAACCATGGAACGCGCCCGGAATCAGATCGAGTTGGCACGGCACGCCGGCCTCGACCAGCCGTCGCGCGTACTCGACATCCTCGTCGTGAAACAGGTCGTGCGTGCCCACCCCGATCCACGCCGGGGGTAACCCGCTGAGGTCGGCGCGCCTGGCCGGAACCGCCACCTGGGGGTCAGCGCCACCCAGGTAGGCCTCCCATCCGAACTCGTTGGCTGTCTGGTCCCACAACCGGTAATTCGGGTTGACCGGTGTCGACGAACTGCGGTCGTCGAGCATCGGATACGCCAACAGTTGGAACACCGGGACAACCCCATCGTTTTCCCGGGCACGATCGCGCGCCAGCAGCGCGAGCGCGGCGGCCAGGCCGCCGCCGGCGCTGGCCCCGCCGATGGCCACCCGGCCGGCATCCACGCCGGGCAGCGCGGCCAGCCAGGTCAGCGCCGCGTAGCAGTCCTCCAGTGGTGCGGGATAGGGAAACTCCGGTGCCAGCCGGTAGTCCACCGAAGCGACCGTGATGCCCAGCGCCTTGCTAAATCGGCGACATAACGCGTCGTCCTGTTTCGCGCTGCCGAAGACGTATCCGCCGCCGTGAATCCACAGCAAGGCGGCGGTCGGTCCGGTGACGTCGACGGGCCGGTAGAGCCGGACACCGACGCCGGCACCCAGGGTCAGCACCTCGACGTCGCGGGGCGTCCGCCCCAGGCGCATCAGCACCGATGCGCGCCGCATCAGCGGCAACGTGCGGCGACCGACCAACCGCTTCGGGGCAATGCGCGCGAGCCGGCGCAAATCCGGGTGGACTTCGTCATTCGGGGTATTCGCCATCGGTCCAGTATCCGACTCGGGCCATCCGGGTCTGCTTCGGCACCGAATCACCACAGGTGGTCGAGCACGATGCGAGGAGCGTGGAGATGCTGGGTCAGTTGTATGAGCGGGCGCTCGGTGGCGAAGGGTGTTGGATCCGCCACGACGACGGTGAATTGAGCCCGTTGCCGACCCGCCGCTGGTTGGGGGGCACGGCCTGCGACGAAAATTTCTACGAGGATTTCGACGAGGCTTTCGATGAGGCTGTGACCCAGTTGTGTGACGGGCCGACAATAGAGCTGGGCTGCGGGCCGGCGCGGCTGGTGGCGCGCTTGGTTCGGCGCGGCGTGCCGGCGCTGGGCATCGACCGCTCGGCCGCTGCGATCCGGTTGGCGAGTCGGATCGGCGCTCCCGCGCTGCTAGGCGATGTGTTCGAACCGCTGCCCGGCACCGGACGGTGGCGCACGGTGCTGTTGGTGGACGGCAACATCGGCCTCGGCGGCGACCCGCTGCGCATCCTCGGCCGCGCCGCCGAGTTGCTGGCTCGCGGCGGCCGTTGCGTCGCCGAGTTCGACGCCCGCGCCATTGGAATCCGAGAACGCTGGGTTCGGCTGGAATGCGGTCGCGACGTCGGGCCGTGGTTTCGTTGGGCGTCTGTCGGCGTGGACAGCGCCGACATGCTTGCCGCGCGGGTGGGCCTTACCTTGACTGGTGTGCGGATGCTCGGTGACCGGGTGATAGCGACCCTGGCCGCGCCGTGAGGCCCCCGGCGCACCTAATGAGCCGCTTCAAAAGCCCACTGCGCGGCCCGTGGCTGACGTCGGTTTTCGGCCTCGTGCTGCTGGTGGTGCTGCCCGTCGTCGTCCTCACCGGTCTGCTTTCCTACATCGCCTACGCTCCGCAGTTCGGCCAGGCCATTCCCGCCGACGTCGGCTGGCTGAGGCTGCCCCTGTTCACCTGGCCTACCCAGCCGTCCTGGCTGTACCGGCTGTCTCAGGGGCTGCACGTGGGTTTGGGGTTGGTGATCATCCCGGTGGTGCTGGCCAAACTGTGGTCGGTGCTGCCGAAGCTGTTCGTCTGGCCGCCCGCGCGTTCGATAGCGCAACTGGCCGAACGGTTGTCGTTGCTGATGCTGGTCGGCGGGGTGCTCTTCGAGATCGTCACCGGCGTGCTCAACATCCAGTACGACTACATCTTCGGGTTCAGTTTCTACGATGCGCACTACTTCGGGGCTTGGGTGTTCATCACGGGTTTCCTCATGCACGTCACCCTGAAGTTTCCGCATATGATCACCGGATTGCGCGCCTTATCTCTACGAGAAGTGTTGCGTACCAAGGTATCCGACACCCGTCCCGAACCCCCGGATGCCAGCGGACTGGTGGCCGTCGATCCGGGCGAGCCGACGGTGAGCCGACGCGGCGCCTTGGCCCTGGTGGGATCCGGGGTTCTGCTGCTGGCCACATTGACGGTCGGCCAGACGCTCGGCGGACCGGCGCGCAGCGTCGCGCTGCTGCTGCCCCGCGGCCGGGGCCGCGATTTCCCGGTCAACAAAACCGCAGCTGCCGCTGACATCACACCCGATGCCGTGGGGCCGAACTGGCGATTGACGTTGCGCGGCGGGCCTTCTGAGGTGGTGCTGGACCGCGGCGCGCTGGCCCGCCTCCCGCAACGGACCGCACGGTTGCCGATCGCCTGCGTCGAAGGTTGGTCGACGGTCCAGACCTGGAGCGGGGTGCGACTGTCGGATCTGGCCCGCCTGGCCGGGGTGCCGGCGCCGAGTGCGGCTCGGGTGAGTTCACTGCAGCGCGGTGGCGCGTTCGGCGCGGCTACCTTGCAGGCCAACCAGATTGGCGATCGGGACGCGCTGCTGGCACTCCGCGTCAACGGCGCGGAACTGTCCTTGGATCACGGCTATCCGGCCCGCATCATCGTCCCCACGCTGCCCGGTGTGCACAACACCAAATGGGTAGCCGCCATCGAATTCGCCGGGAACTGAAATGCCGGTCAAGTCAACGCTTTTCCGCAGGTATTACGGTTCTCATCCGTTGCACCTGCTGATCATGCTGGCTGGTTTCGCGCTGCTGGGGTACATCCTGGTCACCTTCAAGCCCGCCACGCTGTGGAACTCCGAGTCCTGGTGGCAGTCGATCCTGGTCTGGTTCGCCGCCGCCGTTATCGGCCACGACCTGGTCCTCTTCCCGATCTACGCAGCGGCCGACGCGGCGATCTCGCGCGATGGTAACCGTAGGTGCTTAAAAGTGCCGATCCGCAACTACATTCGCGTTCCGGCCCTGGGCGCTGGGCTGACCCTGCTGATTTTTCTGCCCGGAATTATCGAACAAGGCGCACAGACCTACCAGGCGGCCACCGGACAGACCCAGCAACCGTTTCTGGGCCGGTGGCTGCTGTTGGTCGCAGCGCTGTTTTTCGGCAGCGCCGTGCTCTATGCCGGCCGACTCTTTTGGCGGATCTTCAGGCCCAAGCAAACCAATACATGACGTTTCAGCGTTATAAAGTACGCTCCCAGCAAATACGTGACCGGCAGTTTTCTATGCATGTGGTGCCAACGCCGCGATAATGCTGGGTTATTACCCGGCGGTAGGGGTACGCTCCCCTCCATGACGGCGACCGGACAGTCAAAATCCTGCGTCAAATGGATGATGCGGGCCGGTCCCGCTGACTATCTGCTGGCAATGAGTAAGGCGAGCGCCTCGCTACCAGTGGTCGGGAAGCGACTCGAGCCGCTGGGGACCATCGCCGCGATGAGTGTCTGGGGCATGCGACTGGCCCCGGAGCTGATTTCCGCCTCGGCCAAGCAGCGGTTCGCGGCGGGCAGCGGTGAAACGCGACGCCGGGACCGGGAAAGCACCAACGAGGTTTCCATCGCGGCCCTGCGCGGAACCGTGTCCGCGGCGGAATTGGACGTCGAGTGGCCGGCGGCCGAGCGCACACCGCCATTCTGGGAGGCGCTACGTCGAAGCCGGTACCTGCACCGTCGGGGCGTCCATTACGGCGACAAGCCCGCCCAGACGCTGGACGTCTGGCGCCGAGAGGATCTGCCTAACGCACCCGCGCCGGTGCTGATTTTCGTGCCGGGTGGGGCATGGGTACACGGCAGCACCCAGATGCAGGGGACCGCCCTGCTGTCGCGTCTGGCGGAGCAGGGCTGGGTGTGTCTGGCGATCAACTACCGGGTGTCCCCGCACCACCGGTGGCCACGGCACATCACCGACGTGAAGACCGCCATCGCGTGGGCGCGGGCCAACGTCGACAAGTTCGGCGGCGACCGTGATTTCGTCGCGATTGCGGGTTGCTCAGCCGGCGGGCACCTGGCCGCGCTGGCCGGCCTCACCGACGACGACGCGCAGTACCAGGCGCGGCTTCCCGAAGGCGCCGACAGCTCAGTGGACGCGGTGGTCGGGATCTACGGTCGCTATGACTGGGAGGACCGTTCGACGCCCGAGCGCGATCGGTTTGTCAACTTCTTGGAGCGGGTGGTGGTGCAACGGTCGATCGCCCGTCATCCCGAGGTGTTCCGGGACGCGTCGCCGATCGCACGAGTACATCGAAATGCCCCGCCGTTCTTGGTGATTCACGGTAGTCGCGACAGTGTGATCCCGGTGGAGCAGGCCCGTAGCTTCGTCGAGCGGCTGCGTGCGGTGTCGACCGCCGCGGTCAACTACGTCGAACTACCGGGCGCCGGTCACGGCTTCGACATGTTGGACGGCCCCCGGGCGGGCGCCATGGCGCACGCGACCGCGTTGTTCCTCAACCAGGTGCACCGCACCCGGGCGCAGTTCGCCAAAGAGGTCATTTGATCTCGACCGTTTAGCGCACCGCTTGTAAGGTCGCGCTATGGGTAGGGAACTGCGATGAAGCGGCTCACCGGCTGGGACGCCGTGCTGCTGTACAGCGAAACGCCGAACGTGCACATGCACACCATCAAGGTTGCTGTCATCGAACTCGATGAGAACAGCCGCGGCTTCACCCTGGACGCGTTTCGCCAAGTCATCGCCGGCCGGATGGACAAGCTGGTGCCGCTGGGCTATCAGCTGATCGACGTCCCGTTCAAGTTCCACCATCCGATGTGGCGGGAGAACTGCGAGATCGATTTCGAATACCACATCCGGCCGTGGCAACTGGCCGCGCCGGGTGGCCGGCGCGAACTCGACGAGGCGATCGGCGAGATCGCCAGCACGCCGTTGGACCGCGCGCATCCGTTGTGGGAAATGTATTTCGTCGAGGGCCTGGCCAACGATCGGATCGCCGTGGTGCTCAAGATCCACCACGCGCTGGCCGACGGTGTCGCGTCAGCCAACCTCATGGCGCACGGCATGGACCTGATGTCGATGCCGCAGGCCAGTTCCTACACGCCCGATCCGGCGCCCACCAAGCGTGAGCTGATGGGCACGGCGTTCGTCGATCACATGCGGCACATCAAGCGGATCCCGGGGACGATCGGCTACACCGTGCAAGGCGTCCGCCGCGTGCGGCGCAGCTCGCGCAAGCTCTCCCCGGAGCTGACGCGTCCGATCGACCCGCCGCCGACGTTCATGAACCACATGCTGACCCCGGAGCGTCGGTTCGCCACCGCCACGCTGGCGCTGGCCGATGTGAAGGAGACCGGCAAGAAGCTCGGCGCGACGATCAACGACATGGTGCTGGCCATGTCCAGCGGAGCTTTACGCAGGCTGCTGCTGCGCTATGACGGCAAGTCTCCGGCGTTACTGGCCTCGGTCCCGGTCGCCTACGACATCTCCCCGGAGCGGATCTCGGGCAACCATTTCAGCGGCATGTTGGTCGCGATTCCCACCGATGTCGACGACCCGCTGCAACGGGTGCAGGCCGCGCACGATAGTGCGGTGTCGGCCAAGGAGGGCCACCAGCTGCTGGGGCCGGAGTTGATCAGTCGCTGGGCCGCCTATTGGCCGCGGTCGGGGACCGAGGCCATGTTCCGGTGGTTGGCCGGCCGCGACGGGCAGAACAAGGTGCTGAACCTGAACATCTCCAACGTCCCCGGCCCGCGGGCACGCGGCCGGGTGGGCGGCGCACTGGTCACCGAGATCTACTCGGTGGGGCCGTTGACCGCGGGCAGTGGCCTGAACATCACCGTGTGGAGTTATGTCGATCAGCTCAACATCTCGGTGCTGTCCGACGCCGCCACTCTCGAGGACCCGCACGAGGTTACCGAGTCCATGATCGCCGATTTCATCGAAATACGTAGGGCCGCAGGGTTATCCGACGAGCTCACGGTTGTCGGCGAGGCGATGGCCCAGGCCTGAGACCGCTTTACACTGACCGGCTGATTCGTCACGCGGACGCCGCGGCTACCATCGGCACTGTGAGCGACGAAGCTAACACCGAACCCGAGGTCCTGGTCGAGCAGCGCGACCGGATCCTGATCATCACCATCAACCGCCCCACGGCCAAGAACGCGATCAACGCGGCGGCCAGCCAGGGCCTGGCCGACGCCATGGATCGGCTTGACGACGACGCCGGCCTCTCGGTGGCGATCCTGACCGGAGCCGGCGGTTCGTTCTGCGCCGGCATGGACCTCAAGGCGTTCGCGCGTGGCGAGAACGTTGCCATCGCGGGCCGCGGCCTGGGCTTTACCGAGCGTCCGCCCGCCAAGCCGCTGATCGCAGCGGTGGAGGGCTTCGCGCTGGCCGGTGGTACCGAACTGGCGCTGGCCACGGATTTGATTGTGGCGGCGAAGGATTCGGCATTCGGCATTCCGGAGGTCAAACGTGGCCTGGTGGCCGGTGGCGGGGGACTGCTGCGGCTGCCCGAGCGCATCCCGTATGCGATCGCGATGGAGTTGGCGCTGACCGGTGATCAGCTGTCCGCCCAACGTGCCCACGAACTCGGGTTGGTCAATGTGCTCGCCGAGCCGGGCGGTGCGCTGGACGCCGCGATCGAACTCGCCGAGAAGATCACCGCCAACGGACCGTTGGCGGTTGCCGCCACCAAGCGGATCATCACCGAATCACGCGGCTGGACGCTGGAGAACCGTTTCACCAAGCAGATCGAGATCCTGGCGCCGATCTTCATGTCCAACGACGCCAAGGAAGGCGCGATCGCGTTCGCCGAGAAGCGCCCCCCGCGCTGGACGGGCACCTAAACCCGCGCGAACAGACACAAAAGCACCTTGGAACCAGAAAGCGCCCAGCGTTCCAAGGTGCTTTTGCGTCTTCTCGCCACCCGATGGTGATGGGTTACACTGTGACCTACATTTGTAAAGGGCGGGGAATCCCAGAAGGGTCGAGAATGAGCGTTTCGTTGCTTCTCGAGATGGCTGCGTCGGGCAACCCCGACCGCACCGCCCTGGTTTCCGGCGGAGTCTCGGGCGACGTGCGGCTGACCACCCAACAACTCAGCGATCTCGCCGACGGCGGGGCCGGCGTCATCGCGGCCTCCGGTGCGGGCCACGTCGTGTACGTCGGCACCGGCGGCGCCATGTTGCCGCTGCTCATCTTCGCCAGCGCGCGGGCGGGTCTGACCTTCACCCCGATCAATTACCGACTCTCCGCGGATGGCATTCAGGCGCTGATCGACCGGTTGCCCGACCCGTTGGTGATCGTCGACGAGCGCTACCGGGAGACATTGGCCGAGGTGGCCAAGCGCCTGATGACCTCAGACGACTTCGTCGAAGCCGCCCGCACCGCTGAGCCCGCGGCGGAGTTTCCCGACCCGGATTCGGTTGCGATCGTGCTGTTCACCTCCGGCACCACCTCACAGCCCAAGGCCGTCGAGCTCACTCACAACAATCTGACCAGCTACATCACCGGCACCGTCGAATTCGATTCGGCCGCACCGGAAGACGCGGCGCTGATCTGTGTGCCGCCCTACCACATCGCGGGTGTCGGAGCGGCGTTGTCCAACCTGTACGCGGGGCGAAAGATGGTGTACTTGCCCAACTTTGATGCCCACGAATGGGTACGGCTGGTCAACGAGGAGCGAGTCACCACCGCGACGGTGGTGCCCACCATGCTGGACCGCATCGTCACCGTCCTGGAGACGCGCGAACATCAACTGCCCGCGCTGCGCAACCTGGCCTACGGCGGTTCGAAGGTGGGCCTGCCGCTGGTGCGCCGGGCCCTCGAACTGCTACCCGGAGTGGGTTTCGTCAACGCCTACGGCCTTACCGAGACCAGTTCGACCATCGCCGTTCTGACCCCCGACGACCACCGCGAAGCGCTGGGCGCAACGGATGCGGCGGTGGCAAGACGGTTGGGTTCGGTGGGCCAGCCGGTGCCCGGTATCGAGCTGGAGATCCGCGATGCGGACGGCACCGTACTGGGGGCCGGGCAGACCGGCGAATTGTTCGTGCGCGGCGAACAGGTGTCCGGTCGCTATACCGGTATCGGCTCGGTACTTGACGAAAACGGTTGGTTCCCAACCAAAGACATCGCCATGTTGGACGAGGACGGCTATCTGTTCATCGGCGGCCGCAGCGACGACACCATCATCCGCGGCGGTGAGAACATCGCGCCCGCGGAGCTGGAAGAGGTGCTGATCGAGCACCCGCACGTTCGGGACGTCGCCGTCGTCGGCGTGGAGGACGAGCAGTGGGGCCAGGCGATCGTCGCCGTGGTGGTGCCGCTCGACGGCGTCGACCCGGACCCCGACGAACTACGCGAATATGTCCGAAAGAGCTTGCGGGGGTCGCGTACACCGGACCGAGTAGTGTTTCGCGACGAGCTGCCAACCACGCCTACCGGCAAGGTACTGCGCCGGGAGATCATCGAAAACCTAACAGGGACACAATCATGATCAAGAACGGAACCCGCCTGGCCAGCCAGGTGTGTGACACTCAAATCATCGTCGTCCGAAGCGCCGACAGCCTCGACGATTTGCGTTGTGGCGGTGCGCCAATGGTGGAGATGGGCGCGCCGCGTTCCGGCGAACTCGACTCAGCGTTCGCCGACGGCAGCGTGATGGGCAAGCGCTACGTCGACGAGGCCGGGGCCGAGGTACTGGTAACCAAACCCGGCGCGGGCAGCCTCAGCGTCGGCGAGACCAAGCTGTCCCTCAAAGAGGTCAAGCCGCTACCTGCCAGCGACTGACCGCCGCGGTGCTAACGGCTGGTGCGGCAGGCCGATCCGCCCAGCCGTCAGCCCTTGTCGGAAATTCCGTTGCGCCTAACGAATTCCCTTGCCTTTATTAAGAATTCGAGCTGGTCACCCACATCACGCAGCGGCCGGGTGCTGCGAGTCGACCGACACAGCACGATGGCACCTTCCATGGCTGCAATCGAGGTCACCGCCAGCGAGGTAGCGGCTTCGTCGTCGAAGCCGTCGGCAACGAACGCCTGGGCCAATGCGGTGCACCAGCGCCCCAGAATGTCGCCTGCCTCAGCGGCCAATGGGAGTTCGTCGTCGGCAGAACTGATGGCGGCCGCCACCACCGGGCAGCCGGCGTGGAATCCACCGCTGGTCAGCAGATGTTCCCAGAACTCGACGAATTCGCGCAGCAACGCCTTCGCGCCCCGCCCCGCGGCTTCGTTGATGGTGGCCGTGATCGAATCACCGGCGTACTGCAGTGCCTCGGTCAGGATTTGATTGCGGCCGTCGGGAAAGTGGTAGTACACCGAACCGCGGGGGGCGCCGCTGCGGGCGAGTACCGCGTCAATGGTCAGGCCCGCCGCTCCGCACTCCCGCATCACCTGTGCGGCGCTGACGAGCATCTTCTTGCGAGTGCCACCGCGCCCACTCGGGACGAACGGGTCCCGCGCGGAATCTTCGGACGTCGGCCCAGCGGCCGAACTGGCTACGCGATTCATGCAGCGGGCACGGGACTGGGTTGGGTTGCCGGGCACGGCGGCTGTGGACGGTGCAGCCGGAACGGACGGCGCCGGTTGTGCATCGCGCGCGTAAATCGATATCCCACGATGTTGATCTCGAGGATCCACATGTTCTTCTCCCACAAGGGTGCTGCCTTCATGCGCCTTGGCCCCCAGCTCATGAATATGCTAAGCAGCATATTAAACGTTAGGGCGAATAAGCAATTCTAAAGCTCATAGTGAGCAAATCCGCGGGACAGCGCCTGATCATCGCCCGCACCCCTAAGGGGAGACTTACCGTCTGATTATGCTCTATTGCATAATTCTGGGTTCTGCGCTTCACTTTGCCCATGACGACCGTGTCTCTCGAGCGCGACGGCCACGTCCTGCTCATCGGCCTCAACCGGCCGCACAAACGCAACTCGTTTGATCGGCAGATGATCGCCGATCTGTCGCGCGCCTACGCGCTGCTGGAATCCGATCCGGACCTGCGGGTCGGCGTGCTGTTCGCCCACGGGGACCACTTCACCGCCGGGCTGGATCTCGTCGACGTGGCGCCGGGGATAGCGGCCGGCGAAGCTTCGATTCCCGAGGGCGGGCGCGATCCGTTTCGGCTGGACGGCTCCTGGACCACGCCGCTGATCGCCGTCGCGCACGGATGGTGCATGACGCTGGGTATCGAGTTGCTGCTGGCTGCCGACATTCGCATCGCGGCTACCGGAACGCGATTCACCCAGCTGGAGGTGCAACGCGGCATCTACCCGTTCGGCGGCGCGACCATCCGTCTCCCGCGCGAGGCCGGGTGGGGCAATGCGATGCGCTGGCTGCTTACCGGTGACGAGTTCGACGCCGCCGAGGCACACCGGATCGGGCTGGTCCAAGAGGTTGCCGACGACGCCGCGACTGCGTTGGCCCGGGCACGCGAGATCGCGCAGACCATCGCCGAACGCGCCGCGCCCCTAGGGGTGCGAGCCACGCTGGCATCGGCGCATCTGGCCCGCACCCAGGGAGAAGCAGCGGCGATCGAGCGGCTGCGCTCTGACGCGGCCGCACTGGTGAACAA
>NZ_LZLS01000119.1 GCF_001673365.1 Mycobacterium asiaticum
TCGATCAGGGAGGGTGGCGGGTCGCGTGGCGGGTCAGCCGGGGAAGCGGATTTGCATCGTAGGTGGTGCGGGTCATGTGGGTTTGCCGTTGGCGTTGGTGTTGGCGGATGTGGGGTACACGGTCGACATTTTGGATACCAATGCTGCGGCGTTGAAGACCATCATGGCGGGCAAGATGCCGTTCGTTGAGAACGGCGCTGAGGAGCTCTTGAAGCGCTTGTTGCCGACGGGTCGTCTTGCGGCGAGTACGGATTCATGGATTGTGCGCAATGCCGATGTGGTGATTTGCGTGGTGGGGACGCCTGTGGATGAATACTTGACTCCGCAGGCGCACACGTTCTTTCGGATCATCACGGAGATCAGTCCGTACTTCCGCGATGATCAGACGCTGGTGTTGCGCAGCACGGTGTATCCGGGGTTGACGCAGCGTGTTCATGATTCGTTGCGGGAGCGGGGGATTGGTGTTCACGTGACCTTCTGCCCGGAGCGGATTGCGCAGGGGCATTCGATTCGGGAGTTGCGGGCGATTCCTCAGATCATCAGCGGGTTTGATGAGGAGGGCGTGCGGGTCGTGCGTGAGCTGTTCTCGGGTATCACCAGCGAGATTATCGAGGTGGAACCGCAAGAGGCGGAGCTGGCGAAGCTGTTCTGCAATGGCTATCGCTACATCCAGTTCGCGGTGGCCAACCAGTTTTATTTGTTGTGCCGTGAGGCGGGTTTGGATTTCGATCGTGTTCATCATGCGGCGACGTTTAGGAACAGCCGGGTGGACTCGCTGCCGAGAGCGGGTTTGGCGGCTGGCCCGTGCCTGTTGAAGGACACGATGCAGCTAGCGGCGTTCAGTAACAACAACTTCATGCTGGGGCATGCGGCGATGTTGATCAACGAAGGTCAACCGCAGTTCATCGTCAATATGCTCAAGCGTCGGGTTGACTTGCGCGACAAGACCGTTGGTATCCTCGGCATGACGTTCAAGGCCGATTGCGATGACACGCGCGACTCGCTGAGCTTCAAACTGCGGCACCTGCTCATGCTGGAGGCCAAGGAAGTGATCCGCCATGATCCATTCCTGGACGGACCGGACTACTTCCCGCTGGACTCTGTTGTGGAGCGCGCTGATGTGCTGGTGGTGGGGGTACCGCACTCGGATTATCGGGGTTTGCGGGTTCCGCGGGGCAAGATTGTGGAGGATGTGTGGGGTTGCTTGGACGTCAGTGAGCTGGGCGAGAGTGCGTTGAACGGCGCAGAATTGGCCACGCTGGGCGCGGGGGCTGCGGCCCGGTGAAGGTTCTGGTCACGGGCAGTGCGGGTTTCATCAACGGCTATGTCGTCGAGGAGTTGCTGCAGGCCGGTCACGAGGTGGTCGGGATCGACAACTACTCGAAGTACGGCCCGGTCGCCAAAAGCTACGACAATCATCCGAACTATCACTTCGTCGAGGGTGATGTAAAAGACGTTGACCTGATGTGTCGTCTGGTCGAGGGCTGTGAGCAGATGGTGGCCAGCGCGGCCCGTATCGGCGGTATCACCTATTTCCACGAGTACGCCTATGACCTGCTCGCTGAGAACGAGCGGATCGCTGCGGCCCATTTCGACGCTGCGATCTATGCGTATAAAAAGGGCTGGCTGAAGAAGATCAACGTGATCAGCTCGTCGATGGTGTTCGAGAACGCCAGTGTGTTCCCCACGCCGGAGAAGCACATCACTGAATGCCCGCCTCCGACAAGCACTTACGGGTTCCAGAAGTTAGCTTGTGAGTATTTCGCACATGGTGCTTATGAGCAGTATGGGTTGCCGTACACCATCATCCGACCGTTCAACTGTGTGGGGACTGGTGAGCAGCGTGCGCTGGGTGGGCGCGAAATCCCCAGCGGGAACGTGAAATTGGCGATGAGTCACGTGGTGCCGGACCTGGTGCAGAAGGTCGCCAAGGGTCAGGACCCGCTGCACATTCTCGGCGATGGTACGCAGGTGCGGCACTACACCTATGGTGGTGATCTGGCCAAGGGCATCCGCACGTGTATGGAGCATCCGGCCGCGCTCAATGACGATTTCAATCTGTCGACTCCGGAAGCCACGACGGTGGTGGAACTGGCCGAGGTGATTTGGCGCAAGATGCGTCCGGGTGTCCCGTTCCGCTTCGAAAGCGACCCGCCGTTCGAGCATGACGTCCAGCTGCGCTCACCGGATGTCCAGAAGGCGACGCAGGTGCTCGGCTACTCCGCGACCACCACGCTCGATGCCATGCTCGACGAAGTCATTCCCTGGATTGTCAACGCCGTCAACGCTGGGACTATCTGAC
>NZ_LZLS01000120.1 GCF_001673365.1 Mycobacterium asiaticum
CAATCACCACCGCGGCCACACAGCACTCGGCGGTCAACCACCAGCCAGCCGTGTACCTAACCTCTCAGGTCAGTACAGCTAGCTATTACACAGCAACTTTTACGTTAATCCCGACGAAACATCGCTGCCCCATTCGCGCAACAACTTATGCGCATGGTTCTGGATCAGGTCGCCAGTCATCATTCTGGGGCCCTCCGAACGCTGACTGGAGGTGATAGCGAGTGAGTGACTTCCCGGTAATGGGTGTGCCCAATACGGGCGACACCGCCTGGATGTTGGCGAGTTCCGCGCTCGTGTTGTTGATGACGCCGGGGCTGGCGTTCTTCTACGGCGGCATGGTGCGCGCCAAGAGCGTGCTGAACATGATCATGATGAGCATCAGCGCAATGGGCGTCATCACGGTGCTGTGGGTGCTTTATGGCTACTCGATGGCATTCGGAACCGACACCGCACACCTGGTGGGCAGCCCGACCCAGTTCTGGGGCTTGAAAGGGCTGATCGGCGGCAACGGTGCTGAACAGACCGCCACCGCCGCTGCGACGAACATCCCGCTGGTGGGCACCTTGCCGGCCACCGTGTTCGTCGCGTTCCAGCTGATGTTCGCGATCATCACCGTCGCCCTGATCTCGGGTGCAGTGGCAGACCGGTTGAAGTTCAGCGCCTGGCTGGTGTTCTCCGGGCTGTGGGCGACGCTGGTCTACTTCCCGGTCGCGCACTGGGTGTTCGCGTTCGACGGTGTCGTCGCGGAAAAGGGCGGCTGGATCGCCAACAAACTGCACGCGATCGACTTCGCCGGCGGAACCGCTGTGCACATCAACGCCGGTGTTGCCGGCCTGGTGCTGGCCATCGTGCTGGGCAAGCGCAAAGGCTGGCCCACCACACTGTTCCGGCCGCACAACCTGCCGTTCGTGATGCTCGGCGCCGGCCTGCTGTGGTTCGGCTGGTACGGGTTCAACGCCGGGTCGGCGACCACGTCCAACGGGGCCGCGGCGGCAACGTTCATCACCACCACCGTCGCCACCGCTGCCGCGATGCTGGGCTGGCTGCTCACCGAGCGCATACGCGACGGCAAGGCCACGACGCTGGGGGCCGCCTCGGGCATCGTCGCAGGTCTGGTTGCCATTACGCCGTCGTGTTCGTCGGTGAACGTCCTGGGCGCGTTGGCGATCGGCGCGCTGGCCGGTGTGCTGTGCGCGCTGGCAGTGGGCCTGAAGTTCAAGCTGGGCTTCGACGACTCGCTTGACGTGGTCGGAGTGCACTTGGTGGGCGGGCTGATCGGCACCTTGATGGTCGGCCTGGTTGCCGCACCCGAGAGTGTGGCGATCAACGGCGTGACCGGCGTGTCCAAGGGATTGTTCTACGGCGGCGGGATTGACCAGTTGGAGCGGCAAGCGGTCGGCGCGTTTGCCGTTCTGGCCTACTCCGGCGTTGTCACACTTATTCTGGCGCTTATCCTGAAGTACACCATCGGGCTGCGTCTGGGGGCAGAGCAGGAAGCTGCGGGCATCGACGAGTCGGAGCACGCTGAGAGCGGCTACGACTTTGCGGTCGCCAGCGGTTCGGTTCTTCCCCGTGCCAGCCTGCCGGACACCCCGAACGGCCTGGGAGCGCGCTTGGGCGAGAAAGTGGAGGCGGAATACTCATGAAGCTGATCACCGCGATCGTGAAGCCGTTCACTCTTGACGACGTCAAGACCAGCCTGGAGGACGCCGGCGTCCTGGGTATGACGGTCAGCGAAATCCAGGGCTACGGTCGGCAAAAGGGTCACACCGAGGTCTACCGCGGCGCTGAATACTCGGTCGACTTCGTGCCCAAGGTTCGCATCGAGGTCGTTGTCGACGACTCGATCGTCGACAAGGTCGTGGACAGCATCGTGCGGGCGGCCCGGACCGGCAAGATCGGTGACGGCAAGGTGTGGGTCAGTCCCGTGGAGACCATCGTGCGGGTACGCACCGGTGAACGCGGACCCGACGCCTTGTGAGAAGAATCGGCCGGGTGTGACGCCGGACCCTTCTGAAACATCGAAAACGGAAGTAACGCAAGCAGATAGCGCCGTTGCGGCAGTCAATTTGGCTGCCGCGCGGCGCGAACTGTTGTCTGACGGACTTCGTGGGATGAAACCCGCCGAGATGCGGCAGGCGGTGCTGGATCTTTATGAAACCTGGTTGAGTGCAAAGGCTTTGGAGATCGGCATCACCGCCGACAGCGGTTATGCAATCGTGGCCGTCGGCGGGCTCGGCCGGCGTGAGATGCTGCCGTATTCGGACCTCGACCTGGTGCTGCTGCACGACGGTAAGGGTCCCGAGGAGCTGGGTTCGGTCGCCGACAAACTGTGGTACCCGTTGTGGGACGCCAACATTCGGCTCGACCACAGTGTGCGCACGGTCGGCGAGGCGCTGAGCACGGCCGGCGCCGACCTGACCGCCGCGCTGGGCATGCTCGAAGCGCGTCACATCGCGGGCACCGAGGCGCTGTCCGCCGAGCTGATTACCGGGGTACGACGGCAGTGGCGCAGCGGGATCCGTTCGCGCATGGACGAACTCGTGGACGCGACGCACGCCCGCTGGCTGCGCCTGGGCCGGATCGCGCACCGCGCGGAGCCCGACCTGAAGTCCGGGCGCGGCGGGCTCCGCGACGTTCAACTGCTCAATGCGCTGGCGCTGGCACAGCTCATCGACCGGCACGGCATGTCGCGCGCCGACACGGCGGTCGGTTCGCTGGACGACGCCTACCTCTGTTTGCTCGATGTGCGCACCGAGCTGCACCGGGTTTCGCAACGCGGCCGCGACCAACTGCTGGCCCAGTTTGCCGACGAGATCAGCGAGGCGATGGCTGTCGGCGACCGATTCGACCTGGCGCGCATGCTGTCCAGCGCGGGCCGCACGATCGGCTTCCACGCCGTCACCGGGTTGCGTACCGCCGCCAACGCGTTGCCGCGCCGCGGCATCACCGCCTTTGTTCGGCGCCCCAAGCGGCGTCCGCTGGACGAAGGCGTCGTCGAGTACGCCGGCGAAATCGTGCTTGCCCGCGAGGCTGCACCCCAAACCGATCCCGGTCTGGTGCTGCGGGTGGCCGCCGCATCGGCCGATACCGGTGTGCCGATCGGGGCGGCGACGCTGAATCGGTTGGCCGAGAACGCGCCGCCGCTGCCGACACCGTGGCCGCGGGCGGTCCTGGACGACTTGTTGGTGGTGCTGTTGGCCGGTCCCACCGCGGTGCCGACCATCGAGGCGCTGGACCGGACTGGGCTGTGGGGCCAATTGCTGCCGGAGTGGGATGCGATCCGTGACCTGCCGCCGCGCGACGTCTCGCACAAGTGGACAGTCGACCGCCACGTCGTCGAGACCGCCGTGCACGCGGCACCGCTGACCACCAACGTGGCCCGGCCCGACCTGCTCGCGCTCGGCGCGTTGCTGCACGACATCGGCAAGGGGAGAGGCCTGGACCACTGCGTGTTGGGCGCCGACCTGGTGATCCCGATCGCGCAGCGGATGGGCTTGTCAGCCGCCGACACCGACACACTGACCAAGATGGTCCGCCATCACTTGCTGTTGCCGATCACCGCCACCCGCAGCGACCTGAACGATCCCAAAACCATCGAATCCGTGTCCGAAGCGCTGGGCGGAGATCCGCAGCTGCTCGAGTTGATGCATGCGCTGACCGAGGCCGACTCGAAGGCCACCGGGCCGGGCGTGTGGAGCGATTGGAAGGCATCGCTGGTAGCGGACCTGGTGCGGCGCTGCCGATTGGCAATGGCCGGTGAGCCGCTGCCGCAAGCCGAACCGACTGCGCCGCACTATCTTTCGTTGGCGGCCCAGCAGGGTGTGCATGTCGAGATCAAACCGGGCGACGGCGAACGGCTACACGCGGTGATGGTCGCACCGGATGAACGCGGGCTGGTGTCCAAAGCCGCGGCGGTGCTGGCGCTGAACTCGCTGCGGGCACCC
>NZ_LZLS01000121.1 GCF_001673365.1 Mycobacterium asiaticum
AAAGAGCCAAACACCGAGTGATCTAGACCCAACCACCGCAACGCGGCAAAGTCACCATGACACTGAGACGCAAAAGCTAGCCGACGTTGGGATCGGTAGGCGTCCGGCCGCAATACGGTCCTGCGCAACGGTGATCCGCGGGAGATCGTCGCAGTCGGAGGTCGGAAAATGTCCTATGTATTCGCGGTGCCGGAATTCGTGACAGCGGCCGCGTCAGACCTGGCGAATGTTGCCTCGACGATCGCCTTGGCCAATGCCGCGGCCGCGGCTGCGACTTCGGCGCTGCCGGCTGCGGCGGCAGACGAGGTGTCTGTGGTCGTCGCAACGATGTTCAGCGCCCACGGTCAGGCCTATCAGGTCCTGAGCAACCAGGCGTCAGCCTTTCACCAACACTTTGTCCAGCTCTTGAATGCGGGCGCGCTGTCCTACACCACCGCCGAGGCCGATGCCGCGAGTCCGCTGCAGGAGTTGCTCGACGCGATCAACGCGCCGTTTCAGACACTGCTGGGTCGGCCACTGATCGGCGACGGGTTCGACGGCACCGACGGAACCGGCGCCAGCGGCCAAAACGGCGGTCTGCTGTGGGGCAACGGCGGGGCGGGCGTGGTGGGCGGCGGCGCGACCGTGGTAGGCGGCGGCGACGCTGTCGTCGGCGGAACCGTGGTCG
>NZ_LZLS01000122.1 GCF_001673365.1 Mycobacterium asiaticum
CGTGTCGCCAATACCGCCGGCACCGCCCGTACCGCCGGCACCGCCACCCCAACCGAACAGTGCCCGATCGGCACCACCAACACCACCGGCGCCGCCACTACCGCCGGCCAAGCCGAAGCCCACGCCCGAGCCACCAGTACCTCCGGCACCGCCGGCCCCACCGAAGCCCGCGAGCCATCCGCCCGCACCGCCATGACCGCCAGTCCCGCCGCTCGCGCCGGCGCCTCCGATTCCGCCTGCGCCGCCGGCACCGCCATGACCGATCAGTCCCGCTGCACCGCCGGCCCCACCCTGGCCGCCGGCTACGCCGGGCGCGGTGCCGTTAACCCCGGATCCACCGCTACCGCCGCTGCCCCATAGCAACCCGCCAGCACCGCCTGCCTGCCCGGTGCCCGCCGCCCCGTTGGCACCGTCACCGATCAACGGCCGCCCAAGCAGAGTGTTCGTCGGCGCGTTGATCAGGGCCAGAATGTCCTGCTCGAACGTCTGCAGCGGCGACGCCGCGGCGGCGTCCGCCACCGTATACATGAACCCACCGGAGTTCAGGGTCTGCACAAACTGATTGTGGAACTGCGCGACCTGCGAACTCAGGGCCTGGTATTCCTGGCCGAAGTTGCCAAACAACGCCGAGATCGCCCGCGAAACCTCGTCCTGAGCCGCGGCAGCCAGCTGCGTCGTCGAAGTTGCCGCCGCCGTGTTCGCTGACCTAATGGCCGATCCGATCCCGGTTAGGTCCGCAGCTGCGGCAGCCAAGGCCTCGGGTGTTGCGATCACGTAAGAGGACATCTAGAACTCCAATGGCTAGTGCGACACATAACTCACAGCGGCGCCCGATGGCCGTGCTGAAACAATACGCACGGCTTTCAGATTTAGGAGCCATTTTCCACGGTTTATTTTTGAAAGTTCTGCTGTTCGCTGATTGAAGCTAAAAGGCATAGTTATGGAACTGCATATGCGCATAAGTACGCGCGTATACCTAGCGATTAATATAAACGTCATGACGCACACCAATAAACGCTTGCTGACAGGAGAATGCTTTGCTGATACAGCGCCTTTCAAACCAAAATTGACGTTTTAACTGCTGATTCTCGTTCGGAAGGCTATTGACTTACTTAACTGAATGAGAGCTGGCGGCGGTCTTCAGCAGACGTGACACATACCAGTACAGCAAAAATAATGAGCATTAGCTGAACGGTCAGGTTTTTCAACAAAGACCCAGGACCGCCATAGCTGACGAATGTAGTTCTGACATCAACTGCGGCCACGGCAGCTAGCTCTGGATCGGTCGATTAATTGAGCAATTGCAGCGGCAGGAAGGGCCTTGGGCCGACCGCGTTGCCAACGTGCAGAACCAGCGCCAGTGCGCTCCAGAAGACCGACCAGTCAGGCCAAATCAGCGTGTGCCTGCAGCAAGGCCGCCACCACCAGCGCTTGCAGACTCGTCCCCTCATCCGCCGCCACCCGCTTCAGGGTGCGGTGCACCGCCCGCGGCAAGTCAAGCGTGGTCCGAACACCGCCGCTGACACCGCGGTGGAGCATGGACGCGCGAGCCAACGCCGCGGGGTCCTGCAACCCCGAGTTGATAGCGACGCGGATCAGTTCACCCATGGTGGTTTCCAGGTCGAGTGCGCGCCGCTTAAGAGCAATACGCGTCGCGGGGTGCAGGTGCAATGTGGTGCGCATCGCCTCGTGCACTACCAACGGCAGCGCCGGCGCGGTCTGCGCGGCATCGTCATAGCCCTGAAACGCACTCACCGCCCGCGCGGCGGCCGCAGCCCCGGTGGGGCGGCGGATCACCGCGTTCCGCACCACGTCCGCCGTGGAAAGCTTGTCTGTCATATCGCGGCCTCCCCCTTTGCCCACGCCTCCGCCATCAATTCATCGAAGACGTCTTCGTAGTCTCCCAAATCCCGCGGGATGCCGCGGCCAAACGCGCGCTCGACTGCGGTCCGGTACCGCACAAAACTCCGCAGTACTGGGGCCGCGGCTTCGACCAAGGCTCGCGGCATCTCCAACGCCTCGGCCTTCCGCATATCTACCAGTGTCAGCAGAATCGTCGTCGGACGGTGCTGGGTTATATCCAGCGTCGGCCAAAGCCGGTCGATGTCCGCGGCGCGCGGCGCGGTCGGAATAATCACCAGGTCGGCCGCATCGATCGCCGCATCGATCGCCGCTGCCACCCCGGGCGGGCTATCCACCAGGACCAACTCGCCGGGCGTACTCGACAACACCCGCACCCCGGCCGCAGTCCCCGCACTGACCTCGAAGGGCAACGGCGCGCCCAGATGCGCCGCCCGATCAGCCCAGGAGGACGCCGATCCCTGCGGATCGGCATCAACGACACGCACCGGAACCCCGCGCCGCGCCGCTGCCGCGGCTAACAGCATTGCTGTCGTCGTCTTGCCGACGCCGCCCTTGGTATGGACAAGTGACCAGATCACGGCTGTTCGCCAAACCTCCAAGAAGACGCGCCAGGTGCTCGCTGTCCAGGTAAGAAGAAATGGCGCCGACGCCCATCTGAGCGCCACCAACTGACTGGCGATACGGCGCGCAGGAATGACGAATTGCAGGTTATCGCTGCAACCGACCCCATAGAAGGACTCCGAGCGCTCCTGATCAGGGGCCCTCGACCTCCCTCCGCACCGGATAGTACCCGCTTTCATATGAGATTTGAATGTGTATTCACATCGCTATTTACAAAATAAGGTGCTGGTCAAGTCCCGAAAAGTGTGAACACAATGCGAAGCGGTTACGGGTAAGCAGCGGAGCGCGGCACGGCTGGCAACCTGCTGCGGGCACCACAAGCAAGTCGCCATGTCGTACCCTCCCCCTACAGTTGCTGCTGTGTTCGTTTCCGGCGGCAACACCATCTACAGCGCGTCGGATCTCGCATCCGCCGCACGGTGTCAGTACGCCTTGCTGCGGGACTTCGACGCCAAGCTGGGGCGCGGTACCGCAGTGGTCGCGGAGGACGCCTTGCTGGCCCGGACCGCCGCCCTCGGCGACGCCCATGAAAGCCGTCGGCTCGCCCGGTTACGCGAGCAGTTCGGAAGTGGGGTCCGTGTCATCGGACGCCCCGCCTACACGCCCGCCGGGCTGACGGCAGCCGCCGAAGCCACTCAGCGGGCCATCGCCGAAGGCGTCCCAGTGGTGTACCAGGCCGCAATGTTCGATGGCCGCTTCTTGGGCTTCGCCGACTTCCTGATCCGCGACGGCGACCAGTACCGGGTGACCGACACCAAACTGGCCCGATCGGCCAAGGTCACGGCACTGCTGCAATTGTCGGCCTACGCGGACTCGCTGTCCGCGTCCGGAGTGCCGATAGCCCCGGATGCCGAGTTGGAACTCGGCGACGGCACGGTGGTGCGCTATCGCCTCAGTGACCTGATCCCGGTCTATCGGTCCCAGCGCGCCCAACTGGAACGCTTGCTCGACGAGCACTACGCCGCGGGTCGCCCGGCGCGCTGGGACGACGAGGGCGTGCAGGCCTGCTTTCGCTGTCAGCTGTGCACCGAGCAGTTGCGCGCCCTCGACGACCTGTTGCTCGTCGCTGGCATGCGGGTCAGCCAGCGCGAGAAACTGATCACCGCCGGCATCACCAGCATTGGCGAGCTCGCCGAGCACACCGGGCCGGTGCCGGGCCTGGCGGCGGCGCCGCTGCGTAACTTGACAGCGCAAGCCAAACTCCAACTCCTGCAACGTAAATCCGACGAGCCGCGGTACGAGGTCACCGATCCACAGCCGTTGGCGCTGTTGCCGGAGCCTGATCCGGGCGACCTGTTCTTCGACTTTGAAGGCGACCCGCTGTGGACCGTCGACGGCGAGCAGTGGGGGCTGGAATATCTGTTCGGCGTGCTGGAAGCCGGTCCGGCGGGGAAGTTTTGTCCATTGTGGGCGCACAACCGGGCGGAGGAACGCCAGGCGTTGCGCGATTTCCTCGCAATGGTGGCCAAGCGCCGCAAGCGCTATCCCAACATGCACATCTACCACTACGCGGCATACGAAAAGACCGCGCTGCTGCGCCTGGCCGGCCGTTATGGCCTTGGCGAGGACGACGTCGACGACATGCTGCGCACCGGGGTGTTGGTGGACCTATACCCGTTGGTGCGCAAGAGCATTCGGGTAGGCGCCGAATCGCTGAGCCTCAAGGCACTGGAGCCGCTCTACATGGGTAGCCAGTTGCGCTCCGGCGACGTCACCACCGCGTCCGCCTCGATCACCGCCTACGCACAGTATTGCGAGGCGCTGGCCGCGGGCCGCACCGACGAGGCCGTCACCGTGCTCAAGCAGATCGAGGAGTACAACCACTACGACTGCCTGTCGACCCGCGAACTGCGCGACTGGCTGTTGATCCGCGCCTGGGAGTCCGGCATCGCACCGGTGGGCCCGCACCCAGTGATCGAGCGCGACGTCATCAAAGACCGCGATCAGATCGCGTTGACGCTGGGAAAGTTCACCGGCGATGCGACGCCAGCACACCGTACCGCCGAACAGACCGCGGTCGCCCTGGTGGCCGCTGCCCGCGGCTATCACCAACGCGAGGACAAGCCGTTCTGGTGGTCACACTTCGATCGATTGAACTATCCGCTCGACGAATGGGCAGACAGCGCAGATGTTTTCGTGGTGGAGGATACTTCTGTCATCGCCGACTGGCACACCCCGCCGCGCGCCCGCAAGCCGCAGCGTCGCATCCAACTCACCGGACGGATGGCTCGGGGCGATCTCGGCCAAGAAGTTTTCGCGCTCTACGAACCGCCAGCGCCGGCCGCCATGACCGAGGACACCGACCGTCGCGGCGTGGGGAAAGCAAAGGTTGTCGAGGTGGACGACCCCAGCCTGCCCACCCGGGTGACCCTACTAGAACGAACTGGCAGAGACGGCAACACTTTTGACCAGGTTCCGTTCGCGCTCACGCCGGGGCCGCCAGTGCCGACGGCCGCGCAGCGTGAATCCATCGCAGCCACCGCACAGGCCTTGGCAGACGGGTTGCCACAACTGCCCCGCACGGCGCTGATGGACCTGCTGCTGCGCCGAGCGCCGCGCACCCACGACGGGACGGCGCTGCCCCGTACCGCCGACACCGTCGCCGACATCGCCGCCGCGACGCGCAGCCTGGACTCGTCTTATCTCGCGGTGCACGGTCCGCCGGGAACGGGCAAGACGCACACAGCCGCACAGGTGATCACCCAGCTGGTCACCGAAAACCGTTGGCGCATCGGCGTCGTCGCACAGTCACACGCTGCGGTAGCAAACGTATTGACCTGTGTGATCGAGGCGGGGTTAGATCCGGACCTTGTCGCCAAGAAACCCAACCACCACACCGGAGCACGCTGGCGGGAAATCGACGCGAGCCACTATCCGTCTTTCATCGCCGACCATGAGGGTTGTGTAATCGGCGGCACCGCATGGGATTTCGCCAACCGCAATCGAGTGCCGCCGGGCAGCCTGGATCTGCTCGTCATCGACGAAGCGGGCCAATTTTGTCTGGCCAACACCATCGCGGTGGCCCCAGCCGCCACCAACCTGCTACTGCTCGGGGATCCGCAGCAGTTGCCTCAGGTCAGTCAGGGCACCCATCCGGAGTCCGTCGACATATCTGCGCTGGAATGGCTGGTTGACGGCCAACGCACCCTGCCCGACGAGCGCGGCTACTTCCTGGCCCTCACCTACCGGATGCACCCGGACGTTTGCGCGGCGGTGTCGGCACTGTCCTACGAAGGACGACTGCACTCGCACACCGAGCGCACCGCGTCCCGCCGTCTCGCCGGATACCAACCCGGCGTGCAAGTGCTTTCGATTCGCCACGACGGGAATTCGATCGAAAGTCCGCAGGAGGCAGCGGCGATTGTGGCCGAAATCCGAAAGGTGATCGGCCAGTCATGGACCGATGAGCACGGCACCCGGCCACTGCGGACATCTGACGTGCTGGTGCTGGCGCCGTACAACGCACAAGTGACGCTGATCCGCCGGGAGCTGACAGCGGCCAAACTCGACGGTGTGCGGGTCGGCACCGTCGACAAGTTCCAGGGTGGGCAGGCACCCGTCGTCTTCATCTCCATGACGGCATCCTCAATCGAGGAAGTACCGCGCGGAATCTCGTTCCTACTCAACCGGAATCGGCTCAACGTCGCCATCAGTCGGGCCCAGTTCGCGGCGGTGATCGTACGATCGCAGTCACTGACGCAGTACCTGCCGGCCACGCCGGCCGGCCTGGTGGACATAGGCGCCTTCCTCGCGCTGACCGATGAGCGCTGAACTCGACGCCACCGGATGCGGATGTCGGGTCAGGGCCACCAGCGGTTGGGTGTTGTCGTCGTCGGCGTACCCGGGGTCGCGGCGCAGGATGTATTCGACGTATTCGTCATCGTCATAGGCATCGTCGTAGTCGACACCCTCGTCGGCGTCGTCGAGCGCATAGCCGCCCACGCCGTCGGTTTCAGACCGACTCCGACCCGCATTCGCCGAGCCCACCGCACCGAGAAGGAACAACGTAGCAACAATGCCGAACAGCGTGATGAACGCCGGCAGCAACATCGACTGCGACATGGCGGCCGAAAACGGCGCACGCACGAACTCGGGCAGTTGCAAGCCGGCGTCCCCCGCGGTATCAGCGCCCGCGCCGTCGGGCAACTCGGCACCGATCCGCGACGTCATGAACGCGGCCATGCTCGCGCTGCCGAGCGCCGCACCCAGTTGTCTGGTGGCGTTGTAGACACCTGAGCCCGCACCGGCCTGCTCTGGCGCCAAATGGCGTGTCGCGGTGGCGGCCAGCGGCGACCAGATGAACGCCATCCCAATTCCCACCCCGATAAACGGCAGGACCAGCCGCCAGACCGGCGTGTCGGGCTGCAGTTCCAGCGCCAACCACGTCATGGAGACCGCCAGCGCGGAGAACCCGAAACCCAATATCGGCACGGGATGCGTCTTGTCGATGATCTGCCCGACAACGGGGGCGAGTAGCCCGCTGCTGATCGCGATCGGCGCAATCAGCAGAGCTGAGCGGGTCGGTGAGAGCCCACACACCGACTGGGCATAGAACGTGAGCGGCAGCATCATCGCGGTCGCCGTGAAACCGATGATCGCCACGCCGATATTGCACAGACTGAAGTCGCGGTCCCGGAAGATGCCCAGCGGCACCAGCGGCGCATGTCGGTTGATCGACTGCCAGTAGACGAACGCGCACATAAATCCGACGCCCGCTACCAGCACCGCCCAGATCCAGGGCGCCCAACCAGCAGATTGGCCTTCCTGCAACCCGAAGACGAGCAGAAACATGCCGACCCCCGACAACGCCACACCGACCAGGTCGAAACGCTGCGCGCGAACCGGCAGGGCAGGGACGAGCCAGACAGCCAAGGCCAGGGCGATGACGCCGATGGGGACGTTGACGAAGAAAATCCACTGCCAGCCCAGGCTGTCGACCAGCACTCCCCCGACCAGCGGTCCGACGAGACTCGCGACGCCGGCGGTGGCACCCCACATACTCATCGCGGAGCCCCGACGCTGGGCCGGGAAGATCCGGGTGATCGTCGACAAAGTCTGCGGAGTCAGCACCCCGGCACCGACACCTTGCGCCACCCGAGCCGCGATCAGCATCTCGGCACTCCCGGCCAGACCGCACCAAACCGATGCGACGGTGAAGATCACCAGACCGATCACATATAGGTTTTTCGGACCGAACCGGTCACCGAGTCGGCCGGCGACGAGCAGCACCACCGCGAAGCCGAGGAGAAAGGCACTGGTCACCCACACCACGGTGGCGTAATCGATCCGCAGCCCGGTCATGATCGTCGGATTGGCGACCGCGACGATGGTCGAGTCGACCATGATCATGAAGAACCCGAGCATCATCGCCCACAGCGCGGCCCAGGGCCGTCCGGAGAAGCTGTCTCCGGCCGCCTGCGTCGTCGCGGTGCTCATGTCTTGTACCTCGATTCGGCTCCCCGAGTCGGTTCACGCGTCGGGTCGCGCAGGAGTCCAGCTCGCATTATTCCCGTAAGGTTCTGCGCCGCGCTCGCTGGCCGCGACACCGCAGCGCTTCCCGGCTCACACCGCCGTACACCAACCGCGATTATTTGAAGCTTTCCGCCCGGCACTCATTTTGCTGGACGCGCGTTAGCCTGAAGGAACGCCGTCCCCGAGAGAGGCACTATGAGCGCGCGACGCAGCAAGTCGGTATCGGATCAAGAGGCCAACGCAGGTTCTGTAGGTCGGCCCAAGGCATCCACCCGGGCTTTGGCACAGATCATCGAACGAACCTCGCACATTCAGGGTCCGGCCGCCGATGCCTATGTGACCCGCCTGCGGCGCGCCCACCCGGGCGCCAGTCCGGCCGAGATCGTGACCAAGCTGGAAAAGCGCTTCTTGTCGGTCGTGACGGCCAGCGGTGCGGCGGTGGGCGCGGCGGCGACATTCCCCGGGATCGGCACGTTGGCGGCGCTGTCGGCCGCGGCGGGCGAAACCGCGGTGTTCCTGGAAGCGACTGCCCTCTTCGTGCTGGGACTTGCCTCCGTCTACGGCATTCCCCTTGATCATCGGGAGCGCCGTCGCGCCTTGGTGCTTTCAGTGCTGGTGGGTGACAACAGCAAGACCGCCGTGGCGGAGTTGATCGGCGGCGGACGTACCAGTGGCGGCTGGGTGTCCGAGAGCGTGGCCTCGTTGCCGCTGCCGGCGGTATCCAAGCTCAACACCCGCATGTTCAAGTACTTCGTCAAGCGGTTCGCGCTCAAGCGTGGTGCCTTGATCGCGGGCAAGTTGATGCCGGTGGGCATCGGGGCGATCATCGGCGCCATCGGCAACCGGATGATCGGTAAGAAACTGGTCAAGAATTCGCGCTCGGCATTCGGACCCGCACCGTCGCGTTGGCCGGTGACGCTGCACCTGCTGCCAACCGTTCGGGACGCCAGCTGAAAAAGGTTGGTCTCGCTGGCGAATCACGGGCGAAGCGTTAGCCTTTATGAGTCAGAACGGGTCGGCCCCTGCAACCGACCACCGAGGGTGTGCGGCGCCCCGCGACACGGGATGCCAATAAGTCGCAGGCGTTGCTAAAACGCTTGCAAGAAAAAAGAATTGAGGCGAACAGCGGCCGTGGCCAACATAAGTTCACCATTCGGGCAAAACGAGTGGCTGGTCGAGGAGATGTACCGCAAGTTCCGCGACGACCCCTCCTCGGTCGACCCGAGCTGGCACGAGTTCCTGGTCGACTACAACCCGGATACGGGCTCCGAGACCGGCCCAGAATCGGCCCATGAAACGGGCCCCGCCGAGACCAAGCCCGCCGAGACCCAGCCCCGAAACAAGCCCGCCGAGTCCCAGCCCCAAACCAAGCCGGCCCCCGAGCCAGTCAAACCGGCCAAATCCGCGGCGGCTGGCAACGGTTCAACCGCGCCCGCCCCGGCCCCGGCCGCGTCGAAAGCGGCCCCTCCGCCGCCCGCGGAAGGCGACGACCTGCAGGTGCTGCGTGGTGCCGCGGCTGCCGTCGTTAAGAACATGTCGGCGTCCCTCGATGTGCCGACCGCGACCAGCGTGCGCGCCATTCCGGCCAAGTTGCTGATCGACAACCGCATCGTCATCAACAACCAACTCAAGCGCACCCGCGGCGGCAAGATTTCGTTCACCCACTTGCTGGGCTACGCACTGGTCCAGGCGGTCAAGAGATACCCGAACCTCAACCGCCACTACACCGAGGTCGACGGCAAACCCAACGCGGTCACCCCGGCGCACACCAATCTGGGCCTGGCCATCGATCTGCAGGGTAAAGACGGCAAGCGCTCCCTGGTGGTGGCCGGTATCAGACGGTGTGAAGAACTTCGCTTCGCCGAGTTCGTCTCGTCCTACGAGGACATCGTGCGCCGCGCCCGGGACGGCAAGCTGACCGCCGAAGACTTTGCCGGCGTCACGATTTCGTTGACCAACCCGGGGACCATCGGCACCGTGCACTCGGTGCCGCGATTGATGGCCGGCCAGGGTGCAATCATCGGCGTCGGCGCCATGGAATACCCCGCGGAGTTCCAGGGGGCCAGCGAGGAGCGCATCGCCGAGCTGGGCATCGGCAAATTGATCACCTTGACCTCAACCTACGACCATCGCATCATCCAGGGCGCGGAGTCGGGTGACTTCCTGCGCACCATCCACGAGATGCTGCTCTCCGACGACTTCTGGGACGAGATCTTCCGCGAACTGAGCATTCCTTACCTGCCAGTGCGTTGGAGCACAGACAACCCGGACTCCATCGTCGACAAGAACGCCCGCGTGATGAACCTGATCGCGGCGTACCGCAACCGCGGCCACCTGATGGCCGACATTGACCCGCTGCGGCTGGACAGCACCCGGTTCCGCAGCCACCCCGACCTCGAGGTGCTCACCCACGGCCTCACGCTGTGGGACCTGGACCGGGTGTTCAAAGTCAACGGCTTCGCCGGTGCCGAGTACAAGAAGCTGCGCGACGTGTTGGGCCTGCTGCGCGACGCGTACTGCCGCCACATCGGTGTTGAGTACACCCATATCCTCGAGCCCGAACAAACCAGGTGGCTTGAGGAACGGGTCGAGACCAAGCACGTCAAACCGACTGTGGCGCAACAGAAGTACATCCTGAGCCGGCTCAACGCCGCCGAGGCGTTCGAGACGTTCCTGCAAACCAAGTACGTCGGCCAAAAGCGGTTCTCACTGGAAGGCGCCGAAAGCGTCATTCCGATGATGGACGCCGCCATCGACCAGTGCGCCGAACACGGTCTGGACGAAGTGGTGATCGGAATGCCGCACCGCGGCCGACTCAACGTGCTGGCCAACATCGTCGGCAAGCCGTACTCCCAGATCTTCAGCGAGTTCGAGGGCAACCTGAACCCGTCGCAGGCGCACGGCTCCGGCGACGTCAAGTACCACCTGGGCGCCACCGGCGTCTACCTACAGATGTTCGGCGACAACGACATTCAGGTTTCGCTGACCGCAAACCCGTCGCACCTGGAAGCCGTCGACCCGGTGCTGGTTGGGCTGGTTCGGGCCAAGCAGGATCTGCTCGACCACGGCAACACCGACACCGACGAGGCAAAGGCGTTCTCGGTGGTGCCGATGATGCTGCACGGTGACGCCGCGTTCGCTGGCCAAGGCGTGGTAGCCGAGACGCTGAACCTGGCCAACCTGCCCGGTTACCGAGTCGGCGGCACCATCCACATCATCGTCAACAACCAAATCGGGTTCACCACCGCGCCGGAGTACTCGCGCTCCAGCGAATACTGCACCGACGTCGCGAAGATGATTGGCGCACCGATCTTCCACGTCAACGGCGACGACCCCGAGGCGTGCGTGTGGGTCGCGCAGCTGGCCGTGGACTTCCGGCAGCGGTTCAAGAAGGACGTCATCATCGACATGCTGTGCTACCGCCGGCGTGGTCACAACGAGGGCGACGACCCGTCGATGACGAACCCCTACATGTATGACGTCGTGGACAACAAGCGCGGCGTGCGCAAGAGCTACACCGAAGCGTTGATCGGTCGTGGCGACATTTCGCTGAAGGAAGCCGAAGACGCCCTGCGTGACTACCAGGGCCAGCTGGAGCGGGTGTTCAACGAAGTCAAGGAGCTAGAGAAGCACGGCGCGCTACCCAGTGAATCGGTGGAATCCCACCAGATGATCCCGGCGGGGCTGGACACCTCGGTGGACAAGTCGCTGCTGGCCCGCATCGGCGACGCATTCCTGGCGCTGCCGGAAGGCTTCACGTCGCACTCGCGCGTGCAGCCGGTGCTGGACAAGCGTCGCGAGATGGCCTACGAGGGCAAGATCGACTGGGCCTTCGGCGAACTGCTGGCGTTGGGCTCGCTGGTGGCCGAGGGCAAATTGGTCCGATTCTCCGGTCAGGACACCCGCCGCGGCACCTTCTCGCAACGGCATTCGGTGATCATCGACCGTTCTACCGGCGCGGAGTTCACCCCGCTGCAGTTGCTGGCCGTGAACAAGGACGGCGCTCCCACCGGCGGCAAGTTCCTGGTTTACGACTCGCCGTTGTCGGAATACGCGGCCGTGGGCTTCGAATACGGCTACACCGTGGGCAACCCGGAGGCCCTGGTGTTGTGGGAGGCGCAGTTCGGCGACTTCGTCAACGGCGCGCAGTCGATCATTGACGAGTTCATCAGTTCCGGTGAGGCCAAATGGGGCCAGCTGTCGACCGTCGTGCTGCTGCTCCCGCACGGCCACGAAGGGCAGGGGCCCGACCACACATCCGGCCGCATCGAGCGCTTCCTGCAACTGTGGGCGGAGGGCTCGATGACGATCGCGATGCCGTCGACCCCGGCCAACTACTTCCACCTGTTGCGCCGGCACGCCATGGACGGGGTGATGCGCCCGCTGATCGTGTTCACGCCGAAGTCGATGCTTCGGAACAAGGCGGCGGTCAGCGACATCCGGGACTTCACCGAGATGAAGTTCCGGTCAGTGTTGGAGGAGCCCACCTACGAAGACGGCGAAGGCGAGCGCAGCAAGGTCACCCGGGTTCTGCTGACCAGCGGCAAGCTCTATTACGAACTGGCTAGCCGAAAGGCCAAGGACAAGCGCGACGACATCGCGATCGTGCGGCTAGAACAGCTTGCCCCGCTGCCACGCCGCCGGCTCGAAGCGACGCTGGACCGCTACGAGAACGCCAAACAGTACTTCTGGGTGCAGGAAGAACCGGCTAATCAGGGCGCGTGGCCGTCGCTGGGCCTGACGCTGCCCGAGCTACTGCCCGACCGGCTGTCCAGGATCAAACGGATTTCGCGCCGCGCGATGTCGGCGCCGTCGTCGGGCTCGTCAAAGGTGCACGCCGTCGAGCAGCAGGAGATCATCGACTCCGCGTTCGCCTGACCGGGTGTTGATTCTGCGGTGAGGGCGATCGTCATCGGCGTGTCGCCGCCGTGGCCGCAGAATCAACGTCATGGGTGATGAGAACCACCCTCCGATATCGGGGACCTCTGGTACCGGGTAACGTCGATGTACCGAGACGAGGGAGGGTGCTCATGGAGGGGTTCGCCGGCAAAGTAGCTGTAGTTACCGGTGCGGGATCGGGCATCGGACAGGCGTTGGCCCTTGAGCTAGGCCGCTCCGGTGCCAGCCTGGCGATCTGCGACGTCGACGCCGAGGGGCTGGCACAGACCGAAGAGCAGCTAAAGGCGATCGGAGCGCCGGTCAAGGCTGACCGGATCGACGTCACCGAACGGGAGCGCTTCCTGCTCTACGCCGAGGAAGTCAACGAGCACTTCGGCAAGGTGAACCAGATCTACAACAACGCCGGCATCGGACACACCGGCGACGTGGAAGTCGAGCAATTCAAGGACATCGAGCGCGTGATGGACGTCGACTTCTGGGGTGTGGTCAACGGCACCAAGGCGTTTCTCCCCTACCTGATTGCCTCCGGCGACGGCCACGTCATCAACATCTCCAGCATCTTCGGATTGTTCTCCGTTCCCGGGTATTCCGCGTACAACTCGGCAAAGTTCGCCGTCCGCGGCTACACCGAGGCACTCCGCCAGGAGATGCGGCTGCATGGCCATCCGGTCGGCGTGACGACCGTGCATCCGGGCGGCATCAAGACCGCGATCGCCCGCAACGCCACCGTTGCCGAGGGTTTGGACCGCGACGAGTTGGCTCAGTTGTTCGACAAGCGGCTGGCCAACACGAGTCCGAAGCGGGCCGCGAAGATCATTCTGCAAGCGGTCCGCAAGAACAACGCGCGAGTGCTGGTGGGCCCGGACGCCAAGGTTTTGGACCTGATGGTGCGCATCACCGGCTCGGGGTATCAGCGCATCACCGAACTGTTCATTCGTAAGGTCATTCCGCCCAAACACTAACCGTACTCAAATATGAAACGGGTTGGGAGCGCGACACTTTGACGTTCCCCGGATCTCCGACCCGACGTCGTGTAATCATGTCCAGCGAAACAAGTTCCGACGGTCGAGAAGTTCCCGGACGTGAGGACCACGATGTCGTTTCTCTTTGCCACACCGGATCTGTTGATGACTGCGGCGGCCGAAGCGGCGAGTATTGACGTTTCGATCAGAGCGGCGAATCTGTCGGCGTTAGCTTCCACCAGCACGGTGGCGGCTGCCGCGGCCGACGAGGTATCGGCGGCGATTGCTTCGCTGTTTTCCGGCCACGCCCTCGAATACCAGGCGCTCAGTGCGCAGGTGACGGCGTTTCAAGAGCAATTCGTGCAGGCAGTGCGTGCTGCCAGCGCGGCGTATGCGGCCGCGGAGGCAGCCAATGTCGGTCCCCTGCAGGCCGTCCTCGGCGACGCGCTGGCTGTGATCAATGCGCCCACGCAGTTCCTCTTGGGGCGGCCGTTGATCGGCAACGGTGTTGACGGCACCCCCGGTACCGGCCAAGCCGGTGGGCCGGGCGGAATTCTGTGGGGCAATGGCGGCGCAGGCGGGTCGGGCGGGATCGGCCAGCGCGGCGGAACCGGCGGCAGTGCCGGACTGATCGGTAACGGCGGCGTGGGCGGTGCGGGCGGCATCGCGGGCGGCGCTGGCGGTACCGGCGGCACGGGTGGCTGGTTGCTGGGCGACGGCGGTGCGGGTGGACCCGGTGGAGTCGGTGCGGGGGCAATCGTCCCCGGAGCGGGTGGGCTTGGCGGAAAACCGTTGTCGCCGTTCGGCGCGGCGGGAGCCACCGGAAACGTCGGGATAGATCAGAACACGCTGCCGGTGTCGCAACAGCAGGCGCTCGCGCTGCTGACGGCCGCACCGAATATGAACTTTCTGCTGATCGGCACAGACGGCACGAATCTCAGCTTGATCCTGGCCGACCCCGCCGGCACCCCCAACTTCCACGCGTTGATGAAGCAAAGCATCACTTCCGCCTCGACCATCGTCGGGCACACCACCATCTCCAACCCGTCATGGACGACGATCCAGACCGGTGTATGGAGCGAGACCGCCGGCGTCACCAACAACGTCTTCACGCCCTGGACGTACGACAATTGGCCGACGGTCTACAACTACCTCGAGAACGCCTATGGCGACCTGGTCAACACCACGGTCATCGCGAACGGCGAGGGCACGGTGAGCGGCATCAATACCCGCATCGCAGGCGCCGGCTCGAACCCCGCCGACAACATCGTCTTCGTCCCGCAAGTTCCGGGCGATACGGACTGGATCGCGACGCAGAACCTGGTCGGCCAGAAGGCCCAGGCCGCGATCCTGGCCGCCAAACCCGGTGAGGGCAATTTCATCTTCGTGTCGTTCGCCGGTGTCGATAACAACGCGCACCAATACGGCGGCGATTCGCCCCAGTATGCGGCTGCACTGCGTAACCTCGACTACAACCTCGGTTCCCAAACCGTCGGCGGCGGTGGCCTTTTGGGTGCGGTAGCTCAGTGGGAGCAAACTAACCTCGGCGAGCAATTCACCACGCTCGTGGTGACCGACCACGGGGAAATCGGGCCCGACCAGTTCGGGCGCGGTCACGGGTTCCAGTCGCCACGCGAGACGGCGACATTCCTCATCTTCGATCAGGCCTTTAACGACGCCAGGGACGGTTTTATCAATAACTCCTGGCAGACCGTCAGTGTGACGCCGACGATCCTGGATTCGTTCGGTATTGCACCGCCGACCTACATGCAGGGCCCGTCCCTGACGTCGCCCGTGTTCAACAGCACCTATGTCAATCCCGACACGAACCTGTTCAGCGTGCTCAGTGCCGATTTCGCCGCACAGGGTTATCCCGATCCCGTCAGCAATGTGCGGCTGGTGTCACGCACGGTCGCGGCCACCATTCCCTACCTGGTCTACGACCCGATCCAAAGCATCGTCGACGCGGTGCCCGATTTCTTGAAGGTTCCAGTTTCGTGGGCTGGCGCTGCCGTCTACCAGTCGCTGAATATCCCCGCACAGATCTGGGTCCGGTTCACTGGCGTGACCGGCAATCAGATCATTCCGCCGGTGTTGAACCCGTTCCTGGACTAGGACTCAACGCCCCAGCGGGTGCTCGGCCAGCCAGCCGTCAGCCACCGCCTGCGGGTCGGCACCGGTCGCCACCTTCCGCCGCATGTCGGCCAGCGCGGCGGTGTCCAACACGCCGGCAATCTCGTTGATAGCCAACAATTCTCGAGTGCTCAGCGCGTTGCGGCGATACAGCGGTACGACGTTTTCGGCTTGGATGAGCGAGTCTTTGCTGCTGTCGGCCAAGGCAATCAGGTCCGACGGTACTCGTGGATCGGCAGCCGTCGACCACGCTGCGGTCAGCTCGCCGTTTCTCAGCGCAGCGAAAAGCGCTGTGTCATCGGGGAATTCACGCGGCGGCGGCAACCGGCACGAACCCACCGCCGCGGGCACACGCGTGTTGCCGACGACGCCCAGCCGCAGTCCCGCACAATGCTCGGGCAGCAGGCTCAGATCGCTGCCGCCCCACGTCGCGGAGGTGCCCGGCGTGATCACCAGTGTCGGTTTGTCTCCCGCGGCGGTCGCGTAGTCCCCAGCCGCAATCCCTTCGGGCAGAGCCGAATTCATCGCCTGATAGACCTGCTTGTCGGACAGCGCCGAAGCGCCGGGCTGCAGGCCTCGCAAGACCCTGCCGGTATAGGCGGGGACGACGGTGACCTCACCCGTGTCCAGTTCGGCCATCGGGTTCCCGGCGATGTCGGCTCGTGCGGGAAAGCCGTAGGACCGCAGTGCCGCAACGTAAACGGCGGCCAGCAGTGTCGAGTTGGCGTCGGCGGTGGACCCGACGAGCAACTCGGCGTGTCGATCTGGTTCCGAGCAACCGGCCACAACCAGCACCGCGGCACACAGCGCGGCGGCCAGTCTGCCGATGTTCACTCCCAGTCGGGCGATTCTGCGGCCAAGGCCACCGCTGTGGCCACCGCGTCCGCCACACGCCGGTCCAGCGGGCTCGGCACGATCCGGTCGATCGCGAGATCTTCGCTGGCCACCGAGTAAATCGCCTCGGCCGCGGCCACCATCATCTTCTCGGTGATCCGGCGTGCGCCGACGTCCAGTGCGCCACGGAAGATCCCGGGGAACGCCAGCACGTTGTTGATCTGATTGGGGAAGTCGCTGCGCCCGGTAGCCACCACCGCGGCGTACTTGGCGGCGGTGTCGGGATGGATTTCGGGGTCGGGATTGGACAGCGCGAACACGATCGAATCGGGCGCCATAGTGGCGATCAGTTCCTCTGGCACGACGCCGCCGGACACGCCCAGGAATACGTCGGCGCCGTCAAGGGCTTCGACCAGCCCACCGGTTCGGCCGTCGGGATTGGTTCGTTGCGCCAGGTCGATTTTGATGCTGTTCATGTCGTCGCGGCCGCTGTGCACGATGCCCCGCGAGTCCAGCACGGTGATATCTGAAACGCCCATGGCCAGAAGAAGATTCGTGCAGGCAACACCGGCGGCACCGGCACCGGAGACCGCCACGCGCACCGAGGACATGTCCCGGCCGAGCAGCTTGGTGGCGCCCATCAGCGCGGCCAATGCGACGATCGCCGTGCCGTGCTGGTCGTCGTGCATGACCGGGCAGTCCAGCGCCTCAATGACCCGCCGCTCGATCTCGAAGCAGCGCGGCGCCGAGATGTCCTCGAGGTTTACCGCGCCGAACGTCGGGCGCAGCCGCACCAAAGTTTCGACGATCTCGTCGGGATCTTTGGTGTCCAGCACGATCGGGATTGCGTTCAGCCCGCCGTACTCCTTGAACAGCGCGCATTTGCCTTCCATCACCGGCAGCGAGGCGGCCGGCCCGATGTCGCCGAGGCCGAGCACGGCACTGCCGTCGCTGACGACGGCAACCAGGCGGTTAGCCCAGGTGTATCGGGCGGCCAGGGTGCGGTCCGCGGCGATCGCGCGGCTGACTTGCGCCACACCGGGGGTGTAGGCGATCGACAGCGCCCGTTTGGTGTCCAGCGGCGCCGTCAGATCTACCGAAAGCTTGCCGCCTACGTGGGCCTCGAAGATCTCTTCGTCGCAGATAAAGACCTGGTCGGTTCGCGCCTGTATCGATTCAAGCAATTCGGACACGCGCCCCAGGGTACTGACTACCGATTAGTACACCTAATCCCCTGGGTCCGGCTGTCTGCTCGGGCTAGATCAGCTTCAGCTCCGTCACCGCGTTGCGCTCGTCGACCAGTTCGGCGGTGGTCTTCTCGATGCGGCCGCGGGAGAACTCGTCGATCTCCAGGCCCTGCACGATCGACCAGTCGCCGTCCTTGGTGGTCACCGGGAACGACGAGACGATGCCCTCTGGCACGTCGTAGGAGCCGTCGGAGTAGACCGCCATCGAGACCCAGTCGTCATCCGGGCTGCCCAGCAACCAGGAGCGGGCGGCGTCAACGGTGGCCGAGGCGGCCGAGGCCGCCGAGGAGGCGCCGCGGGCGTCGATGATGGCCGCGCCGCGCTTGGCGACGGTCGGGATGAAGTCGTTTTCGATCCAGTCCTGGTCGTTGACCACCTCGGCGGCGTTTCGGCCGCCCACCTCGGCGTGGAAGATGTCCGGGTACTGGGTGGCCGAGTGATTGCCCCAGATCGTCATCTTCTTGATGTCTGTGACGTTGGCGCCGGTCTTGCGGGCCAGCTGGGAGATCGCCCGGTTGTGGTCTAGGCGGGTCAGCGCGGAGAACCGCTCCTTGGGGATGTCGGGTGCGTTGCTCAGCGCGATCAGCGCGTTGGTGTTGGCCGGGTTGCCCGTCACGCCGATGCGGACGTCGTCGGCCGCCACCTCGTTGAGGGCCTTGCCCTGCGCGGTGAAGATTGCACCGTTGGCCTCGAGCAGATCACCGCGCTCCATGCCCGGGCCGCGCGGTCGCGCGCCGACCAACAGGGCCAGGTTCACCCCGTCGAAGATCTTGTTGGCGTCCGCGCCGATCTCCACGCCCGCCAGCAGCGGGAACGCGCAGTCGTCAAGTTCCATCACGACACCCTCGAGCGCCTTGAGGGCAGGCTCGATCTCGAGCAGTCGGAGCTCGATCGGGCGGTCGGGACCCAGCAGCGACCCGCTGGCCAGACGGAACAACAGGCTGTAGCCGATCTGGCCGGCCGCACCGGTGACGGCGACCTTGAGAGGACTTGCGCTCACGACGGTTCTGCTCCTTCTTCGATAAACACGGCGTTCGGGGTCGAAACTAGCGCACCGCCGCCACCACGAAATCGCCGGTCCACGGACCGGATGGCGCGCGGCTGGGAATTAGCTGCTGACAACTGCATTAAAGCTCTGCTGTTGTAGCAGGGCGCGTAGCATGACCACGGCCTGCAGATCGGAGGTGAATGTGTTCCCTGGATTTGACGCATTGCCTGAAGCACTCAGACCGGTCGCACGGACCCGCCAGCAGCATGCCCATCCGGTCGCCAATCCGCCGGTGCAGACATTGGTCGACTGTGGTGTCTACGTCGACGGCCAGCGGTTGCCCGGCAAGTACACGACGACGGACGGGCTTGCCAAAGTCCGTGATCTCGAGTTGGCCGGGCAGGAGGCGTTCGTCTGGGTCGGACTGCACGAGCCCGACGAGGCACAGATGCAGGAAGTTGCCGACGTCTTCGGGCTGCATCCCCTGGCGGTCGAGGACGCCGTTGTCGCGCATCAACGGCCCAAGCTGGAACGGTACGACGACGCGTTGTTTTTCGTCCTCAAGACCGTCAACTACGTCCCACACGAATCGGTGGTGCTGGCGCGCGAGATCGTGGAGACCGGCGAGATCATGATCTTCGTCAGCAAGGATTTCGTGGTCACCGTCCGCCATGGAGAACACGGTGGATTGCACGAGGTCCGCAAGCGCATGGACGCCAACCCCGAGCATTTGCGACTGGGCCCGTACGCGGTGATGCACGCGATCGCCGACTACGTCGTGGACCACTATCTGGGCGTCACGAACCTGATGGAGGACGATGTCGACGCCATTGAGGTGGTCGCATTTGCTCCGGGGAAGAAAATCGATGTTGAACCGATCTATCTGCTCAAGCGTGAAGTCGTCGAGTTGCGGCGCTGTGTGGCACCGCTCTCGAACGCGTTCCAGCGCATGCAGGTCGAGAACAAAGACCTGATCAATAAGGAAGTGCGGCGCTATCTGCGCGACGTCGCCGACCACCAGACTCAGGCCGCTGAGCAGATCGCCAGCTACGACGACATGCTCAACTCGCTGGTTCAAGCCGCACTGGCGCGAGTCGGCATGCAGCAGAACATGGACATGCGCAAGATCTCGGCCTGGGCCGGTATCGTCGCGGTCCCCACCATGGTCGCCGGCATCTACGGCATGAATTTCCATTTCATGCCGGAACTGGATTCGCGGTGGGGCTACCCCTCGGTGATCAGCGTGATGGTGGTGATCTGCGTGCTGCTGTACTTCAGCTTCCGCAAGCGCGGTTGGCTCTAACGCAGTCAAATCTTATGGCCCACAACCGTAACGGGGCGAGGACCATGAGTCTGTTTGCCCGGCTCCGAGCGACAACGCCGGCTGGTCGCGGGCCGCAACGACGGCAAATCCCACGCGCCCCAACCGTAACGAGGCGGGGACCATGTGTCTGTTTGCCCGGCTCCGAGCGACAACGCCGGATGGGGGCGGCCGTAATGAAACTCGCGCGGAGATTGTCGCGCAGAGCCGGGCAAAACAGATATATGTCCCCAGCTTGTGACTAATGTGACAAGCTCCGCGCGGCTACGCAACTACGTCAACTCGGTTGCGCGGCGGGCCGATTCGGATCCAGCACGTCGACGCCGTCGCCGACCCAGGCCTGTCGCATCGCCTCAGCGCCCTTGAGTCGCACCCAGGCGGCCTCCGTCGCGGTGATCGGTGTGGCGGACAGAAACTGCACCGGCTCGCGCGGCGGATCGAGCGGCAGGTCGGCAATATCGCTGCGGCCCAACAGGACCGCGGTGAACGGCGCACGAGACCACAAAGAGCCTCCGAGGTCGATCAGCGCGTCGGGGACCAGCACCACACCATCGACCGCCGGGGTTGCCGCAAGTACAGCCAGCGTTCGAGCCACTCCGGTGATCGGCCCGGGATCACGCAGCGACAACACCACTTCGGCCCGCGGCCCGCGCACCTGGTCGGCGACGATCTCGGTGGGGTCGGTCATCGGGTAGCGCGAGCAACCCAACGACGCGTAGTGCACCAGTGGATGAGACCGAAAGCGCAGCACCTCAATGGGTTCGGCCCCCAGGAAGGTCACGCTCGCCGAGTCGAACTGGCTGTCGAAATGATTGCGTAGGTGCTCGCGCACCGCGTCGAGGATCACGCGCTGACAGGCACCGTGAGATTGGCACCGGTGTCGGCGTCGAACACGACGAGCTTGCCGGCCTCGAACGCCAACTCGATCGGCTCGTCGATAGCGGCTGCCGACTCGGTGGGAACCCTTGCTACGAACTGGTTTTCGTTCACTTCCGACTCGGCGGCGACCTCATCCAGCCGCGCCGAGTGCACCTCGGAGCCCGCGGCGGTGAAGTAGACATACTTGTCCGATCCCAGGGATTCGACCAGATCGACGGTGACCTCGAAGACCAGTGAGCTGATGCGTTGGTAGCCGTCGATCAACGCGGCGTCATGGATGTGCTCGGGCCGCACGCCGACGATGACATTGTCCGGTTGCGGGTGCTGCGCGATCACCTGGGTAACCTCGGTCGGCAGCGTGACCTCGCCGAACGGCAGCGTCAATCCGAACGACGTCAACGTCGCGGGGAAGAAGTTCATCGCCGGCGAACCGATGAACCCGGCGACGAACAGGTTGGCGGGGTGTTCGTAGAGCTCTGTGGGCGTGCCGATCTGCTGTGCCACACCGCCGTGCATGACCACCACCCGGTCGCCCAGCGTCATAGCCTCCGTCTGGTCGTGGGTGACGTAGACGGTGGTAGTGCCCAGCCGCTTTTGCAACCGCGCGATCTCGCCGCGCATCTGTACCCGCAACTTTGCGTCCAGGTTCGACAGCGGCTCGTCCATCAGAAAAGCTTTGGGGTGGCGCACGATTGCTCGGCCCATCGCGACGCGCTGCCGCTGTCCACCGGACAACTGGGCGGGTCGGCGGTCCAGCAACTCGGTCAGGTCCAAGATTCGAGCGGTCTCCTCCACCTTCTGCGCAATCTCAGCCTTCTTCATCTTGGCAAGGGTCAAGGGGAACGCGATGTTCTGCCGCACCGTCATGTGCGGATACAGCGCGTAGGACTGGAACACCATCGCGATGTCGCGGTCCTTGGGCGCCTTCTCGTTGACCCGCTCACCACCGATGCGCAGTTCGCCTGACGAGATATCTTCAAGCCCGGCAATCATATTCAACGTCGTAGTCTTGCCGCAGCCAGATGGGCCCACCAGGATCAGGAATTCCCCGTCGGCGATGGTGACGTTCAGATCCTGCACCGCGGTATGACCGTCGGGGTAACTCTTGTTCAGGTGTTCCAGCACAATCTCGGCCATCGCGCTATCCCTTCACAGCGCCAGAAGTCAACCCGGCGACAATACGTCGTTGGAATATCAGGACAAAGACAATGATCGGGATCGTGATCACGATCGCCCCGGCCGCGATCGATCCCGTCGGCTCCTCGAACTGCGAGCTGCCGGTGAAGTTGGCGATCGCAACCGGCGCGGTGATGGCGGCCTTGGTGGCGGTCAGTGACAACGCGAGCAGCAGGTCGTTCCAGGCGAAGATGAACACCAGAATCGCCGCGGTCACCAGGCCTGGCGCCGCCAACGGGACAATCACCTTCGCGAACGCCTGCACGGGTGTGGCGCCGTCCATCTTGGCCGCCTTCTCCAAATCCCAAGGGATTTCCCGGAAGAACGCTGACAGCGTGTAGATGGCCAGCGGCAGCGCGAAGGTGATGTAGGGCAGGATCAGTCCCGGCCAGGTGTCGAACAACCCCACTGCGCGTTCGATATCGAACAACGGCGTCACCAGCGAGATCGCCGGGAACATCGTGATCAACAGCGTCATACCGATCAACACCCGCTTGCCCGGAAACTGCAGCCGCGCAATCGCATAGGCCGCCATGGCACCCAGCACGACCGCGATCACCGTGGTGATCAACCCGATTCCGATCGAGTTGACCAACGCCGAACTGAAGAAGTCACCCCGGAAGATCCCGCGGTAGTTGTCCAACGTCACCGTCGACGGAATCAGCTTGCCGTCCTTGACCGTTGACGTCGGCTTGAGCGACAGGCTCAGAATCCACAACACCGGTAGCATTGCGTAGAGCACCACCAGGGTATTGACGACAACCCAAAACGCGGTGCGCCGCGCGCGCAAGGACTCAGCGGACATGAGCGTCACCTCCGGGCGAGGCAGCACCGAAGACCTTGATGAAGATCACCGCGATGAGCCCCACGCACAAAAAGATCATTACGCTGATCGCCGAGCCCAGTCCCAGGTTGAATCCCTTGAATAGGTTGTCATAACCCAGGATTGACACCGAGCCGGTGTTGTTGACACCGCCGGTGAGAACGTAGATGTTGTCGAAGATGCGAAACGCGTCCAAGGTCCGGAACAGCAGCGCCACCACCACCGCGGGTTTGATGATGGGCAGCGTGATTCTGGTCAACCGCCGCCACGCGTCTGCACCGTCTACTTGGGCAGCCTGCAGCAGATCCTCGGGCACCAGCGCCAGCCCAGCCAACAGCAGCAGCGCCATGAACGGTGTCGTCTTCCAGACCTCGGCGAGCACCACGACGCCAAGCGACGGAATCTGTTGGGTCAGTGGCGCACTCCCGTCGGGCAGCAGGTTGGCCAGGTAGCCCGTGCCGGGCGTCCAGGCGTAGTACCAGCTGTACGAGGCGACCACCGTGACGATGCCGTACGGGATCAGCACTGCGGTACGCACCACCGCCCTGCCGATCAGCGTGCGGTGCATCACCAGGGCCAGCGACAGGCCCAGCGCGAACTCCAGCGCCACCGAGATCACCGTGATGCCAAGCGTCACCGCCAGGGCGGTCCACCAGTACCGGTCGGTCAAGATCGTGTGGTAATTGCCCAGACCCACGAACGTCGTGTCGTGCGGGGTGGCGAGGTTGTTGCGCTGCAAGCTCAGCCACATGGCGTAGCAGATCGGGTAGGCCGTCACCGCCAGCATCAGGGTCGCCGCGGGCGCGACGAGCCAAAAGGCCAGCCGCCGTTCGGAAATCACCCTGTGCTCACGAATCAGTGGTCGCCTACTTCCGACGCGCATCGTCGGCGCGGCGCTGCCAGCGCGATGATGCCCCGCGCGGGTCACGGGAGCAGACCCTTGCCCTCGATGGCTTTACGCACCTCGGCGGCGAGCTCGTCGGCCGTGCGTTCCGGGTCGATATCGGTGATGGGACTCAGCGCCGAGGACAACCGGATCGACACCGCCTGATAAACGGGTGTCGCCGGACGCACGGCAGCCTCGGTAAGCTGCCGGCGAATGGCTCCGTACATCGGGTATTTGGCCTGGAACTGCGGGTCGCTGTAGAGCGAGGTCCGGACCGGGGGCAGGCCGCCCTCGATCGAGATGTACTTCTGGTTCTGCAGATTGCGCACGCACCTGATGGCGTCGAACGCCTCGGCGCGATGACGGGTGGTGCTGGCCACCGCCAAGTTCAACCCGCCGATCGTCACCTTGGCCGGTTGTCCGGCCACCACACCGGGGTAACGCGCGAAGCCGAAGACTTTCTGGCTGGCCGCATAGGCGATGTCGAACTGCTCGTCAGTAGGCGCGAAGGTGCCCGCCCCGCTGATGCTGCCGGCCAACTCCGGCAACCGATTGAGCGGCAGAAACGCCACCCCGCCTTTCACCGCGTTTTCCAGCATGGAGGCAACTACGTAGGGCCAGTTCACTTCCAGCGCGGCCTTGCCCTGTTCGACGGCCAACCGCGCGGCACCGCCGTCGCTGCGGGTGATCGACGGGTCGGCTCCCGGCGCGGTAGCTACCGATTTCATGATCTGCAGTGCCGCCACGGTAGCGGCCCGGTGCTCGGGGGTGTCGGTCAGCGTGACGCGCTTGCCGTCCTCGGAGAGCACCTGCCCACCGGCGCTGGCCAGCAATGTGTTGAACCACACCACCACGCCCTCGCCCTCGTTGGCCTGCACCGCGATCCAACTGGGCTGACCACTCGCGTGCAGGCGGCTCGCCTCGGCCACCATACCGGCCCAGTCGTGCGGCGGTTGACGAACCAAATCCGCTCGGTACCAGAGCAATTGGGTGTTCGTGGTGACGGGTGCGCCAAACAGCCGCCCCTTCCAGGTGGCCGTCTTGAGCGGGCCCGGCAACGTATCGGCGGTGGCGTCACTTTCGGTCAACCCGCTCGGGTCATCCGACAGCGGCAGCGCCCATCCCGCTTCGGCGAACTCCGCGGTCCACACCACGTCGAGCGCCATCACGTCCAACGTGTCGTCGTGCCCGGTGAGTCGGCGTGCGAGTTGTAATCGTTGCTGATCCGGAGCTCGGGCCAGGCTCACCTGCTCGATGGTGTATCGACCGGCGGCCTGCGCCGTGCAGCGCTGGGCGACGGCACTAAATGTCGCCCCGTCGGTGGCCGGCGTGTAGAAGCTGACCACTACTCCTTTGGCGCCCGCACCGCAGGCCGAGACCGTCGACGCCACGGCCAGCGCGGCCACGGCGGCCGCCCCCCATCGCCGCACGCTCGAACTCACCAAAGACTCTCGCCCCCCGGCGTCAGATCGCCAGACGCGCCAGCAGATCTCGCGCCTTCTCCGCATTCTGCGGATCGCAAAGGACGTCGTAGCGGCCGGCCACCAGTTGCATGGTGGAACTGAAGTCCCTGGTGCCGCGCGCCATCGCGTAGGGCACCGCGGATGTGATCAGGCCGAAGAAAATCCCCGCGACCAAACCGGTGATCAGTGCACCCGCGGGATTCGGGCTGAAAATTCCGAGCACCAACCCGATGAACAACCCCAGCCAGGCACCGCTCAGTACGCCGCCACCGAGCACCTTGCCCCAGGTCAGCCGGCCGGTGACGCGTTCCACCTGCATCAAATCGACGCCGACGATGGTCACCTGTTGAACGGGGAACTCCTGATCGGAGAGATAGTCGACGGCGCGCTGCGCCTCGGCGTAAGTGGGATACGAGCCGACCGGCCAGCCCTTGGGCGGCGTCGGCAATCCGGGCACACCGCGGCGACCCGCCGCCCCACCACCGGCCGGTGGCTGTCCGGGTTGGAATGGGCTAGTCATCGGTCCTCATTCTCCTCCTGACCTTTCTGACCCTCCCCCTACTGACGCCATCGTTTCATCTCGGCAACCACCCCGCACCATCCAGGCACCCGTCGGCCCGCGGATCCGACCCGGCTGGACCTTTCGGCGCCCCTATTTCACACCCGCGCGTGGGTATCGTTGGGCCTCATGACGGCTTCGGGCGGCTCCTCCGACGAGGGTGTACCTGGACCCACCGTGCCTGGCGCGCCGATCCCGGAAAATCCGTGGGCTTCACCCGCCGTGGACTATCCGCCGCCGTCGCACTACCCGTGGGACGCGGGCGGCTACCCACCGCCGATGCCGGGGTATCAGCCGTACGGTGCTTCGCCACCGGGCTATCCAAACCCCGCACCGCCGCCAATGCCCGGTCCGTATGGCGCCGCGCCCTACCCTCCGCCCAGCTATGCGTATCCGGGCTATGCGGGCTACCCCGGCGCTGGTTACGCCATGCAGTCCGGCATGAACACGATGGCGATGGTTTCGCTGGTGGCGGGCATCCTGGGCATTTTCTGCTGCATCGGATCGATCGTGAGCCTGGTGTGCGGGGGCGTCGGACTCAGTCAGATCAAACGAACCCACGAAGAGGGGTTTGGTCTGGCGGTGGCCGGCATCGTGATCAGCACGGCAACTTTGCTGGTCGTCTTCGTGCTGATGACGATTGGGCTCGGCTCGCGCTAGAAGAGCGCGGGCGGAACCCGCCCGATCCTGCCGAGCCGAGAGTCGCTGCCTACGCTCTCCGGTATGGCCTCGGTCAACAGGGTGTATGTGGCGCGCCTGCCGCGGATGATGGTTCTCGGCCCGCTCGGCGAGTCCTTTGGGCGGGTCCGCGACGTGGTGATCAGCATCAGCATCGTGCGTCAGCAACCTCGCGTGCTGGGCCTGGTGGTCGATCTGGCGACCCGCCGAAGCATCTTCATACCGATTCTGCGGGTCGCGGCGATCGAACCCGACGCGGTCACATTGCGTACCGGCACCGTGTCGCTACGCCACTTCGAGCAACGCCCCGGCGAGGTGCTGGCCATGGGCCAGGTGCTGGACACCCCGGTCCGGGTCAACGACCCCGACCTGCCTGACTTGGCCGGCGTCGAGGTCGTGATCACCGACCTCGGTATCGAGCAGACCCGCACCCGAGACTGGGTGGTGACCAGGGTCGCCGTCCGCACCCACCGGCGGCTGGGCCGGCGCGGACCGGTGCACGTCGTGGAATGGCAGAACGTGCACGGTCTGACGCCCTCGGCATTGGCCATGCCCGGCCAGGGTGTGGCGCAACTCCTGGACCAGTTCGAGGGACGCCGCGCCGTCGACGTCGCCGATGCCATCCGCGGGCTGCCCACCAAGCGTCGCTACGAGGTGTTCAAAGCGCTCGACGACAACCGGCTTGCCGACATCCTCCAGGAGTTGCCCGAGCTTGACCAGGCCGAGGTGCTGGCGCAACTGGGCACCGACCGCGCGGCCGAGGTGCTCGAGGAGATGGATCCCGACGACGCCGCCGACGTGCTGGGCGTGCTCAATCCGACCGATGCCGAGGTTTTGCTGACCCGGATGGATCCCGACGACTCGGATCCGGTGCGCCGGCTGCTCAAGCACTCCCCCGACACCGCCGGCGGGTTGATGACGTCTGATCCGGTGGTGCTCACACCGGACACCTCGGTCGCCGAGGCGCTGGCCAGGCTGCGCGATCCCGACCTCACGCCGGCGCTCTCGTCGATGGTGTTCGTGGCGCGCCCGCCCACGGCCACGCCAACCGGGCACTACCTTGGCTGCGTGCACCTGCAGCGGTTACTACGCGACCCACCGGCCGAACTCATCGGCGGCATCGTCGATACCGATCTGCTGACCCTGGCGCCAGAGACCCAATTGGGCGCTGTGACACGCTATTTCGCCGCATACAACCTGGTGTGCGGGCCGGTGGTCGACGATCAGAACCATCTGCTGGGCGCGGTCACCGTAGATGATTTGCTCGACCACCTTCTTCCGCATGACTGGCGCGTGGACGTCCCGCAACTCGATCCGGCGGGGCGACCGCCCAGGACCGGAGATTCGCTGTGAGCAGTTCGTCCGCGCCGCGCCGGCTTTACACGCCGCGGTCGTCGCGCCGGTACAAGCCGCGGCTGGACCCAGAGACGGTCGGCCAGTTCACCGAATCCATCGCGCGGTTTTTCGGGACCGGGCGTTACCTGCTAATCCAAACGTTGGTGGTAATCGCCTGGATCGCGGCCAACCTGATCGCCGTGCGCTGGCGTTGGGACCCATACCCGTTCATTCTGCTCAACCTGGCGTTCTCCACCCAGGCCGCGTACGCGGCACCGCTGATCCTGCTCGCACAGAACCGCCAGGAGAACCGCGACCGCGTTGCCCTGGAAGAAGATCGGCGTCGCGCGGCGCAGACGAAGGCCGACACCGAGTACCTGGCCCGCGAATTGGCCGCGCTGCGGCTGTCCATCGGCGAGGTCGCGACGCGCGACTATCTTCGCCACGAGCTGGACAGCCTGCGCACCATGCTGGCCGAGCTGCAGCCGAGAGCGTCGGAAGGTGGGACGCGGGCCGAAGGCGGCGAGCGTCGTGCTAAGAAATCCAGCTGAGAAACCAAGTCCGCCATTGCGCAACTCCCGTTACGAGAGTTATGTATGGTGATCTAGTTCACGAAGCTAACAACAGATCAGTTTCCCGGCGGCTCACTTGAATTGAGGACGATCGAGGTGCGAATAGGGGGACGTCGGGGTGACAACCCGGCTGGCGCGACGCCGCGGCAGCGGGCACTTCGCGTGACGCGGACACCGGTCTTCGGTATCGCGGTGATTTCCCCGCTGATTTTCGCCAGTGCGGTTGGCGCTACGGCGCCCACGTTCAACGGGAAGCATCTGCCGGCACGTGCGGCGATCGCCCCGGTGGCCGCGGTCGGTCCGGCACCCCACATCGACCTGTCCGGTCCGACCGTCATCTCGATTCAGCGGGAGCCGACCAGCTTCCACGTCGCAGCGGCCACGAGTTCCGCGCCGCCGCCCCCGACTATCGTGAATACCCCTGGCGCACTTGGCATTCCGCTTATGGCCTTGTCGGCCTACCGCAACGCCGAGCAGAAAATGGCCGCCGCCGCACCGGCGTGCGGCGTCAGCTGGAACCTGCTCGCCGGGATCGGGCGCATCGAGTCGATGCACGCCAACGGCGGCGCCACCGACGCCCGAGGTACCGCAACCAACCCGATCTACGGCCCGGCGCTGGACGGCACGCTGCCCGGCAACGAGGTGATCATCCAAAGCAATCAGGGCAACCGCGTCACCTATGCCCGCGCGATGGGCCCGATGCAGTTCCTGCCCGGCACCTGGGCACGGTACGCAGTCGACGGCGACGGGGACGGTGTGCCCGACCCGCAGAACCTGTTCGACGCCACGCTCGCCGCCGCGCGGTACCTGTGCAGCGGCGGACTGAACCTGCGCGACCCGGCGCAGGTGATGGCCGCGATCCTGCGGTACAACAACTCGATGTCCTACGCCCAGAACGTGCTGGGCTGGGCCGCGGCGTACGCCACCGGCGTGGTGCCGGTCGACCTGCCGCCGATCACCGGGCCGCCACCTCCCATCGGAGATGCCCATCTCGAGCACCCCGAGGGACTCGGCCCGAACCTGCCGCTGAACGTCACCGGTCTCGGGGTCGGCGACCCGATGGGGCAGCACATGCCGCTGATCGACTTCGGGCAGCCGCAGCTCATCTCCCAGTACCCGATGTTCCCGAACCCGCAGACGCCACAGTGGCCTTGGTTGACCCCGCCGCAGACGCAGCCGCAGGTGCCGGTCGCGACGCCGGGTTGCACCCTGATCTGCATCAGCTCGCAGACTCCCGATTCGCTGCCGCCCGGAGCCGGACCGATCCCGAACGGCGGAATAGTGATCGCGCCGGCGGCACCCGCACCAGCACCAGCGCCGCCGCTGGCTCCGCCTTTCCCGGATCCGTTCGCGCCGCCCCCAGCAGCACCTCCGGTTGCACCTCCGGTTGCAGCGCCAGCCCCGGCGCCCCCAGCAGCGCCAGCAGCGCCAGCTGGGCCAGCAGCACCCGCAGCGCCCCCGGGAGCCGCCAACGCCGTGCCGTCGCCCAAGCCCGCGGGTCCGGCACATCCCAACCCGCCCGAGCCCGGCGAACCAGTACTCGCCCCGGTCAGCTGACCGTTCGGAGCATCCGCAGTCGAGCCGCCTAGACTCGGCGGTGATGTCTTCAGCAACCCAAGATGATGCCGCCGCTCTGAGCACCGCTATCCGCGCCGCGCTGGGCAAGGTGATCGACCCCGAACTGCGGCGTCCGATCACCGAACTCGGCATGGTCAAAAGCATCGAGGTGAACCCCGACGGGAGTGTGCACGTCGAGATCTACCTGACCACGGCCGCCTGCCCGAAGAAGGCCGAGATCAGCGAGCGGGTGACTCAAGCGGTTTCCGACGTCCCCGGGACCGGGTCGGTGCGGGTCAGCCTGGACGTGATGAGTGACGAGCAGCGCACCGAGCTGCGCAAGCAGCTGCGCGGTGACGCCGCCGAACCCGTCATCCCGTTCGCCCAACCAAGCTCCCTCACCCGGGTGTATGCGGTGGCATCCGGCAAAGGCGGGGTGGGCAAGTCCACCGTCACAGTCAACCTGGCCGCCGCGATGGCCGCCCGCGGACTGTCTGTCGGCGTGCTCGACGCCGACATCCACGGCCACTCCATTCCCCGGATGATGGGCACCGCTGACCGTCCCACCCAGGTCGAGTCGATGATCCTGCCGCCGATCGCCCACGAGGTGAAGGTGATCTCGATCGCCCAGTTCACCCAGGACAACAGCCCGGTGGTGTGGCGCGGCCCGATGTTGCACCGGGCGTTGCAGCAGTTCCTGGCCGACGTGTACTGGGGCGACCTGGATGTCTTGTTGCTCGACCTGCCGCCCGGGACCGGCGACGTCGCCATCTCGCTGGCTCAACTGCTGCCCAACGCCGAGATCCTGGTGGTGACCACACCCCAGGCGGCGGCCGCCGAGGTGGCCGAACGCGCCGGCAGCATCGCGATTCAGACCCGGCAACGCATCGCGGGCGTCGTGGAAAACATGTCCGGCCTCACGTTGCCGGACGGCACCACGATGCACGTGTTCGGCGAGGGCGGTGGTCGACAGGTCGCCGAGCGGTTGTCCCGTGCCGTCGGCGCCGACGTGCCGCTGCTAGGTCAGATCCCGCTGGATCCCGCGCTGGTGACAGCCGGCGACGCGGGCCTACCGCTGGTACTCGACGCACCGGACTCCGCTGTCGGTAAGGAACTGAGCCGCATCGCCGACACTTTGTCGGCGCGTCGCCGGGGACTGGCCGGCATGTCGCTGGGCTTGGACCCCACCCGCCGGTAGCGCGAGCAATAGCTCCTATGTCAAGCCGCGGCGGTTTGGGGTGGTGATTGGCGGGCCTTTTCGTCGGCGATGAGGT
>NZ_LZLS01000123.1 GCF_001673365.1 Mycobacterium asiaticum
CTACCGCCACCTCATCGCCGACGAAAAGGCCCGCCAATCACCACCCCAAACCGCCGCGGCTTGACATAGGAGCTATTTCTCGGCAATGCGGTAGATAGTTGAGCTATGAAACTTGATCCGCGGACGCCCGTCGTCGTCGGCGTCGGACAGGCGGCCGAGCGTATCGACGATTCGGACTACCGGGCCATGTCTCCCGTCGAACTGGCCGCTGCCGCCGCTCAAGCTGCGCTTGACGATTGCTACGCCGCCGCTGTGGCCGGCGAAATCGACACGATCGCCGCGTTACGGCAGTTCGAGATCTCCGGGCCGACGGTTAACGCACCTTTCGGCCGGTCCAACAACTACCCGCGATCGGTGGCCAAACGCATCGGCGCCGAGCCGCGCCGCGCGATCTTGGAGGTCGTCGGCGGGCAAGGGCCCCAGCACCTGATCACCGAGTTGGCCGGGGAGATCGCCGCGGGCCGCTCGCAAGTCACCCTGATCTTCGGTTCGGATGCCACCTCGACGCTGCGGCATTTTGCGCAGCGCGCAGACAAACCCGACTTCAGCGAGACCGTCGAAGGTGACCTGGAAGACCGTGGACCGGGTATCGAGAAGCTGATGACCCACTACACGATCATTCACGGTCTGGTCGATGCGCCGTCCCAGTACGCATTGATAGAAAACGCCCGACGGGCAGAGACGGGATTGGGGCCGGCCGAATACCTGCGGCGCATGGGTGAACTGTTCGCGCCGTTCACCAAAGTTGCTGCCGCAAACCCGTTTTCGGCTGCGCCGGTTGAGCGCAGTGTTGAAGAACTGATCACCGTCACCGAGAGCAATCGGATGATCTGCGAGCCCTACCCGCGGTTGCTGGTCGCCCGCGACCAGGTGAACCAGGGGGCTGCGGCGCTGTTGATGTCGATCGAAGCCGCGCGCCGGCTCGGCGTTCCCGAGGACAGGTGGGTGTACCTGCGCGGCCACGCGGATCTGGAAGCCCCGGCATTTCTGGACCGTCCGGACCTCGGGCACGCGCCGTCGGCTGTGCTCGCCGCGCGCGAAGCGCTGGCGGTCGCCGGCATCGGCGTCGACGACGTTGCCACCTTCGATCTGTACAGCTGCTTTCCCGCGCCGGTGTTCAACATCTGCGACGGCTTGGGCATCGCTCCCGACGACCCCCGCGGGCTGACCGTGACCGGCGGATTGCCCTTCTTCGGCGGCGCCGGAAATAATTACTCGACACACGCTGTGGCCGAGACGATCGCCCGGATGCGAAGCGCGCCAGGGCAATTCGGTCTTGTCGGGGCAAACGGTGGCATTCAAGCCAAGTACTCGGTCGGGGTGTACTCGACGACGCCGGGACCGTGGCAGCCGGACCGCAGCGCGCAGCTGCAGGCTGAGGTCAACGGCTGGGCCACGGTGCCGGTCACCGAAACCCCCGACGGCGCAGCCACTATCGAGACGTACACGGTCCGCCGCGACAACGGGCGTCCGACCGGCATTGTCATCGGCCGACTGGCCGCCGACGACAAGCGTTTTTTGGCGACCACCGAAGACGACGAGCTGATATCGCTACTGATCGATGGCGACCCGTTGGGGCAGCCGGTTCAGGTGCGCTCGTTCGACTACGGGAACCGCTGCTGGCTTTGAGCCTGGTCGCCGCTTGGCCGCTTGGCCGCTTGGTCGCTTGGTGGCGCTTCGCGGCTTGGCCGCTTGGTCGCCATTGGGCCGCGACAGATAACTCACGCACACGACACGCCGCTGATGGTCGCAGTGGTTTATCTTTCGGCGCAGGCGCTGCTGCGGGCAGGCTCTAAACCTGGCGGCGACCTCGACGCTTGGCGGCCGCTGGTCGCCGTTGGGCCGCGACAGATAACTCACGCACACGACACGCCGCTGGCGGTCGCAGTGGTTTATCTTTCGGCGCGGGCGCTGTGGACGCAGGAAGAGGCCGAATATGACGGCGAGTTCGTCAAGTTCGGACCGAGTTGGGCGTGGCCCA
>NZ_LZLS01000124.1 GCF_001673365.1 Mycobacterium asiaticum
CTCGCGATTGTCGATCCGCGCCGAATGACGGGTTGTAGCAGGAGGTCTCGAGCCGGAATTCGTAGCCGCAGCCCTCGGGATCGTCGGCGAAGTTGTCGACGTCGAAGTCGTCATAACCGCCGAACGATTCCGCGTCCGGGTAGTCCTCGCTGCCCCGGACGCTGTCGTAGAGGGTGTTACGTGTGTTACTGATGATGCCGATGGTATCGACGCGTGTGCACCGATGCGGGCGTCGCGAGGCCGCTAAACCGAATCGTGACGGGTTCGTTCGCTAACCCCGAACTGCCGCGTTGGGGGCGGGGCGCGATCCGAGTCGGACGCGTCCACTAGCCTGCTGCTGAAACGCCTGCGACGAAAATGCAACGGAAGGGGCTTGCAGTGGAGGTCAAGATCGGTGTCACGCACAGCCCGCGCGAGCTGGTGATTTCGAGTGCGCAAACGCCCAATGAGGTCGAAGAACTCGTTGCCGCCGCACTGCGTGACGAGGCGGGACTGCTGAGCCTGAGCGATGAGCGCGGCCGGCGTTACCTGGTCAACGCCGAGAAGATCGCCTACGTCGAGATCGGTATCGCCGACGCGCGCCGGGTCGGCTTCGGAATCGGCGCGGACGCCGCAGCGGCCAAAAGCTAGGACCGGGCGAGCGGCACGTGCGAGAGTCCGCCCCAGGCGAACTGCACGGTGCCCTCGACGGCGTCTGATTTCGAAATCGGGCGATCGGAGTCCAGCCAGTAGCGGGCGCAGTCGACACTCAGGCCGACCAGTCCCACCGCAATCATCCGGGCGCGGTGCGGGTCTAGTCCGGAGTCCTCGGCGATGAGCGCGAAGACGGCGTCGATGCAGGATTCGGTGGCCACCCGGACTTGCGCGGCGACTTCGGGCTCGGTGACGTAGTCGTTCTCGAAGATCAGGCGGTATCCCTGACTGTCGTGTTCGATGAAGTCGAAGAAGGCCTGCACGGCAGAGTGCAACCGGCGCCGGTTGTCGGTGGTGCGGGCCAGGGCCTGCTGCACACCGCAGACCAGGTTTTCCACGTGCCGGTTCAGCACCGCCAGATACAACTCAAGCTTGCTCGAAAAGTGTTGATAGAGAACGGGTTTGCTGACCCCGGCCCGGTCGGCGATCTCGTCCATGCCAGCCGCGTGATACCCGCTCTCGACGAAGACATCGCTGGCGACTACAAGCAACTGCCCACGACGCTCGTCGCGTGGCAATCGGTTACCCCGCCGGTTCGAGACCGCGGCGCCCTCCATCGGCCGAACACCGTCGGCCGATCTGACGGCACGTCGCGGCGCCGCCTTGGCAAGATCGCTCATCGGTCCTCAATCTGATCGTTCTGGTAAGCAGCCATTTTGCCATCCCCGCGGCCGCACAATGTGTCGCAATGACATTACTCCCTGCGGACTACCTGGGCCGTTTTGCCGATTCGAACTGGTCCGGCGTGGCTGATTCGGGCGCGCCAGGACCGGTTGTCAGCAGCCGCTATGCGATCCTGGGACGGTGACGTCCCCGTGGCCGCCCCACAGCACCGGTCGTTCGCCCGTGCTGCGGGACGACTGGCGTGAGCCGTTGCGCGCCCAACGCGATCCGCTCGGACAGAGCGCCGGACGGGTCCGTGCCGACCGGGACCGACCCCGCCAATGGCGCAAACAGACCTGGCTCGGACGGTTCGTGTCGACCTACGGCTGGCGGGCATATGCGTTGCCGCTTTTGACGGTGTTGACCCTGATAGTGGCGTATCAGACAGTCACCGGAACCAGCACGCCGAAGCCGGCCGCGCACGCCATCCACAAGGATCCGCCCACCATCGGCGCGGTCGGTACGTCGATCATCGACACGCCGCCACGCGGCCTCGTCGCCTTCGACGCGAACACACCGACGGGGACGCTGCCCGACGGCGGACCGTATACCGAGGCGGGCGACAAAACCTACCGCGTGGTTCCGGGTACCACACCGCAGATCGGCCAGGGCACGGCCAAGGTGTTCAGGTACACCATCGAGGTGGAGAACGGGCTCGATCCGGTCAACTACGGCGGCGACAGCGCGTTCGCGCAAATGGTTGACCAGACGCTGGCCAACCCGAAGGGCTGGACGCACAACCCGCAGTTCGCGTTCGTCCGGGTTGACGGAACCGGCGCGGCCAAGCCCGACTTTCGCATCTCGCTGGTATCGCCGGTCAGCGTGCGCGAGGGCTGCGGCTACGAATTCCGGCTCGAGACCTCCTGCTACAACCCGTCATTCGGCGCGGATCGACAATCGCGAG
>NZ_LZLS01000125.1 GCF_001673365.1 Mycobacterium asiaticum
CGGTGTCGTCAGGGCGCGGTGACGATTCTGACCGAGTGTTCTCGGTCATCGACGGCACCGATTTAACGCCCGTTGCCCCGGTGGGGACGGCCCTGAACAGGGCGGAGGTGTACAACGGGGGCTTCGCCTACGCCTATCGGAATTCCGGTACCCGAGCGACCGGAGTGTTGTTTTATGACGCCAAGGGTAAGTTCATCACCGATCGCTCATTTGGCACGTCGTTCATCAAGCTGCTGAGAAATCCTGCCATGCCGGTCGTCTCTGCTGATGGCACTTTTCAGGTCTACACCGCCGACGGAAAACGACTCAGCCAGTTCTCCGCGCCCGAGGTCGCCCCGGACCTGCGCACCATCGGCACCAAGCTTTTCGTGACCGTGGGTGGGTCCAGTGAAAGACGGTGGCAGCAATTCGACTTACTCACGGGGCAACCCGGTCCCGTCTGCACGGACTGGGACCTCAGAGGCACTTTCCCGGCCGGTACATATGTCGCCTCAGACGGCACGGTCGTGCTGACCGAAACGGGAGATGTCACGTTCCACTATCAGGCCACCGATGCAAATACCTGTCAGATCCTGTGGCAAACCCCCGCCGATGCCGAACTGCAAATCCGGAAAGTAGGAACCGGCTTGCTGCAAACCGACAGGAACAGCCACATCATGACCTGGCTGCGCGCACCGGCGTAACCTGCGGCGACCTCCCTGTCGCAGATCGTGGCGTCCACTGACCCGGTGACACTCACCGGCGCATATACCGTCCATCCTCCTGCGACCCGGTCAGCACTCAACCTGTTGTCGATAATCGATTTTCTGCTGGTGAAGGTAATCGATCACAGCGCGGACCGCCTGCGCCGCGTCGCGAATTGCCCGGTGGTCTGGATTATTCGCATTGCCAGACTCAGTGCTTGACTGACGTTGCAGCCTTATCTGGCGGGCATTTTCGCGCAACACATCCTGGGTCGATGGCTTGCCGGCTCGCGTTTACCGCAGCCGTGCGCTCGGGCCACCTACTAGCTCGTACCCGTTTGGGTCCGTCGTTTCAACTTCGCATTGCATCCCTCGCATACAAAAGCCAGCTGGTTGGCTGTGTCAACTCGAAGTGGCCCCGGGGTGACGGCTTGAAGTGGCCCCGCGGGTAGGGGCTGGCTTGCGGGTGTT
>NZ_LZLS01000126.1 GCF_001673365.1 Mycobacterium asiaticum
TGTACTGACCTGAGAGGTTAGGTACACGGCTGGCTGGTGGTTGACCGCCGAGTGCTGTGTGGCCGCGGTGGTGATTGTAGGTGTGCAACCAGCGCGGGTATTCGGCGCAGCGTTCTGTGTCGCTGGTGTAGAGCCGGGCGTAGGCCCATTCGTCGGCCAGGGTGCGGTGGAAGCGCTCGACTTTGCCGTTGGTCTGCGGCCGATAAGGCCGAGTCCGACGGTGCTCGACGTCTTCGCCTAGTGCGTCCCGGAAGACGTGCGATCGATAGCAGGACCCGTTGTCGGTCAACACTTTACGAACGACGATGCCGTGCTCGACGAACCAGCCGTTGGCTCGGCGCCAGAACTCGGCGGCGGTCTCCTTGCGCTCATCGGGCAGCATCTCGGAGTAGGCCAACCGAGAGTGCGCATCAATGGCGGTGTGCAGGAAGTGGTAGCCCCGCAACGGGTGGCGGTGTTTGGAGTGCCGACCCGAACTCTTGTCGGCCTGGGCGTTGCGCTTGCCGGCGGCCCGGCCGAGCTTGCGCCAGCCGCCGCCGGCGGGGATCTTCCCCAGCTTCTTGACGTCGACGTGCACCAGATCACCGCACGCCGCCGACTCCATGCGGCGCACCACGCGGCCGGTAGCGCGGTCGAGCCACCGCAGCCGGGCGATGCCGTAGCGGCGTAGCACGTTGTGCACCGTGGAGACGCTCAATCGCAGCAGGTAGGCGATTCTCGCCGGCCCCCAGCGGCGAGTCACGCGCACGCCGATGATGCGCCGCTCGGTCCGCGAAGGGGTGCGGTTGGGGCTGTGGTGCGGTCGTGAGCTGCGGTCGGCCATTCCGGCCTCGCCCAGCTCGAGGTAGCGGTCCACCCACCGACAGACGGTGGTCACCGACACCTGGAAGCGTTCGGCCGCGCGTCGACGCGACCATCCGTCATCGACGACGCATCGAGCCAGCCGCAGACGGCCGGTTTCAGACAACGGGGCGTTACGGTGAACCACGAAGACCTCCGAGATCGGTGAGCGTTCCTAGACAGCTCGCACTCCACTCGGAGGTCTTCGTCTTGTCACCTCACCACGCCGTCACCAACGTCCGTGGTCAGTACAGCTAG
>NZ_LZLS01000127.1 GCF_001673365.1 Mycobacterium asiaticum
GACAACGCCGTCGTGCTGAGCGGCGTGGAATTGGTTCCTGCGTCATAGCCTCACTTGATTTGCGCCGAGCGTCACGCCAGCGCGGCAACCAACGCCGAACGTCACACCAGCGTGACACACCCCAACCGCTCCGATCCTCGCCTGCGCCGAGCGTCACGCCAGCGCGGCAACCAACGCCGAACGTCACACCAGCGTGACACACCCCAACCGCTCCGCTCCTCACCTCCGCCGAACGTCACACCAGCGCGGCAACCAACGCCGAACGTCACGCTAGCGCCGTACCCACAATCGGTCGTTTATCCCGCGACTGGCACGGGCAGCGGCGACACGCCGAATAATGTCCGACGGCCGATCCGCTGCGACGACTCGGACGTCTATCCACCCGGTCCGCTGGATCTTTTCCTGCCGACGAATGTCCCATTTGTACTGCCAATGGTCGGTGCGATGCTGTTCACCGTCGTACTCGACGGCGACCATGACGTCCTCCCAGCCCATGTCAAGGTAGGCAAAGACATCGCCAGATTCATCCCGAACGGGAATCTGCGTCTGCGGACACGGAAAACCCGCTCGGATCAACAGCAGTCGAAGTTTCGTTTCCCTCGGTGACTGCGAACCGCCGTCCGCCAGTTCGAGAGCCGCACGCGCCTGCCGTATCCCGCGTCGAGCGGGATAGCGCTCGGCGACCAACTCCACGTCAGCAACCTTCAGTTCGACAGCTGCGAGCAAGGCATCGATGGCGACTACCGCATCGTCCCCTTGACGCCAGCAGCCTAGGTCAAGCGCAGTGCGAGCGGCAGTCGTCACCGGGATGCCGTTAAGCCAGATGATCTCGTCGTCTTCGATGCGATCACCGCGAACTCGGAGTCCTGATATCGGATTTCGATTCCTGTGGAGGATTTCCAACGGTTCTCCCGGCTCGGCCCACTTAGCGCCGTGCACCGCGCTAGCCGTCACACCCGCGACGATGCCCTTTCGCCGAGACCAAAGCCATGCCGCTTTGGCCCGCACCTCCGATGTGAGTTCAACGTGTGGACCGACATATACGTTGGGCAGAAGCCTGCGATACCGCGTCCGCAACGCACTCTTGCTGACATCCCCATTGGCCACAGCCTCACTGCCAACGAATGGTTCTGACACGATCGCAGCGTTGCACGAAGCACCGCGCCCGTCACTTTAGCCATCCCCAACGCCACGCTGGCGTGACGTTCGACGCCGACAGCCACGCTAGCGTGACGCTCGGCGCAAAGGGGCAGTCAGCCCAAAATCAGCCCGGACGTCGGCACACCCGTCCCCGCAGTCACCAGCACGTGCTCGACGTCAGGCACCGGATTCACCGAGGTGCCGCGCAATTGCCTTACGCCCTCGGCGATTCCGTTCATGCCGTGAATGTAGGCCTCGCCGAGTTGGCCGCCGTGGGTGTTGATGGGCAGCCGTCCGCCGATCTCAAGGGCACCGTCGGCGATAAAGTCCTTGGCCTCACCGCGGCCGCAAAATCCCAATTCCTCCAACTGAATCAGCGTGAACGGCGTGAAGTGGTCGTAGAGCACCGCGGTCTGGATATCGGCTGGCCCTAAACCCGACTGACTCCACAACTGCTCGCCAACCAAGCCCATTTCGGGCAAGCCGAGCTCGGACCGGTAGTAGCTGACCATCGTGTACTGGTCCGGACTCGACCCCTGCGCCGCCGCCTCGATGACGGCGGGACGATGCTTCAAATCGCGGGCCCGCTCCACCGACGTGACCACGATCGCGACCGCGCCGTCGGTTTCCTGGCAACAGTCCAGTAACCGCAACGGCTCGGCGATCCATCGCGAATTCTGGTGATCCTCAATGGTTATCGGCTTCTCATAGAAGTAGGCCTTTGGGTTCTTCGCCGCATGTCGACGGTCGGCCACCGACACCGCACCGAAGTCGCGGCTCGTCGCGCCGGAGTAGTGCATATAGCGCCGCGCGATCATCGCAACCTGTGCGGCCGGCGTCGAAAGCCCATGCGGATACGAGAATGAGTTGTCGACGCCGGTTGAATCCGCGTTCTCGGTCAACCTGGTCTGCACCTGGCCGAAGCGCATACCGGACCGCTCGTTGAACGCCCGGTAGGCCACCACCACGTCGGCCACGCCGGTCGCAACCGCAATTGCGGCCTGTTGGACCGTCGCACACGCCGCACCACCGCCATAGTGGATCTTGGAGAAGAACTTCAGGTCACCGATTCCGGCCGCCCGCGCGACGGCGATCTCGGTGTTGGTGTCCATGGTGAACGTCGTCAAACCGTCGACGTCCGAAGGTGAAAGTCCGGCGTCGTCGAGCGCGTCCAGCACCGCCTCGGCGGCCAGTCGCAACTCGGACCGCCCGGAGTTCTTCGAGAAGTCGGTGGCGCCGATCCCGACGATGGCAGCCTTACCGGACAACATCTAGGCGTCCCCCATCGTCAGTGTCACCGTAGCAATCACGTGATTGCCAAGACTGTTGGCTCCCAACACCTCTACCGTGATCAAGCCGTCCTGCACTTCGGTCACCTCACCCGAGAAGGTCACCGTGTCGTAGGCGTACCACGGCACCCCGAGTCGCAGCCCGATCGACTTGATCAACGCCGACGGCCCGGCCCAGTCGGTGATGTAGCGCTGCACCAGCCCGGTGTCGGTCAGGATGTTGACGAAGATATCCTTGGATCCCTTGGCCTGTGCGAGATCCCGGTCATGGTGCACATCCTGAAAGTCCCTGGTAGCCAGGGCCGTTGAGATGATGAACGTTGGGGTCCCCTCCAGCTTCAGCTCAGGCAGCTGCAAGCCCACTTCTACTGCCGGTGCGCTCATGCGTCAGGCTCCCAGGCGTAGAGGGTCCACTCCGGTCCGCTGTCGCCGGCCGGAAAGTCGATGTAGGTCGCCCGAACTGGCTGACCGATCTCCACCGTGGCGGGATCGGCCCCGCGCAGCTCGCCGAGCAGGCGAACACCTTCCTCCAGCTCGACCAGAGCGATCACGAAAGGCAGTGTGCGACCGGGAACCCGAGGCGCATGGTGCACCACGAAGCTGAACACCGTGCCGCGACCACTGGACACCGCGTAGTCCACGGGCTTAGCAGGGTCCTGCCACACCGCTGGTACCGGCGGGTGCTGCAACGAACCGTCGGGCAGTTTCTGGATCCGCAACTCGTGGGCCTTGACGCCCTCCCAGAAGAAAGTGGTATCGCGTGACGACGCAGGGCGCATCATGGCGTCGGCATCGAGGTCGTCGGGCACCGAGGCAGCAGGCCCGGACTCAGCAGGCTTGAATTTGAGTATGCGCCATTCCATTTCGGCCACATCCTCATCACCCACCCGCCACACGATGTGCTGGTTGATGAAGAAGCCCTCACCTAGCGCGGTCCGTTTGGGTCCGACCACATCACGCATCTCCGAGGTGATGCTGACTTCCTCACCCGGCCGGAGATAACGGTGGTAGGTCTGCTCGCAGTTCGTGGCGACCACGCCGATGTAGCCGTTGGCGTCGAACAACTCCATCATCGGACCCATTGGGTCGTCGTCTGGGCGGGCGCCGCCCAGGCCAAACATGGTCCACACCTGGATCATTGCCGGCGGTGCGACCAGTCCCGGGTGCCCGACCGCTTGCGCGGCGGCCTCGTCCACGTAGATCGGGTTACGGTCGCCGAGGGCTTCCACCCAATTGTTGATCATCGGCTGGTTCACCGGGTCCCGACCGACGCGCGGTTTGGGACCGCCACCCGCAATGATCTCCGTGATGGCTTCTTGAAGTTCACTCATCGAGGCACCCTTGGCACCTTCAGGCCTGCCGCGGCGATCATTTCGCGCATAACTTCGTTGACACCTCCGCCGAACGTGATCACCAGGTTGCGTTTGGTCTGCGAGTCCAGCCACTGCAGCAGCTCCGCCGTCGCAGGCTCGGCCGGGTTCCCGTATTTGCCGACGATCTCCTCGGCGAGGCGTCCGATGTACTGGATACGTTCGGTGCCAAAGACTTTCGTCGACGCGGCATCGGCCACGTTGATGTCTTCGCCGGCGGCGGCGACCTGCCAGTTGAGCAGTTCGTTGATCCGCCACATCGCATAGATCTCACCGAGCGCGCGCTTGACGTCGTCGTGTTCAAGAGGCGTGACGCCGTCGCCGCCCGGTTTTGACGCCCAGTCGTGGACTCGGTCGTAGATGCCGGCGGTGCGACCCGCGGGACCGAGCATCACCCGTTCGTTGTTGAGCTGCGTGGTGATCAGCCGCCACCCGCCGTTCTCTTCGCCGACCAGCATGTCGACCGGCACCCGCACGTCGTTGTAGTACGTGGCGTTGGTGTGGTGAGCGCCATCGGACAGGATGATCGGCGTCCACGAGTAGCCGGGATCTTTGGTGTCGGCGATCAGGATCGAAATGCCTTTGTGCTTAACGGCTTCCGGGTCGGTGCGGCAGGCCAGCCAGATGTAGTCGGCGTCGTGGGCGCCGGTGGTGAAGATCTTCTGGCCGTTGACGATGTACTCGTCGCCCTGCCGAACCGCGGTGGTGCGCAACGACGCCAGGTCGGTGCCGGCGTCGGGTTCGGTGTAGCCGATCGCGAAGTGCACCTCGCCGGCCAGAATTGCCGGCAAGAACTTCTTCTTCTGCGCCTCGCTGCCGAACTGCTGCAGTACCGGGCCGACAGTCTGCAACGTCACCGCCGGCAGCGGCACATCGGCCCGATGCGCCTCGTTGACGAAGATCGATTGCTCGATGGGCCCAAAACCCAAGCCGCCGTATTCCTTTGGCCAGCCGACCCCGAGTTTGCCGTCCTTGCCCATCCGCCGGATCACAGCGCGGTAGGCCTCGTTGTGCCGGTCGGACTCCATCGCTTTCGCCTCGTCGGACGAAATCAAGTTCTGGAAGTATTCTCGTAGCTCGGCCTGCAATCGCCGCTGCTCCGGAGTGAGGTCTATGAACACTGCGCTCCCACCAAGCTGTCTGCTTGGCGCCCCGCTGCGCCCGGCTGCGCCGCGCTTGCGATCGCCAAGAGGCCGAGACGATGCGACGGACCGCCCAACAACCGAGTCAGGTCCTTGATCGTCGAGTAGTACCGGTGCATCGGATAAGTGACATCCATGCCCATGCCGCCATGCAGGTGATGGCAGATCTGCATCACCGGCGGCGCCTGCGAGGCCAGCCAGTACCCGAGCACGTCGAGATCAGCGGCAGCGTCCTGTCCCTCGGTCAGCTTCCAAACAACCGCCTTAGAAGCCAAATCGATGGTGCGCGAAGCGATGTAGACTTCGGCCAGCTGCGCGGCGACCGTCTGGAACGTCGACAGCGGTTTGCCAAACTGCTTGCGCCCCGCCACGTAGTCCGCGGTCAACCGCAACGCCCCGGCCACAAGTCCGTCGGCGTAGGCGCCAATCATGGCCAGCGCCAACTGGTTTACCCGCCCCGCCGAGGCGCCCGCCAAGCTGTCAGCGACCGGGACATCCTCGAAAGTCACCGTGTACTCGTCGGAACCGTTGGATGTCGGAGTCCGGACGAACTGCACGCCGTCGGCCTTGCTCGATACCACCACCACGCCGGTGTCTGCGGTCACCAGCAGCCAATCGGCCGACTCCGCGTAGCCCACACCAACTTTCACGCCGGAGAGCCGGCCGTCGTGCAACGCGACCGAAGGCCGGTCCGGCAGCGCGCGGCCCGGCTCGTTGAGAGCTGCCGAAAGCACCCCACCCTTGGCCACGTCGGCCAAAAAGCGGTCCTGCTGCTCTTCGGAGGCCAGGTCGAGCAACGGCACCACACCGAACCCGAGGGTGGCCAACGCGGGCGTGATCGCGCCGTGTCGGCCAACTTCGGTCAATACCGTGCCAACCTCGGCCAGCCCCACCCCGTCGCCGCCAAGGCGTTCGGGTACCGGCAGCGCCGTTACGCCACCCTGAACAAGCGCCTCCCACGAGAGGTCCCGTTCAAAGACCGACGTCACCACATCGGCGACGGCTTCTTGCTCCGCGCTGAGGTCGAAATCCATTGTCGTATTCAAAACAATCAACGCTCCACCGGGCACTTACCGGTGTAGTCGACCTGCCAGTGCTTGATGCCGTTGAGCCATCCGGACCGCAACCGCTCGGGCGCCGAAACAGGCTTCAAGTCGGGCATGTTGTCCGCGATCGCGTTGAAGATCAGGTTGATCGTCATGCGCGCCAAATTGGCACCGATGCAGTAGTGCGCACCGGTACCGCCGAAGCCGACGTGCGGGTTGGGGCTGCGCATGATGTCGAACTTGTACGGGTCCTCGAAGGCCTCTTCGTCGAAGTTGGCCGACCGGTAGAACATCAGCACCCGCTCGCCCTTCTTGATCTTCACTCCGGACAGTTCGTAGTCCTCCAGCGCGGTGCGCTGGAAGGTGGTGACCGGGGTGGCCCAGCGGACGATCTCATCGGCGGCGGTCTCCGGACGCTCCTTCTTGTACAGCTCCCACTGCTCGGGGTTCTCCGAGAACGCGATCATGCCGTGCGTGATGGAGTTGCGGGTCGTCTCGTTGCCGGCCACCGCGAGCATCACCACGAAGAAGCCGAACTCGTCGTCGGAAAGCTTCTCGCCGTCGATGTCCGCCTCGATCAGCTGCGTGACGATGTCCTCGCCCGGGTTCTTGGCCCGCTCCTCGGCCATCTGCATCGCGTAGCCGATTAACTGCGCGGACGACATCTTGGGGTCCACGTGGGCGAACTCCGGGTCGTCGGTGCCGGTCATCTCGTTGGACCAGTCGAACAGCTTGCCGCGGTCCTCCTGGGGCACCCCGAGCAAACCGGCGATGGCCTGCAACGGCAGCTCGCAGGAGACCTGCTCGACGAAGTCGCCCGACCCGGCAGCGGCCGCCTCCTGAGCGATCTTCTGAGCCCGTTGCTGCAGCTCGTCCTGCAACCGTCCGACGGCACGCGGCGTGAAGCCGCGGGAGATGATCTTGCGCAACCGGGTGTGGTGCGGAGCGTCCATGTTCAGCATGACGAACCGCTGCACCTCGATGTCCTCGCGCGCGATGTCGTTGCTGAATCGGGGGATGACCCCGTTCTCGTAGCTGGAGAAAATGTCGCTGCGCCGGGATATCTCCTTGACATCGGCGAGTTTGGTGATCGCCCAATAACCGCCGTCGTGGAAGCCGCCACCCTCACCGGGGGCCTGCTTGTTCCACCAGATCGGGGCCGATGCCCGCAGCTCGGCAAACTCCTCGACCGGCACCCGCTCGACATAGATGTCAGGGTCGGTGAAATCGAATCCGGGGGGAAGATTGGGGCTGGGCACGCTAGTTCTCCTTTAACTACAGTCCGCGGTGACTCGATCCCAGGACACTAGCTGTCCTAGTGATGCTCTGTTGCCAGTAAAACATGCCTTTACCGCAGACAAAAGGCGCGAGAGCATCCTCGCTTGTCATAGTAATGAAACGTGTTCTAGCCTGGCGTCATGGGTAACCCGGTAATCGTTGAAGCCACCCGCAGCCCCATCGGTAAGCGCAACGGCTGGCTGTCAGGACTGCACGCCACCGAACTGCTCGGAGCCACCCAAAAGGCGCTGGTGAACAAGGCCGGTATTGACGCCGGGGATGTCGAGCAGGTCATCGGCGGCTGCGTGACGCAGTTCGGCGAACAGTCCAACAACATCACCCGAGTCAGCTGGCTGGTCGCCGGGTTGCCGGAGCACGTCGGTGCCCTGACCGTTGATTGCCAGTGCGGCAGCGGTCAGCAGGCCAACGGCCTGGTCGCGGGTTTGATAGCTGCCGGAGCGATCGACATCGGTATCGCGTGCGGAATCGAAGCTATGAGCCGGGTCGGCCTCGGCGCCAACGCGGGCCCCGACCGCAGCATCTTGCGTCCCGAGTCGTGGGACATCGACCTGCCCGACCAATTCACCGCGGCCGAGCGGATCGCCAAGCGGCGCGGCATCACCCGAGAGGACATCGACGAGTTCGGCTACTCCTCCCAGGCCAAGGCCAAGCAGGCCTGGGCTGAAGCACGGTTCGACCGCGAGATTTCCCCGATCGAAGCCCCGGCCCTCGACGAGAACAAGCAACCCACGTCCGAACGGGTGACCATCAGCCGCGACCAGGGCCTGCGCGACACCACGCTGTCCGGTCTGAGTCAGCTCAAGCCCGTCCTCGAGGGCGGCATCCACACCGCGGGCACGTCTTCACAGATCTCCGACGGTGCCGCGGCCGTGCTCTGGATGGACGAAGACAAAGCCAAGGCCCTCGGTCTGCGGCCACGGGCCCGGATCGTCAGTCAGGCGCTGGTTGGCGCCGAGCCTTACTACCACCTCGACGGGCCCGTCCAGTCCACCGCGAAGGTGTTGGAGAAGGCCGGCATGAAGATCGGCGACATCGACCTCGTCGAGATCAACGAGGCTTTCGCATCGGTGGTGCTGTCCTGGGCGCGGGTCCACGAGCCCGACATGGACAGGGTTAACGTCAACGGTGGCGCCATCGCGCTGGGGCATCCGGTGGGTTCTACCGGCAGCCGCCTGATCACCACGGCCCTGCACGAGTTGGAGCGCACCGACAAGAGCACCGCCCTGATCACGATGTGCGCGGGCGGCGCTTTGTCGACCGGGACCATCATCGAGCGCATCTAGGTTGCGAGCCCCGTTGGACCGCGAGCCCAACCACACTGCGAAATTCCCGGCTTGGAATCGCAGCCGGGTTCGACTCGGAGGCAAACTAGGATGACACCACCACCGCGGTTTCTGAATGCACCGTGGGTCGACGTCTTCATCAAGTGGATGGCGCGGGCCAACACCTCGATCTATCGCCTCAGCAACGGAAAGCTCGGCGGCACAATCAAAAAGGCCCCGGTTGCGTTGCTGACCACGACCGGCCGCCGCAGCGGTGAACCGCGGGTGAGCCCGTTGATCTATGTGCGCGACGGCGACCGCGTGGTTCTGGTGGCATCGCGCGGCGGCTCCAACAAGCATCCGCTGTGGTACCTGAATCTAAACGCAGAGCCGAAAGTTTCGGTGCAGATCCGCGACGAGGTGCTGCAGCTGCGGGCCCGCGACGCCACACCCGTAGAGCGAGAACGGTATTGGTCTGAGCTGGCCGCCGTGTATCCCCCACTCGACGACTACCAAACCTGGACCGATCGGGTGATCCCGCTCGTCATCTGCGACCCGTAGCGCCGTAATACCTAAGCTCCGTACACCGGAACCGGCGTGCGCGACTTGGCCAGCAAATCGCTGACGACGGGCCCCAATTCGGCCGGGTCCCACTTGGCGCCCTTGTCGATCTGCGGTCCGTGCGCCCAACCTTCAGCGACCCGGATCAACCCGGCCTCGACCTCGAATACCTTGCCGGTCACGGCGCGGGATTCGACACTGCCCAACCAAACCACGAGTGGCGACACGTTTTCCGGTGCCATCGCGTCGAACCCTCCGTCCTCGGGTGCGGCCATCGTCTCGGCGAACACGGCCTCGGTCATCCGGGTGCGGGCGGCCGGTGCGATCGCGTTGACCGTGATGCCGTAGCGGCCTAGCTCCGCGGCACCGACGAGAGTAAGCGCGGCGATCCCAGCCTTGGCGGCGGAGTAGTTGCCCTGGCCGACGCTGCCCTGCAGTCCGGCACCGGAACTGGTGTTGATGATGCGGGCGTTGAGTTCATCGGGACCGACTGTGCCGCCTTTGATTTGGCGTCGCCAGTAACCCGCGGCGTGGCGCAGCGTGGCGAAGTGGCCTTTGAGATGCACGCGGATGACGGCGTCCCACTCACTTTCGCTGGTGTTGGCCAACATTCGGTCGCGGATGAAGCCGGCGTTGTTGACCAGAACGTCCAATCCGCCGAAGGTGTCGACGGCGGTGTCGATCAGGTTCTGCGCCCCGGTCCAGTCCGCGACATCGTCGCCGTTGACGACGGCTTCGCCGCCGGCGGCCTTGATTTCGTCGACCACCTGCTGCGCCGGGCTCTCGCCGGCCGAACCGTCCAGACCCACACCAATGTCGTTGACCACCACGCGCGCACCTTCGGCGGCGAACGCCAACGCATGCGCGCGCCCGATCCCGCGGCCCGCGCCGGTAACGATGACGACCCGGCCGTCAACCACACCCATCTTCTGTCTCCTCTAGTTGATCGCGCTCGCGTTCGTGGTGGCCAGATAGTGCGGCGGTTCGCCACCACCATGGACCTCCAACGATGCACCGCTGATATAGGACGCGGCACCCGACGCCAAAAACGCTGCAGCCCAGCCGATGTCCTCAGGCTTGGCCAACCGCCCCAAGGGCACATTCTTAGAAATTGCGGCGATCGACTCAGCGTCGCCGTAGAACAGGTCGGCCTGCTCGGTTTCGACCATGCCGACCACACACGCGTTGACCCGGACCTTCGGGCCCCACTCCACCGCCAGTGTCTGGGTGAGGCTCTCCAGCCCCGCTTTGGCCGCCCCGTAGGCCGCGGTGCCCGGGCTCGGCCGTCGGCCGGACAGGCTGCAGATGTTCACGATCGACCCGCCATCGTGTTGCGTTTGCATCCGTTCGTTGGCGCACTGCGAAACCAGCAGTCCGCCAATCAAATTGAGCTCGATGATCTTGCGGTTGAACTTCGGGCTGGAGTCCGCAGTCAACACGTAGGGCGAACCGCCGGCATTGTTGACCACGACGTCGAGCCTGCCGTGGCGCTCCACGATCGCCTCGATGAGGCCCTGGACGGCCACCTCGTCCCGCACGTCGCAGGGGTGAAATTCGTACGGCAGACCTTCGACCGCGCGCCTGGCGCAGGTCACGACCGTGGCCCCCTGTGCGGCGAAAACCGAACTGATACCCGCGCCGACGCCACGAACACCGCCCGTTACCAACGCCACTCGTCCGGCCAGACCAAAGTTGAGGCCGGTGGCTGAGAGCGGGTCGGTCATTGTGCTAGCGTACCAAGCAAGTGCTTGCTTAGGTAACTGACCCCAGTAGGAAGTGCCATGACGATCACCGCCACCACCGTCGAACCGGGAATAGTCGCGGTAACCGTCGACTACCCGCCCGTCAACGCCATCCCGTCGAAGGGATGGTTCGAGCTCGGTGATGCCATCACGGCCGCCGGCGCGGACCTAAGTACCCACGCGGTGATCTTGCGGGCCGAGGGCCGCGGCTTCAACGCCGGTGTGGACATCAAGGAGATGCAGCGCACCGAAGGCTTCACCGCGCTGATCGACGCCAACCGAGGCTGCTTCGCCGCATTCCGCGCCGTCTACGAGTGCGCGGTGCCGGTGATTGCCGCCGTGAACGGCTTCTGTGTCGGCGGCGGCATCGGGCTGGTCGGTAACGCCGACGTGATCGTCGCCTCCGACGACGCCACATTCGGGCTGCCGGAAGTCGAGCGGGGGGCACTTGGCGCGGCCACCCACCTGTCCCGCCTGGTGCCGCAACACCTGATGCGACGACTGTTCTTCACCGCCGCCACCGTGGACGCCGCCACCTTGCATCACTTCGGTTCGGTCCACGAGGTCGTTCCCCGCGACGAACTCGACGAAGCCGCATTGCGCGTGGCCCGCGACATCGCCGCCAAGGACACCCGCGTCATCCGCGCCGCCAAAGAGGCACTCAATTTGATTGACGTGCAACGGGTCAACGCGAGTTACCGCATGGAGCAAGGGTTTACCTTCGAACTCAACCTGGCCGGGGTCGCTGACGAGCACCGCGACGCGTTCGCCGGCACGGCGAAGGGAAAGAAGTGAGCGACAAAAGGACCACCCTCGACGACGCCGTCGCCCAGATCGAAAGCGGCATGACCATCGGCATCGCCGGTTGGGGATCTCGGCGCAAGCCAATGGCATTCGTGCGCGCCCTGTTGCGCACCGACGTCACCGATCTGACCGTGGTGACCTATGGCGGACCGGATCTGGGCCTGCTGTGTTCGGCAGGCAAGGTCAAGCGCGTCTACTACGGATTCGTGTCTTTGGACTCCCCACCGTTCTACGACCCGTGGTTCGCCAGGGCTCGCACCGCCGGGGCCATCGAGGCTCGCGAGATGGACGAGGGCATGCTGCGCTGTGGACTGCAGGCGGCGGCACAACGATTGCCGTTCCTACCGATTCGCGCCGGGCTGGGCAGCTCGGTGCTGGACTTCTGGGAAGGTGAATTGCAGACCGTCACGTCGCCTTACCCCACTGATGGCGGCTACGAGAAGCTGATCGCGATGCCTGCGCTGCGTTTGGACGCCGCGTTCGCTCACCTCAATCTTGGTGATGCGCAAGGTAATGCGGCCTACACCGGCATCGATCCCTACTTCGACGACCTGTTCCTGATGGCCGCCGAGAAGCGTTTCTTGTCGGTGGAGCGGGTCGTGTCCACCGAAGAACTGGTGAAGTCGGTGCCGCCGCAGGCGCTGCTGATCAACCGGATGATGGTCGACGCGGTTGTAGAGGCGCCCGGTGGTGCCCACTTCACCACGGCTGCACCGGATTACGGCCGGGACGAAAAGTTCCAAAGGCACTACGCCGAGGCCGCCGGGTCCGACGAAGGCTGGCAGCAGTTCGTGTCGACCTACCTCTCCGGCAGCGAGGACGCCTACCAAGCTGCGGTGCGCGCGTTCGCCCTCAAAACAGCAGAAGAGGCCGCCAAATGACCGCCACCCGCGCTGAGATCTGCGCCGTCGCTTGCGCTGAATTGTTCCGGGACGCAGGCGAAATCATGATCAGCCCGATGACCAACATGGCGTCGGTCGGTGCCCGGTTGGCCCGTCTCACCTTCTCCCCCGACATCCTGTTGACCGATGGTGAGGCGCAACTGCTGGCCGACACACCCGCGCTGGGCAAGACCGGTCCGGTCGAGGGCTGGATGCCTTTCGGCCGGGTGTTCGAGACGTTGGCCTGGGGCCGACGACATGTCGTGATGGGCGCCAATCAGGTTGACCGCTACGGAAATCAGAACATTTCGGCATTCGGCCCGCTGCAACAACCGACCCGGCAGATGTTCGGTGTCCGCGGATCACCAGGCAACACCATCAATCACGCGACCAGCTATTGGGTCGGCAGCCATTCCAAGCGGGTCTTCACCGAGACCGTCGACGTCGTCTCGGGAATCGGTTACGACAAGGTAGACAAGGACAATCCGGCGTTCCGGTTCGTCAACGTCTACCGGGTGGTGTCCAACCTCGGCGTCTTCGACTTCGGTGGTCCGGACGGGGCCATGCGCGCCCTGAGCCTGCATCCCGGCATCGGGGCCGACGAAGTCCGCGAGGCAACGTCCTTCGAGGTACACGGTCTCGACGCGGCCGGTGAATCCCGCCAGCCGAGCGACGACGAACTGCGCTTGATTCGCGAGGTCATCGACCCGAAGGCACTGCGCGACAGAGAGATCCGATAGTGCGGCTGCGTACTGCGCTGACCGAACTGGTCGGTATCGAGCATCCGGTGGTGCAGACCGGCATGGGCTGGGTGGCAGGCGCTCGGTTGGTGTCGGCGACCGCAAACGCCGGTGGCCTGGGCATCCTGGCGTCGGCAACCATGACGCTCGACGAACTCGCAACGGCCATCGGCAAAGTCAAGTCCGCCACCGACAAGCCGTTCGGCGTCAACATCCGCGCCGACGCCGCCGACGCCGCTGATCGTGTCGAGTTGATGATCCGCGAAGGCGTGAAGGTGGCGTCATTTGCGTTGGCGCCCAAGCAGGAACTGATCGCCCGGTTGAAAGAGGCTGGCGCGGTGGTTGTCCCGTCGATCGGTGCGGCCAAGCATGCCCGCAAAGTCGCGGCCTGGGGTGCCGACGCGATGATCGTGCAGGGCGGCGAGGGCGGCGGCCACACCGGCCCCGTCGCCACCACACTCTTGCTGCCGTCCGTCCTGGACGCCGTCCAGGGCACCGACATCCCGGTGATTGCCGCTGGCGGCTTCTTCGACGGGCGCGGGCTCGCGGCTGCGCTGTCCTACGGCGCTGCCGGAGTCGCCATGGGGACACGATTCCTGCTCACTTCGGACTCCACCGTGCCCGACGCCGTTAAGCAGCGGTACTTGGAGTCCGCACTGGACGGCACCGTCGTCACCACCCGGGTCGACGGCATGCCGCACCGAGTGCTGCGCACCGGCCTGGTGGAGAAGCTGGAAAGCGGTTCGCGGGCGCGCGGCTTCACTGCCGCGGTGCGCAACGCCGCCAAGTTCAAGCAGATGTCGCAGATGACCTGGCGATCGATGGTCCAAGACGGCCTGGCCATGCGGCACGGCAAGGAACTGACCTGGTCTCAGGTGGTGATGGCCGCCAACACCCCGATGCTGCTCAAGGCCGGACTGGTCGACGGCAACACCGACGCCGGGGTGCTGGCATCCGGTCAGGTCGCGGGCATCCTCGACGACCTGCCCTCGTGTGCGGAGTTGATCGAAACGATCGTGTCCGACGCGATCAAGCACCTGCAGGCGGCGTCGTCGTTGGTGGAGTAGTTGACGGGTGTCGAGTAGGCTCTCTCAGCTATGTCGACCGTCGCCGAGACCGCCGCGCCGCACGCGCTACCCGATCCGGGTGAAGCGGTACCCAAACTCGCATTACCCACCGTCGGGATCTTTTTCGCGGCCCTGACCGCGTTCGTGGTATCGACGGTCGGCTATCTCAACGGGTGGTCGCCCTGGTTTGTGACGATCCCCGTCAACGCCGCGGTGACCTTCGTGATGTTCACCGTGGTGCACGATGCGTCGCACTACTCGATCAGCTCGACGCGCTGGGTGAACGGCCTGTTCGGACGGCTGGCCTGGCTGTTCGTCGGCCCGGTGGTCGCCTTCCCGTCCTTCGGCTACATCCACATTCAGCATCACCGACACTCCAACGACGACGACCAGGACCCGGATACGTTCGCCTCCCACGGGAAGTGGTGGCAGTTGCCGTTCCGGTGGTCGCTGGTGGAGTACTTCTACCTGCGCTACTACCTGCCGCGCGCCCGCAGCCGGCCGGTCGGCGAGGTGGCCGAGACGCTGCTGATGCTGACGCTGAGCATCACCGGATTGATCGTTGCCGCGGTGACCGGAAACTTCTGGGCCTTGGCTGTGGTCTTCCTCATCCCGCAACGGATCGGTCTGACCGTCCTGGCCTGGTGGTTCGACTGGCTGCCCCATCACGGGCTGGAAGACACCCAACGCACCAACCGTTACCGCGCCACGCGGAATCGGGTAGGCGCCGAGTGGGTGTTCACCCCGGTGCTGTTGTCGCAGAACTATCACCTGGTGCACCACCTGCACCCGTCCGTTCCGTTCTACCGGTATCTGCGGACATGGAAGCGCAACGAAGAGGCGTACCTGGAGCGCAACCCCGCGATCAACACCGTCTTCGGGCAGCACCTCAATCCGGACGAGTACCGGGAATGGAAAGAACTCAACGGGCGGCTCTCCAAACTCTTGCCGGTGCGGATGCCGACCAGGTCGAGCTCGCCGCACGGAGTACTGCACCGCATTCCCGTCGCCTCCGTCGACCCCATCACCGCCGACAGCACCTTGGTTACCTTCGCGGTGCCCGAAGACCTTCAGGACGCATTCCGATTCGAGCCCGGCCAACACGTCACCGTGCGTACCGACCTTGGCGGCCAAGGCATTCGACGCAACTACTCGATCTGTGCACCGGCCACCCGTGCGCAGTTGCGAATCGCCGTCAAGCACATCACCAACGGCGCGTTTTCGACGTATGTGGCCAACGAACTGCGCGCCGGCGACGTGCTGGAGCTGATGACCCCGACCGGCCGGTTCGGCACTGCCCTGCATCCGCTGAACGCCAAACACTATGTGGGACTTGCGGCCGGCAGCGGCATCACGCCGGTGCTGTCGATCGTGGCGACGACATTGGAGATCGAAACCGAAAGTCGGTTCACGCTGATCTACGGCAACCGCACCAAAGAATCGACGATGTTCCGCGCGGAGCTAGATCGGCTGGAGTCGCGCTATGCCGACCGACTGGAAATCCTGCACGTGTTGTCGGGCGAGCCGATGCACACGCCCGAACTCCGCGGCCGCATCGACCGCGACAAACTCAACGTGTGGTTGACGGGTGCCCTGCAGCCCGACACCGTGGACGAGTGGTTCATCTGTGGGCCGATGGAGATGACCACGGCCGTGCACGAAGTATTGCTCGAACACCTCGTCGACCCGGAGCACATCCACCTCGAACTGTTCCACGGCTACGGCACAGCTACCCCAGTTGAGCGCGAATATGACGCCGCAACAGTCACTTTCAAGCTGTCGGGTGAGCAGTACAGCTACGACTTGACGCCGGGCGACTCGATCCTGGAGGGCACGCTGCAGGTGCGCGACGACGCGCCCTACGCCTGCATGGGCGGAGCCTGCGGAACGTGTCGGGCGAAGTTGATCGAGGGCGAGGTGGAGATGGACCACAACTTCGCGTTGGGTCGGGCCGAACTCGATGCCGGCTACGTCCTGACCTGCCAGTCCCACCCGACAACGCCTTTCGTGTCGGTGGACTACGATGCCTGACGTTCCCGGCGCCTGCCCTTAGCCACCCCGCCCCGCCCCCCGCCGAGTGTGAATCTCACGACGCGACACGCGGATTGGGCGTCGCAAACCGCACAATCGACGGGGGCGGCTTGGGGGGCGCAGCGCACGCGGCGGTCACCAGTCCCAACCAGCGGCCTGCAGCGCCGCAACGACGCGGGCGATGAAAGTGCCTAAGCGATACCGCAGCAATTCGCTGCTGACCCGAATGATCGTCCACCCCAAGTCGATTAACGCAGCGTGTCGGTCGATATCACGAGCGCGCTGCTCGGCATCCGTCCAATGTTGCACGCCGTCGTACTCAATGCCGACGCGGAACTCCTCGAAGGCCATGTCGATACGGGCGACGAAGTCGCCGTATTCGTTGTAGACCCGGATTTGTGTCTGCGGTTTCGGTAGCCCCGCGTCGACCAATGCCAATCGGGTTCGCGTCTCTTGTGGAGATTCGGCGCCACCATCGACAAGTGGCAGCGTCTTTCGAAGGCGAACCAACCCGCGCGCGCCGGGGTGTTGGGCGACAACAGCTTCCACGTCTTCGATCTTGACGTCGGTCGCGTTCAGCAAGGCATCGAGCCGCTGAATCGCCGATAGTCGATGCGCGGTTCGCCGTCCGATATCGAAGGCCGTACGCGCCGGGGTAGTCACCGCTATCCCGTCGATGGTCAGTATTTCGTGGGCAGGCAACGAATCAGAATGCACGACGATGCCCGGCGGCGCCCTGCGGTTGCCGTGCACCAATTCGGCGTCGAGCGACGGACTTACCCACTTCGCGCCGAGCAACGCCGCCGCGGAATTTCCAGCGACGACCCCGTCTCGGCGTGACCACAGCCAGGCCGCGCACGCGCGCTCCCTTGCCGTCAACTCGATACCGGCCGGGCCGTAAACGCCTGGGTATACGGGTTCGTACAGCGAGCGCATAGCGCGTTCGGGAATCACCTTCGAAGCCAAGGCTTCGGCGCCAAGAAACGGCCAGTCCATGCGCGCATGCTGTCATCACCCGCGCCGGGCCGCCGTCAGCCATCAACAGGCCGGTCGAGTGTGCGGTTTACGACGCGACACGCCGATTTTCCGTCGTGGCATTCACACTCGGCGCAACAGGAGTTACAACCGTTCGATGATGGTCACGTTGGCAGTGCCGCCGCCCTCGCACATCGTCTGCAGGCCGTAGCGGCCACCTATGCGCTCCAACGTATTCAGCATGGTGGTGAACAACTTGGCGCCGGTGGCGCCCAACGGGTGCCCGAGCGCGATCGCCCCGCCGCTGGGGTTCACAATTTCCGGGTCGGCCTTAATCTCCTTGAGCCAGGCCATAACTACCGGCGCGAACGCCTCGTTGATCTCGACGGTGTCGATGTCGTCGATGGATAGCCCGGTCTTCTCCAGCGCATAGCGGGTAGCGGGGATGGGACCGGTCAGCATGAATACCGGGTCGGCGCCGCGGGTGCTGATGTGGTGGATGCGTGCCCGTGGTGTGAGCCCGTGGTCTTTAACGGCTTGCTCGGATGCCAGCAGTACCGCGCTGGCACCGTCGGAGATTTGGCTGGCCATTGCGGCGGTCAGTCGCCCCCCTTCGACCAGCGGCTTCAATCCCGCCATCTTCTCCAGCGACGACTCACGCGGGCCCTCGTCGACCCGGAACGCCCCGGATTCGGTTTCGACAGTGAGGATTTCGTTATCGAAGTTGCCGCCGCGGATGGCCGCGAAGGCACGCTCGTGACTGGTCAGCGAGTACTGCTCCATTTCTTCTCGTGACAGGTTCCACTTCTCGGCGATCAACTCCGAACCGCGGAACTGGGAGATCTCCTGGTCGCCGTAGCGATGCAGCCACTGCTTGGATTCGTTGGTGGGCGAAGTGAATCCGAACTGTTCGCCTACGGTCATCGCCGATGAGATCGGGATCTGGCTCATGTTCTGCATACCGCCAGCCACGATCAGATCGGCGGTTCCCGACATGATTGCCTGCGCGCCAAAGGAAATGGCTTGCTGACTCGATCCGCACTGCCGGTCCACGGTCACACCTGGGACTTCTTCGGGATACCCGGCGGCCAACCACGAGAGGCGGGCGATGTTTCCGGCCTGACCACCGATGGCGTCGACGCACCCGGCGATCACATCGTCAACCGCACCTGGGTCGACGTCGGTCCGGTCGAGCAGCCCACGCCACGCCAGGGCACCGAGGTCGACGGGATGCGTCCCGGCCAATGCCCCGCCACGCTTGCCAACCGCGGTACGTACCGCGTCAACGACGTACGCCTCCGGCATTTTCAGACTCCTTCTCTTGCGATCCCGCCCAACACGATGGCGAGGTATTTCTGACCGACTTGCTCGGCAGTGAGAGGTCCGCCGGGTTGATACCAGCGCACCGACACCCACGTGGTGTCCCGGATGAAGCGGTAGACCAGGTCGACGTCCAGATCGGGCCGGAAGTAACCCTGCTCAATACCTTGGTTGAGCATATCGACCCACATTTTCCGCTGCTGCTTGTTCCGGTCCTCTAAGTACGAGAACCGGGGCTGCGACGAAAGTCGTTGCGCCTCATCTTGATAGATGACGACCTGGGCGTGACGGTGTTCGATCGCCTCGAACGACGCCATAAACAGACCCTTGAGCCGTTCCAACGGATTTGGTTCGCTGTCGACGATTTCGTGGTAGCGCGTGAACAGCCAATCGAGGAAGCCGCGCAGCAGCTCGTCGACCATCTCCTCTTTGGAGGCGAAATGGTGGTACAGGCTGCCAGACAGGATCCCCGCACCGTCGGCGATGTCTCGCACCGTGGTGGCGCGCAGACCGCGCTCGGCGAACATCACCGCGGCGAGTTCCAGCAACTCGTCTCGGCGACTATTAGCCTGGCCGGCCACTCGCTCCACCCGGCCAGCGTATCAACCAAGCGCTTGCTAGGGCCAATGACGGGGCCGGGTGGTCACAGTCGCTCGTTTGCTCGGAGGAAATTCCACCAAACGGGACACGACGGCGATTACAGCGTCGTATGGTTTCGCTCCGTCGGGTCATCTGGCGACAGTCATCGGAGGTCAACGCTATGAGCTTTTGCGCACTCCCACCCGAAATCAACTCCTTGCGGATGTTCACCGGTGCAGGCTCGGAACCCATGCTGGCCGCGGCCGCATCCTGGTCGGGACTAGGCGAAGAACTGGAGACCGCAGCGCGCTCATTTTCGTCGGTGACAGCCAATCTGGTTGGTCAGGCCTGGCAGGGTCCGGCAGCAAAAGCAATGGCAAACACCGCGGCCCCGTACGCCGTGTTCCTGCAAGCCGCCTCCGCTCGGGCACATATCGCCTCCGGCGGCGCCAGAGCGGTGGCCTCGGCCTTCGAGGCAGCCCGAGAGGCGACGATTCACCCAGCGGCGATCTTCGCCAACCGTCAGGCCTTCGTTCAGGCGGCCCGGACCAATTTCTTCGGGTTCAACACCCACGTCCTGGCCTCACTGGAGGGCCTGTACAACGAGTTTTGGGCCGCGGACGTGCAGGCACTGGCCGGCTACCACGCCGGAGCGTCCGCGGCGGCCGCGCAGTTGTCGTCGTGGCAGGCAACGCTGCAAGGGTTGCCGGGCCAGCTCCTCGGCGCAGCGGGCGTCAGCCCCGCCGCCCCCGGCGACCCCAACTTCGGTATCGGCAACAAGGGCGGCGGCAATATCGGCAACGGTAACGACAGCGGCACCGGGCCCGGCAACATCGGTAACGGCAACACCGGCAGTTACAACATCGGCGGCGGCAACACCGGCAACGGCAATATCGGCAGCGGAAACAACGGCAAGAACAACTTCGGGTTCGGAAACTATGGCGAAGGCAACATCGGCCTCGGAAACATCCTCGGAAGCGCTAACGGTGGCCACAACATCGGCCTGGGCAACCTCGGCGACAACAACTTCGGGATAGCCAACCACGGCAATGGCAACCAAGGTGCCGGGAATACCGGCAACAACAACATCGGATTCGGTCTCACCGGCGACAATTTGGTCGGACTAGGTAACGCTTACCTCGACAGAACGACCGGCCAGTTCCACTTCACGGGCTTGAACTCAGGAAACGGCAACATCGGCTTCGGTAACTCCGGCACCAACAACATCGGATTCTTCAACTCCGGCGACGGCAACGTCGGCCTGTTCAGTTCTGGCTTCCACGACCCGGCTTCCTCAGAATTCGGCAATATCCAAAGCATTGGCATTGGGAACTCCGGCGTGAACAACCTGGGTGTCGGCAACGCCGGCGGCGGTAACTTCGGCGTCGGAAACTCGGGCCAGGCAAACACCGGCATCGGCAACGTAGGCAGCTTCAACACCGGCTTCGGAAACTCAGGGTCGTTCAACACCGGCATGAACAATTCCGGCTACTACAACACCTTCGACGGCAACTCGGGCGGGGTCAACACCGGGTGGTGGAATTCGGGCAATGGCAACACCGGCCTTGGTGCAATCACCGACAGCGGCTCTACAACCTCGGGCTTCAACAACACCGGCACTATTGTCTCGGGCTTCAACAATCACTTCACAGGTCCCGGAAACGCTATCGGTTCGGGCTTCTTCAACAGCGCCAGTGGCGGCAGCATGTCCAACGGCTACATGTCGGGATTCTTCAATACCGGAGTAACCGGCCCGTTTCCGCCATATCCGAGCGGCGTTGCCAGCGGCTGGGGCTCTGGTCTGTTCAACACCGGCACCGGATTTGTCGGCTTCTTCAGCATCAGTCAGCTGCTGAAGAGCCTCGTCGGCTAACTAAGCGCAAGACCGTCCGGACGCGTCCTAGGGGTGCGCTGACGGCTGGGCGGGCATGCTTTGCCATGAACCTTCTAAGCTCGGCCAACTCGTGCAAAAAAGTTTCATCAAAACCTCACATATTGCCTTTACAGCGTCGTATATTCTCTCACGTCGGGTTTGCTCGGTCATCGGGCGATGGGTCAATGGAGGTCAACGCTATGAGCTTTTTTGCACTCCCACCGGAAATCAACTCCTTGCGGATGTTCACCGGTGCAGGATCCGAACCTATGCTGGCCGCCGCCGCATCGTGGTCCGGCCTGGGCGAAGAGCTGGAGGCCGCGGCGCGCTCGTTTTCCTCGGTGACAGCCAACCTGGCCGGCCAGGCCTGGCAGGGCCCGGCAGCAAAGGCAATGGCGCGAGCCGCCGCGCCGTATGCGGCGTTTCTGCAAGCCGCTTCTGCGCGCGCCCTCACGGCTTCCGGCGGGGCCAGAGCGGTGGCCGCGGCCTTCGAGGCCGCCCGGGAGGCGACCATCCACCCGGCGACGATCTTCGCGAACCGTCAGACATTCGTGCAGGTAGCACGCACCAATTTCTTCGGCTTCAACACTCACATCCTGGCCTCGCTGGAGGGCATGTACAACGAGTTCTGGGCCGCCGACGTACAGGCGCTGGCCGGCTACCACGCCGGGGCATCCGCGGCGGCGGCGCAGTTGTCGTCGTGGCAGGGAACGCTGCAAAACCTGCCGGGGATTGGACAACTGGGATCGGCGGTCGGTGCGGCAGCCAGCACGCTCCCCAACCTGGGTCTCGGCAACAAGGGCGGCGGCAACTTTGGCAACGGCAACACCGGCGACAGCAACGTCGGCAGCGGCAATACCGGAAACACCAACTTCGGGACAGGAAATAAGGGCAACGGAAACTTCGGTTTCGGGAACAACGGCGCAAGCAACATTGGATTCGGAAACGCCGGCGGCACCGCTACCGAGCGTGGGAACGTCGGTATAGGCAACGCCGGCAACAACAACTTTGGCCTGGGTAACACCGGCAACGGGAATACGGGCGGCGGCAACACCGGCAATAACAACATCGGTTTCGGCCTCAGCGGCAATAATCTCGTCGGCCTCGGCAACGCTTATGTGGACACCACGACGGGTCAATTCCACTTCGGCGGCCTGAACTCTGGCACTAACAACATCGGCTTCGGCAACTCGGGTAATGGCAATATCGGCTTCTTCAACTCGGGCGACGGCAACCTCGGCTTCTTCAGTTCTGGCGCCAATACTGATGCTGCTGACCTAGGCAAGCTCCAAGGACTTGGCTTCGGCAACTCCGGCTACGGCAACATTGGTTTCGGCAATACCGGCAGCGGAAACTTCGGCTTCGGAAACTCCGGTTTCTTGAACACCGGCTGGGGCAACGCGGGCGACCTGAACACCGGCGGTGGGAACTCGGGCGGCAGCATCGCCGGACTGGTGGACGCGACAGGCCCGCAGGTAGGCAACACCGGCTTCGGGAACTCCGGCTACGGCAACACTGGCTTCGGCAACGCCGGTAATTTCAACACCGGAGGATGGAATTCGGGCAACGTGAACACCGGCTTTGTCAATTCAGGCAACGTAAACACGGGCTTCGGGATCACCACTGACTCTGGCGAGACTCACTCGGGCTTCAATACCTCGGGTACGAACGTCTCGGGCTTCAACAACTCGGCCAGCGGCGCCGTCGCCACCGGCGCTGTACCTGGAAGCCAGGCTTTCAACGGTGGCATATCAGGCTTCGGCAACACTGCCCAGGGCGCAACCGTGCATAACCCCGCAGGTCTAAGCATCTCACTCGCCGGCGGTATGTCGGGCTTCTTCAACACGGCCAGTGGTGCCGCTGGCGACGTCTTCGTTCCTGGTCTAAAAGTTGCTTCTAACGGCATGATCTCGGGCCTCTTTAACAATGGCGTCACGGCCGAGGTGCTCGGCATTCCAGCCGGCATCTTCAGCGGCATTGGCTCGGGCTTGGCGAACGCCAACACCGGCTTCTCGGCCCTGTTCAACCTGCAAAAGGCGCTCGCTGGGTAGTTAGTTCATTCATACTGACTTAACACCGAGATCACCCGGCCGGTGAAGTGTGCATCCGATGCTCACCGGCAGGCTGACGCCTGAAATCGGGCAATGTGCCCGTAACTGTTGGTTGCTCAAAGATTGGCAATGCACGTAGTAACTATCGGTGAAAACGAGGTCCAATTCACCGCGACAACCGATTGCACAGAGGCCGACCTGCCAGTGCGCCGCAAAGGTTTATCGAAGTCGACTAAAAAACCAGCGCCGGCGTTCGGGCTGCGCGTAACATTTCGGATATCGGGGATTCACGCAATTCGAGCTAGGTATCACACTCACACACACCGCGGTCGGTTGCGACCGCTCGGAGGCTAACGGCATGAACTTTTCGGCACTCCCGCCAGAGGTCAATTCCCTACGAATGTTTCTCGGCGCGGGTTCGACACCGATGCTGCAAGCCTCGGTGGCATGGTCGGGGCTGGCCGAAGAGTTGAGTTCGGCAGCAAACTCGTTTGCCGCGGTGACCTCGAATTTGGCCGGTCAGGCATGGCAAGGCCCAGCAGCCAAAGCGATGTCGGCGGCGGCGGCACCCTACGCCGCCTTCCTGGAAGCCGCATCCGCCCGCGCCTTGAGCGCCTCCAGCCAAGCCAACGCCGTAGCCAGCGCCTTCGAGGCGGCCAAAGCCGCCACTATCCACCCGCAAGCGATCGCGGCAAACCGTAACGCGTTCGCGCAGTTGGTCCGATCCAACTTCCTGGGACTCAATGCCCCGGCGATCGCCGCGGCCGAGAGCATCTATGAGGAATTTTGGGCCGCCGACGTAGCTGCAATGTTCGGCTATCACAGTGGCGCATCCGCGGCGGCAGCGCAGTTGTCGTCATGGCAGGGAACATTGCAAGCCCTGCCGGGCCAGCTACTGGGCGCAGCAGGCATCGGTCCCGCCGCACCTGGGGACCCCAATGTAGGAATTGGCAACACCGGCGGCGGCAACATCGGCAACGGCAACAACAGTGGCGTCGGCGCCGGCAACATCGGTAACGGCAACACCGGAAACGGAAACGTCGGTGGCGGCAACCGCGGCGACAACAACATCGGTAGTGGCAACACTGGCTATCGAAACTTCGGCTTCGGTAACTTCGGCACCGGAAACACTGGCTTCGGCAACTCTGGGGGCAGCGCAGCCACGGGCAACAACACCGGCATAGCTAATGCCGGAAACAACAACTTCGGCCTTGCGAACACCGGGAACGGAAACCAGGGCGCCGGCAACACCGGCAACAACAACCTCGGTTTCGGCCTAACCGGAAATAACCTGGCCGGTATCGGCAACGCCTACCTCGACCGGACAACCGGCCAATTCCACTTCAACGGCTTGAATTCCGGTACCGGCAACATCGGGTTCGGAAACTCAGGAACCGGCAACATCGGCTTCTTCAACTCCGGTGACGGCAATCTCGGCTTGTTCAGTTCAGGTATCAACCTCAATCCCGGCGACGTGGGCAAGCTGCAGAGCATCGGCATCGGCAATACGGGGTTCGGAAACATCGGCCTGGGCAACAGCGGCATCGGAAACTTCGGCCTCGGCAACTATGGTCAGTTGAACACCGGTTTCGCCAACGGGGGCACCGCGAACACCGGCTTCTTCAATTCGGGCAGCTTTAATACCGGCACAGAGAACTCCGGCCAAGGCAATACTTTCTGCGCAAATTCCGGCAGTTTCAACACGGGCCTTTTTAACTCCGGCGATACCAACACCGGCTTCGGCGCTAACACCGACAGCGGCGCCGACAACTCGGGCTTCGGCAATAAAGGCAGCCAGATTTCGGGCTTCTTCAACTCGGCTACCGACGGCGGGCTGGTGACCGGACAAATGTCAGGCTTCTTCAACAACGCCAGTGGCGGCAGCCTGATAGACGGCCGGATCTCGGGCTTCTTCAACAGCGGAGCCACGACGCCCAACACCGGGCCCACCCTGGCGGGTCAGGGATCCGGCCTTGCGAATTCGGGCAGCGCCTTTGCCGGGCTGTTCAGCCTCACCCGGATTCTGCAGAACCTGACTTAAGCGGCACCCGAGGCCGCCGAGTGTGAAATACGCGACGGGACACGCCGATTTGCCGTCGCCTAGTTCGCACTCGGCAAAGGCGCTTACCGAAAAATTCGCCCAAACACCAGCGCTAGAGCAAAGCCCGCCCGTAACATTTTCGAATATGGGGGATTCGATCGCCCAGAATGGGCATCACGTCATTCAGACGGTTGCGGTCGCTTGGAGGTAACAGCATGAACTTTTCGGCACTCCCGCCAGAGGTCAATTCCCTACGAATGTTTCTCGGCGCGGGTTCGACACCGATGCTGCAAGCCTCGGTGGCATGGTCGGGGCTGGCCGAAGAGTTGAGTTCGGCAGCAAACTCGTTTGCCGCGGTGACCTCGAATCTGGCCGGTCAGGCATGGCAAGGCCCAGCAGCCAAAGCGATGTCGGCGGCGGCGGCACCATACGCCGCCTTCCTGGAAGCCGCATCCGCCCGCGCCTTGAGCGCCTCCAGCCAAGCCAACGCCGTAGCCAGCGTCTTCGAGGCGGCCAAAGCCGCCACTATCCACCCGCAAGCGATCGCGGCAAACCGTAATGCGTTCGCGCAGTTGGTCCGATCCAACTTCCTGGGACTCAACGCCCCGGCGATCGCCGCGGCCGAAAGCATCTATGAGGAATTTTGGGCCGCCGACGTGGCCGCAATGTTCGGCTATCACAGTGGCGCATCCGCGGCAGCAGCGCAGTTGTCGTCATGGCAGGGAACATTGCAAGCCCTGCCGGCCCAGCTACTGGGCGCAGCAGGCATCGGTCCCGCCGCACCTGGGGACCCCAATGTAGGCATTGGCAACACCGGCGGCGGCAACATCGGCAACGGCAACAACAGTGGCGTCGGCGCCGGCAACATCGGCAGTGGCAACACCGGCAACGGCAATTTCGGCGGCGGCAATAACGGCAACAGCAACGTTGGTAGCGGTAACTGGGGCGATGGTAACTTCGGCTTCGGCAATCGCGGTGACGGCAACATCGGTCTGGGCAATAGCGGCCTGGGCAATAGTGGGGTCGTATCTGTACCCGGGAATAACAACATTGGCCTGGGCAATGCCGGCAGCAACAACTTCGGCTTCGGCAACAGCGGCAACGGAAACCAGGGCGCCGGTAACACCGGCAACAACAATATCGGTTTCGGCCTAACCGGAAATAACCTGGCCGGTATCGGCAACGCCTACCTCGACCGGACGACGGGCACCTTCCACTTCACCGGTTTCAACGAAGGCATCAACAACATTGGCTTCGGTAATTCGGGCAACGGCAATATCGGCTTTTTCAACTCCGGCGACGGCAACGTCGGCATCTTCAACTCCGGCGCACACTTCCCTGCCTCGCCGGACGTAGGCAAACTACAGGGGATCGGTATCGGGAACAGCGGCTTCGGCAACATCGGGTTCGCCAACAGTGGCGAGGGGAACTTCGGCTTCGGCAACACGAGCGGGCTGAATACCGGTATTGGAAATGCGGGGCCCACCAACACCGGTCTTTTCAATAGCGGCCCGCAGAATACGGGCATGAACAATTCTGGGGGCTTTAACACGTTCGGCGGGAACTCCGGCCTTACCAACACCGGGTTTTTCAATTCCGGCAGCTACAATACGGGCTTCGGATTCACGACCGATAGTGGCGCCGACAGCTCCGGCTTCGGGAATACCGGTACAAACATGTCCGGCTTCTACAACAGAGCGACCGACGGCAATATATTCAGCGGATACATGTCGGGCTTTTTCAATTCTGCGAGCGGGACCACCGGCCCCCTCAGTATCACCGGAATGGGATCCGGCTTTTTCAATACTGGCGTCCCGAATAGCTTGAGCGGACCCGAGATTGCCGGTTTCAACTCTGGCTTTTTCAACAACGGCTCTCTCTCGGCTGGCTTCTTTAGCATCACCCAGCTACTCCGAGAGTTGACCTGAAAGCCAGCCCTCGGCCGCCTAATTGCCGAGTGTGCACTTTACGACGCGACACGCCCCTTGGATGCAGCCGTCGCCTAGTTCACAGTCGGCGGCAAGAGAGCTTAAGGGTGCTGGCTGGATACTGAAATCACTTCGCCCGTTAGTTAACTCGACTAATCACTCGCCAGAAACGCGGTGGTGGCGGCCACTTCCCAGGGCTCGGTTTCCAGGGTTGAGTGCGCTCGAATGCGGCCCCGGCAAACCACCAGTTCGCCCTTCGCCGGTGCTCAACGCACGGAAACAACCGGAGGGCTTTCGAGACGTCGGCCGTCGCCGACACGTAGGCCTTCACGGTGCCGGTCTTTGTGCCACCGGATCGTGTCTGTGCTGTGAAGGGAAAGATGACCTCGCCCGTAAGCAAAGCGTCGAGCCGGTACTGGTCAAACACCTGCACGGTTATCGGGCTCGTGTCCGGCGTACCCCATGCAACCGATCCGTCAACAACATCGGGGTCGAAAGCGTGTTGCGGACAGCCCGCCGGCGAAAGCCGGTGGACCGAGCACATCCGGCCAGTGCCGCCGATACCGCCGACATCACTTCGGACTGCCCGGAGTCACTGAGCGTAAATTCCACGTCGTTGAAATAGCTGCCCGAGGCCGAGGCTAACGCGTCGAGCAGAAACGGCTTCTTCATCTTCACCGACAGGTTCGGGTTACTGCTAGATGTGGCGATAAATCCCGGGAAGACGTACACCGGTGAACTTCCAACCGATCTGTCAAAGAAAGTCAATGTATTCAGCGCTTCGTTGTCGAGGCCTGCGGCGAGAGTGTCGACTTTAATAGCTGCGTGTTCGAGTTTCCACTCTCCGCCGGACTTTTTCAGCGACAGCGTGACGTCGGATTCGGTCTCGCCGAATTTGGCCGCGACGTTCACGTACCCGAAGCCGAAGCCGTGCGTCGAATCATCAAGAATTCTGATGTTGGTGATGGGCCAGCGTGCGATTTGCCGTTTGAGGATCTCGTCGGACAGCAAGTCTTTCGAACCCGGCTGATCGGTGCTGTAACTCAACGCTGTCGCCGCATCGCCCTGGGCGAGCGCGTTGAGGTAGCCCTTCACGATGTCTCCGCCGCTGCGGGATTCATCG
>NZ_LZLS01000128.1 GCF_001673365.1 Mycobacterium asiaticum
TGTTTGTGCGCTCGACGGCGTTGAGTGTGCAGCTACGGCGGCCGCTTCGGCGTGTCGCCCGCCGTGAGCGCACACTCGACGCCGCTAATGCACACTCGGAGCCGCGAGTGCACACTCGAGGCCCCTGTCCATCAACGGCTTTGAGTGTGCGCTCACGGCGGGCGACACGCCGAAGCGGCCGCCGTAGCTGCACACTCAACGCCGTCGAGCGCACAAACAAAGTCCAACTGGCTGGTCGTAGCGCGTCGTCGAGCGAGCCTGCGCGAGAGTTACTCGAGCTGGTCCCGAAGCCGGGCCAGGGACTTAGCCAGCAACCGGGACACGTGCATCTGTGAGATGCCGACCCGTTCGGCGATCTGCGTCTGCGTCATCGACTCAAAAAACCGCAGTACCAACACAGTTCGTTCGCGCTCGGGCAACGCCTCCAGTAACGGGCGCAGTGCCTCGCGGTTTTCGATCCGATCCAGACCCGCGTCCACGTCGCCCAGCGTGTCAGCGATGGCGCGGGCGTCGTCGTCTTCGTTGCCGCCACCGCTATCGATGGACAACGTGTTGTAGGAGCTGCCAGCCACCAGGCCCTCGACCACCTCGGCGCGGTCCATACCGAGTTCGACGGCGAGTTCGGTGGCGGTCGGCGCCCGACCCAGCCGCTGCGACAGTTCGGCCGTGGCGGTGCCCAGCCGCAGGTGCAGTTCCTTGAGCCGGCGCGGGACCTTGACCGACCAACTGTTGTCCCGGAAGTGGCGACGGACTTCACCCATGATGGTGGGCACCGCGAAAGAGACGAAATCCGAACCGGTTTCGACGTCGAAGCGGACGACAGCGTTGACCAGTCCAACCCGC
>NZ_LZLS01000129.1 GCF_001673365.1 Mycobacterium asiaticum
GGTGGGGCTTGGGGATGCAGACACCCCGGACGCATCCCAGTACTCCGCGTATCGGAGGCGGCGCTATCGCTGGGGCGGGCTGCAGGCAACTGTCGTCGATGCAGGCCAGATCGGGTTGTAGCGGATCGGCTGGTAGCGGATCGGCTTGCGCGGCGGGCGAGCCCGTCAATGTCAGCGCACCCATTGCCAGGACTGCCAGGACTGCGGCCATCAACATCTTCACGGCGATCTTCTGCCCTCGAAGCCCTCGACGTGTGCTTTTAACACTTAGGTAACAACGATACCGCTCGGTTTCCGGATCGGAACTGCCAATTCGGTGTACGCATAGGCTTTGCATATGAGCGCGGGGGAGCAGCGGGCGGGCATCGACCTGACCAACCTCGACCAGCCGTTGAGTCCTGATGCCGGCGCCACCAAGCGCGACCTGATCGACTACCTGGACGCCGTCGCCGACAAGATGTTGCCCGGGCTGGCCGGTCGGCCGCTCACGGTGCTGCGGGTGTTGCGCGGGCGGGCGCCGTTCATGCAGAAGAACGTGCCCAAGTACACCCCGGACTGGGTGCGCACCGTGACGATCTGGGCCGAAGCCTCCCACCGCGAGGTGCACTACCCGGTCTGTGACGACCGCCGCACCCTGCTGTGGCTGGCCAATCAGCGTGCCGTCGAATATCACCCCGCCCTGGGGCTGGCCGAAAACATCTACCGGCCAACGCATCTCGTTCTCGATTTGGACCCACCCGCCGAGGGTGATTTCGCCGCGGTGGTCAAGGTGGCCCACCTCGTCCGCCAGGCCCTGCAGAACTGCGGGCTGACCGGCGCGGTGAAAACCAGTGGCGCCAAGGGCGTGCACGTGTTCGTGCCGATCGACGACCATGCGCCGGTCGAGGATGTCGCGGCCGCCACGCGGGCGTTGGCCGCGCGTGCCGAGGCGCTCGATCCCGCCTCGGCGACAACGGCTTTCATCGTCGAAGATCGTGGCGGCAAGGTGTTCGTCGACGCGACCCGCGCCGGGGGAGCGACCGTCGCGGCTGCCTACAGCCCGCGTCTGCGGCCGGGCACTCCGGTGTCGTTTCCGTTGGATTGGGCGGACCTGGACCGGGTTACGCCGGCTGACTTCACGGTGCACACCGCGATCGACGCTATAGGGGGCCGCGATCCGTGGGCCGCGTCGATGCCCGGGCGGCAACGCCTGCCGGCTGATCTGATCGAACAGGGCCGTGGCATCCCCGTCGCCCGAGTGGCCGCCATGCACGAGGGAAAGCGACGTGCGCGGGCGCGACGAGCCGCCGCGGATCCGTCCGATTAGCGCTGCTCAGGCGTACCCCCGTCCATCTCTGCACGTTCGCGCCGAAAGGACCCGGGGCCCTCGCGAAGCGCTGGTCGTGCACTCGTCGACAATCGGATGGCTGCGGTGAATTTCGACCGCCGAGAGTGAATGGAAACGCATGGTGACTCAGGTCGACATCGCCGTCGTGGGCGTTCATGTCCTCGACACGCACATCATCGGGGTCGCCTCCATTCCCGACGGCTCAGAGGGTCAACTAGTCGAAACCATCAGGATGTCGCCAGCCGGCACCGCGGGCGGCACCGCTGTCGTGCTGAGTCGCCTGGGAGCCCGGGTCCGCTCTTACGGCGCCGTCGGCGCCGACCCGCTCGGCGACACCTTGCTGACGTTGCTGCAGGCCAACGGTGTCAATGTCAGTGGACTGATGCGCACCACCGCGACCCAGACCTCGGCGTCGGTAATCCCGGTGCGGCCCAACGGAGATCGCCCGGCATGGCACTGCCCGGGCGCCAACGCCACGCTGAGCCTGGACGCGCTGGATCTCGACGACATCGTCCATGGTTCCCACCTGCACCTGGGGGGTCCCGAATTTCTTGGTGGAACCGCGGCCGCGACGCTGCTAAAGCATGCCAAGGACCATGGACTGTCCACGTCGGTCGACATCTTGGCCGGTGGCAATCCCGGTCTGCTGACGTGGATCATCGAGGCCCTGCCGCACACCGATTACCTACTGCCCAATGACGAGCAGGTGCTCGGCTTCACCGGGACTACCGACTTGGAGCTGGGGTGCCGGGCGTTGATCGATGCCGGCGCCGGCTGCGTCGCGGTCACCAGAGGTGGTGACGGTGCTCTGGTGATCGTGCGGGATCAGACCATTGAGGTGCCGGCATACGCCGTCGACGTCGTCGACACCACCGGATGTGGCGACGCGTTCTCGGCGGGCTTTATCCTCGGACGTGCGCTGGGCCGGGATTTCGCCGCGTCGGCGCGATTGGGTTGCGCTACCGCGGCGCAGGTTGCCGGCGGCCTCGGCACGGACGCCGGGAACTACGACCTGGCGGCCGTCGACGCGTTCGCTCAGAACCAGGGGCCGGGGTAGCGGCCGTCGGTGTCACGCACCAGCAGGATCTCTCGACACTCGCCCTTCTGCTGGGGTTCCGTCTCGCCGCGGCAAACCAGCGTCCAGCCGACGATGCGCCCGAACGGCCGCTCGGACCAGTTCGTGGCCACCGGATTGGTTTCCGGCAACTTCAGAACCGAAAAGGTGTTGGCGGAATTCGTGACGTACACGTGGTCGCCGAAGTAGGCCAGCTTGCTGATCGACTGCTTTCTGGCGTCGTCACGGCTGACCAGCAAGTCCCAGTGCTGGGTGCGCAGATTCCAAACGCCGTAGCCGAATTGTGAAGTGTCCGAACCGCGCCCGTCGACGAATAGCTTTCCATCCGACAGGGTAGCGACCAGTCCACCGCCGGAAATCCGTTCGGTGTCACCGATTTTGACTAGGGCGCGGGAACTCAGGTCGAAGAACGTAGTGAAAACGACCGCCGGGTTTTGTGGATCCCGGCGGGTGATCTGTACGAGTTTGTCTGCACCGTCGGACAATTCGGCATCGACGGTGGCAATGTCGTTGTCTTGATAGACCGGTTCGCCGGTGGGCAGCCGCAACTCGGCACCCACAGTGCTGCCCGCCGTGGTGGTGCGCTGGAAGGAAAGCACGTCCTGCCACACACGGGCCGGCTGCGGGTCGTCCCAGAGCGTGGATAGATCGGTGTTGGCCAAGATCACGGTCTTTGGCGGCGACGCCGCGCCGCGTGCGTCGGTGAAGGCATTGATCCACGCGACCCCGGTCGTGGTCGGCGCGAGGCGCCAATCCTTGGCCGCACCCAGTTTCGACTCGGGGGTGGGCGGTTGGAGTTCCCTGGTTGCCAGTGGCTGACTCGACCTGAGATCAAACACGTAGGCGGTCGTCTTCGGGGCTTCGGATTCGCGTCCCGGTGTCACGGTGGTCACCACGTAGACGACCTTCATGTCACCGATGTTGTTTGACAGCGCGCATGCCGCACCCGTCACGATTTGGTCGGCGGCGACCATGGGCACGCCCGGCATTATCAGATCGGCAGTGTTCGGATCGAGGATCTTGGGCCGGATGTCTTCCAATGCGGATTTGCTGACGGAAAATTCGGTGGGACAACCGAAATAGACGGTGTCGCCGTAGGCTTTCCAATCTTTTGCCAGCGGGCTGATGTGCGCAGGTGGCGGTGCGACAGTATTCGGTGGCGGCTTGACCGTGCTCTGGGTACTTTGCGCTGCGGGCGGATTCACCGTCGCTGACGTCGCGCAGGAGGCCGCGGCCAGGCATGCCGACACCGCGACCAGTGCACTTTTGCAGCCGGACACGAACAGGCGTCCAGGCACCCTCATCAGCGATTCCCCCCGCTAAGTCATGTGTTCTTCGAGACTAGAGCCATTTGTTCCGCGCGGCGAATCGAAGGATTGCGGTCAAGCCAAAAAGTGGTCTCCGAGTTTGCACGGATGTTTTGCTATGGCGGGTAGCCACATGCTGGTTAGCATGAGCTCACCCCATACGCAGGAACTGAATTGGAGCGATTTGGGCGTGTACGAGCTGCCGACCGGAACGGTGACGCTGTTGCTTGCCGACATCGAGGGCTCGACACGACTCTGGGAGACCCAACCGCAGCAAATGGCAGCCGCGGTGGTGCAGTTAGACCGCACCCTCGGCGAACTAGTCGCCACTCATCGCGGTGTCCGGCCGGTCGAGCAGGGCGAAGGCGACAGCTTCGTTATCGCCTTTAATCGCGCGGGCGACGCGGTGGCGTGCGCGTTGGCCCTGCAGCTGGCCGACCTGGGGCCGATCCGTTTGCGCATCGGCATGCATACCGGAGATGTCCAACTGCGGGACCCCGACAGGGGCGATGCCAACTACATCGGCCCGGCGATCAACCGCACCGGCCGGCTGCGCGATCTGGCCCATGGTGGTCAGACTGTGCTGTCGGGCGCGACTGAGGCGATGGTTCTGGACAATCTGCCCGCGCAAGCATGGTTGGCCTATCTCGGGGCTTATCAGCTGCGCGACCTGCCACGCGCGGAACGGGTCCTGCAGCTGTGTCATACCGGCCTACGCAACGAATTTCCGCCGCTGCGTACGGTGAGAGCCGTTGCCGTGCAGAATCTTCCGGTGCAGCTGACAACGTTCGTTGGACGCGGCCAACAACTGGCAGAAGTGCGGCAGACACTGGAAACCAGCCGGTTGGTGACGCTGACCGGAGCCGGCGGGGTAGGTAAGACGCGGTTGGGCATCGAGGTCGCAGGCGGCGCGGCCGCGCAACTGGCGGGCGGAGCGTGGTTCGTCGACCTGGCCCCGATCGCCGACCCCGACATTGTCGCGATCGCCGTCGCCCGAGCGCTCGGCCTGGCCGACCAGCCGACCCGCTCGACGATGGAGACGTTGCTCAGCTTTATCGGTGAACGTCAGATGCTCATCGTCCTGGACAACTGCGAGCATCTCCTGGATGCGACCGCGGCGTTGATCAAGGCGTTGCTCGGTGCGTGTGCGGGGCTGCGGTTGTTGGTGACCAGCCGCGAACCGATCGGGGTTGCCGGGGAAGTGACACGGCGGGTGCCGTCGCTGTCGCTGCACGACGAAGCGCTCGAATTGTTCGTCGACCGTGCACAATTGGCCCGCCCGGAATTCGCGCTGGCCCAGCAGGGCGCGATAGTCGCGGAGATTTGCCGTCGTCTCGACGGCATGCCGCTGGCGATCGAGCTTGCGGCGGCGCGGGTGCGGGCCCTGTCGGTCGAGGAGATCCGCGACAGCTTGCAGGACCGTTTCCGTCTGCTGACCGGGACCACCCGAACCGCGGTGCGCCGCCAACAGACCCTGCGCGCATCCGTCGACTGGTCGCACGCCTTGCTGACCGAGTCGGAGCGAGTGCTGTTTCGCCGGTTGGCGGTATTCGTCGGTGGGTTCGACCTCGAGGCCGCACGGATGGTCGCCGTCGATGACGACATCGAACGTTATCAACTGCTCGACCAGATCACGCTGCTGGTGGACAAGTCCTTGGTCGTGGCCGAAAGTGTCAGCGGCGCAACGCGTTATCGGTTGCTGGAGACAATGCGTCAGTATGCAATGGAGAAGCTCGGCGAGTCGGGCGAAGGCGAGGACGTGCGGATCCGACACCGTGATCACTACGTGGTCGTCGCTCGCGTGCTCGAGGACCCGGTCAAAGCCAGCGACCAGCACCAGATCGGTCGGACTGAAACCGAGATCGACAACCTGCGCGCTGTGTTCGCTTGGAGCCTGGACCGCGGCGACATCGACACCGCCTTGGGCTTGTCCTCCGCGCTGCTGCCACTTTGGCTGACGCGCGGTCGAATTCACGAAGCCTTGGTGGGTTGGTTCGACACCGCTTTCGAAGAGGCCAAGCGCGGTGAGGTGGCGCCGGCAATCCACGCACGCGCACTAGCCGACCGAGCCCTGTTGCATACCTGGGCAATTGGCGCCGACGGCCGGGACTGGGCCGAGAAAGCGTTGGCGATGGCACGCGAGATCGGAGAGCCGGCACTGCTGGTGCGAGCGCTCACCGCCTGCGGCGTCATGGCCGCCTACCGCGGCGAAGCCGGCCAGCACCACCTCGATGAAGCGATCTCGCTGGCGCGCCCCTTGGGCGATAAGTGGATGCTGGCCCAGGTACTGGGTTGGCAGACGAACTTTGCCATTATGGAGGGCGACCTACACGCTGTTCGCCAGTTCGGTGCCGAGGCACAGCAAATGGCGGCGGCCGTCGGTGATCAATTCACTGTTCGCCAGGCCCGCAATTGGTTGGCCTGGGCGCGGGGGCTCTCCGAGGATGTTGCGAGAGCGGTTGGTGAACTATCCGAAGTGAGCGAGGACGCGGCGGCCAACCACGACGCCATGTGGTGGGTGGTCGCCACCTTCTACCGCGCGTTGATGATGTCTTACCAGGGCTGCCACGTTGCCGCGCAGACAACTGTCGAGGCGCCCATGTCGATCCTTGCCGAGTTCGGTGACCTGTGGGTTGGTAACGGCAATGGCGTGCGCGCCGTTGCTGCCTTGGCCGCGGACAACATCGACCAGGCCGAAGCGAGCAGCGCGCTGGCCTGGGAACTGTTGCTTCCCAACCCAATACACCAGCAGATGCAGGTGTACCTGCGCGCCGAAGCCGCCTTGGCGCGAGGCAACGTGGTCGAGGCGCGACGGTGGGCCGACGAAGCAGTGCAGGTTGGCATGGGCTGGCACCGGGTGTTGTCGCTGACAACGCGCGCCCGCGTCGCGATCGTTCAGGGCGAACCAGGACTCGCCGAGCGTGACGCGCACGAGGCGCTGTCGTCGGCCGTCGGCCTTGATGCGTTGATCGCGGTCCCCGACGTATTCGAGTTGCTGGCGATAGTGGCCCTCGATTCCGGACGGCATGCCGAAACAGCCCGGCTATTCGGTGCGGCTGAAGCGCTGCGGCAACGCATGGGCACGGCGCGGTTCAAGGCCCACGACGCCGCACACGACGACGCCGTCATCCGCCTGCGTACAGCGCTGGGTGACGATGCGTTCGACGTCGCCTGGGCCGAAGGGGCCGACTTATCCACCGAAGAGTCGATCGGCTACGCCCAACGGGGGCGTGGGCAACGCAAGCGGCCAAGCAGCGGATGGGGATCGCTCACCCCGACCGAGCTAGCAGTCGTCGAGTTGGTCAGCGCGGGCCTTTCCAACAAAGCCATTGCCGCAAAGCTTTTCATCTCACTGCGGACGGTCGAGAGCCATCTCACCCACATCTACACCAAACTGGGCCTGTCATCCCGGGTGCAACTCGTTCAGGAGGCGGCGCGGCAGGCTTGAGTCGGCGTGGTAGACCAAATCCCATGACTGGCCTTGCCGAGGAAACACGATGGATGGATGCCACCGACCAAGCGGCGCTGGTCGCCACGGGCGAGGTGACGCCGAGCGAGTTGTTGGAGGCGGCGATCGAGCGCATCGAGGAGTCCGACCCGGTGTTGAACGCGGTGGTTATCGAGTGGTTCGACCATGCTCGAACGGTGGCCGCCGATCCAGGGTTGCCCGACGGACCGTTTCGTGGTGTGCCGTTTCTGCTCAAGGATCTGTACACGAGTTTCGCGGGCCAAACGCTGTCCAACGGCAATGTGGCACTTAAGAATGCGGGCAAGATCGACGCCGCCGACACCACCCTGGTGTCCCGGTTCAAGGCGGCCGGCCTGGTGATCGCCGGACGGACGAACAGCCCCGAGATGGGCAGCCTGCCGACCACCCAGCCGTTGGCATGGGGCCCGACCCGTAACCCGTGGGCTTTGGACCGCACGCCGGGCGGGTCCAGTGGCGGTGCGGCCGCGGCGGTGGCAGCCGGGATGGTTCCGGTCGCCAATGCCTCCGACGGTGGCGGCAGCATCCGCATCCCCGCGTCGTGTTGTGGGCTGGTGGGACTCAAGCCAAGCCAGGGACGCATCACCGTCGGCCCGTTGCGCGCCGAGGTGGGGCTCGGGGTCGAACTGTGCGTCAGCCGCACGGTGCGCGACACCGCTAGCCTGCTCGACGCGGTGCGCGGTCCCGGCGTCGGCGACACCGTGATCGCTCCCACGCCCCAGCGTCCGTACCTCGAAGAGGTCGGCGCCGAACCGGGCCGGTTGCGGATCGGCCTGCTCGACGTTCATCCGCGCGGGGGCTTCCTGCACGAGGATTGCGTTGCCGCGGTGCGATCCGCGGCGTCGATGCTGGAAAGTCTCGGCCATAGCGTCGAACCGGCGTGGCCGACGTGTCTGGCTGACACCACGTTGCAGCAGAAGTTCATGGCGCTGTGGGCAACTCAGATGGCGATGGCGGCGCGAGGTTTCAGTCAGACGCTGGGCCGGCAGGTGACCGCCGATGACATCGAGCCGGTGAACTGGGCGCTCATCGAGCGGGCGCAGGACCTGAGTGCCGTCGATTACGCCGCCGCGGAGAACGCGGTCTACGCGTTCCGGCGTGCGCTGCAGCAGTGGTGGGCCGACGGCTGGGACTTGTTGCTCAGCCCCACGGTCGCCGAACCACCGTTGCCGCTCAGCGAGTTCGAGAACAATCCCGAGCATCCGACGGCGCCGATGCGCCGCGGCGGGGAGTTCGCCGCTTTTACACCACCGTTCAATATGAGCGGGCAGCCGGCGATCAGCCTACCCTTGCACCGCAACGCCGAGGGTCTACCTATCGGTGTGCAGCTCGCCGCCGCATACGGGCGCGAAGAGGTGTTGATCCGCGTTGCGGCACAACTGGAGTCGGCTCATCCGTGGTCGTCGTACCGGCCTGCCATGCAATAGAAACGGTCACCGTCCTATGGGTGCAAGAGGCACGCGGTGACCGCCGTGGTGGTGAAAGTGATTACGCCACTTGCGTTCTGCCGGCTCAGTAGTAGCAGGTGTAGAAGATCTGGGTGGCGTAGTCATAGCAGGTGTAACTGCCGGTAGGCAGCGGGGTGGAGGGCGCCGCGTTGGCGGTGCCGACGGCTCCGAAGGCCGCCAGTCCGATGCTGCCGGCCATCAGGGACATGCCGACGAGGGCGCGAATTCGGTTGCTGATCATTGGAACTCCTTTGTTTTGTGGTGGTGGGGAACTGCTGAGACAAGGATCAGCTGCCCCACTTGGGAATTCCTTGGCGCCTTCTTGGCGTCCCTGAATACGCGCTGACTACCCGTCGAACTCAATCGGCAGACTAATCGGCCCGCTCAGACTGACCATCGGCTTCCAAGGCGCAGGACCGACGATGCGCGGGTTGCGTAGCCGACTCGTAAGTACGGTCAGCGCTTCGGCAAGTTCACGTCGGGCCAGGTTGGCGCCCAGACAGTAGTGGACGCCACCACCGAACGTAAGGATGGCCGGTGCGTCTTCGCGGGTGATATCGACTCGGTCGGGTTCGGCGTAGACAGCCGGATCACGGTTGGCCGCAGCGGTATTCACCAAAACCATGGTGCCCGCGGGAAAGAGGTAGCCACCCAATTCCATGTCCTCGACGACGAGGCGCAGCGTCCCTCCTGCGATGGGTGAGTGTCGCATGGTCTCCTCGACCGCATGCATCGCCAGTTCGGGGCGTTGCTTGAGCAGATCCCACTGTTCGGGATGTTCGCACAGCACATGCACCGAAGCCGCCAACTGGTTGCGAGTGGTGTCCGTACCGGCCAACAACAGCCCGCCCGCAAGCATGCGCAGTTCGGCTGGAGTCAAGCTGTCTCCGTCGTCCTCGGCGCGGATCAGGTCGGAAAGCAGGTCGTCGGTCAGGGTGTGCCGACGCCGGGCAACCATGTCGTCGACATAGTCGTCGAGTTGATACCAGGCGCGCATGACATCTGGCTCGATTTCGCTGACCCCGGCTATGAACGTGAAAGCCTTGAAAATCTCGTCCGCCCAAAGCGAGAACTGTTGCCAGTCTTCCCGAGGTGCCCCGAGCAGCGCGCAGATGATCGGCACCGGGTAGGGACGTGCGAGATCGGTGACGACGTCGCAGCCTGCTGCGTCGGCGACGCGGTCCACCAACTCGTTCATCACCGAAACCATGGTGTCGTGCAGACGCAAGGTGGCTCGGGGGGTGAACGCCTTGGCGGTCAGACTTCGCAGCCGATGATGCGCCTCGCCTTCCAGGCCGAGCAGGCTGTTGGTCACCTTGTCCCACAACGGACCCGAAGTGATGCCCTGCACCACCAGGTTGAGGCCCGGCGGAATCTGTAAACGATGATCGCGCAGCGCTGAACGGACGAGGTGATAGGAGAGCAACTCGGGTCCGAACGGGCCCAGCGCGATCGGTGCTTGCCGCTGTGCCGCCTGGATACGGGGATAGACCTGCGCGGGGGTCTCGGCGGGGTCGTAGGTCAGCGTCGGCAGGTCAGCGTCGAAAACGCTTGCGGGAGCGGCACTGACGGTCATGGCGGCCTCCCAGCCCGATTGGCTAGACAACTAGCTAGTAATGTATGGCCGCGGTCGGTGCTAGTCAACGAAGCACTTCGCGTCGGCGCATCGAAGTTGACCCGGTGGCCCGCGGCGCCGACGATCGAAGCATGACGGACCGCAAGTCGGCGGCACAGCCGCCGGGACCCCGACTGCCCGGTTGGGTACTGGCGGCGTTGATGATGGGGCACGGGGCGGCAGCGGTGGCCGCTTGCCGACGGCGCTACGGCAAGGTGTTCGCGCTGCGTATCGCGTTCCTGGGCACCATGGTGTACCTGTCTGACCCCGACGACATCAAGACGGTGTTCGCCGGCGATCCCAGCGTCTTTCACGCTGGAGAGGCCAACCGAATGTTGAGTGGGTTGTTGGGGGACAGCTCACTATTGGTGATCGACGATGACGCCCACCGAGCGCGGCGTCGGTTGATGCTGCCCCCTTTCCACCGCGACGCGGTCTCCCGGCAGGCCGGACTGATGGCCGAAATCGCCGCCGCCAATGTGGCAGCGTGGCCGGTGGGCGAACGTTTTGCGTTGGCGCCCAAGATGTCTGAGATCACCCTGGAGGTAATCCTGCGGACGGTCGTCGGCGCCACCGACCCCGAACGGTTGACCGCACTGCGAACCGTCATGCCGCAGTTGCTCGATATCGGTCCGTGGGAGAGCGTGGGGATCACCAACCCGAAGCTGCTTCGTCGTCGCCCGTGGCGGGCGCTACGCCGATGCATCGCCGAGGCCGACCGTCTGCTCTACGCAGAGATCGCCGACCGTCGCGCCGACCCGAACCTCGCCGAGCGGACCGATACGCTGGCCATGCTGGTCCGCGCCGAGAACCCGATGACCGACCGCGAGCTGCGCGACCAGCTGATCACGCTGTTGGTGGCCGGTCATGACACCACGGCGACCGCATTGTGCTGGGCGCTGGAGCGCCTGACCCGCCATCCGGATGCCCTGGCCAAAGCGGTGCGCGCGGCGGGCGACCCGGCCGGCGACGAGTATCTCGACGCGGTGGCAAAGGAGACGCTGCGAATCCGCCCGGTGGTGTTCGACGTGGGCCGCGTGCTCACCGAGCCCGTCGACGTGGCCGGGTACCGCTTGCCGGCCCGAACCATGGTCGTGCCGGGCATGGGTTTGGTGCACGCCAGCGCCGAGGTCTATCCGGATCCGGACAGATTCGACCCGGATCGGATGATCGGTGCGACGTTGACCCCGACCACCTGGTTTCCGTTCGGGGGCGGCAACCGGCGCTGTCTTGGCGCCACCTTCGCGATGGTCGAGATGCGGGTGGTGCTTCGGGAGATCCTGCGCCGGGCTGATCTGCACACCACGACGGCCCCGGGGGAACGGCAGAAGCTCAAGCACGTCATCTTCGTCCCGCACCGCGGCGCTCGCGTCAGCGTCCGCGCGATCAGGGACGTTCCGGCCGACGCGCACCCCGTCGAGTGTCCGGCCGGTCGTCAAGCGCCCTAGTACTGCCCTAGTACTAATGTCGCCGTTGTGGACTTCGAGCTCAATGACGAGCAACGGGCCTGGCTGGGCGAGATACGGCAGTTCCTCCGGGACAACGTCACTGCGGCGCTGCGCGCCGAATTGGCTGAGCACGACCTCGAGTTTCAGGGCGGGGAGTTAACGGCATTCCGTCGCAAGATCGGTGAGCGTGGCTGGTTCGGGTTGAACTGGCCCCGCGACTACGGCGGCCTCGGTAAGACTGCGATCCATCAGCACCTGCTGATGAGCGAGTTTGAGTACTGGGGCGTGCCAGGGCCGGACCTCACGGTCACCTCGGTGGCGCCGATGATCATGCGGCACGGCACCGAGCAGAACAAGAATGAATTTCTGCCGGCGATCGCCCGCGGTGAAATCGTCTGTGCGGTCGGCTATTCGGAGCCTGACGCCGGTACCGACCTGGCCAGTCTGCGAACCCGCGCCGTGCGTGACGGCGACGATTGGGTAATCAACGGGTCCAAAATCTGGAACAGCGGTGCCCAGCGCTGCACGCACGAATGGCTCTGCGTGCGCACGGATCCCGATGCGCCACGACACCGCGGCATCTCGGTAATCATGGTGCCCATCGACCGTCCGGGCATCGAGGTGCGGCCGCTTTATGCGTGGTCGGGCTATCGCACCAACGAGACGTTCTTCCGCGACGTACGGGTACCGGCCGGGAATTTGATCGGCGAGATGAACAAGGGCTGGACCTACATCACCGGCGCGCTGGATCTGGAGCGCGGTGCGCTGACCAACGCGGGGGATCTGCGTCGAGCGCTCGACGACCTGGTGGCGGTAGCGTCCCTGCCGGTTCGCGACGGGTCGGTGCCCGCGCACAACCCCGCGTTTCGTCGCCGCCTTGCCCAGGCCGAGGCTGACGTCGAAGTCGCGAAGCTGATGGGATACGAGGCGGCGTCGATCCTCGACGGGGGACACATACCCTCGGTCGAGGTGAGCGTGGAGAAAATCTTCACCAGCGAATTACGCCAGCGGATAGCGGATTTGGCGCTCGAACTGTTGGGTCCCGACGGGCTGTTGGCGCATCGCAGCACCGGTGCGCCGCTGGATGGATTCTTCGAGCGGCTCTACCGGGTGTCGCCGTTGATGCGATTTGGCGGCGGAACCAACGAGGTGCTACGCGACGTGATTGCCCAGCGCGGTTACGGCATGCCCTCCTACGGGCGGTGAAGGATGCGACTCATCCCCGATCAGGACGAACGAGATCTGGCCGCAATGTGCCGAAACCTATTGGCGGACCGCGACATACCGGGTTTGTGGAAGGCGCTTGCCGAAGGAGGTCTACTCGGCCTGGCGATCGCGGAAGAATATGGCGGATCCGGCGGCAGATTAACCGACCTCGGTGTCTTTTGTGTGGAGGCCGGACGTGCCTTGTGCCCCATGGCCGTGCACAGCACGGTGCAGGCCGCGCTGGCGCTCGACTGGCTGGGTAGCCGGCAGGTGCGTGTGGCTTGGCTGCCTGGTTTGGCGGCCGGAACGGTGCGGGCCACTACCGCGTTGTGGAATGCGCGTGACGCCGCCTCGCCGGGTGCGGTGCGCGCCTCGGCGATCGCTGACGGATGGTGCCTGAGCGGCGCAGCCGACTTCGTTTACCACGACGAACGCATCGATGTCGTGGTCGTGGGCGCCGGAAGTGCCGCCGGTACAAAGGTGTTCGTCGTCGACGCGGACTCGCCCGGGATTGCTGTCGAACCGCTCGTGCTGATGGGTGGTCACCGCGCTACCCGGATCGTCTTCGACGACGTCGCCGTCAGCGGCGACGACCGGGTCCTCGACATAGGCGAGAGTGAAATGCGCCGTGTTGCGAATGCGGCGGTCGCGCTGCTGTGTCTGGATCTGGTCGGTGTGGGCGAAGCAGTATTGGCGCGCACCGTCAAACACACCACGATGCGCGAACAGTTCGGTCGGCCGATCGCCTCCTTCCAAGCGGCTCAGCATCTGGTGGCCAACATCCGCATCGCGCTCACGGCTGCCCGACTCTCCGCGCAATCGGCGCTGTTCTGGATCGGACGCGGACGGGTCGGCACCCGCGAGACCGCGATCGCCAAGATGCACGCCACCGCGATCAAACAGGTCACGCTCGACGCCCACCAGCTACACGGCGGAATGGGTTACGTCGTGGACACCGACCTGCACCTGTTCTCCGAACGGGCACGGCTACTTTCGACGCTGGGCGGCGGCGCCGATGTGGCCGCGAAATGGCTTGAGGACGAGATGGACTGGGAGAACGCACAGTGACCGAAAGTCTTATCGACCCCGAATCTGCGCAACGAGTTGGCACCGTGGTGGCGACCGCCAGCGGCGAGGTGACCAAACGCGACTGGCAGCGCTGGGCGGCCGCCGTCGACGATCACAACCCGCTGTGGTTCGACAGCGACTACGCGCGCTCGCACGGCTACCGCGACGTCATCTGTCCGCCACTGTTCTTGCAGTACGCCATCCTCGGTGTGACCGCACTGCACAACCTGCGACCCGACGGGTCGTCCGGGGCGGCGACCGGCGGCCTTGCGTTTCCGCGTGCGCCCCGACGCATGGCCGGCGGTGAGAACACCACGTTTCACCTGCCCGCCTACCACCGCGACGAGATCGAAATGGTCCGAACCGTCGAGTCGATTGTGGAAAAAGAAGGCCGCTCCGGACGATTCGTGTTGGTGACGTGGCGCAGCGAGTATCGCAACCAGCACCATGAGTTGGTTGCGCAGGCCACCACGTCGATGATTGCGCGGCCCGCATGACCGATCAGGTGTACTTCGAAGACGTCCAAACCGGCTCCGCGATACCGGCTTTGGCGATCACGGTCACCGAAGCCCAGATGTTCTTCTTCAGCGCGGCCACCTACAACGGGCATCGCATCCACTACGACAAGGACTGGGCGCGCGACGTCGAGGGCTACGACAACGTCCTCGTGCAGGGGCCGTTGCAAGCGGCGTTATTGTCGCGTGCGCTTACCGATTGGATCGGCGGCGCGGGCCGGTTGGTGGCGTTTTCGGTGCAGAATCGAGCGATCGCCTATCCCGGCCAGGAGCTGCACTTCGGTGGTGTGGTCACCGGTAAGCAGGATGCCGAGGGATTCGTGGACGTCGAAATCTTCTGCCGCCGTGGCGACGAGGTGCTGATGCCGGGAACGGCCACCGTTGCGCTCCCGCAAAGGAGCCACCGGTGACCGGGTCAACGAACGGGCTGCGCGGCGAAGCGGCCATCATCGGTATCGCGGAACTGCCCGCCGAACGACGCCAGACCCGGCCGGCGTCGTTCACCCTGGACCAATATGCGGCATTGGCGAAGGCGGTCATCGAAGATGCCGGGGTGAAACCCGCGGTGGTGAACGGGTTGTCGTGCCACGGCATAGCCGAATCGGACATGTTCGCGCCCGCCACCCTGTCGGAATACCTTGGTCTGCCAGTGAATTTCGGTGACCGCGTCGATCTTGGCGGCGCCACCGCGGCTGGCATGGTGTGGCGGGCGGCGGCGGCAGTCGAACTGGGCATCTGCGACGCAGTGCTGGCGGTGGTGCCCGGATCACTGGAGCTGCCGCGCTCGGAGCGCCGGCCCGGGCGCTCGTTGGGTTGGTATGGGGCGTCGAGCAATAACTACGGCTCGCCGCAGGCGGAATTCGAGATACCCTACGGCAACGTCGGCCAGAACGCTCCGTATGCGCAGATCGCGCAGCGTTACACGGCCGAATATGGCTACGATGCAGCCGCTTTGGCTAGCATCGCGGTCCAGCAGCGGACCAACGCCTGCGCGCACCCCGGCGCGGTGTTTCACGGCAAGCCGATCACCGTGGACGACGTACTGGGCAGTCCCGTGATTGCCGACCCGATTCACATGTTGGAGACCGTGATGCGGGTGCAAGGCGGCGCCGGGGTGCTGATCGCCAACGTCGATGTGGCGCGCGGCGCCCGCCACCGGGCCGTGTGGATCGAGGGCTTCGGCGAGCACATTCGCTTCAAAACCCCCACCTACGCCGACGATCTCCTGCACACACCGGTGGCTCGCGCCGCCGACCAGGCGTTCGGGATGGCCGGGCGTCGGCGCGGGGATGTCGACGTCGCGTCGATCTACGACTGCTACACGATCACGGTGCTGATGACGCTGGAGGATGCGGGATTTTGCGCCAAAGGTACGGGGATGGCTTGGCTGACCGAACACGATCTCACCTTCCGTGGCGACTTCCCGATCAACACCGCCGGCGGTCAACTGTCCTATGGACAGGCGGGTATGGCCGGTGGAATGCATCACGTGGTCGATGCGGCGCGCCAGCTCATGGGACGAGCCGGGGATGCGCAAGTACGTGACTGCAACACCGCGTTCGTCACCGGTACCGGCGGGATCATGAGCGAGCAAGTGGCTTTGGTGATGGGAGGCGACTGAAGTGAGCGACCTGCGCCCGATGCCCGAGCCCACGCCAGTGTCACAGCCATACTGGGATGCGTTGCGCGAGCATCGCATTCTGATTCAGTACTCACCGTCGTCCGGCCGTTATGTCTTCTATCCGCGCACGCTGGCACCCGGCACTTTTGCCGACGATCTGCAGTGGCGCGAAATCGACGGAATGGGAACGCTTTACACCTATACCGTCGCACGTCGCCCAACCGGGCCACCCTGGGCGGAGCAGGTGCCGCAACTGCTCGCCGTCGTCGAATGGGATGTGGGTCCAAAAGTCAGCACCGAACTTCTCGACGTCGCACCGCAAGACATTCGACTCGGAATGCGGGTCGTCCCGGTATTCTGCGACGTGCCCGAACACGGAATCACGCTGCTAAGGTACCGGCCGGGTGTTTGAGACGTTGCAACAGTTGCTGCGGTCCCGCAAAGACGACGACACCGTGGCGGTTGCCTATGGTGATCGGACCTGGACCTGGCGGGAGCATTTGGCCGAGGCCACCACCGAAGCGGCGGTGGTGCTGAATCTCGTCGACCGGACCCGCCCGCTGCATGTCGCTGCGCTGCTGGGTAATTCGCCTGAGATGCTGCGGTCCATGGCGGCGGCAGCGCTGGGCGGCTACGTGCTGTGTGGGATCAACACGACCCGCCGCGGACAGGGTCTACTCGCCGACATCCGGCGCTCGGACAGCCAGGTGGTGCTCGTCGATACCGAACACTCGCCGTTGCTGGACGGCCTCGACCTGAACGGCTTGACCGTACTTGACGTCGACACCGCGGCATATCGCGACGCCGTCGCGACCGCGGAATCCCTGGTGCCTATCGAGGTCGGCGGCGTCGACGCTGTCGTCATGATCTTCACTTCCGGTACCAGCGGCGACCCGAAAGCGGTGCGGTTCGCGCATGCGATGGCCGTGCTGTGCGGTGCCAGCCTGGTGGAACGCTTCGGGCTCACCGCCGATGACGTCTGCTATCTGGCAATGCCGCTGTTTCACTCCAACGGGGTGGCAGCGGGTTGGGCGGTGGCTCTGGCCTGCGGGGCGACCATGGTGCCCGCGAAGTTTTCGCCGTCGCGGTTCCTGGCCGACATCCGTCGTTACGGCGTGACCTACCTGAACTACGTCGGCAAGCCACTGGCGTTGGTGCTGGCCACCCCGGAACTACCCGGCGACGCCGATAATCCGTTGCGTGCGGCGTTCGGCAACGAAGCCACCGAACGCGACATCGAGGAATTCGCACGGCGTTTCGACTGCCGGGTGGTGGACAGCTTTGGTTCGAGTGAGTTCGCCGTCGTGGTGATGCGCGAAGACGGCACTCCGCCGGGTTCGATCGGAAAAGGCTATCCCGGCGTAAGTGTCTACCACCCGGAGACCGTAACCGAATGTGCACCAGCAATTTTCGATGAACACGGTGCGCTGGCCAACTTCGATGATGCCGTCGGCGAATTGGTCAACACCTACGGCGTCGGCGGCTTCACCGGCTACTACAACGATCCTGCCGCCACCGAGGAACGGATGCGACACGGCATGTACTGGTCGGGCGACCTGGCCTACCGGGACAGCGACGGCTGGATCTACTTGGCGGGCCGCACCGCGGATTGGATGCGGGTGGACGGGGAGAATCTCGCGTCTGGTCCTATCGAACGGATTCTGCAACGCATTCCGGAGGTCAACCACGTTGCGGTGTATGCCGTTGCGGACGAGCTGGTGGGCGATCAGGTGATGGCCGCGTTGGTGCTCAACCACGCAGCCACGTTGACGCCCGAGCAGTTCGGCGATTTCCTTGCCGCCCAGGCTGACCTGTCGCCCAAGGCATGGCCGCGCTACGTAAGAGTCAATGCTGCCCTCCCGCGGACCGCGACCAACAAGATCCTCAAGCGCGAACTCATCTCCGAAGGGGCGCGGGCCGGCGACGGTGTGCTGTGGGTGCGCGAGGAGCGCGGACGACAGTACCGGGTAAGCCGTTGAGGTCCGACTGTGTCGCGACGTGCACACGTGTACGACGACACGCCGGGGCGGCTGGCATTGTGTGCACGCTCGCGCGGACGCCGATCACCTTGAGTGAAATGCACTGCACTGCAAACGCTTAGCGGCCTTGGAAACCGAAAACTTGTCAGTGCTGCTCCATAAAATTTGGCTATGAGCTGCAGCAGTCGTGAGGAGATCGCCGAGGTCGCCGAAGGGCTGCGCGAATACGCAAAACGATGGTGTGCGTTGACGTTCGACAGCGTAACTGCCTCCGAGTGGCTCGGCCTGCTGGAGACCTCAGAAACGGTGGGGCGTCTAGTGCGTGCACCCCAGCACGCGTTGATCAACCTGCTCGCCGCGCAATGTTCGGAGGATGAACTTGGCGGGCGCCTGCCGAACGTGATCGCCGACAGGTTGCACATCACCCGCGCCGAAGCCCGACACCGCGTGGCCGATGCCGACGACCTCGGGCCACGTCGGGCTCTGACCGGTGAACCCCTACCTGCCAAGCTCACCGCCACGGCGGCTGCCCATCTCGCCGGCGAGATCGGCGACGGACATATCAAGGTGATCCGCACCTTCCTCGATAAGTTGCCCGCCGGGGTGGATCCAGGCACCCGCGAGGCCGCCGAGCAACAGCTGGCCGGGCTGGCCACCTCGCGTCGTCCCGATGACCTGCACGGATTGGCGCAGCAGCTGATGGATTGGCTCAACCCGGACGGGAATTTCACCGACGAGGATCGGGCCCGCAAGCGCGGGATCACCATGGGTAAGCAGGAATCCGACGGTCTGTCGCGCATCAGCGGCTACGTCGATCCGGAGCTGCGCGCCACCTTGGAAGCTATCGAGGCCAAACTGGGCGCCCCCGGACAGTGCAACCGCGACGACGAAAACCCGGTGGTCGATGACGAGCCTTCCGAAGAGGCCGCGCGAAAAGACTTGCGCTCGAAGGCCCAACGCTTTCATGACGCCCTGCTGATCGGAGGGCGGGCGTTGCTGGCATCGGGAAAGTTGGGTCAGCACAACGGTTTACCAACGTCGATCGTCGTCACCGCCACACTCAAAGACCTGGAGGCCGCCGCCGGCCGAGGGCTGACCGGTGGCGGCACCATCTTGCCCATGTCGGACGTGATCCGCTTGGCCCGTCACGCGCACCATTACCTCGCCATTTTCGGCAAGGGCAGAGCCCTGGCGCTGTATCACACGAAACGCCTTGCCAGCCCCGCACAGCGACTTGTCCTCTACGCCAAGGACCGTGGCTGCTCGTTTCCCGGCTGCCCAGTGCCCGGCTACCAATGCGAAGTCCATCACGTGCTGCCCTACGCCTTGTCGGGCAAGACCGACGCCAATGGCCTGGCTTTCGCCTGCGGTGAACACCACCCGCTAGCCGAAGACGGCTGGACTACACGCACCAACGCCAAGGGCGACACCGAATGGATTCCACCGGGCCACCAGGACCACGGTCGACCACGAATCAACCGCTACCACCACCCCGAAATGCTCCTACGCGAAACCGGTGATGACGACGAACCCGGTTGACGGGCTCAACCGCTTTAATGCGCGACCGGGCACCTGCTGCCGTAGTCGACCTGCCAGTGCTTGATGCCGGTGATGAACGGCGACCGCAACCGGTCCGGCTCGCCCAGGGAAGTCAGGTCCGGCATGGTGTCGGCGATCGCGTTGAACATCAGGTCGATCGTCATGCGCGCCAAGTTGGCGCCGATGCAGTAGTGCGCTCCGGTGCCGCCGAAACTGACATGCGGGTTGGGGCTGCGCAAGATGTTGAACGTGTACGGGTCGTCGAAGACGTCCTCGTCGAAGTTGGCCGAGCGATAGAACATCACCAGTCGTTGGCCCTCTTTGATTGCGATGCCGCCAAGTTCGGTGTCGGCCAGCGCGGTTCGTTGAAACGCGGTAATCGGCGTCGCCCAGCGGATGATCTCGTCGGCCGCGGTCGTAGGGCGTTGGGACTTGAACAGCTCCCACTGGTCGGGGTAGTCGGTGAATGCGATCATCCCCTGCGTGATCGAGTTGCGGCTCGTCTCATTGCCGGCAATTGCCAGCGTGACTACGAACATGCCGAACTCGGCATCGGAAAGCCGCTGTCCGTCGACGTCCGCTTGCACCAGCGTGGTGACGATGTCCTCGCCCGGTTCGGCAGCCCGTCGCTCCGCCAATTGCATGGCGTACCAGATCATTTCGGCTGCAGAGGTCAGCGAGTCGTGGTCGGCGAACTCCGGATCGTCGCTGCCGACCATCTGATTGGACCAGTCGAAGAGCTGCTCGCGTTCCTCCGGCGGCACTCCGAGTAGGCCGGCGATCGCCTGCAGCGGCAACTCGCAAGCCACCTGTCGAACGAAATCGCCCGACCCCTGTGCTGCGGCCCGCTCGGCGATTCGGCGGGCTCGCTCGGTCAGGTCAGACCGCAGCCGCTCGACAGCGCGCGGTGTGAAACCGCGCGCGACGATCTTGCGCAACCGACTGTGCTCGGGGTCGTCCATCATCAGCATCGACGTTCGCCCGGCCTCGA
>NZ_LZLS01000130.1 GCF_001673365.1 Mycobacterium asiaticum
TACCGGTGTGGTCGCTGCTGCTGATTGGGGCTGCGGCGCTGGCGGTCAGCGTGGCGCAACTGCCACGTCAGGCGGTGCGGGCGGATCGACCACCCTTATCGGCGACGGCGGCAATGGCGGCGCCGGCGGGGATGGTGCGCCGGGCGTTCCTCCCGGATTGGACGGGTCGGGCGGATCCGGTGGTGGAGGCGGGTTGCTGTTCGGCAGCAACGGCAGCAGTGGGTGACGCGCGAAACCCTCAGAGCGGCCAGCTATTTGGCGCTGACTCGTAGCAGAATGCCGGTGCCGGAGGTAGCGGTTGGTGCCCGTCGGTGGAGATCGCATCGATGGTGAGTGCGACGTACCGTCGCCAACCATCGCTGCCCGAATCCATCGTCGACAACACGCTGTACAGCATCGCGATCAGGCGTGGCAGATCGTCGGCGACCAGATCGGCGCGCACCCGACCGGCCTGCTGGCCGCGCCGGACCAGGCCGCGAAGCGCCTCATCTAGCGCATCGGAGACATCCGGAGTCAACGATCCGGCCCGATGCGCGGCGGTCAACAGGCTGCGCTCGCGGGCACCGAGTTCGATTGCCGCATGGAGCAATTCGGTGATGCCGTGCAGTGGGTCGGTGCGGCCGACGGCCGCATCGATCACCGGGGTGAGGTTCTCGGCGATGCTCTGATCCAGTGCCGCTCTGACCAATTCGCCCTTCGTCGGAAACCGGCGATAGAGCGTGCGTTCCCCGACCCCGGCGCGACGGGCCACCGCCTCAATCGGGGCGTCCGCGCCGACGTCCCCGTAGACCTCCCGCGCGGCGCGCAGGATGCGATCGACGTTGCGTGCCGCATCGGCGCGCAGTGGCGGTCGGTCTTCGACGGCGATCACCAGCACAGCGTAACTGACAGTTGACTGCCAGTAAGGCGCAGTCCTAGGCTCGTACAACTGGCAGCCATGTGACACTTATCGGAAAGACCGGTCATGTCAACAACTTCCGAAGTCCGCTCCGAACCAGACCTGCCGACCATCCCGGTGCCGCGGGCCGCGCAGTGTCCGCTGGCGCCCCCGGCCGAATTCGTGCGCTGGCGGGCCGAGCCCGGACTGAAGCAGGCGATCTACCACGGGCAACCCGCCTGGGTGGTAAGCCGCTATACCGACATCAGGGCTGCGCTGGTCGATCCGCGGCTGTCTGCGGACACCATTCCCGACTTCTTGAAACCCCAGACCACCGAGAACACACCGGTGATGTTCGCCCGGGTCGACGATCCCGAGCACCATCGGCTACGACGGATGCTGACCGCTAACTTCACGTTCCGGCGCACCGAGGCGATGCGGCCGCAGATTCAGGGCCTGGTGGACCACTATCTGGGCGCGATGATCAGCAACGGGCCGCCCGCCGACATCGTCCGTGATTTCGCGCTGCCGGTGCCGTCGCTGGTGATCGCGCTGTTGTTGGGAGTCCCGCCCGAGGATCTCGAGCTATTCCAGCACCACACCACCGTCGGGTTGGACACCAGATCAACCGACGAGGAGAAGTCGCAGGCCTTCATGGCGATGTACGTCTACATCCAGGAACTGGTGGACCGCAAGGAACTCGAACCGGGCGACGATCTGATCAGCCGCCTGGTGATCGACCATGTGGCGACCGGTCAGATGAACCGCGAGACGGCCGCTATGACGAGTGTGATCATGATGCAGGCCGGACACGAAACGACGGCCAACATGATCTCGCTGGGAACCGTTGCGCTGCTGGAACATCCGAATGTTTTCCAGCGCCTCGGCGAAACCGAAGATCGTGCCGTCATCGCCGGCATCGTCGAAGAGTTGATGCGCTATCTGTCCATCGTGCACAGTCAGGTGGATCGGGTGGCGACCGAGGATTTCGTGCTGGGTGGCCAGTTGATCCGCGCCGGCGACTACGTGGTGATGAACCTGCCCGCTGGGAACTGGGACGCCGAATTTGTCGAGCAGCCAGAGGATTTCGACGCCGATCGGAACAACCGCGGCCACCTGGGTTTCGGATACGGTGTGCACCAATGTATCGGGGCGAACCTGGCGTGCGTCGAAATGCAGGTAGCGTTCGCCGCGCTGGCCCGCAGGCTGCCGAGCTTGAAAGTGGCTGTGCCGCCGCAGGAGTTGAAGTTCAAGGATGCTGACATCTACGGCATGAAAGAGCTACTGGTCACCTGGTAACGGCTCAGGAGCAGCGGAAGGCGATACCGACGCCGTCGGGCGGTGGCACTGAGCGAAGGCACCCGTACGGCTCGACGCCCGCGGCGCTGATTCGGGTGGCCGATTGGTGGGCATAGTTCACGCAGACCACACCGGCCTGCTCGCCGCGGCAGCGGTAGTCGCCGAACGACAACGAGTCTCCGTCGACCAGCGCGGCACCGGTGCCCGCGAGAAACGGTCCCGGATCAGCGCGGGCCGCTCCCACTTGCAGGTTGACCCCGTCGAAGTCGACCCAACCGCCCTTCCATTCGCCGTAGGCGGTTTCCGGTTGGGGCGGGGGACTGGTCAAGTCGACCAGGCAGGACAGCAATCCGGCGGTGTGCTTGGCATCGGTAGTGCACTTCGCCTTGCCGCCCGGGGCGCTGAAAGCGACATTGTCGTCGAGCTGATAGCGCGCCGGATCGGCCGGATGGCCCGCCTCGATCCAGGCGATGACGCCCGCAATTGCCGTCCCAGAGGTCGGCGCGGCGGCCACCGCAGGCGTCGTCACTGGGGCGGCCTGGGTGGAGGTGCTGGTGCGGCTCGGCGCCGGGCCGCCGCCGGTGTGCGAACACGCGGCAACCAGCAACGCACCGGCGACCACCGCGAAGATTCGCATCCCGTCAGGCTAGCCCCGACCCAGCGGATTCGGGCGCTGCGCGCGCCGTGCCAGTGGCGAGTCCGCTAACGTCGAAATATGCATGAGCGCATCGTCCGCGCCCGCACCACCGCCGGTACCGTCGAAGGGTTCATCCGCGACGGCGTGAACCGCTGGCGGGCGATCCCGTACGCCCGGCCACCGGTAGGGCCGCTGCGATACCGTGCGCCGCAACCCGCGCAACCGTGGTCCGGGGTGCGGCATTGTCACGGTTTCGCCAACTGCGCGCCTCAGCAGCGCCGCTACACCATGCTCGGCGTCGGCCGCTACCAGCCGATGAGCGAGGACTGTCTGACCCTCAACGTGGTCACGCCCGAGGCCGGCTTCGACGAACCGCTGCCGGTGATGGTCTTTATCCACGGCGGCGGGTACATCCTGGGCAGTTCGGCCACCCCGATCTATGACGGCGCGGCACTGGCCCGGCGCGGCTGCGTGTATGTGTCGGTCAACTACCGGCTGGGCGCGCTGGGGTGTCTGGACCTGTCTTCGCTATCGACGCAGGACGTCACCATCGACAGCAATCTCTACCTGCGTGACCTGGTGTTGGCGCTGCAATGGGTCAAGGACAACATCGCCAATTTCGGTGGCGACCCCGACAGCGTCACCATCTTCGGCGAAAGCGCCGGAGCGCACATCACCGCCACGCTGCTGGCGGTGCCCGCTGCCCAGGGTCTGTTCCACCGAGCGATATCGGAGAGTCCGGCGGCCGGCATGACCCGGCCCCAAGAGGTCGCCGCCGAGTTCGCCAGCCGGTTCGCCCACCTGCTCGGCGCACGCAGCCAGGATGCGGCGAACGCGGTGATGCGGGCATCGGCCGCGCAACTGATCGACACGCAGCACCGGCTGATCGATCAGGGCATGCAGAAGCGCCTGGGCGCCTTCCCGATCGGGCCGGTCTTCGGTGACGACGTGGTGCCGATCGATCCGGTAACGGCAATGCGGTCCGGTCAGGCGCATCGGGTGCCGCTGATCGTCGGTACCAATGCCGAAGAGGGACGCCTGTTCACCCGTTTTCTGGGCATGCTGCCCACCAACCAGGCCATGGTCGAGGAATTGCTGGCCGAACTGGAACCCGCTGCGCGGCAACGGATTACCGACGCTTACCCGAAGTACCCGAAGCCGGAGGCCTGCATCCAGCTCGGCGGTGACTTCGCATTCAGTTCGGCGGCCTGGGAGATCGCCGAGGCCCACGGCGTCCACGCACCCACCTACCTCTACCGGTATGACTACGCGCCGCGGGCGCTGCGCTGGTCGGGCTTCGGTGCCACCCATGCCACCGAGTTGTTCGCGGTCTTCGACATCTATCGCACCCGGTTCGGCGCGTTACTCACCGCCGCGGCCGACCGGGGTCCCGCCCTGCGGGTCAGCAACAACGTGCAACGACGTTGGCGGTCCTTCAGTCGCACCGGCGTGCCGGGAGACGATTGGCCGGTCTATACGCACAACGATCGTGCGGTGATGGTCTTCGACCGCAAGTCGCGCATCGAGTTCGATCCGCACCAACACCGCCGGTTAGCCTGGGATGGTTTCTCTCTGGCGCAGTGACCTGGCACGCTGAGGTTCATGCCCGCCAACACCGATCAGGCCATCGAGCGACCCGGCGACCTCACCCCCGAGTGGTTGACGGCCACCGTGCGCGCCGGGACCGTCTCCGGATTCACCGTCGACCGCATCGGCACCGGCCAGATGAGCGAGTGCTACCGCATCGGACTCACCTATGCCGATGCCGATCCAAACGTTCGCCGTCCGGCGTCGGTGGTGTTGAAGGTGGCCGCCACCGATCCGGTCAGTCGGCAGACCGGGCTGGCACTGGGGCTCTACGAGCGCGAAGTGCGCTTCTACCACGGCATCGCGCCACGCCTGGCCGGAGCGATCGCGCCGTGTTATCACGCGGCGATCGACATCTCCACCGGAGTGTTCGATTTGTTGCTCGACGACGCAAGTCCGGCCACGGTCGGAGATGAAATCGCCGGTGCCACAACCGAACAGGCCTACCTCGGTGTCACCGAGCTGGGCCGGCTGCACGGCCCGCTGCTCGGTGACGCGACGCTGGCCGACGCGCCTTGGCTCAACCGGGAGTCGCCGCTCAGTCAAGCGATGGTCGCCCCGCTGTATGCCGGATTCATCGAGCGCTACGGCGACCGGATTGCGCCGGCGCATCGCACCGTGTGCGACCGACTGGTAGAGGCATTCGACGGATACCTGGCTCAGCAGGCCGCCAGCGGCGGCATCCAGGGCCTGGTGCACGGGGACTACCGACTGGACAACCTGCTGTTCGGAGCGGCGGGGGCGAACCGGGCGCTCACCGTGGTGGACTGGCAAACCGTTTCCTGGGGACCGGCTTTCACCGATCTGGCCTACTTCCTGGGCTGCGCGTTGCCGGCGGCGGATCGTCGCGCCCAGTACGACGGACTGCTGCAGGCCTACTACGAAGCGCTCGGGCAGCAGCCACCCGTCAGCTTGGCCGACGTCCGCGAAGGTGTGCGCCAACAGAGCTTTTTCGGTGTGACGATGGCGATCGTGTCGTCGATGCTCGTCGAGCGCACCGAACGCGGCGACCGTTTGTTCATGACGATGCTGGAGCGGCAGTGCGCCCATGTACTGGATACCGACGCATTGTCGCTTCTGCCCGACGCGGCAGCGCCGGAGCCGCTGCGACCCTCGCCCGAGGACGAGCACGCCCACCCCGCCACCGACGAACCGCTGTGGAGTGAAAGCTGGTATGCCGACTTCGTCGACGCGACAGAAGGTTTGGGTGGCTGGTTCCGCCTCGGGCTGATTCCGAATACGCAGACGGCATGGGTTCATGCCCTGGTGTGCGGACCCGACGAGGCAACCGTGGCCGTCGACTGCCAGGTGCCGCTGCCGCAGGACGCCTGGACGGTGCTGACCGAAACCGTCAACCTCGAACACTCGGCCAGCGCACCGCTGCAGACCTACCGTGTCGACCTGCGAGCCCAAGGCCAGTCGTACCAGGACCCTTCGGCATTGCTGCGCGGGGAACCGGGGGAGCCGGTCGAGTTGGCGATGAACCTCGTGTGGACAACTGACGGCGCCCCGTACCAGTACCGGCTAACCACCCGATACGAGATTCCGTGCACCGTGTCGGGCACCGTCACCGTCAAGCACGCCCGTTATGAGATTGCTTCGGTACCTGGCCAGCGTGACCATTCGTGGGGAGTGCGGGACTGGTGGAGCATGGACTGGATGTGGAGCGCACTGCACCTCGAGGACGGCACCCACCTGCACGGCGTGCGGATACAGATTCCGAACACACCACCGATCAGCACCGGCTACGCCCAGGACCGCGCCGGCGCCGTCACCGAGCTCGCCACGGTTGGCATTCGGGAAGCCTTCGCTGCCAACGGATTACCCCAAGACCAGGCGTTGGAGCTGCAGCCCGCCGGGATCACCGCGAACGTTGAAATCCGCGCGCACGCGCCGGTCCGGCTGATCGGCCCGGACGGGCGGGTGAGCCACTTTCCGCGAGCTTGGGTCGACGTCGCCACGACTGACGGGCGCCGCGGCGTGGGTTGGATGGAGTGGAACCGCAGCCAGGCCGAATACGAGCAGTGACCCGGCGCACCTCGCCCGTCGTGGTGATGGGCGTATCGGGGTCGGGCAAATCCACCGTAGGTGCCGCTCTGGCGCAGCGGTTGGGTGTGCCGTTCGAAGATGCCGACAACCTGCACCCGCAGACCAACATCGACAAGATGGCCGGCGGCCACCCGCTCGACGACGACGATCGGTACCCATGGTTGCAGCGAGTTGCGCAATGGCTGTCCGATCACAGTGACGGCGGTGTGATGAGTTGCTCGGCACTCAAACGGCGCTACCGGGACCAGTTACGTGCGCACTGCGCGGACATCCAGTTTCTGCATCTGCACGGCACCCCGGAACTGATCGAGCACCGAATGAGCGCGCGGACGGGTCACTTCATGTCCCCGGCACTGCTGAGGTCGCAGTTCGACGCGCTGGAAGCACTCGGCGCCGACGAGCCCGGCGTTGTGGTCGATCTGCAGGACAACCAGCAGGTCGAAGCGATTGTCGAGGCGTTTCTGGCTAGCGCAGCCAGCGCTTGCGATGACTGGTGAGGTCACCGAGCTGGTCGTCAAACCGGTCGCGCGCCGTATAGGCCAGTTCGCTGCCGCGGGCCGCCGCCCGATCGGCGAGCTCGCTGCTGCGTGCCGCGGCGCGATCGGCCAGCACGCTGCCGCGCTCGCGCGCCGTCTCGGCAAGCTCGACGCTGCGGGCCTGCGCGGTATCGGCCAGCTTCTTGCCCCGCTTGCGCGCGGCCTTGGCATACGGCGCCCCTTTATCCGCCGCCGTACTGGCTAGCTCTTCGCCGCGCTTGCGGGCCTTCTTCGCGTACGGCGCGCTCTTTTCAGCCGCGGTGTTGGCCAGTTCACGACCGCGTTCCAGCGCGGCCTCGGCGTAGGGTGCGCTCTTTTCGGCGGCGGTGTTGGCCAGCTCGCGACCGCGTTCCAGCGCGGCCTCGGCGTAGGGTGCGCTCTTTTCGGCGGCCGTGCTGGCCAGCTCGCGACTGCGCTCGGCACCGGTCTGCAGACCATGCACGATGCGCTCACCCAAATCGGAGTCCAGCAACGAATCACTGGAACCCGGCAGCGCACCGGAGACCTTGTCCGAGAGCCGTTCGGCGGCGCGCCGGCCTCGCCAGCCCAGCGACGGCTTGCCCGCTGTGTCGGCCGAGGCGATGATCAGCCCGCCCAACAAACTCACGTCGGCCAAGAACGCGCGTCGCTTCTCGGCCTTGCGCTCGGGGTCGGTTTCATTCCAAAACATATGCGTGCCAAGGTTGCCAGGGATCACAGTCAGGGCCAGCGCGGCCGAGGCCAGCCGGGGCAGGCGGCCCGCGGCGAGCAGCACACCACCGCCGATCTGGACGGCCGCGTTGATCTGAGCGAACGTCTCGGCATCCGCGGGAATGTTGCTGCTCACCGAGTCGGGCAATGCCTGCAGGCCGCTCACGGTCGGCTGCGCGGCCGCGGCCGCCGGTTTCGGGTTGAGCAGCGCGTCCACTCCTTGGCCGATGAAAACGGCGGACAACATGGGTCGGGCGATTCTGCGGATCAACATGGCGGCTGTGTTCCCCGGTCCGCCAGCAGACAAACCGCGAGATGCTCGCCAGTTCGGCGATAGTGTGTACCGCGTGCGAGCGTTGATCGTCGTCGACGTGCAGAAAGACTTCTGTGAGGGCGGTGCGTTGCCCGTCCCTGGCGGGCACGCCGTTGTCCGGGCACTCAACGATCATCTCGCCGGCGACCGCGGTTATCACCACATCGTGGCCACCAAGGACTTTCATATCGATCCCGGCGAGCATTTCTCCGATGTCCCCGACTACCGCACGTCGTGGCCGCCGCATTGCCGCGCGGGAAGTCGCGGGGCCGAGTTCGAAAGCAGCCTCGACACCAGCAAGGTCGAGGCCGTATTCCGCAAGGGGGCCTATGCGGCCGGATACAGCGGCTTCGACGGGGTCGACGAGAAAGGCACCTCGTTGTTGGACTGGCTACGGCAGCGCGACGTCGACGAGGTCGATGTGGTGGGTTTGGCGACCGATCACTGTGTGCGTCACACCGCGCAGGACGCCGCCCGCGCCGGGCTGAAGACCAGGGTGTTGTTGGATCTGACCGCCGGCGTATCCGCGGAGTCGGTCAGTCAAGCTCTCACCGAAATGCACACTGCCCGAATCGAATTGATCGGAAGCCTGCCATGACGACATCGAACCGTGACGACCTGCTGGGCGCCGTGGAGCGCTCGCCGCAAGCGGTCTCCGTGCATGACCGCGACGCCTGGGTGCGGGTTTTCACCACCGACGGCCGCGTCGAGGATCCCGTCGGCGCGAGCCCGCACGTCGGGCATGACCAGATCTATCGCTTCTACGACACCTTCATTGGTCCGCGCGACATCAAGTTCCACCGGGATCTGGATGTGGTCAACGGGGAGTCCGTCTTGCGCGACCTCGAACTCGAGGTGGGAATGGGCCCGGGGGTCACCATGTTCATACCGGCCTTCCTGCGCTATGACCTCCGACGGGTCGACGGGGAGTGGAAGGTTGCGCACCTTCGCGCATATTGGGAGTTGCCGGCGATGATGCTGCAATTCTTGAAGACCGGGCCGCGAGCGCTGAAGCCAGGGGTGGGGCTGGCCAAGGGGTTGCTGGGCAATCAGGGGCCGCGCGGGACCGTCGGCTTCATGACCGGCTTCCGGCGGGCCGGTGCGCGTCACAAGAAGCTGCTCGACACTTTCCTGCAAGCGGTCGCCCGAGGCGACCAGAGCGCCGCCGCGCAACCGTTGTCATCCAGTGCCCGTTTGACTTTGGGTGACAGCGACCCGCTTGACGTCGCCGAACTCGGCCGGCAACTCAGCGGTGCCAAGTGGCCCAAGGTGATTGGCGCGGGTTCCACCGTCGTGGCGTCGGTCTGCTCCGATCACGGGCGCGGCATCCTGTTCGCCGACGTGGCGTTGCGCGGCAACAAGATCGATGCCGTCCGGTATTTCCCGGCTTGACAAGCCGTTCGGCCGGCGCAGCCTGTTGCGCGGCGCAGGCGCGATCGCGCTGGCGCCGTGGGCCGCCGGGTGCGGTTCCGATGACGACGCGTTGACGTTCTTCTTCGCGGCGAACCCCGACGAAATCCGGCCGCGGATGCGGGTGGTCAACGAATTCCAACGCCGGAACCCCGACATCAAGGTGCGCGCGCTGCTGTCCGGACCCGGTGTCATGCAGCAATTGTCGACGTTCTGCGCGGGCGGCAAGTGTCCGGATGTCCTGATGACCTGGGAGTTCACCTACGCCGAACTAGCCGACCGCGGCGTGCTGTTGGACCTCAACACCATGCTGGCACGCGAACCGCAGTTCGCTGCCCAGCTCAACACCGACAGCATCGACCCGCTGTACCGGACCTTCAACTACCCAGGCTCCCGCGGCAGCGGCCAATACGCATTCCCCGAGCAGTGGTCGGGGAATTACCTGTACTACAACAAGGCGCTGTTCGAGGCCGCCGGTGTGCCCCTGCCACCGGGCACCTGGCAGCAAACCTGGAGCTTCGCCGAATTCCTCTCTGCCGCAAAGGCTCTCACTAAACGCGAGGCATCGGGCCGGGTCGCCCAGTGGGGTTTCGTCAACGCGTGGGTCTCGTTCTACTCGGCCGGGTTATTTGCGATGAACAACGGCGTGCGTTGGTCGGCTCCGCGGACCAACCCGCGCCATCTGAACTTTGACGACGACGCGTTCGTCGAAGCGGTGCAGTTCTATGCCGACCTGATCAACAAGCACAAGGTGTCACCCAGCGACTCCGACCAACAGTCGATGTCCAACGCTGACCTGTTCTCGGTGGGAAAAGCGGCGATGGCACTGGGCGGCCATTGGCGCTATCAGACCTTCGACCGCGCCGAAGGACTGGACTTCGACGTCGCCCCACTGCCGCTGGGACCGCGCGGGCGGTTCGCCTGCTCGAACATTGGAGTTACCGGTCTGGCTATCGCCTCGACCAGCAAGCGAAAGGAGCAGGCTTGGGAGTTCGTCAAATTCGCCACCGGCCCGGTCGGGCAGGCCCTGATCGCACAATCCCGCCTGTTCGTCCCGGTGCTGAAGTCCGCGCTCAATTCGGACGGATTCGCCCAGGCCCACCGCAGGATCGGCAACGTCGCCATACTGACTGATGGGCCGATCGTCTCCGAGGGCCTGCCGATCACTCCGGCCTGGGAGAAGGTTGTCGCGCTGATGGACCGCAACTTCGGCCCCGTGCTGCGCGGTTCGCGGCCGGCTACGTCATTGAGCGGACTGTCGCGCGCCGTCGACGAGGTGTTGGGTAACCCATGACCGCCACCCGTCCGTCGCGGCGACGCGCGTGGTCCGGCCGGCTTTTCGTGGCACCGAACCTGGCGGCCGTCGTGCTGTTCATGCTCTTTCCGCTCGGCTTCTCGCTCTACATGAGCTTCCAGAAGTGGGACATGTTCACCCCGGCCGAATTTGTCGGGTGGTCCAACTTCACCCACCTGTTCAGCTCTGACCCGCTGTTTTTGATCGCCTTGCGAAACACCGTGATCTACACGGTGGGTACCGTGTTGCCCACCGTGCTGATCAGCTTGGTCGTTGCCGGTTTCTTGAACCGAAAAGTCAAGGGAATCGATGTCTTTCGAACCATCGTCTTTTTGCCGCTGGCCATTTCTTCGGTCGTGATGGCGGTGGTGTGGCAGTTCGTTTTGAACACCGACAACGGGCTGTTGAACATCATGCTGGGCTGGGTCGGGATCGACCCCATACCGTGGCTGGTCGAACCGCACTGGGCGATGTTCTCGCTGTGCATGGTCAGCGTCTGGCGCAGCGTGCCGTTCGCCACCGTGATTCTGCTGGCCGCCATGCAGGGCATTCCGGAAACGGTCTATGAGGCTGCCAAAATCGACGGCGCGGGCGAGATTCGGCAGTTCGCTTCGATCACGGTGCCGTTGATCCGCGGGGCGATGTCGTTCGTGGTGGTTATCTCGATCATCCACGCCTTCCAAGCGTTCGACCTGGTTTACGTGCTTAACGGAGCCAACGGCGGGCCCGAATCCGCGACTTACGTCCTGGGCATCATGCTGTTCCAGCACGCGTTCTCCTTCTTGGAATTCGGTTACGCGTCCGCGCTGGCGTGGGTGATGTTCGCCATCCTGCTGGTGTTGACGGTGCTGCAGTTGCGGATCTCCCGGCGCCGCAGTTGGGAGGCTTCCCGTGGTCTCGGCTAGGCGCACGGTGGTTCGCGCCGCTTTCTCCTACGCAGCCTTGGCCGTGATCGCTTGGTGCGCACTGTTTCCCATCCTGTGGGCGTTGTCTGGTTCGCTGAAGAAGGAGGGGGAGGTCAGCGAGCCGAACTTGTTGCCGTCCAGCCCGCAATGGTCGAACTACACCGAGGTTTTCGGACTGATTCCGTTCTGGCGGATGTTCTTCAACACCGTGCTGTACGCCGGGTGCGTGACGGCAGGGCAGGTCTTTTTCTGCTCACTGGCCGGCTACGCGTTCGCGCGGTTGGACTTTCGCGGCCGCGACACCCTATTCCTGCTGTACCTGGGCACGCTGATGGTGCCGCTGACGGTGACCGTGATTCCGCAGTTCATCCTGATGCGGGCATTGGGATGGGTGGACACGCCCTGGGCGATGATCGTTCCGGGCTTGTTCGGCAGCGCTTTTGGCACCTACTTGATGCGACAGTTCTTCCGCACCCTGCCGACCGATCTCGAGGAGGCCGCAATTTTGGACGGGTGTTCGCCGTGGCAGATCTATTGGCGGATCCTGCTACCGCACGCCCGTCCCGCGGTGATGGTGCTCGCGGTGCTCACCTGGGTGAGCATATGGAACGACTTTCTGTGGCCGCTGTTGATGATTCAACGCAGCAGCCTGGCCACCTTGACCCTCGGGCTGGTCCGGCTGCGCGGGGAGTACGTGGCTCGGTGGCCGGTGTTGATGGCGACCTCGATGCTGATTCTGCTGCCGCTGGTGATCGTCTATGCCTTCGCGCAGCGTTCGTTTGTCCGCGGTATCGCGGTGACGGGGTTGGGCGGATAGCGGTGGCGTCGGTGAGTTTCGAGCAGGCCACCCGCCGCTATCCCGGCACCGACCGAGCGGCGCTGGACGGCTTGGATCTGCTGGTCGACGACGGCGAATTCGTCGTCCTGGTGGGACCGTCGGGATGCGGCAAGACCACGTCGTTGCGGATGGTGGCCGGGCTGGAAACCCTTGATTCCGGACGCATCCGGATCGGTGAGCGCGACGTCACCAACGTCGACCCCAAGGAACGCGACGTCGCGATGGTGTTCCAAAACTATGCGCTCTACCCGCACATGACGGTGGCCCAGAATATGGGCTTCGCGTTGAAGGTAGCCAAGACCCCGAAGTCCGAGATCCGCGACCGGGTGCTGGTCGCGGCCCAAATGCTGGATCTGGAAAGGTATTTGGACCGCAAGCCCAAAGACCTGTCCGGTGGGCAGCGGCAACGGGTGGCGATGGGGCGCGCGATCGTGCGTCGTCCGCGGGTATTTCTGATGGACGAGCCGTTGTCCAATCTGGATGCCAAGCTACGCGTGCAAACCCGCAACCAGATTGCCGCACTGCAACGCCAACTCGGCACCACCACCGTCTACGTCACCCACGATCAGGTCGAGGCCATGACAATGGGTGACCGGGTCGCGGTGCTGTGTGACGGTGTGCTGCAACAGTGCGCCCCACCACGTGAGCTTTACCGCAGTCCCTCTAACGTGTTCGTCGCGGGATTCATCGGGTCGCCGGCAATGAACCTGTTCACCGTGCCGGTCGTCGATTCGGCTGTGGCCCTCGGAGATTGGATTATCGGGCTGCCCCGTGAAATCGCGGGCGCCGCAGACCGAATCGTCGTCGGGGTTCGCCCCGAGCACTTCGAACTGGGCAGCGTAGGCATCGAAATGGAAGTCGACGTGGTCGAGGAGTTGGGCGCTGATGCCTACCTGTACGGCCGAATCACCGGCTCCGACACGGTGATCAGCAAGCCCGTCATCGCACGCACCGACGGCTACGACCCGCCGAGCAAAGGCAGCCGGGTGCGGTTACACCCACAGCCCGGGCACCTGCACTTCTTCGCAACGGACGGCACCCGAATCGCGTGATCTCTCTCACGAGAGTGAAACCGGCGAGACTCCCGCGGCGTGTCCCGTCGCGAAATGCACGCTCGGCAAGAACGATTGCTCGCGTGATGGATCGCTATGGAACCGATGTCCTGGCCGGGGGAGCGCGGCGCAAGCCCCGCTCGGTCGAGCAGCCCGTCGAAAACGGCATGGTCGTCGAGGATGCACAGACGGGCTACGTCGGTGCGGTCGTGCGCGTCGAATACGGTCGCGTCTACCTGGAAGACCGGCACGGCAAGACCCGCGGATTTCCGCTTGGGCCCGGCTATCTGATCGACGGGCAACCCGTGATTCTCACCCCACCGCGCCGATCGGCACCCACCGCCCCCACCCGCACCGCGTCCGGGTCCGTCGCCGTGGCCGGTGTACGCGCCCGAGTCGCCCGTGCCAGCCGAATCTACGTCGAGGGTCGGCACGACGCGGAGTTGATCGCGCAGGTTTGGGGTGCGGATCTCAAAATCGAGGGTGTGGTCGTCGAGCACCTCGGTGGCGTCGATGACCTGGCGGGGATCGTCGAGCAGTTTCGGCCCGGGCCAGGCTGCCGGCTCGGCGTCCTGGTCGATCACCTGGTCGCCGGTTCCAAGGAATCGCGTATCGCCGAGGCGGTGCGGCGCGGCCCGGGCGGCGCGCACACCTTGGTCGTGGGTCATCCCTACGTGGACATTTGGCAGGCCGTTAAACCCGGGCGGCTCGGTCTGAACGCCTGGCCGACGGTGCCGCGGCACATCGAGTGGAAGCACGGCGTGTGCCAGGCACTCGGTTGGCCCCACGCGGATCAGGCCGATATCGCCAAGGCGTGGCAGCGAATTCGTTCGCAGGTCCGCGATTGGAACGACCTGGAGCCGGCGTTGATCGGGCGGGTTGAAGAACTCATCGACTTTGTCACCGAGCCCGCTGTGACATAGCTCACCGTCACGTTGCCGACGCTGCCCGGCACTAATCCTTTGACCCGTGCATTACGCCTGGAATGAGGAGGAACGTCCATGACCGACGCGCTTGTCATCGATGCTGCAGGGCTGGACCGCCTGTCGTGTAACGCCAAGGCCGACCCCAGCACCGGCAAGAAGACGCTGAAGGCCAAGACGGTCAGCGAGTCCGGATTCCGCAACATGACCTATGTGCGCGACCTGGCGCCAATGCTGGTGGGCGAGCCGCCCGCGTTGCTGGGCGACGACTCCGCGCCCAACCCGTCGGAGACTTGCCTGGCGGCTCTTGGTTCGTGCATCTCGGTGGGACTGCTGGCCAACGCGACGCACCGCGGCGTCACCCTGACGAAGATCGAGGTGGAGATGGAGGGCGACATCGACATCTCCGCGGTGTGGGGTGTCGGTGACACCCCGGACGGCAAGGTGCTTGGCTTCACCGACATCCGCTGCAACGTGACCCTGGCTGGGGACACCGACGACGCGACGCTGCAGGAGATTCACGACAACGCCATCGCGTGGTCGCCCGTGGTAAATACATTCAGGCGGCCCGTAATTGTCGACTCAGCGCTGTCGATCGGCTAGGCAGACAGGGTGACTAGCACGGTTTCGGAGACGATCCTGGATCCGGAGGTGCTCGCGGACCTGCGCGAGCACGCCGGCGCCCTGGACCGCGGCGAGGACACCGCACGCCGCAGTTTCGCCGCTCTTGGTGCGGCCGGGCTGCTCGGTCTGGGTGCACCCGGCAACGCCGACGGCGAACTGCCTCGAATGGCCGACGTGATCAGGCTCATCTCCGGAGAGTGTATGAGCACCGGGTTTTCGGTGTGGGCGAACCGGATGGCGATCGAGTACTTACTCACCGCCGCAACGCCATTCAGCCTCGCGGCGGCTCGGCCGCTGCTGGCCGGCAGTTCGCTGGGGGTAACCGGGATGGCCGCGGCTTTCAAAGAGTTGGCGGGTTGCGGCAGCCTTGAGCTCACCGCGACGACAAGCGAGGGTGGCTACCGGCTCAGCGGACCGATTCGGTGGGCCAGCAACCTCTACGAGGACTCGTTGCTGATCACCGCGGCGCGCACTGACCGAGGTGAGAAGGTGGTAGTGGCGCTGCCGCTGAGCACCCCTGGCGTCACGGTAGGTGATCACTTCAAGTTGCTGGCGATGGACAGCACGGCGTCGTCGTATCTGAACCTGGCGGATGTGTTCGTCCCGGCCGAGCAGGTGTTGTCAGGCGATTTCGAGGGTTTCCTCGGCGCTGTTCGCCCCACCTTCCTGGTCCTGCAGTCGGCGATGTGCGTCGGCCTGGCCACCACGGCGGTCCGGCAGGCCGAGATCGGCCTCACCGGGGTGAACGAAATTTTCGCCCCCGAGGTCGACACCGTCGCCCGCCGACTCCAGGCGGCGGCGGCCACCTTGGCCGAGCTGGCCGATGCGGTCGGCAGGCAGACACCACCGAGCAAGAAGGAGCTGCTGGCGTTGCGCCTGGCGGCTGCCGAGATTGCCAGTGCCAGTGCGGCTTTGGAGGTTCGCACGGCCGGCGGCAAAGGGTATGCGAGCAAGACACCCGCGAGCCGCCGCTACCGTGAGGCCGCATTCATCCCGGTCCAGTCGCCGTCAGAGGCCCAATTACGTTGGGAACTAGGCAAATGCAGTTGACATGACTCCGGCGGTGGTATCGCCCGAAGGGGTGGGTCCCGACCGTCTGGTCGGCGGGATTCCGCTAGCCACCTTGGTCCGCGACTATCACGGGCCGATGGTGAACTTCGCTCGCACGATGGTGAGTTCGAGGTCAGTTGCCGAAGAGACCGTGCAAGAGGCCTGGGTGCAGGTGCTCAAGTCCGCGGAGTCGTTCGAGGGACGCGCGTCGGTCGCCACCTGGCTGTTCGGCATCGTCAAGAACAACGCTCATCGGCACCGGCGCCGCGAATCGCGTATTCGCGAACACGAACTGCTGGCAAATGAGGATGCCGACCCGCTGGCAGGTCGAATGCACCCACCGGGACACCCGGATGCCGGGCACTGGAGCGTGCCGCCGTCGCGGCGGTTTCTTCCCGAAGATCAAACCGTGGCAAGCGAACTCGTAGCGTTCGTACGCGCGGCCGTGGAAGCGCTGCCGGTGCGCCAACGGCAACTCATCATCCTGCGCGATCTAGTGGGCACGTCGTCGGAAGAGGCGGCCGAAATCCTGGAACTTACGGCCGATGCGCAGCGCGCCCTGTTGTACCGCGCGCGAGGAAACCTGCGAAATCAATTGGAAAAGCGGTATCAACGATGATCGTCCACGACAGTACGGTGCCCCCGATCGATTGCGTCGACTTCGTGCGGCTGGTCGACGACCTGGTCGAGTCCGACCCTCGGCAGTGGGGGGCCGTGGTTTCCCGACACCTTGCCGAGTGCCCGCCGTGCCTGGTGTATCTGCAACAGATGCTTGACTTGAAGGTGCTGCTCAACCACGTCGAGGCATTGAGCCGGTAGCAACGGAACATTCAAAAGCAGGTCTTTAGACCCTGCACCACCAGGTGTGACTTCTCGTAGTATCGGATGCGCAACGCGAGGAGCATGGAATGTCGGGTGAAGCAACGAAATACGGAGTTCTGGTCGCCGTCGACGGATCTGCGCAGTCCGACGCGGCCGTAGCCTGGGCAACCCGCGACGCCGCGCTGCGCCGGGTGCCCCTGACCCTGCTGCATGCGGTGGCACCGGTGGTGGTCGGCTGGCCGGTGGGCCGTCTCTACAGCGAGATGCCCGATTGGCAGAAAACCAACGCGGACAGCGTCATTGCGCAGGCACGCACAGTGGTTGAGAAAGCCTTGGATGGATCCGAACCGCCGGAGTTGCGCATCGAAGTCAGCTACCAAAACGTAGTACCGGCTCTCATCGAGGCGTCCCAGCGGGCCCAATTGCTCGTCGTCGGCAACCAGGGCATCGGTGCGGTGGGCCGCCTACTGTTGGGTTCGGTCAGCTCGGCGCTCATTCACCATGCCCACTGCCCGGTGGCGGTAATCCGTTCTGACGAGGGAGCCGTCCCTGATCCGCAGCGGCCCGTGCTGGTCGGCATCGACGGATCGCCTGCCTCCGAAGCCGCGACGGCTTGGGCGTTCGAGGAGGCCTCCCGCCGTGGCGTCGGCCTGATCGCGCTGCACGCCTGGAGTGACGTCGGCATCTTCCCGGTTCTCGGGATGGATTGGCGCGAGCGGGAGAGCGAGGCGGGCGAAGTCCTCGCCGAACGCCTGGCGGGTTGGAACGAGCAGTACCCGGACGTCAACGTGAAGCGGTTGCTGGTGTGTGACACCCCGACGAAGTGGCTGCTGCAAGAGGCAGAGCGGGCGCAGTTGGTGGTTGTCGGAAGCCGCGGTCGCGGTGGCTTCTCCGGCATGCTGCTGGGATCGACCAGTTCTGCTGTAGTTCATTCGACGAAAACCCCCGTCATCGTGGTCCGCGCTTAGCGGCACACACAGCCTGACACGCCAGCCAACTGGAGGGATAACGAAATGTCCTCAGCCGCAACGGAAAGTCTGGGTGTGCTCGTCGGGGTGGACGGTTCGCCCGCATCCAATGCCGCCGTGGTCTGGGCGGCGCGGAGCGCGGAGCTGCGGCAGCTCCCACTGACCGTCGTCCACGTGGTGAATGCCGACGTGGCGACATGGCCGCCGATGCCGTACCCGGATACATGGGCGGTGTGGCAGCAAGATGCCGGACGCAAGGTTGTGGCCGACTCGGTCGAGATCGCGAAAGACGCGGTACTCACCGACCGAAAGCTCAGCATCAAAAGCGAGCTGGTGTACTCCACGCCCGTGCCGGCCATGGTCGAAATGTCAAGCCAAGCAGAGCTTTTGGTGATAGGCGCGACCGGTCGGGGCGCACTGGCGCGGCTGTTGCTAGGTTCGGTCAGTTCCAGTGTGGTGCGGCAGGCGAATTGTCCGGTTGCCATCATCCACGACGAGGATCCGTTGATGCCGCATCCGTTGCGGGCCCCGGTGCTGCTGGGCATCGACGGTTCACCGGCTTCCGAGGTCGCGACCGCGATCGCGTTCGACGAAGCCTCACGGCGCGGTGTGCAGCTGATCGCGTTGCACGCGTGGAGTGACCGCGACATCGTCGAACTGCCGGGACTGGACTGGGAGACGGTGAAGACAGAGGCCGAGATCACCCTCGCCGAGCGCCTAGCGGGCTGGCAGGAACGCTACCCGGACGTCAAGGTCTCCCGCGTGGTCGTTTGCGATCGTCCGGCGCGCCAGATCGTGGAGCATTCGGAGTCGGCGCAGCTGGTTGTGGTGGGCAGTCACGGTCGGGGTGCGCTGGCCGGCACGCTGTTGGGTTCGGTCAGCAACGCGGTGGTGCACTCGGTGCGCATGCCGCTGATCGTCGCGCGTGCCAAGGTAGCAGCATAGGAGATTGAAAAGCGGCGACCGGGGAACCCATGTCCCATGGCTGAATTCAGAGTTTTGGACCCACGCGGGGAAGTCGTTGCGACCAAAGAGATCGAAAGCGCCGATGACGCGCATGCCTGGTTCGTCGATTCGGTCGCTGACAATTCCGAGCTGGGTTGGCGCCTGGAGGTCAACCACGACGGGCAGTGGTCGTTCTTCGACAGCACCGAGGGTGCCTCCGAGTAATGCTCAGTTGACGCGGGTATGTGCGGTCAGCAGTAGGTGATCGACTTCTGACTGCGTCACGATCGCTTGCCGGGCACCGAGCAGATCATCGGTGATCTGCTCGGCCAATCGGCGCAGTTTTATGTTGGACTCCTGAGACAGCCACTTCAGCAGGTTGAAGGCCGCCTCGCCGTCGATACCGTAGATCAGCATCAGCATGCCCTTGGCCTGCTCGATGGCCGCACGGTTTTCGGCGAACTCGGCCAGTTTCGCGGTGACAAGGTCTTGGGGCACTTCCTCGGACAGCGGCGAGACGTCGACGTAGAACCCGTGCGTGCCGACCACCGACCCGTGCTCGTCGAATAGCCTGTCGCCCACCACGATCACATGGTGGACCTCGCCAGCCGTGTCGATGATCCGATGCCGCGTGCTGAAGGCCCGGTGCGTGTGCAGAATGTCGTCGATGGTGGCCGCGACTTCACCGCGGTCTTCGGGGTGCTTGTGCGAGAGCACCAGGTCGGTGGTGGGGGTGACGCTGCCGGCCGTGTAGCCATGCATCTGCTGGACCTGCTCAGACCACTCCCACCGCTGGTTGTCGAAGTAGAAGCGGAACGAGCCGACCCGTTGCGGCATCCCGCCGGCCAGTGCTTCTTCCACTGCGGCCGTCTGGCCGTTGAGTTCCCACACCATTGCGGAACTGACCTCCTGGCGTTGCGATTCGCAAAAGAACGGCGCAGCGGGCGGCGGCCCAGCGCGGAGGTCCGGCCGCCGCCCGCTCGCCGTCACTAGGCGTTGATGACTTCGCGTGGCTTACTACTGCCGACGGATATCTTGCGCGGCTTGGCCTTTTCGGCCACCGGCACGCGCAGTCGCAGTACGCCTTCGTCGTAGGACGCCGAAATCCGCTCGGTGTCAAGGTTTTCGCCGAGCACCAGTTGGCGACTGAAGATACCTCGTGGCCGCTCCGACGCCAGCATTTCTCGGTCCGGGTCGACGGCCGGTCGTTCGGCGCGCACGGTCACCACGTTGCGTTCGATGTCGATGTCCAACGAGCCGGCGTCGATACCGGGGAGGTCGAACTCGACGACGAATTCTTCCCCTTCGCGCCACGCATCCATCGGCATCACTGCGGGTCGCGCAGCTGTGCCGAGCACTTGCTGGGCGAAACGGTCCAGTTCGCGGAACGGGTCGGTACGCATCAGCATGGCAGTCACCTCTTTACTCCAATCTATTGTCCAGGGCTAGAAATATCTGTCGTAACAGACATAGGTTTTATATAACACGGTCGACACTGCAGTGCAAGTGTGATACACAGGTTTACTAACGATACTCAAGGAGATTTTCGATGCCCGATCGTTCCGATGTAGGCACGCCGGCATCCGATCACGGCGTGTACGGCATTTCGATAGCTGCTGAGCTCTCTGGTGTCGCGGTGCAGACGCTGCGTCTCTACGAGCGATATGGCCTGCTCACACCCGCTCGTAGTGAAGGTGGGACGCGACGTTACAGCGCCGACGACATCGCCCGATTGCAACGCATCAGCGTCCTGGTCGATGCGGGTGTCAATCTGGCCGGCATCGCCCGCATTCTCAGTCTCGAGGACGACAACGCCGAACTGTCGGCAGCTAACAGCACCCTGAAATCTGCCAATCGCACGCTACGTGATACTGCCAAAACTGCTGGTGCAGAGCAGAACTCGAAGTCTTCGACCGCAAAGAAGTAGGTTAGGCGACCACCAGGAATTGCTTTGCGCTCGGGTCGGCCGGATCGGGTAGCGTCATGCCCGCTTCGGCGCCGGAACGCAGATAGTCGATGACGGCCTCGTTCAAGCGCTCACCCGGCACAACCGCGGGAATCCCAGGCGGATACGGGGTGATCTGCTCAGCCGAAATACGACCGGCGGCTTTCTCAGCGGGAACCAATTCGGTCCGCCCGAAGAAGGCATCGCGGGGCAGCTGCACGGTCTCGAGTTGCAGTTCGTCAGGAGTGGGCAGGTCGATAGTCGGCGGGCGCTCGAAGCTGTCCGCGGCCTTGCGCCACTGCGTCATTGCGTCGACCAGTCGGTCCGCGGTGTGCTTGTCGTCGGCGAAGGACATGGTCGCCAATACCCGGCGATGGTCGCTCAGCCCCAGGTCGAGATGGCAGTTCTCGCGCAGCCAATCGGCGGCCTGGTATCCGGAAGTCCCGGTCGCCGAGACGTCCATCAGGATTTGCGTGATGTCCAAGTCACAGGACGCCTCCTCGCCCAGCAGCTCGTCCTCCAAGATCTGCAGGTCCGGGATCTCGGAAAGGCGAGTGGTAGCTCGCGGGCGAGTTTGAGTTCCGCGGAGAGCAGATCGTGGCCCAGCTCGACCATTTGGCGCCGCCAGCCGTCCAGGGCCGCGTACACCATGACATTCGGACTGGTCGTCATCAGCAGGTCGGCACACGAGGACAACCGCTCTTTGTCCACCAAGTCGCCCTGCACGTGGAACACCGAAACCTGTTCGAAGCCCGCTCCCATCTTGTGCACGCTGACCACGCAAACGTCCGCGCCCGCATCCATCGCCCAGGTCGGCAGATCGTCGTGGAAGGGCAGGTGTGCGCCCCAGGCCTCGTCGAGGATCAACGGTTTGTTGCGCTCGTGACAGACGTCGGCAATGGCCTCGATATCCGCGCACGTGCCATACGGGCTCGGGCTGACGATGAGCGCACCCGCGGCGTCGGGGTGCTTTTCCCAGGCCTCCCGCACTTGCTGCGGCGACGGCGGATGGGAGAAGTGCCGCTCACTGTCCCACCGCGGCGTGATCCAGCGCGGCCGCACGCCGGAGAAGATCGACCCCGGCCACGATGGACTTGTGGCTGTCGCGGGCGACAAGCAGGCCGCCGTCGGCACCGCCTGCGACGGCCAGCATGGCCGCCTTCACCGATAGCGAACTACCGCAGGTGGAGAAGAACGCGCTATCGGCGTGCACCGCGTGCGCCATCAGTTCTTCGGCGCGTGCCAGAAACTTGCCGCGTGACAGCCGGTCGTCAAGACCGCCGGAGGCGAGCACGTCGTCACGGAACGGCTCCCGACCCAAGACGGCCAGCACCCGCTCATCGGCGCCGGCGCCCTGACGGTGCCCGGGCGGGGTAAAGCCGTAACGGCCTTTTTTGTGGTAGTCGAGCAGCGCATCCAGCAGCGGGGCCTGCGAATGGTCCATACCCGCGGGTACCCGGTTTAGCGGGCGATATGCCGGGTATGAACCCGCCATGGTCGATCAGTCCCAAGTGCCCCTGCATGCCGTTGGTCTGGTCTGCAGTCTCAAACCCAGTCCGGCCGCCTCGAGCAGCGCGCTGATGGCCGAGCACGTGGTGGCCGAACTGAGCAACTGGGGTGTGAAGAGCGAGCTCATTCGCTGCGTAGACCACAACATCGCGGCGGGGGTCGAGAACGACATGGGCGCCGGTGATGACTGGCCGGACATCCGCCGCAAAGTGTTGGATGCCGACATCCTGCTCATCAGCACGCCGATATGGCTCGGGCACCCGTCCAGCGTGACTCAACGCGTGCTGGAACGCCTCGACGCCGAGTTGTCGAACACCGACGACAACGGAACTCCCGTGATGGTTGGCAAGGTTGCCATTGTGAGTGTGGTCGGCAACGAGGATGGCGCGCACAAAGTGGTAGCCGACGTTTTCCAAGGGCTCAATGACATCGGCTTCAGCATTCCAGCGCAGGGTTGCACCTACTGGAACGGCGCCGCGATGGAATCCACGGACTACAACGATCTAGATGAGGTGCCCGAGCAGACCGCCTCGACAACCGCGGCCGCGGCACGGAATGCGGCACACCTGGCGCGCACCCTCAAAGCTGAAGCTTATCCGGCCTACGAGGCTTAAACGTGTTCTGCCCCAGGGTGATTGCCCTGAAGGAGTGACAAATGGGTGACATAGATACCGACTTGGCGGACCGTGCGCAGCGCGAAGCCGATGAGTACCGCGGCGACAACCCTCGACCCCTGCTCGGCTACGTCGTAGTACTTGCGACGTACTGCGTGCTGCTGGGGGTTACGACGGTGCTGGCCCTGGCCACCGGCCGCCGACTTCCGGCCCGCTGGCACCTGCAGGACCTTCTCATCGTCACGTGCGGTACCCACAAGTTGTCCCGCACGTTGACCAAAGATGCTGTGACCAGCCCGTTGCGCGCGCCGTTTACTCGGTACGTGGGTACCGGAGGGCCTGCCGAGGTGCACGAAGAGGCGCGACACGACAGCCAGCTGCGGCACAGTCTGGGGGAGTTGTTGACCTGCCCGTTCTGTCTGGATATGTGGGTGGCAACCGCGTTCGTGATCGGACTGGTCTTTGCACCTAGGTTCACCCGCCTGATCGCGGGCACCTTTACCGCGTTGGCCGGGGCCGACTTCCTTCAACTCGGATACGCGATGGCCCAGCAGGCGGCCGAGGATCCTCCGAGTTCCTAAGAGATCGAGGTGGTTTCATGCCCAAGACGACCAAAAGTGGCGCGGCGAAGAAAGACGAATTGCCCGGCACACTGCGGCGTTCCAGCGCCAAGGCACAGCGGACATTCGCCAAGGCCCACGACGCGGCGGCCGAGCAATATGGCAGCGAGGAACGTGCGCATCGGGTCGCCTACGCGGCGGTCAAGCACAGCTACGAAAAGGTCGGCGACCATTGGGAAGCCAAAGAGGAGAAGGGCCCATCGGACAAGCGTGCCGAACGAGGTGGCCTGAATAACCCGTTGCCGTCGGACGAGGGTGTCGATGCCAACGCCAGCAAGAAACATCTGTTGCACATTGCCCGCCGACTCGACGTGCGCGGCCGCTCGACAATGACGAAGTCCGAATTGGTCGATGCCATCAAGAAATACAATCGCCGTGCTTAAAAGCCCTAAAAGCGACGACAAGGCTGAGGTTCCGGGCGCGCAGCAATATCTGCCCGAAGATCGCGGGCTGAGTTCGCTCAAGCATGCCGCCAGTGATTGCCGCGGCTGCACGTTGTTCGAAGACGCCACCCAGACGGTGTTCGGAAACGGGAAACCGGAAGCGCCACTGATGTTGGTGGGTGAGCAACCGGGGGATCGTGAGGATTTGCAAGGACTTCCGTTCGTGGGACCGGCTGGCGGGCTGCTCATGCGCGCGCTGGAAGAGGCCGGGATCGACCCGGCGTTGACCTACCAGACCAATGCCGTCAAGCATTTCAAGTTCAAGCAGGTGGGCAAGCGACGGATCCACGAAAAGCCAGGCCGGATCGAGGTTGTGGCGTGCCAGCCATGGTTGCTTGCCGAGATTCAGTCACTCCAGCCGCAAGTGATACTTTGCCTCGGTGCCACCGCAGCGCAATCGTTGCTGGGCAACACTTTTCGAGTCACCGCGCACCGTGGCGAGACGTTGCGGTTGCCGGAGACACTGGAGTTCGACCTGAAACCGGAGCCGGTGGTCATGGCCACGGTGCACCCGTCGTCGTTGCTGCGCGACCGAAGTGACCAGCGCCAGCAGAATTTCGATCGTTTTGTCGATGACTTGCGCACCGCTGGCGCCGAGGTCCCGGGCATGTTTGCACATCCCTAGCATGGGTAGTCGATCTTGATGAGCTTGCACAGTGACGAAATCACCGAGGTGGGCACGGAGCCGCCGGTCGGTCAGCAGCCCGAGAACGACCGGGGGCGGGTACGACGCGGTTTGGTGAACTGGCTGCTCGCGGTGCTGACGGTGCCGGCCGCCGCGTTGATCATGGTTTTCGCGGTCGCCGCGGCTATGAGCATGGCGGCGTGCAGCGCCGCGCAGTGCCCCGATCTAGGGCCGAGTGGTTTCCTCTACGGTGTGCTGTTCTACGGGGCGCCCGTAGTCGCGGGGCTGACGATCATCGCCTCGTTCTTCACCGCGCTTCGACGCAACGGGTGGATCGTCCCGGTGGTCGGATTGGCCTTGCTATTGGCTGATTTCGTGGCCATCGCGCTGCTCTTCTGATCTTCAGTCGACATGTCCGGGAACCGACCGGCCGCGGTGCTGTTCGACATCGACGGCACCCTGGTGGATTCGAATTATCTACACATTCATGCCTGGCAGCGGGCTTTCGCCGAAGCGGGCGTCGACGTCGAAACCTGGCGCGTCCACCGCTCGATCGGGATGGACGGGTCAACGCTGGTCAAATCGCTGTCTGACAACGCACCGGATGACACCCAGACCGAACTCAAAGACCTGCATTCGCGGTACTACAAAGAGGCTGCGCAGCTGCTGCGACCATTGCCGGGCGCTCGCGAGTTACTGCAGCGAGTGGCTGACCTCGGCTTGAAGGTCGTTTTTGCCACGTCCGCGCCGGAGGACGAATTGGCTTTGCTGCGGCAGGTTCTCGACAGCGACGAACTGGTCGCAGCGGTCACCTCGGCCAGCGACGTGGATACCGCGAAGCCCAAGCCCGACATCATCCATATCGCCTTGGAACGCGCCGAGGCCACTGCGGAACGCGCCGTTTTCATCGGCGACGCGATCTGGGATGCCGAGGCATGTACCCGCGCGAAGTTGCCCTGCATCGGGGTACTCAGCGGCGGGAGCTCCCGGTCGGAGTTGAGGGATGCCGGTGCCGCGCAAGTGTACGAGAACGCCGAAGATCTGCTGAGTCACCTAGCGGAGACCCGGATCGCGACGCTAGCGGATTAACGAGCGGATTAACCAGTCTGGACAAGCAAATGGGCCCAGTTCCAACGGGGAC
>NZ_LZLS01000131.1 GCF_001673365.1 Mycobacterium asiaticum
AGCTCGCACTCCACTCGGAGGTCTTCGTCTTGTCACCTCACCACGCCGTCACCAACGTCCGTGGTCAGTACAGCTAGACCACCCTGCCAACCCTGATTCGTCTCTGACCATTCCCGTCCGGGTCCCGACCAGGTGTCGCGACCGGGTCCCGTCCAGTCCCGCTGCCGTGTCCTGCTGCCGTGTCCAAGAGCTTGACCCCGGGGACGTGCGCCGGAGGTCGCGCGACTATGTTGAAGGTCACTGTGACGGGTCACATGCCCGGTCCGTCACACGAAGTTCTTGGGCTGAGAGCCCGGATGTCTCCTGGCCGCTGCGCTGGCAGCCCATACGACGGAAACGTGGAGCGAGTTGAACGTCTACATACCGATCTTGGTGCTGGGTGGTATTGCCGCAGCCTTTGCGGTGGGCTCGGTCTTCCTGGCGAGCATCACCGGGCCGACCCGCTTCAACAGGTCCAAGATGTCGGCCTACGAATGTGGAATCGAGCCCATCGAAGCTGGGTCGGTGGTCGGATCGGACGCATCCGGTAGTGCGCCGGGCGGACAGCGCTTCCCGATCAAGTACTACCTGACCGCGATGCTGTTCATCATCTTCGACATCGAAATCGTGTTCCTCTACCCATGGGCGGTCAGCTTCGATTCACTGGGGACATTTGCGCTGGTAGAGATGGTTATTTTCATGCTGACGGTGTTCGTGGCCTACGCGTACGTGTGGCGTCGCGGCGGCCTGACGTGGGATTGAGGTAGGTAAGACGTGGGACTGGAAGAACAGCTACCCGGCGGGATTCTGCTGTCGACAGTCGAGAAGGTAGCGGGCTATGTCCGCAAGAACTCACTGTGGCCGGCGACGTTCGGATTGGCATGCTGCGCGATCGAGATGATGGCGACCGCGGGCCCGAGGTTCGATATCGCGCGATTCGGCATGGAGCGATTTTCGGCAACGCCGCGCCAAGCCGACCTGATGATCGTCGCGGGGCGGGTCAGTCAGAAGATGGCGCCGGTGCTGCGGCAGATCTACGACCAGATGGCCGAGCCGAAATGGGTTCTGGCGATGGGCGTGTGCGCCTCGTCCGGCGGCATGTTCAACAACTACGCGGTCGTGCAGGGCGTCGACCACGTGGTGCCGGTGGACATCTACCTGCCCGGTTGTCCGCCCCGGCCCGAGATGCTGCTCTACGCAATCCTGAAGCTGCACGAGAAGATTCAGGAAATGCCCTTGGGCGTCAACCGGGAAACTGCCATCGCCGAGGCCGAAGAGGCAGCCATGGCGGCCCGTCCCACCATCGAGATGCGCGGACTGCTGCGATGAGTTCACCGGAAAAGGACCCGCAGGGTGCCGCCCTGACCCCGGGTGCCGAGATCCCGCCGGAAGGACAGGAAGTAATCAACGTCCGTCGCGGCATGTTCGGTGTGCGCGGTACCGGTGATACCTCCGGATACGGGCGGCTGGTCCGTGAGATCGCACTGCCGGGTGAGAGCCCCCGACCCTACGGCGGCTATTTCGACGACATCGCCGACCGGCTGGCCGAGGCGCTGGACCGCGAAGGCATCTCCTTCGACGACGCGATCGAGAAAGTCGTGGTCTTTCGCGACGAGCTCACCCTGAACGTGCGCCGGGATCTGCTGCCACAGGTCGCGCAGCGGCTGCGCGACGAACCGGAGTTGCGGTTCGAGCTCTGCCTGGGCGTCAGCGGAGTGCACTACCCGAACGAGACAGGCCGGGAACTGCACGCCGTGTACCCGCTGAAGTCGATCACCCACAACCGTCGGCTGCGGCTGGAAGTGACTGCGCCGGACAGTGATCCGCACATTCCGTCATTGTTTGGCATCTACCCCACCAACGACTGGCACGAGCGAGAGACCTACGACTTCTTCGGGATCATCTTCGACGGACATCCGGCTCTCACTCGAATAGAAATGCCCGACGACTGGCACGGGCACCCGCAACGCAAGGACTACCCGCTCGGCGGAATTCCGGTCGAGTACAAGGGCGCCCAGATTCCCCCACCCGATGAGCGCAGGGGCTATAACTGATGAGCACATCCACCACCACGGCGCACGACGGCGCCGGCCCTTCGGAGACCCTCGTGGTTGCCGGCGGCCAGGATTGGGACAAGGTCGTCGACGCGGCGCGCAAAGCCGATCCCGGTGAGCGCATCGTCGTCAACATGGGTCCGCAACACCCGTCCACACACGGGGTGCTGCGGCTGATCCTGGAGATCGAAGGCGAAACGGTCACCGAGGTGCGGTGCGGAATCGGCTACCTGCACACCGGAATTGAGAAGAACCTCGAGTACCGGTACTGGACGCAGGGCGTCACGTTCGTCACCCGAATGGACTATCTCGCACCGTTTTTCAACGAGACCGCCTACTGCCTGGGCGTGGAGAAGCTACTCGGCATCACCGACGAGATCCCGGAGCGGGTCAACGTCATCCGGGTGATGATGATGGAGCTCAACCGAATCTCCTCGCACCTGGTCGCCCTGGCGACCGGCGGCATGGAGCTGGGCGCGATGACGCCGATGTTCGTCGGCTTCCGGGGTCGCGAAATCGTGCTCAACCTTTTCGAGCTGATCACCGGCCTGCGGATGAACAGCGCCTACATCCGGCCCGGCGGCGTGGCGCAGGATCTGCCCCCCAACGCGGTGGACGAGATCGCGAAAGCCCTCAAGGAGCTACGCAAACCGCTGCGCGACATGGGCGACCTGCTCAATGAGAACGCAATCTGGAAGGCCCGCACCGAGGACGTCGGATACCTGGACCTGACCGGCTGCATGGCGCTGGGCATCACCGGTCCGATCCTGCGAGCCACCGGCCTTCCGCACGACCTGCGTAAGAGCGAACCGTACTGCGGCTACGAGAACTACGAGTTCGACGTGATCACCGAGGAAACCTGTGATTCGTACGGGCGCTACATCATTCGCGTCAAGGAGATGTGGGAGTCGATCAAGATCGTGGAGCAGTGTCTGGACAAGCTGCGGCCCGGGCCGACCATGATCGAGGACCGCAAGATCGCCTGGCCCGCAGACCTGTACGTCGGTCCCGACGGTATGGGTAACTCGCCCGAGCACATCGCCAAGATCATGGGCAGCTCGATGGAAGCGCTGATCCATCACTTCAAACTGGTGACCGAGGGTATCCGGGTTCCGGCCGGCCAGGTCTATGTGGCGGTGGAGTCACCGCGCGGCGAACTGGGCGTGCACATGGTCAGCGACGGCGGCACCCGCCCCTATCGAGTGCACTACCGGGATCCTTCGTTCACCAACCTGCAGTCGGTCGCCGCGATGTGCGAGGGCGGCATGGTCGCCGATCTGATCACAGCGGTCGCCAGCATCGATCCGGTGATGGGCGGGGTGGACCGGTGACCGAGCACAACGGTCGCCCAAATGAGGCAGGCAGCGGCGAGCGGGTGTTTCTGCGGCTCGGGCCACCTCCGGAAGAACCCAGCCAGTTCGTCGTCGAGGGTGCGCCGCAGACCTACCCGGCGGAAGTTCGCGACCGGCTCGAAGCCGAAGCCAAGGAAATCATCGGCAAGTATCCGAACGCGCGGTCTGCGTTGCTGCCGCTACTGCATCTGGTGCAGGGCGAGGATTCCTACCTGACCCCGGCCGGGCTGGAGTTCTGCGGGCAGCAGCTGGGCCTGACCGGGGCCGAGGTCTCGGCGGTGGCCAGCTTCTACACGATGTACCGGCGCGGCCCGACCGGCGAATATTTGGTCGGTGTCTGCACCAACACGCTGTGCGCGGTGATGGGTGGCGACGCCATCTTCGCCGACCTCAAGGAGCACCTCGGTATCGGCAACGACGAGACGACCGACGACGGCACCGTCACGTTGCAACACATCGAGTGCAACGCCGCTTGTGATTACGCGCCGGTGGTGATGGTCAACTGGGAGTTCTACGACAACCAGACACCGGAGTCCGCGCGCGAGCTCGTCGACTCCCTACGCTCCGGTGAGCCGGTGGCACCCACCCGCGGGGCGCCGCTGTGCAAGTTCCGCGAAACCTCGCGCATCCTGGCCGGTTTGCGCGACGAGCGGCCCGACCAGGGTCAGGGCGGACCCGGCGCGGCCACCCTGGCCGGCCTACGGGTTGCTCAGGAAAACGGCATGCAAGCACCCCCGATTCCGGAGGCCGCGAATGACTAGCTCCCCGGCCACCCCGCTGACCCCGGTCATCAGTCGGTACTGGGACGACCCCGAATCGTGGTCGCTGGCCACCTACGAACGCCACGATCGTTATCAGGGATATCAGGCCATGCGCAAGGCCCTGGCGATGAAACCCGACGACGTGATCGGGATGGTCAAGGACTCCGGGCTGCGCGGCCGCGGCGGCGCCGGCTTCTCCACGGGCACCAAATGGTCGTTCATCCCCCAGGGCGACACCGGACCTGCGGCCAAGCCGCACTACCTGGTGGTCAACGCCGACGAGTCCGAACCCGGTACGTGCAAAGACATTCCGTTGATGCTGGCGACACCGCACGTGCTCATCGAAGGCGTCATCATCGCCTCGTATGCGATCCGGGCCACGCATGCGTTCATCTACGTTCGCGGCGAAGTGGTTCCGGTGCTGCGTCGCCTGCAGAACGCGGTGGCCGAGGCCTACGCCGCCGGGTACCTCGGGCGCGATATCGGCGGTTCCGGCTACGACTTGGAACTGGTGGTGCACGCCGGCGCGGGCGCGTACATCTGCGGTGAAGAGACCGCGCTGCTCGACTCGCTGGAAGGCCGTCGCGGCCAGCCCCGGCTGCGGCCGCCCTTCCCCGCAGTCGCCGGGCTCTACGGATGCCCCACGGTGATCAACAACGTGGAGACCATCGCCAGCGTCCCACCGATCATCCTCAACGGCGTCGACTGGTTCCGCTCGATGGGCAGCGAAAAGTCACCCGGCTTCACGCTGTACTCCTTGTCCGGTCACGTCACCAATCCCGGGCAGTACGAGGCACCACTAGGTATCACGTTGCGCGAGTTGCTCGACTACGCCGGCGGAGTCCGGGCCGGGCACAGGCTGAAGTTCTGGACCCCGGGCGGCTCGTCGACACCATTGCTTACCGACGAGCATCTCGACGTGCCCCTGGACTACGAGGGTGTCGGCGGCGTCGGCTCGATGCTGGGCACGAAAGCTTTGGAGATCTTCGACGAAACCACCTGTGTGGTGCGGGCAGTGCGACGCTGGACCGAGTTCTACGCACACGAATCGTGCGGGAAATGCACGCCATGTCGCGAGGGCACCTTCTGGCTGGACAAGATCTACGCGCGGCTGGAGACCGGCCGGGGCACCCGCGAGGACCTGGACAAGCTACTGGATATTTCGGATGCGATTTTGGGAAAGTCGTTCTGCGCGTTGGGTGATGGCGCCGCCAGCCCGGTCATGTCATCCATCCAGTACTTCCGCGACGAATACATCGCCCACGTCGAGACAGGTGGCTGCCCGTTCGACCCCCGAGACTCGATGCTCATCTTGGACGGAGTGACGGTATGACCCAGACAGCTGACGCCGAGAACCGCTTGGCTCAGCCCGAGATGGTGTCGTTGACCATCGACGACACCGAAATCAGCGTCCCCAAAGGCACTTTGGTGATTCGCGCGGCCGAGCTGATGGGCATCCAGATCCCCCGGTTCTGTGACCACCCACTGCTCGACCCGGTCGGCGCCTGCCGGCAGTGCCTGGTCGAGGTCGAGGGCCAGCGCAAGCCACTGGCGTCGTGCACCACGGTTTGCACCGACGACATGGTGGTACGCACCCAACTCACCTCGCCGGCCGCGGACAAAGCCCAGCACGGCGTGATGGAACTGCTGCTCATCAACCATCCGCTGGACTGCCCGATGTGCGACAAGGGCGGCGAATGCCCGCTGCAGAACCAGGCAATGTCCAACGGCCGCGCGGACTCTCGCTTCACCGACGAAAAACGCACCTTCGCCAAACCGATCAACATCTCCGCGCAGGTGCTGCTGGATCGCGAGCGCTGCATCCTGTGCGCGCGCTGCACCCGGTTCTCCGAGCAGATCGCCGGGGACCCGTTCATCGACATGCAGGAGCGCGGCGCGCTGCAGCAGGTCGGCATCTACGCCAACGAACCCTTCGACTCCTACTTCTCGGGCAACAGCGTGCAGATCTGCCCGGTGGGCGCGCTGACCGGGATGTCCTACCGGTTCCGCGCGCGCCCGTTCGACCTGGTCTCCAGCCCGAGCGTGTGCGAGCACTGCGCATCCGGGTGCGCACAGCGCACCGACCATCGGCGTGGCAAGGTGATGCGGCGACTGGCCGGCGACGACCCGGAAGTCAACGAAGAATGGAACTGCGACAAGGGTCGGTGGGCCTTCACCTACGCCACCCAGCCGGATGTGCTCACCACTCCCCTGGTTCGGGACGGCAGCGGTGAGCTGGTGCCGGCGTCGTGGGCGCACGCCATCGTGGCCGCGAAGCGAGGCCTCGCGGCGGCCCGCGGCCGTAGCGGCGTACTGGTCGGCGGTCGAGCCACCTGGGAGGACGCCTACGCATACACGAAGTTCGCCCGAATTGTGTTGGACAGCAACGATATTGACTTCCGAGCTCGTCCGCATTCGACGGAGGAGGCGGACTTCCTGGCGGCACGGGTGGCCGGACGACCGGTCTCGGTCAGCTACTCCGACCTGGAGACCGCCCCGGTGGTGCTGCTGGTCGGGTTCGAACCCGAAGAAGAATCGCCGATCGTCTTCCTGCGGTTGCGTAAAGCCGCCCGCAAGAACAACGTTCCGATCTACGCGATCGCCCCGTTCGCCACGCGTGCGCTGACGAAGATGTCCGGCCGGTTGCTGCAAACCGCGCCGGGCACCGAGCCCTCGGCGCTGGACGGCTTGGCCACCGGCGAAGTGGGCGACCTGCTCAGTAAGCCCGGCGCCGTCATCATCCTCGGCGAGCGCCTGGCCACGGTGCCCGGCGGATTCTCCGCGGCGACCCGATTGGCCGACTCGACCGGAGCACGATTGGCCTGGGTGCCGCGGCGCGCCGGCGAACGGGGAGCGCTGGAAGCCGGAGCCCTGCCGGCTCTACTGCCCGGCGGCCGTCCCGTCGCCGACGACACCGCGCGATCGCAGGTTGCCGCCGCATGGCACGTCGACGAATTGCCTTCCGCGCCTGGCCGTGACGCCGACGGAATCTTGGCGGCCGCCACCGATGGCACCCTGGGGGCGCTGTTGGTCGGCGGCATCGAACCCGGCGACTTCGCCGACCCGGACGCGGTGTTGGCCGCCCTGGACGCGGCACCGTTCGTCGTGAGTCTGGAACTGCGGCACAGCGCCGTCACCGAGCGGGCCGACGTGGTCTTCCCGGTCGCGCCGACCACCCAGAAGTCGGGCGCCTTCGTCAACTGGGAGGGCCGCTACCGCGGCTTTGAGCCAGCGTTCCGAGGCAGCTCCCTGCAGCCGAGTCAATCCGACCACCGGGTGCTCGACACCCTGGCCGACGAGTTCGGAATCCACCTCAACTGCTCGACGGTGGAGTCGGCCCGCGAGGAACTGTCCGCGCTGGGCACCTGGGACGGCAAGCACGCCAGCGGCCCGAAGGTCGAGGCCGCGCCGGCCGCCGAACCCGAGGCGGGCCAGGCGGTGTTGACCGGATGGCGACTGCTTCTGGACGCCGGCCGGGGCCAGGACGGCGAACCGCACCTGGCCGGTACCGCACGCAAACCCGTCGTCCGGCTCTCACCCGACACCGCGGCCGAGATCGGCGCCGACGACGGCCAAGACGTCACCGTGAGCACGTCACGCGGCTCAATCACCTTGCCGCTCAACGTAACCGACATGCCCGACCGGGTAGTGTGGCTGCCGCTGAACTCGGTGGGCTCGGCGGTTCATCAGGAGTTGGGCGTCAACTTAGGCGCCGTGGTGAGCATCGGAGTTGGAGCATGAGCGGCCTGACCGCCTTCGGGCACGATCCGTGGTGGTTAGTGCTGGGCAAGGCGCTGGCCGTCTTCGTGTTCTTGATGCTGAACGTGCTCGTGGCGATCCTGCTCGAACGCAAGATCCTCGGTTGGATGCAGTTGCGGCCCGGTCCCAATCGGGTGGGGCCGTGGGGCGCCCTGCAAAGTCTCGCCGACGGCGTCAAGCTGGCGCTCAAGGAAAGCATCACCCCCAAGGGCATCGACTGGTTCGTGTACTTCGCCGCGCCGGCCATCTCCGCGATTCCCGCGTTTACCGCATTCGCGTTCATCCCGTTCGGTCCCGAGGTGTCGGTGTTCGGCCATTGGACGCCGCTGCAGCTGACCGACCTTCCGGTCGCGGTGCTGTTCATCCTGGGGCTTTCGGCGATCGGCGTGTACGGCATCGTGCTGGGCGGTTGGGCATCGGGATCCACTTATCCGTTGCTGGGCGGGGTGCGCTCGACCGCCCAGGTCATCTCCTACGAGGTGGCCATGGGGTTGTCGTTCGCGGCGGTGTTCCTGTTCGCAGGCTCGATGTCGACGTCGCAGATCGTGGCGGCCCAGGACCGCGTCTGGTACGTGTTCCTGCTGCTGCCGTCGTTCGTCATCTACCTGATTTCGATGGTCGGCGAAACCAACCGCGCGCCTTTCGATCTACCGGAAGCCGAGGGCGAGCTGGTCGCCGGTTTCCACACCGAGTACTCGTCGCTGAAGTTCGCGATTTTCATGCTGGCCGAGTACATCAACATGATGACGGTGTCGTCGCTTGCCACCGTGATGTTCTTCGGTGGCTGGCACGCTCCGTGGCCGCTGAACATGTGGGAGGGCGCCAACTCCGGCTGGTGGCCGGTGCTCTGGTTCACCCTCAAGATGTGGACATTCCTGTTCATCTACTTCTGGCTGCGCGCCAGCCTGCCCCGGTTCCGCTACGACCAGTTCATGGCGTTGGGCTGGAAACTGCTGATCCCGGTCTCGCTGCTGTGGATCATGATCGCGGGCGGTATTCGCTGGCTGCGTAACCAGGGCTATCCGCACTGGACCGCAGTGCTGGTGATCGCGAGCCTGGTCGTGGCCGTGGCGTTGATCGCGTCGTTGCGAAGACCGTTCAGCGCGCCCAGCGCACGCAAGCGTCGCAAGCAAATCGCAATTACCACCCCCGACGGGTCAGCCGACAAACCGGCGTTCCCCACCCCACCGCTGCCCTTCAAGACACTCGAACGGCCAGTCGGTGCGACCAAGGAGAAGGCACGTGGCTAAATTTCTGGACGGTATCGCCGGATTCGGCGTCACCTTCGGCTCGATGTTCAAGAAGAACATCACCGAGGAGTACCCGGAGAAACCGGGCCCGGTGGCACCGCGCTACCACGGCCGTCACCAGCTCAACCGGTACGAAGACGGCCTGGAAAAGTGTATTGGCTGCGAGTTGTGCGCCTGGTCCTGCCCGGCCGACGCGATCTATGTCGAGGGCGCCGATAACACTGAGGAGCAACGGTTTTCGCCCGGCGAACGCTACGGCAGGGTGTATCAGATCAACTACCTGCGCTGCATCGGTTGCGGGCTTTGCATCGAGGCCTGCCCCACCCGGGCGTTGACCATGACCAACGATTACGAGTTGGCCGATGACAACCGCGCCGATTTGATCTACGAGAAGGACCGGCTGCTCGCGCCGCTGGAGCCCGGGATGGCCCAGCCGCCGCATCCCCGCGCCGAAGGCGCCACCGACAAGGACTACTACCTGGGCAACGTGACCGCCGACGGTCTGCGTGAGAGCCAGGAAGCCGGAGAAGTTCGGTGATCACCAGTAGCCTGACCTCGAATCTAGCCCAGGATCTGGCCCTGGATCTGGCCTCACAGTCCCTCGCGCGCACTTCCACTGGCGAGGCGGTGATGTTCTGGGTACTCGGGACGCTGGCCCTGATCGGCGCCCTCGGGGTCGTGCTCGCCGTCAACGCGGTGTACTCGGCGATGTACCTGGCGATGACCATGTTGATCCTCGCGGTGTTCTACATGGCTCAGGACGCGCTGTTTTTGGGCGTCGTGCAGGTAGTGGTCTACACCGGCGCGGTGATGATGTTGTTCCTGTTCGTGCTGATGCTCATCGGCGTGGACTCCGCGGAGTCACTCAAAGAGACGCTGCGCGGACAGCGGGTGGCCGGTGTGGTAATCGGCGTGGGCTTCGGCGTCCTGCTGATCGGCGGAATCGGCAACGTATCGACCGGGGGCTTCTCCGGGCTGGCCGCGGCCAACTCCAACGGGAACGTGGAAGGCCTGGCGGTACTGATCTTCTCGCGCTACCTGTGGGCCTTCGAGTTGACCAGCGCGCTGCTGATCACCGCCGCCGTGGGAGCGATGATCCTCACCCACCGGGAGCGGTTCTCGCGCCGCAAGACCCAGCGCGAACTCGCAGAGGAGAGGTTCCGCCCCGGTGGTCATCCCACTCCGTTGCCCAGCCCCGGTGTGTACGCGCGTCACAACGCCGTCGACGTGGCCGCCCTGCTGCCCGACGGTTCGTACGCGGAATTGTCCGTGTCGAAGATCCTCAAGAGCCGCGGAGCCGACGGTCTCGAAACGCCCTCGGCCGAAGCGGTGAAGGGCGGCGCGTCGTGAATCCGGCCAATTACCTTTACCTTTCAGCATTGCTGTTCACCATCGGGGCGTCCGGGGTGCTGCTGCGGCGGAACGCGATTGTGATGTTCATGTGCGTCGAGTTGATGCTCAACGCCGTGAACCTGGCGTTCGTCACGTTCGCACGCATGCACGGCAAGCTCGACGGCCAGATGATCGCGTTCTTCACGATGGTGGTCGCCGCGTGCGAGGTCGTGATCGGTTTGGCCATCATCATGACGATTTTCCGTGCCCGCAAATCGGCGTCGGTCGACGACGCGAATCTACTCAAAGGCTGAGAACGCCAAGATGATTCACTACACCTGGTTGCTGGTGGTGCTGCCCCTGGCGGGTGCCGCGATCCTGCTGTTCGGCGGTAGACGCACCGACGCGTGGGGCCACTGGCTGGGTACCCTCGCCGCACTGTCGGCATTCGGTGTCGGCGTCACATTGCTGACCGACCTGCTTGGCCGGGCCGCCGAAGAGCGGACTATTCACCAGACGGTATTCAGCTGGATCCCCGTCGGCGGGTTGCAGGTTGACTTCGGATTGCAAATCGACCAATTGTCAATGTGTTTCGTGCTGCTGATCTCCGGTGTCGGATCACTGATCCACATCTATTCCATCGCCTACATGGCCGAAGACGAAGACCGCCGTAGGTTTTTCGGTTACCTCAATTTGTTCTTGGCCTCGATGCTGCTGCTGGTGGTCGCCGATAACTACGTGCTGCTCTACGTCGGCTGGGAGGGCGTCGGTCTGGCCTCCTACCTGCTGATCGGCTTCTGGTACCACAAGCCGTCGGCCGCCGTCGCCGCCAAGAAGGCATTTGTGATGAACCGGGTCGGAGACGCAGGGCTGGCGCTGGCCATGTTCTTGATGTTCAGCACCTTCGGTTCGGTTTCCTACAGCGGCGTGTTCGCCGGCGCGCCCGGGGCCAGTCAGGGCGTGCTGAACGCAATGGGGTTGCTACTGCTGCTGGGCGCCTGCGCGAAGTCGGCGCAGGTGCCGCTGCAGGCGTGGTTGGGTGACGCGATGGAAGGTCCCACCCCAGTGTCGGCGCTGATCCACGCGGCCACCATGGTGACCGCCGGCGTCTACCTGATCGTGCGCTCCAATCCGGTGTTCAACCTGGCGCCCGGCGCGCAACTCGCGGTAGTGATCGTCGGCGCTGTCACGCTGATGCTGGGTGCCTTCATCGGCTGCGCCAAGGACGACATCAAACGCGCGTTGGCGGCGTCCACGATGAGCCAGATCGGCTACATGGTGCTGGCCGCCGGCCTCGGCCCGGCCGGCTACGCATTTGCGATCATGCATCTGCTGACCCACGGCTTCTTCAAGGCCGGCCTGTTCCTCGGTTCCGGGTCGGTCATCCACGCCATGCACGAGGAACAGGACATGCGCCGCTACGGCGGTTTGCGTGCGGCGCTGCCAATCACGTTCGTGACGTTCGGCCTGGGCTACCTCGCGATCATCGGTGTGCCGCCGTTCGCCGGCTTCTTCTCAAAGGACGCGATCATCGAAGCCGCCTTGGGCGTCGGCGGCTTGAAGGGCTATGTGCTCGGTGCGACCGCGCTGCTGGGCGCGGGCATCACCGCGTTCTATATGACCCGCGTGATGCTGATGACCTTCTTCGGCAAGAAGCGTTGGGCGCCAAGCTCGCATCCGCATGAGGCGCCCGCGTTGATGACCTGGCCGATGATCCTGCTGGCAGTCGGTTCGGTGTTCTCCGGCGGCCTGTTCGCGATCGGCGGCACGTTGGCGCACTGGCTCGAGCCCGTCGTCGGCGCGCATGAGGAAAGTGCTCACGCCGTCCCGGCCTGGATCAGCACCTCGCTCGCATTGGCCGTGGTGGTCGTCGGTATCGCGGTGGCCTACCGAATGTACGGCGGCAAGGCGGAGATTCCGCGGGTTGCCCCGGCTGGAGTCTCGGTGCTGACGACGGCCGCACGCGCCGACGCATACGGAGATGCCTTCAACGAGGAGGTGTTCATGCGCCCGGGTGCGCAACTGACGAAGACGCTGGTCGACGTCGACAACGCCGGCGTGGACGGATCGGTCAACGGGATGGCCGCACTGGTGAGCTGGACCTCGAATCGCCTGCGCGGCTTGCAAACTGGCTTCGCCCGCAACTACGCGTTGTCGATGCTGTTTGGTGCGGCCCTGGTGGTCGGCGCACTGTTGGCGGTGAACCTGTGATGAATTCCATTCCGTGGTTGAGCGTGCTGTGGCTGTTGCCGCTGGCCGGTTCGGTGCTGATCATTCTGCTACCGCCCGGGTTGCGGCAGTTCGCCAAGTGGACCGGCGTCGCGGTGAGCATCCTTACGTTGGCGGTATCGCTGGTTGTCGCAACCGGATTCAACCCAAGCGGCGACACCTATCAGTTCCTCGAGAAGCGCACCTGGATACCGGCTTTCGGCGCCGGCTACAGCCTGGGCGTGGACGGGATCGCGCTGATCCTGGTGCTGCTTACCACCGTTTTGGTTCCGCTGCTGTTGGTGGCCGGCTGGAATGACGGTGGCGAGACCAACCCGCGCGGCGTGCACGCCTATGTCGCGCTGACGCTGGCGATCGAGTCCATGGTGCTGATCTCGGTGGTCGCTTTGGACGTGCTGCTGTTCTACGTCTTCTTCGAAGCGATGCTCATCCCGATGTACTTCCTGATCGGTGGGTTCGGGCAAGGCCGGGAGCGCTCGCGGGCCGCGGTGAAGTTCCTGCTGTACAACCTTTTTGGCGGGCTGATCATGCTCGCTGCGGTGATCGGTCTGTATGTGGTCACCAGCCAGCACGGGGGTGGCACCTTCGACTTCCGCGAGATCGTGACCGGCGTGCAGTGGGGCCGCTACAGCGACGTGGACCCGGCGGTGTTCAAGGCACTGTTTTTGGGCTTCATGTTCGCGTTCGCAATCAAGGCGCCGCTGTGGCCTTTTCACCGCTGGCTGCCCGACGCCGCTGTCGAGTCCACACCGGCGACGGCGGTGCTGATCACCGCGGTGATGGACAAGGTCGGGACCTTCGGCATGCTGCGCTACTGCCTGCAGTTATTCCCAGACGCCTCAGCGTATTTCCGCCCGGTGATCGTAGGGCTCGCAATCGTGGGAGTGATCTACGGGGCTATCGTGGCGATCGGCCAGACCGACATGATGCGCCTGATCGCCTACACCTCCATTTCGCACTTCGGCTTCATCATCGCGGGCATTTTCGTGATGACCAGCCAGGGACAGAGCGGGTCGACGCTCTATATGCTCAACCACGGCATCTCCACCGCTGCGGTGTTCCTGATCGCGGGATTCCTGGTCTCCCGCGGCGGCAGTCGCAACATCGCCGACTATGGCGGCGTGCAGAAGGTCGCCCCGATTCTGGCCGGCACCTTCCTCGTCTCGTGTATGGCAACGCTCTCACTGCCCGGCCTGGCACCGTTCGTCAGCGAATTCCTGGTCCTGTTAGGCACTTTCAACCGTTACTGGGTCGCGGCGGCCTTCGGGGTCACCGCACTGGTGTTGGCCGCCATCTACATGCTGTGGCTCTACCAGCGCATGATGACCGGGCCGGTGGCCAAGGGTAACGAGAAGATTCGTGATTTGGTGGGACGCGAAATGATCGTCGTCGCACCGCTGGTCGCGCTGCTATTAGTGCTCGGGGTCTACCCGAAACCGGTGCTGGACATCATCAACCCAGCGGTGGAGAGCACCATGAACACCATCGGCCAGCATGATCCCGCGCCGACCGTGCTCATAGGCGGCCCCAATCACGTGCCCCGGAAAGCCGAAGGACCGCACCAATGACGCTGCCCAGCCCCAGCATCGAATATTTCCTGCTCTCACCGATGTTCATCGTTTTCGGCGTCGCCATTGCCGGCGTGCTGGTCGAGGCGCTCCTACCGCGCCAGGTCCGCTACGGGACGCAAGTCATTCTCGCACTGAGCGGACTGACGGCGGCGTTCGTCGCTGTGGTCGTGGTGGCCAGATCGGTTCCCGCTTCGGGTCAACGCGCGCTGCTCGGTTCGGTGGCCATCGACCGGCCCGCGCTGTTCCTGCAGGGCACCGTGTTGCTGGTTTCGGTGCTGGCAGTCATCTTCATCGCCGAGCGCAACCAGCATTCGGCGCTCCGAACCGCCGAAAAAAGCAAGGTGTTCGCGGGCCTGGATTCCTTTACGCCGCAAGCGTCCTCGGTGCCCGGCAGTGACACCGAGCTCGAGGCCGAACGCGCCGGTGTCGCCCAAACCGAACTCTTCCCGCTCCTGACGCTGTCGGTCGGCGGGATGATGGTGTTCCCCGCCTCCAACGATCTGCTGACGATGTTCGTCGCGCTGGAAGTCTTGTCGCTGCCGCTGTATCTGATGTGTGGGCTGGCCCGGCACCGTCGGCTGGTGTCGCAGGAAGCAGCCCTGAAGTACTTTCTGCTGGGCGCTTTCTCGTCTGCTTTCTTCCTCTACGGGGTCGCCCTGCTCTACGGCGCAACGGGCACCTTGACCCTGAGCGGGGTCCGGGATTCGCTTGCCGCACAAAGTGATACCACGATGGCGTTGGTAGGTGTCGCTCTGCTCTCGGTCGGTCTGCTGTTCAAGGTCGGTGCCGTCCCGTTCCATTCCTGGATCCCCGACGTGTACCAGGGGGCGCCCACTCCGATCACCGGGTTCATGGCGGCGGCTACCAAGGTCGCGGCGTTCGGTGCGCTGCTGCGCGTCGTCTACGTCACGCTTCCACCGCTGCACAGCGATTGGCGCCCGGTGCTGTGGGGCATCGCCATTCTGACCATGAGCGTCGGCACGATCACCGCGGTGAACCAGACCGACGTCAAGCGGATGTTGGCCTACTCATCGGTCGCCCACGTTGGCTTCATCCTCACCGGCGTGATCGCCGACAACTCTGCGGGTCTGTCCGGGACGATGTTCTATCTGGTCGCCTACAGCTTCAGCACGGTGGGCGCGTTCGCCATCGTCGGCCTGATCCGCCGTACCGACGGCGCCGAGGACGCCACCCTGTCGCACTGGGCCGGCCTGGGTCAGCGCTCCCCCATTGTGGGCGTGATGCTTTCGATGTTCCTGTTGGCTTTCGCCGGGATCCCGCTGACAAGCGGATTCATCAGTAAGTTCGCCGTTTTCAAAGCCGCCGCGCAAGGCGGTGCGGTGCCATTGGTGGTCATCGGCGTGATCTTCAGCGGCGTTGCCGCCTACTTCTACGTCCGGGTCATCGTGTCGATGTTCTTCACCGAACCGACCGACGACACCCCGCAGGTCGTGGCCCCCGGCGTGCTCAGCAAGGCCGCAATTGCGGTGTGCGCCTTGGTGACCGTTGTGCTGGGTATCGTTCCGCAGCCGGTACTGGACCTGGCTGAGCACGCCGCCCAGTTACTGCACTGAGTTTTGCCTGCCGGCCAGAACCATTTGTAACCCCCAACCGTATGTATCGCAGGGGCTTGCGAGAAGTGAGCCTCAAGCACATTCGGTTGGAGGACCACCGTGACACAAAAACCAGCGTCCATCGGCACCTACGCACGGGTGTGGCATTGGCTGGCAAATCCCCCGAGCGCCGCCCCGGCCGCGACTATCTTGATCAGGCTGATGGCGGGTGGCGTGTTCTTCTGGGAAGGCATTCTGAAATTCGTCTACCCGAACCAGGGGGTCGGACGGTTCACCAAGCTTGGGATCCCATTTCCGCAACTGAGCGCCGACTTCGTCGGGACCCTCGAGATCGTCGGCGGCGTCCTGCTGATCCTGGGTCTGTTCACCAGGTTCATCGCGGTTCCGTTTATCGTCGAGATGATCGTCGCGATGCTGACGACCAAAATCGCCATGTTTCTAGGCACTTCGCCGTTGCCGCTGCCGCCGGTTCCTCCGCAGACCGGGTTCGCTGCCGTCTTGCACGAAGTGCGCTCGGAGTATGCCCAGCTGCTGACCGTCACGTTCCTACTCGTCGTCGGCGCCGGACCGTGGTCCTTGGACGCGTTACTTCGGCGCCGAGCCGAACGCGCCGTGCCGGGCAGCAACACCCGTCTGGTCGGCACCCCGGATCCCGCTGACCTCAGCGGCGCGCGCTGAGGTCGGGTCGGGCGGTCAGGGCTGGCCGAAGAAGCCCGCCTGGTTGTCGCCCTGGTTGAAGAAGCCCGAGCTGAAATTGCCGGAGTTCGAAGCCCCAGAGCTGTTGTCGCCAGAGGTTCCGAAGCCCGTGCTGGAAGCTCCCGACACGTTGGCGCCGACGCCAGCAAGACCTGAGTTGTTGAAGCCGACGTTCAACAGGCCCGTGTTGTACAGGCCTACCAGTTCAAAACCGTTGTTGAAGAGGCCTGAGCTCGTGAAAACACCGGTGTTGATGTTCTGGAAGCCGGACACCGTGGTGCCGTTGTTGTTGAATCCGGAAACGTTGCTGCCGATGTTGCCGATGCCGGAGACGGTGCCAGGTTGATCCGTTGCACCGCCGATACCCGTATTGACCGAACCCGCATTCAAAAGCCCCGTGTTGAGATTCCCGGAGTTCCCCAGGCCGGTATTGAGATGCCCGGAGTTGAACCAGCCGGTGTTGCCGCCTTCACCGAAAGTAGCCCCGCCAGCGTTGAAATCACCGGTGTTTCGGAAGCCCGCGTTCCCGGCTCCGGAGTTGCTCAGCCCACCGTTGCCAATGCCCGCATTTCCCTCGCCGCCGTTGCTGAAGCCGAAGTTTTGACTGCCGCCGTTGCCGAAGCCGGTGTTGGTCGAGCCTGCATTCCAGAAGCCGGTGTTGACCGAGCCCGCGTTGCCGAATCCGGTATTGCCGTCGCCGGAGTTGAAGAAGCCCCAGTTGCCGTCGCCGGAGTTGAAGAAGCCGATGTTGTTGTTGCCCGAGTTACCGAAACCAAGGTTGCCGACGCCGGAGTTCAAGTCACCTATGCCGAATTTGTTATCCCCGGTGAGGCCGAAACCAACATTGTTGTTGCCCTGGTTACCGAAACCGAAGTTGAAATTCCCGTTGTTACCGAATCCAACGTTTGAAGAGCCCAGGTTACCGCTACCCAGGTTGAAGGAACCGAGATTCCCGTTGCCGAAGTTCACGGAACCGTGGTTGCCGCTGCCGAAGTTTCCGTCACCAAACAGGTTGCCGAAACCGTAGTTTGAACTGCCGTTGGCGTTACCACCGCCGAAGTTGAAGTTGCCGAACGCGTTGCCGCTACCGAAATTGATGTTGCCGATATTGCCGCTGCCCAGGTTGTAGGAGCCGAAGTTCCCGCTGCCCAACATCAACACCGGCCTGGGCAATATCGGCGACTGGAACCTAGGTGGCGGAAACATCGGCGACCTCAACCTGGGCAGCGGCAACTTCGGCAACGTCAACCTCGGTGGCGGCAACATCGGCAACCTGAACTTGGGCAGCGTGAAAGTGGCTGCCGGGGCAGACAATGCGGCGACGGCCGGGGCCAACGGTCCCAGATCGAGCAGGAA
>NZ_LZLS01000132.1 GCF_001673365.1 Mycobacterium asiaticum
CCGCCACCTCATCGCCGACGAAAAGGCCCGCCAATCACCACCCCAAACCGCCGCGGCTTGACATAGGAGCTATTGCTCGCGCGCAGTGGCGGTCAGCCGGCGTCGAAGTAGGAGGTCTCCAACATGTCGTGCACCGCCTTGGCGTGAACCCGGAAGGACCGCCCCACCCGAACCGCGGGGAGCTCGCCGTTGTGCACCAGCCGGTACACCGTCATCTTGGACACCCGCATCAACGCCGCGACTTCAGCGACGGTGAGAAATTGCGTCCGGGACTGTCCGGCGTCGGCCGAGCCGCCGTCTCGTGCCCCTTTACCTGCAGAATCCCGAGCTGATGGCCCATTCGTAGACGTCATCGCTACCCAATCGTGTCAGGCCCGCGCAATGCCAGCGGCTTCCCCTCCGCTGGCACCCACACGTGCATACACAAGGAGAATAGCGGGACTAGTGGGGTTACTGGTACTGGTGAGAGACAATCAGTTCAAAAAACTTTAATTATTCCGATGTAATTCTTAGCTGCTCAGAGCGGCTTTTAGCGGCCTGGACAGCGGCGTCGACGGCCACCCGAAATCCACCCGCCTCGAGCGCACGCAACGCGGCCGCGGTAGTCCCGCCTGGCGAGGCGACCGAAGCCCGCAGCTGCGCTGGCGAGGTGTCTACCCGCAAGCCGATCGGCTCGCCGTCGGCCGGACGCCGCTCCTCGTCCATCCGTTCCAACAGCATCGCCGCCGACCCCGCCATTGTCTGTGCGGCCAGATCGCTGGCCACCTGACGGCTCAGCCCCACGGCCACAGCGGCATCTACCAGCGCCTCGACCAGCAGGAAGAAATACGCCGGACCAGAACCCGAGACCGCCGTGACGGCGTCCATCTGTTGCTCGGGAACCGTGAGGACGCCGCCGACCGCGTCGAACACCGCAGTCACCTCGTCGAGATGTTGCTGGGTGGCAAAGCGACCCTTGGCCAGCGCAGTCACCCCCGCCCCAACCAGCGCCGCAGCGTTGGGCATGGCCCGGATCACCGGCGTCCCGGCCGGCAGCTTCGACTCGAAGTAGGTGAGGGTGATGCCCGCCGCGACGGTGACGAACACCTGCTCGGCGCTGTCATGCTCGGCGGCCACGGCCACATCGGCCAGATCGTCGATCACCTTCTCGACATCGGCCGGCTTGACCGACACGACGATGAACGTCGCGTTCTCGGCGGCATCCTTGGCCGACGCCACTACCAGGACGCCGTAGGTGTTCGACAGGTATTTGGCCCGATCCGGCATTCGTTCGGCCACCACGAGGTCTTTGACCTGCCGGCCCGCCCGCAACAGACCCGACAACAGTGCTTCCCCGATGCTGCCGCCGCCGATGATCGCGATTCTCGCCATGCCCGAAAGCATCCCAGACAGCGCGGCTCGGCTACCCGGCAGGCGGCTTGGGCGGTACCAGGGCTAGTTGACGTGCTTGCACTACCAGCCGGCCTAACCGGTCGACGACGATGTGGTCCTCGTCGAACCAGTCGTGCCCGATTTCCAGACACGTGGCGATGATCCGCAACCAGCCGTCGGCGGGCAGGGAGCGCAACAGCGCGGTGAGCTGAACCGTCGGTGCCCAGCCGGTACGTTCCACGGCGAACGTCACCGGGGCGGAGAGGTCTCCGCACATCAACGCGAACAGCGCATCCGGGGCTACGTCGCGCGGGCGCGCCCACATCTGGATCACCGGCGGCCGGCCGTCGCCAGCGGGTTCCAGAGTCGACAACACCGGGCGGATGTCGCAGCCCGCTCCCAGATTCACCAATCCGGCCAGCCGGTGATCGGGGCCGATCGGCGCCAAGTCCTCGGGGGGTTCGGGGGGCATCAGGTCCACGACGGGATTGGCCGACAACAGCGGTTCGGTCTCCCCCGGGAGGTGATGCTCAGGCTCACCAAGCGTGACGACGGCGTGCACCGCGGTCCGGTCGCCTTGCATCAGCTCGACATCGGCGACGCTGATCCGGCGGCCGCGTTTGCGGATCCTCGTCTCGAGGCGCATCGGGCCCGGGTCGGGCGCGGACAGGAAATTCGCGGACACGGCGACCGGTTGCAGGACGTCACCGCCATGAGCGGTGCGGGCGGCGTTGGCGCACAGCGCCATCATCACCCCGCCGTGCACCTTGGGTCCGATCGTCCAGTGCTCATTCAGCTCGCCTTCGAAGACCAGGCACCCCGAATCCGCCGTGTCGAGCTGGCGCAGCGCCATGGCCTCGTTGAATAGGGCGCCCATCAGCGCAGCAGGTGGGTGCGGGCGAACTGCAGCGACTCGGTCAGCATCGCTTCGCGTTCGACGGCCGAACGGGCTCCGGAGGTGGACACCTCCAGCACGACATGCCCGGTGAAGTCACTGGCGGCCAACATCTGGCACACCTCGGCCGTCGGCTGCGTGCCGCGACCGGGCACCAGATGCTCGTCGGCGGGTGACCCGCTGCCGTCACACAAATGCAGATGCACCAGTCCAGATCCCATCCGTCGTGCCATTTCTAGCGAGTCGGTCCCCGCGGTCGAGGTGTGCGAAAGGTCCAACGTGTAGTGCGCGTGGTTGCCGTCCAGCGGGTCGTAGGACGGTGCGAACGCCGAAATCGCCGGACCCGGGCCGCCGCCGCGTCGGCGCATCCGTTCCCGGGTCTGGTCACTGCCGAAGAACCGGTCCGCCCGAAACGGGAACATGTTCTCCACCGCCACCATCACCTCACTTGAGGCTTCCAGGGCGATCACCTGTTCGCTGAAGCCTTCGGCGTAACGCCGTTGCCACCGGAATGGCGGATGCACAACCACCGTCTGCGCACCCAGCTGTTCGGCGGCGCGCACGCTGCGATCCAGCTTGACGATCGGATTGGCACCCCACACCCGCTGTGAAATCAGCAGGCAGGGCGCGTGCACCGACAGCACCGGCACCCGGTAGCGCCGCGACAGCTTGCCGATGGCTTCGATGTCCTGACTGACCGATTCGCTCCAGACCATCAGCTCGACCCCGTCGTAGCCGAGCCTGGCCGCATACTCGAATGCGGCCTCGGCCCGCAGCGGGTACACCGAGGCTGTTGACAAGCCGACTTTGATTGCTGGGCGCACTGTCTGTCTGGGGCCTGTCCGCGGCGCCTAACCCGTTTGCAACAGGGCCATCGGTCCGAGGGTGATCAGCGCACCCACCGCGACCGCAATCAACGTGCTGGCAATGTCCTCGGTTTTGCGGACCACCCGGACACCAACCACCAGTCCGAGGATAACCAGCACCGAAAGCACAAGGGCCACAATGGCATTCCACCGCCATAGTTGATCGAACGCAATGAACAGCCCGGCACCGAACACGACGGCCAGGATCGACTGCAGCACGGTCAGCAGGCCTCGGCCAACCGCCGTCAGCTTCTCGCGTGAGGAGCGGGGCGCGGCCGCCTCCGATTCGAAGTCCTCGGCGTCGAAGCCGCCGGGCTCAAGGCCGGGCTCGAGGTCGTCGGAGTACTGGCCGCCACGCCGACGGGCCACCTCGTCGGCAATGGACTGGCCGCCGAACAGCGTGTGCTCTGAATCGCTTTCCGGGCTCTGCAGATACGAGCGCACATACGCCGAATCCTCGACCGCGGTCTCCGCCTCGCGCACTTCGCTGTCCATCACGTCCACCGAGGCGTCGGTGTAGTGCCCGACCGGATCCGGACTCATCCCCTCGGCACCGGACTGCTGCCCGTCGACATCGTTCACCCCGGCCTGACGCAACGGTCGCGGGTATTCGCTGCGCTCGGGTCCGGACTTGCGCTTTGCTACCGGTTCCGACTTGGGCCACCGGGGCTCGGGTTCGGCCCAGTACACGCTTTTCGGCTCGGGTTCGAGCTCAACCTCGGGTTCGGCAGGCGCGGGGGCGGGGGGTTCGGCGGCCACTGGCGGCGCCGGTTCGGGCACCTGCGTTTGTGGTGGGGCAGATGACTGCGCCGGGGCGTCCGCGGGATAGTCATCGCGCACGACGGGGATCTCGCCGGTGAGCTCGGCGACCGAAACCGAGTCGTCACCGCGGCGGCGCCGACGCCGCCGGGTCACGGCCGGAGCGACACTGCCATTCCTGGCCAGTAGCTCGGCCACCGTAACCTGCTTGGTGTCCTCCGCGTCGGAGTCTGCTCCGGTCATGGTTTGTTGCCTCTCGGTCGGCTGGGCGCGTTCCGCTCGCCCGCCTGACCTCCAGCATCCCGCACCGACGTCTCGACCAGAGCGGTTCCGTCCGCCTCGGAGTCAAGTTTGCGCAAGATGAGACCTTCCCGTAGCGCCCACGGGCAGATCTCCACCGCTTCGATCGATAGCGCTCGCATACTTGCCTCCGCCACCAAAGCACCCGCCACGATTTGCGGCGCCCGCTCGGCGCTGACTCCTTCCAGTTCGGCCCGATCAGCGGTCGTCATCCTAGAGATGAATGATATGAGTTGTCTGAGGCTGTTTGCTGTGAGCGTCCGCTTCACCCGTGGCCCGGCGGCAGACGGCGCGGCGCCGGTAAGCCGTGCCAGCGAGCGGAACGTCTTCGATGACGCCACCGCGAGGTCGGGTTCACCGGCTTCGAGGACGGCCGCGGTGGCCTCGGCCAGCTCTGCGTCCAGCCAATCGCGCAGCATCGCCACTCGGCGTCGACCGGGCGGATCATCCGGCAACCATTCCCGGGTCAGCCGTCCGGCGCCCAACGGCAGCGACATCGCGCATTCGGGTTCCTCATCCACCCCGCTGGACAACTCCAGCGAGCCGCCGCCGATGTCGAGGTTGATGATGCGGCCCGCGCTCCACCCGAACCACCGCCGCACCGCCAGGAAGGTCAGCCGCGACTCGTCTTCGCCCCGCAGCACCTGCAGCGCGACGCCGGTCTCTTTGCGCACCCGGGCCAGTACGTCGTCGGAGTTCTCGGCGTCGCGGACGGCCGAGGTCGCGAATGCCATCAGCTCGGCACAGCCGGAGCTGACCGCGATCTTGGCGAACTCGTCGATGGTGGAAATCAGCTTGTCGGCACCGCGCCGGGTGATCTTGCCCGAGCTGTCGGTGGCCTCAGCCAGGCGCAGCGTGGACTTGGTCGAACTCATCGGCGTCGGATGCCCACCACGGTGGGCGTCGACGACCAACAGATGGACGGTGTTGCTACCCACGTCCAGGACACCCAAGCGCACGAAAACAAACTAGCTGGGACGTATCGGTGCCCGCTGCCCGGTGTCCTGCAGCATCGGCGTCAGGACGTCGACTCGCACTGGGCGACGCACCCGGTAGCGGCGAGAATCGTGGACTAACGTTGCACCCGTGGCTAACTCGCCCGGACAAGAGGTCGAACTGGATTTCGCCCGTGAGTGGGTGGAGTTCTACGACCCGGACAACCCAGAGCACCTGATCGCGGCAGACATGACGTGGCTGCTGTCGCGGTGGACGTGCGTTTTCGGCACTCCGGCCTGTCAAGGCACCGTCGCGGGCCGTGAGCATGACGGGTGTTGTTCGCACGGCGCGTTTCTGTCCGACGACGACGACCGCGCCCGGCTCGACGACGCGGTGCGCCAGCTGACCAAAAAGGACTGGCAGTTCCGGGAGAAGGGCCTGGGCCGTAAGGGCTATCTGGAACTCGACGAACACGAGGGCGAACCCCAGTACCGCACCCGCAAGCACAAGGACGCGTGCATCTTCTTGAACCGCCCCGGCTTTGCCGGCGGCGTCGGCTGCGCGCTGCACAGTAAAGCGCTGAAGCTGGGGGTCGCGCCGCTGACGATGAAACCCGATGTTTGCTGGCAGTTGCCGATCCGGCGCAGCCAGGACTGGGTGACCCGGCCCGACGGAAGCGAGATACTCAAGACCACCATCACCGAGTACGACCGGCGCGGGTGGGGTTCCGGGGGCGCCGACCTGCACTGGTACTGCACCGGGGACCCGGCCGCACACGTCGGCGCCAAGCAGGTGTGGCAGAGCCTGGCCGACGAACTCACCGAGCTACTGGGCGAAAAGGCGTATGCCGAATTGGCGGCAATGTGTAAGCGCCGCAGTCAGTTAGGTCTTATTGCGGTGCACCCGGCCACGCGGGCGGCCGAATAGCCACCGGCGTCGCTATTTGGCGCTATCGGCGTATGCCATGACCATGCGCAGTGCGCTCGCGTTGAGGTATGCCTCGACCGTCGCGGCTGCCGCCGTCGCGTCGTGCGCCAGCACCGCGTCGGTGATTGCCTGCAAATCGGCCACGACGGGCTCGGCGTCCCGGTAGGCACCGGTGAGCTCGTGCTCGCGGCCGCCGAAGGCGTGCTCGACCCACCGATACAGCAAGCCCAGCGCGCGGTTGCGCGTGCTGTGGATTAGCACATGGAAATAGGCGAGGTCGGCGGTCTGCCGAGCCGCGGGAGTCGCCGCCTCCCGTACCGTGCTTAGGGCGTCCTGCAACGCATCGGCGTCCTCGGGCGTGCCGCGCTCGGCAGCCAGGCGGCCGATCACCGGCCCGAGCGCCGCCCGGATCTCGAGCAGCTCGACCAGGAATTCGGGCCCCAGCTTGCGCACCAGGGCCTCGACCACGGCCGGATGGGTCAGGCCTTCGGGGTCGCGAACCACGCTGCCGCTGCCGTGCCGCACTTCGATCAGTCCCATCTGCTGCAACCGGGCCAAGCCTTGACGCAAGGACGTGCGGTTGACATTGAGCTGTTCGGCCAGTTCCCGCTCCGGCGGCAGCGTCGACCCCGGCGGGAAGACGCCGTCAAGGATGGCGTCGGCGATCGACGCGGCGATCTGCTCATCGACGCGCTGGCGATCTGGCGGGGGTATCGGACTTGACTGGTTCATTGGCTCAACCAATATTGTAGACTAATCGGTAGACGCCCGGAACCAGGGATTCGCCCCAATCGGAGGTACGCAGTGCAAGACGACTCGGAGATGCGATCGGCCGTCGCGCCGCGCTGGCGGGGCGCACCCGGGCGGCTGGAGGTCTGGTACGCCACGTTGTCCGATCCAGTGAGCAAGGCCGCACTGTGGGTCCACTGCGAGACGGTGGCGCCGACAGCCGGCGGGGCCCCCTACGCGCACGGCTGGGCGACCTACTTCCCCGCCGAGGGATCTCCCCGCACCGAACGATTCGGCCCCGAGCCCGTCGAACCCGCCAGCGGTGTGGCCTGGTTTAAGGCGGCGGGCGCTTCGGTGCAACCCGAAAAGCTGGTCGGGCGCGCGGGTTCTTTGGCCTGGGACCTGTCCTGGAAGGATACCGGCGCACCCCTGTGGACGTTTCCCCGCGTCGCGTGGGAGCGCGAACTGTTGCCCGGCGCGCAGGTGGTGCCCGCCCCAACCGCCGACTTCACCGGTTCGCTGACCGTCGACGGTGCTGCCGTGTCGATCGACCGCTGGCGCGGCAATCTCGCCCACATCTACGGACACGGCAATGCCAAGCGCTGGGCCTGGATCCACGCCGACCTCGGTGACGGCGACGTGCTGGAGGCCGTCACCGCGGTCTCGCACAAACCGGGCCTGCGCCGCCTGGCGCCACTGGCCTTCGTCCGCTTCCGCATCGACGGAAAGGACTGGCCCACAAGCCCTTTACCGTCACTACGGATGAAAACGACACTCGGCCTGCAGCACTGGCAGCTCGAAGGGCGCATCGGTCGCCGCGAGGTGTTGATTCGTGTCGACCAGCCGCCGCAACGTTGCGTGAGCCTGGAATACATCGACCCCGACGGCGGCAGGTGCGTGTGCACCAACACCGAACAAGCCGACATCTACGTCGAACTCGGCGACCGGCAGTGGTCGGTGCAGGGCACCGGCCACGCCGAGGTTGGGTTGCGCGGGGACCAGGCACCACCTGTCAACGAAAGGACCCCGTCGTGAGCTTCGCCCTCGATCCGCCGCTGCTGTTCGCCTCGGGACTGCTCATCGAGCGCCGGGTTCCGCCGGAGCGTCGCGATGTTATCGAGGCCGCAGTCCTGGGCGTGTTCTTCGCAGGTTCGTTCGGCCTCTACAACAACGTGCCGGGGCTCGGCTTTCTGTGGCGTCCGTTCCGCGCTCGAAACGGCCGCGACTTCATGTGGAACAGCGGCGCTTTCAGCCTGGAGACCGACGAACTGGACTGGCCCGCGCACGCCGCCGCCGGCGGCATCTTCGCCACCTACCCGTTCTTCCTCAAGCTCGGTCGGGCACTGGGACGACGAGTTCCGGCCCGCGCATGACCCGGCTGACAGACCGCGTCGGGCGCTCCTCGATCGCCTCGTTCGGAACGGCACTGCTGCCTCAGGAGCACGGCGGTCCGAGTACCGCGGAGTTCGTCGAACGCGTCGACCGGTACCTGTCGCGGCTGCCGGCCACCTCCAGGCTGGCAGTGCGCGCCGGACTGTTCTCATTGGCCGCGGCGAGTTACCTCACCACCGGCCGATCGCTCGCGCGGCTCGATCCCGCCGAGCGCGAACGGGTGCTGCACCGAATCGCCGCGCTGAACCCAGAAGCCAGCGCGGCGGTCGAGGGGATGAAGGTAATCGGGCTGTTGGCCAACGGCGCCGACACCTACGCCGCCGAATTGCTGTCCCGCGCCCAGGTTGACGACGTGGTGCGTCCGGATGCGGAGTTGGACGTCACCCGGTCCGCCGACAGCCCGTCCGTCATCACCACCGACGTGGTGATCGTCGGGTCGGGCGCGGGCGGCGCGATGGCGGCCCGAACCCTGGCACGAGCCGGTCTTGAGGCCGTCGTGCTCGAAGAGGGGCGACGCTGGACGGTCGAGGAGTTCCGCACCACCCACCCGATCGACCGTTACGCCGGCCTTTACCGGGGCGCCGGGGCGACTGTCGCGCTCGGGCGCCCGGCAGTGGTGCTGCCGATGGGCCGGGCGGTCGGCGGTACCACGGTGGTCAACTCGGGCACCTGTTTCCGACCTCCGGAGGGCGTGCAACGCCGCTGGCGCGACGAGTTCGGCCTGTCCCTGGCCGACCCGGATCGTCTGAAAACGCATCTCGACGACGTCGAGCACACGCTGCAGGTCGCGCCGGCGCCGCGCGAGGTCATGGGCCGCAACGGCAACCTCCTGTTGGACGCGGCCGATTTGCTGGGCTGGCAGGCGGCACCGATCCCGCGCAACGCACCCGGCTGTGAAGGTTGCTGCCAATGTGCCATCGGCTGCCCACACAACGCGAAGTTCGGCGTGCACCTCAACGCGCTGCCGCAGGCGTGTGCGGCCGGGGCACGCATCATCTCCGAAGCCCGTGTCGAACGGGTGCTGCACGGCGGCGGTCGCGCTCGCGGGGTGCGCGCCCGTCGGCCCGACGGCACCGCGATCGACCTCCTGGCCGACACCGTGGTGATTGCCGCGGGTGCCACCGAGACACCAATGCTGTTGCGGCGCAGCGGTCTTGGCGGGCACCCACGGTTGGGCCGCAATCTCGCGCTACATCCTGCGACGATGCTCGCCGGACGTTTCGAGCAGGACGTGTACGCCTGGCGCGGGGTGCTGCAGAGCGCGGCAGTGCACGAGTTTCACGAATCGGACGGTGTGCTCATCGAGGCGACATCGACACCTCCGGGGATGGGCTCGATCGTCTACCCCGGTTACGGTGCCGAGTTGCTGCACTGGCTTGACCAGGCACCCCAGATTGCGACGTTCGGGGCGATGGTGGCGGACGACGGCGTCGGTTCGGTGCTGTCGGTGCGGGGTGAGACCGTGGTGCGCTACGACATCGCCCAAGCAGATGTCGCCAAGTTACGCGTTGCGTTAGGGGCGATCGGCCGGCTGCTGTTCGCCGCCGGCGCGGTCGAGGTGCTCACCGGTCTGCCAGGTGCGATGACGGTGTCGTCGGAGGCCGAGTTGCAGGAGGCGCTGACGCGCACTGATCCCAGGAATCTGCACCTGTCGGCCTTCCATCCGACCGGCACCGCTGCCGCCGGGTCCAACGATCAGGTGTGCCCGGTCGACGCGCGCGGTCGGCTCCGCGGCGTGCGCGGCGTCTGGGTTGCCGATGCGTCGATCCTGCCGAGCTGTCCCGAGGTGAACCCGCAGGTGTCGATCATGGCGATGGCTTTGGCGGTGGCCGGGGAACTCATCGATACACGCTGAGGGTTTGTGGCGCTCTGACCTGGGTCATATCTGTTTTGCCCGGCTCTGCGCGACAGCCGTCAGCCGTCGGCTGGCTTGTCGCTCGGAGCCGGGCAAACAGACACACACCTCGGAGACCGAGTGGCAACTTGAGCCACCACCCGAGCCGCCGCACGAGCTAACCTTCGAGCTTGTAGCCCAGTCCCCGTACCGTCACCAGGTGCACCGGATTGGCCGGGTCGGCCTCGATCTTGGACCGCAGCCGCTTGACGTGTACATCGAGGGTCTTGGTGTCACCGACGTAGTCCGCACCCCACACCCGGTCGATCAGCTGTCCGCGGGTCAGCACCCGCCCGCTGTTGCGCATCAGGTATTCGAGTAGGTCGAATTCCTTGAGCGGCAACGTGATCGCGTCGCCGTTGACCGAGACGACGTGGCGCTCGACATCCATCCGGACCGGTCCGGATTCGAGCACTCCATCGCTGATCTCGGTGTCGTCGTCGCCGCCGCGGCGCAGTACCGCCCGGATCCGGGCGATCAACTCGCGCGCGGAATAGGGTTTGGTCACGTAGTCGTCGGCACCCAGTTCCAGCCCGACAACCTTGTCGATCTCGCTGTCGCGCGCCGTCACCATGATCACCGGCACGCCAGAGCGAGCCCGCAACTGCTTGCACACATCGGTTCCCGACATACCGGGCAGCATCAGATCCAGCAGCACGATGTCAGCACCGGACCGGTCGAACTCGGCCAGCGCCGCGGGACCGTTGGTCACCACCGTCGCCTCGAACCCCTCCTTGCGCAGCAGAAATGCAAGCGGGTCGGCCAATGACTCTTCGTCCTCGACGATAAGAACGCTCGTCATCTGCGCCACTCCTCATCGCTCATCGACTCAGCTCTTCCTCTCGTTGTGACCTGCCGGGCCTGACCTCACGGCCCAACGGTTGGCCGGGTTGCTCGCTAGGGTCCTGCGACGTGGCTGCAAGATCCGAAACGGGGATGGACAGCGTGAACGTCGACCCGGTACCGGGCTTGCTCCAGACACCGATGCTGCCCCCGTGGTTGGCCGCTACGTGTTTGACGATCGCCAGTCCCAGCCCGCTGCCGCCGGTAGCCCGTGAACGGGCCTTGTCGCCACGGAAGAACCGCTCGAAGACCCGCTCCTGGTCTTCCAGGGCGATCCCGATACCACGATCGGTCACCGCGATCTCGATGTTGTCGCCGCGCCGGCGCCGGCTGATCGACACCAACGACCCGCGCGGTGAGTAGGCGATCGCATTCGACACCAGGTTGGCCAGCGCAGTGACCAGCAAGGTCTGATCACCCAGCACCTGCAGACCGCTGGGCGCGTCGGTACTGACCTCGATGTTGGCATTTTCCGCCGCCACCTTGTGGCGTGAAATGGCCTCGGACACAACCGAGTCGACCTCTACGTCGGTGATGTTGGACAACCGCTCGGCGCCCTGCAGACGGGACAACTCGATCAGTTCGGCGACCATGTCACCCAACCTGTTGGCCTCGATCAGCGCCTTCTCGGCAAACCGGCGGACAGTCTCACTGTCATCGGCCGACGCCAGCAGCGCCTCGGCGAGCAGGGCCATCGCACCGACCGGAGTTTTCAGTTCGTGGCTGACGTTTGCCACGAAGTCGCGCCTGGTGGCCTCCATGCGGGCGTAATCGGACTGGTCAAGCACGAAAACCACGGCGAACCGGCGGTCCTGCTCACTCAACAACCGGGCATACCCGTGCACTAACAGCCCCGACCGGCCGCCCGACCGCTTGCCCGGCGCCAGGTCGAACTCGACCTCCTCACCCCCCAGCGCATGCTGTGCGGCCTTCCAGGCTGCTTCGTCGAGTTGCCGGTCGCGTACCAGGCCCAGTTCCTTGGCCCGGTCGTTGAGATACACGACGTCGCGATGGGTATCCACCACCGCGGCACCCATCGGCATCAAAGCCACGATCCGCTGCAGCATCTGAGCGACGGTGATGCCGGTCCACTCGGTGGATTGTTGGCGCCGCCGCCCGACCCGTTGCGACAGCCAAAGCCCCGCCGCAACACCTACGGCGAGTGCTACCGCGGACAAGACCCCGGCCAGCAACAGTGCCGAGAACACAGTCACACCCGGAATCCTACAAATCAGGTGAACGCAGCCCTAGCGGAGCGCGGCCAAAATCGTACAAGTCACATGCTCCGCCACATGTGTTCGACTGCAGTTCACGCGGTGTTTAGCAACCGTCCCCGCCCGGGCCGCAATCAGGCTTTCGCGGCGCCCTGGCTGGCCACCGCGGCGGCTCCGGCCTCGGCAGCTTCGGGATCAAGATAGGTACCACCAGGCACGACGGGTCGCAACTCGGCGTCCAGGTCGTAACGCAGCGGGATGCCGGTCGGGATATTAAGCCCGACGACGTCTTCGTCAGACATCTGGTCCAGGTACTTCACCAGAGCCCGCAGGGAGTTGCCGTGCGCGGCGATCAGCACCGTTTTACCCGTGCGCAGGTCCGGGACGATGACGTCGGTGTAGTACGGCAGGAAGCGAGCGACCACGTCGGCCAGGCATTCGGTCAACGGACCACCGTCGATGTTGGCGTAGCGGGGGTCGGCGTCCTGGCTGAACTCGCTGCCCTGTTCGATCGGCGGCGGCGGGGTGTCGTAGCTACGCCGCCAGGCCATGAACTGCTCCTCGCCGTAACGCTCCTTCGTCTTGGCTTTGTCCAAGCCCTGCAGCGCGCCGTAGTGGCGCTCGTTGAGGCGCCAACTGCGATGCACCGGAATCCACAACCGGTCGGCGGCGTCGAGCGCCAGATGTGCCGTGCTGATCGCGCGTCGCAGCAGCGAGGTGTAGAGCACGTCGGGCAGCAGGTCTTGTTCGGCCAGCAATTCGCCGCCGCGCACGGCCTCGGTCCGGCCTTTTTCGGTCAGCCCGACGTCCACCCAGCCGGTGAACAGGTTGCGCGCATTCCATTCGCTCTCGCCGTGGCGGAGCAATACCAGCGTGGCGGTGTCACCCATGCGGGCAAGTCTCTCACGCGGGCAGATCTATTCGTCATCCTCGGCGTTGCTCGATCCTCAACTCCTCCTCATCGCGCTTCGCGCTCTGCATCGTCGTCTTCGGCGTTGCTCGATCCTCAACTCGCCCCCGCAAGCGGGAGGTGCCCCCACCTCATCGCGCTTCGCGCTCTGCATCGTCGTCCTCGGAGATCAAGTGCGAGAACGCCTCCAGGTTCTTCAGCGACTCACCGCGGGACACCCGCCACTCCCACTCCTTTTGGATCGAAGTCCGAAAGCCCAATTCCAGCAACGTATTAAAGTCCGAATCCACCGCCTCGAGAACCTGCCCGAGGACCCGGTCGATCTCTTCGGCGTCGACCGAGGCCAACGACATCCGGCCGACCAGATAGATATCTCCGACGTTGTCGATGGTGTAGGCGACCCCGTAGAGACGCCGGTTGCGCTTGAGCAGGAAGCGGTAGACGCCTTCGTGGTTCTCGTCTGGTTTACGGCACACGAACGCCTCGACGCGCACCGAGTGCTCGCCGATGCTCAAGATCGTGTTCGTCTTGAGCCGCCGCTCGCCCGGCAATTCCACGATCAGCCCTGGCAGCCCGCCATGCGCGCCGGCATGTTTCGAGTAGTTCAGCTCGCTGGCCTGTAGCGCGTCCTCGATCAGTTGCTCGACGCTCACGCGCCCACTCCCCGACGGGCCGACCAGCGCCGGGGTTTGCGCTTGGCGACAAGCCCGTGCACCCGATGCTGCCGCTCGGCGGTGAAGTCGCCGATCGCGCGGCGGTAGCTGGCCAGTAATGCGTCGGTGGTGTTTTCCCAGGAGAACGTGGCCGCATGCTTGGCCGCGGCACGGCTCATCGCCCATCCCCGCGGGCCAGCGCCGGCCCGCAGCAGGTCGTCGATGGCCTCGGCCCACTGTCCTACCTCGTGGCCCGAGACCAAGGTGCCGGTGATCCCGTCGCGCACCGCCACGGGCAATCCCCCGACCGCCGCCGCCACCACCGGCGTGCCACATGCTTGCGCCTCGACCGCGACCAATCCGAACGATTCCGAATAACTCGGCACCGCAACAAGATCCGCCGCATGGAACAACCTCGCCAGCTCCGTGCGGGACTGCGGCGGCAAGAACGTCACGCGCGATGCGATGCCAAGTTCGTCGGCGAGTTGCGCCAACCCGTTCGGCGAGGCCAGACCGCTGCCAGAGGGACCGCCGGCGACGACTATGCGCACTCCCGGCAGCCGTGCCGCCGCCCGCAGCACGATATCGGGCGCCTTCAGCGGCTGGATGCGCCCGACGAAGGCCACCACCGGCTCGTTGGGCTCGAGCCCGAGTGCGGCCCGGGCCGCCGCTCGGTCGCCCGGCCGGAACACGTCCAGATCGACACCCGGGTGCACCACGTCGATTCGCGCCGGGTCAGCATGGTGTAGCGAAATCAACTGTCGCGCTTCATCATCGGTGTTGACGATAAGCCGGTCCGCCTCGTCGACTACCTGCTGCTCGCCCACCGTGCGCAACGGCGGCTCGGCGCTGTCACCCTCGGCCAGCGCCGCGTTCTTCACCGCCGCCAGCGTGTGCGCGGTGTGTACCAGCGGCACCGCCCAACGATCGCGGGCCAACCAGCCAACCTGCCCGGACAGCCAATAGTGGGAGTGCACGATGTCGTAATAACCCGGTTCGTGCGCGGCCTCGGCGCGCAGCACGCCGGCAGCAAAGGCACATAACTGGGTGGGCAGGTCGTACTTGTCCAAGCCCTCGAACGGCCCGGCCACCACGTTGCGCACCAGCACACCCGGCTCGACCCGCACAGTCGGCGGGTCCGCCGAAGCGGTGGCCCGGGTGAAAATCTCCACCTCGATGCCGCGGCGGGCCAGATGCAGCGCGCTCTGCAGCACGTAGACGTTCATCCCCCCGGCATCGCCGGTGCCGGGCTGCGCCAGCGGCGAGGTATGTACCGCTAACAGAGCGACCCGGCGTGGGGCCGCAATCGTGTCATCGGCGACATATCGCACAATGTCATCTTTACAGCACGGCCCCTCACGGCTTGCTCGCAAGCACCGATTGCGCAGGTCAGGCCGCTACTTGGCGATCGCCTCAGCTTCGGTGTCGGGCAGCCGGGCACCCAGGGCGCCCGATCGGCGCATCGCCCCCAACGGGTCGGCGTACAAGGCGTCCAGCGAGATGATGCCCGCTCCGGTCTCCTGCACGCGGTTGCCGAACGCGGTGACCCGGATGTCGCGAGGTGCCAGCACCGAGCGCGCCGTGAATGCGGCCTCCACCCCGGCCATGCCCTCCGGGTACTCGGTGAACGCCTGCCCACCGACCACCAGTTCGTCGGGATTGAGCAGATCGCGCAGCAACGCAACCGCCTCACCGAGCAGCCGGGCCCGCTCCGACAACAGCGCCCTGGCCTGCTGGTTGCCGGCGCGCGCGACCTTGAGCAGGTCGGTCATCGCCGTGGTCGACGTGCCGGTGCGGTTGGCGGGAGCGACGCCCGGCAGGACCCGAAGCCGACGGGCCGCGGCCAACACCGCCTCGTCGCTGACCGACGATTCCAGCTGACCGGAACCGCCCAGCAACTCAGATTGCACCGGCAACGGCGCGATGGTGCCCGGTCCGCTGGCCGGGCAGTGCACCCGCCCGCCGATCACCAGTGCATATCCCACCGTCTCGCGGGCATAGACGTAAAGGCTGGTCGAGGTGCCCGGGGCGAATCGTCGCATGCCGAGCAGCAATTCGGCCCCGGCCATGGCGTCCACGTGGGCTGCCACCGAAACCGGCAGGCCCAGCGCGTCGGCCAGCACCGGCCCGACGGGTGCCTGACGCCAGCCCAACCGCGGGTGGTCGACCAGGCCGTTGGCGCTGTCAACGGTGCCACCGATCGACACGCCAACCCACAACGCCCGGCGCCGGTGCCAGCGCCGCAGGTAACGGCTGGCACTGTGGGCCAGCGAATTCAATGCCGGCCCGGCCGCGTTGAGCGGCGTCGGGGTCTCGACCGTGTCCAGTGTGCGGCCGAAAAGGTCAGTGGCCACGATGCTGGTGGTCCGCGCACCGATGTGGATGCCCAGCGTCACGAACGGCTCGTGGTTGACCTCCACCGGTACCCGCGGACGTCCGATCGCGCCGGAAACAGCCAGGTCCGCACGCTCGCGTAGCAACCCGGCGTCGAGCAGCGCGATGACCTGACGGTTGACCGTCGCGATGCTCAGCGAGGTGACGTTGGCGATGACGTCGCGGCCGACCGGTCCGCGCAACCGCACGGCCCGAAACACCGATGCGGCCGCGGAGTCCGACAGGTGCAATGCCGGCGGCACGACCTGACGGTAGGTCCGCAACTGTCCGTTAAGACCGGTACGGCTGTGTGATTGGTGGGTGAGAGTGGTCGAGTGCACTGGCAGTCCTTATCCGAAGTTCCTTGGCCGGGGTCCCTGGCCACACCTCGTGACTTGCGTCGGATCAGGCGCGGCAGAGTGCGCGGCAACAACACGCGCCCGCGTATAGACACGCGGTCGTGTTGCTCAAGGCGCTGCAGTACACACCGAAAACTTAGCACTGTTCACTAGAGTTGTCCTGGTGAGTTCCCCCGAGTCGCGCAAACGGGTTGCGGTGGTCACCGGAGCCAGCTCCGGGATCGGCGAAGCGACTGCCAGAACGCTTGCCGCCCAAGGCTTTCACGTGGTTCCGGTGGCAAGGCGGGCGGATCGGATCAACGCTTTGGCGGACGAGATCGGTGGTACCGCGGCTGTGGCGGACGTCACAAACGAGCAGGATGTGGCGGCTCTGGCCGGCAGCTTGAGCCGGGTCGACGTGCTGATCAACAACGCAGGCGGTGCAAAAGGCCTGGCAGCGGTGGCCGATGCGGACCTGGAGCACTGGCGTTGGATGTGGGAGACCAATGTAATGGGCACCCTCCGGGTGACCCGCGCACTCCTGCCCAAGTTGGTCGAGTCCGGCGACGGGCTGATCGTCACCGTCACTTCCATTGCCGCACTTGAGATTTACGACGGCGGCGCCGGATATACGGCAGCAAAGCATGCGCAGGGCGCGATGCACCGGACGCTGCGGGGGGAACTGTTGGGCAAGCCGGTGCGCCTCACCGAAATCGCCCCGGGCGCGGTCGAGACCGAGTTTTCACTGGTGCGTTTCGAGGGCGATCAGCAGCGCGCCGAAGCCGTCTACACCGGCATGACGCCATTGGTGGCCGCCGACGTTGCCGAGGTGATCGGATTCGTGGCCTCGCGACCCTCGCACGTCAATCTGGACCAGATCATCATCCGGCCGCGCGACCAGGCCAGCGCCACGCGCAGGGTCTAGCGACCCGGGCCGGAGCTGGGAGATGTCGTGGTGGGTGTACCTGACAGGCTCGGCGCCGTGGACGGCGTGGCCGGAGCGGTGACCGGGATCTGCGTGCCCGGCGGGTGGGCGGCCGGCGGCGGCAGCGCCGACATGCCGACCCAGGTGTCCCAGTCCACTGCCCAGTCCCAGATGTCGCCGTCGGAGTAGGACAGCTGGATGGTGCTGCCGGTCACCTCGACCGGGTCCCCGTAGATGGCGGTCTGGAAGTACTCGGCGGCGTCCGAGTTGGACAGGTTGATGCAGCCGTTGGTGACGTTGCTGTTGCCCTGCGCCCCGGCACTCATCGGGTTGGCATGGATGAATTCGCCGTTGTTGGAAATACGTACCGCCCAGCGCTCGTGCACGTTGCTGTAGCCGGCGGCCGGGTTGGACATGTAGAAGTCGGCGTACTTCTCGGTGACCACGTGGATGCCGTTGCGGGTGACGTTGCGCACCTTGTCGGCCTCGCCGTAGCTGCACGGGAAGTCCATGATGACGCCGGCATCGGTGACCACCTGGATGCGGTGCGAGGAAACCTCGGCCTTGACCACCTGTCGCCGGCCGACCTGAATGTTCAGCGAGAAGTCCTGCAGACCGTATGCCCCGTCACCGAACGGCAATCCGTAGAGCTTGGCGTCGACGTTGATGGTGGTGCCGGCCGGGTAGTACTCGCGGGGGCGGTAGTGGATGCGGGCGCCCTGGGCCTCGTCGGGCAACCACGCCCAGCTTCCTTCGACCGGTGGATTGGTCTTGATGCTCAGCGCGCGCTCGACAGCGGCTTTGTCGCTGATCGGCGCGTCGAACTGGATGATGATCGGCGCCGCGATCCCGACGGTCTGGCCGTCGGCCAGTTGGAATCCACCGTCGACCTTCTTCTTGGGCGTGACGGTGATGAACTTGCCCGCGACCGGGATCGCTTTGCCGTCATGGCCGACTGCCGACCCGCTCCAGGTGTAAGTGGTGTCGTAGCCCAACGGCTCGGTGGTCATGAAGACGGTGCGGTCTTGGTTGAACGTGCCCGCGACCGGCTTGCCGGCCGAGTTCGTCAACGCGACCCGCTGGAACCAGCCATCGCTGACCGCGACGCTGATCGGCGCGATCGGCACCACGTCCTCGGTGGCGTTGGCAGGCTGGTAGTTCAACTGGGGCGCCGGGGGCGCTTTCTTCTCGGCCTGCTGGGTGACTTTGCCGCCGCACGCGGCCAGGACGCCGGGTGCCAGCACCCCCAACCCGAGCGCCGTCAGAGCCTTGCGCCGATTGATCGGCCCTTGGCTTGGCGGGGTCTGGGAGGCGGTCACAACCGTCAAAGATACCGGGCGAAACGCCAACTCCCCCACGGCAAAGCCGCGCGACGAGACTACTGCGACGTTTTCAGAGCATCAAACCAGCAGCTACAAGGCGCATCCGACCAGGACAGGCTCGGGTTTCAGTGTGATACCAAACACGTCACGAACCCCGTCGCGCACCGTCCGGGCAAGTACCATCACGTCCTCGGTCCTGGCCCCACCCCGGTTGGTCACCGCCAGCGCGTGCTTGGTGGACAGTCGGCACGGCGCGTCCTCGCCTGGATAGCCTTTTCCGAAACCGGCCCGCTCCACGAGCCATCCGGCGGCCAGCTTGACGCCGTCGGGCGCCGGATAGTGCGGCACTGGTTCGTCCGTCGCGGCGGCAAGCCGTTCGTAGTCTTCCGGCGCCACCACGGGGTTGGTGAAGAACGACCCCACGCTCCAGGTGTCGTGGTCGGTTTCGTCGAGCACCATGCCCTTGCGGGCTCGCAGTGCCAGCACGGCCGCGCGGACGTCTTGCGGGTTTCGCCGTTCCCCGCTGGCCACCCCCAGCGCCGAGGCCAGCTCCCCGTAGCGCAGCGGCGCGCTACGGCCCGACTCATCCAGGGCGAATTCCACTTCCAGGACGACTGCCGGCAGCTCGAGCCCGTCGTCGCGCTTGAGCACGCTGGTGCGGTAACCGAACCGCAGCTCGTCGGGCGGCACCCAGCGCACCTCGCCGCTGCGTCGATCCAGCAGCCGGACCCGGGTAATGGTGTCGGATACCTCGACTCCGTACGCGCCGACGTTCTGCACCGGCGTCGCGCCGGCCGACCCAGGGATCCCCGACAAACACTCCAGACCGCCCAGGCCGTGCTGGATGGACCGGGCTACCACGTCGTCCCACACCGCCCCGGCTTCGGCACGCACCAGGTTGTTTTCGACGGCGACGCCGGTGTTTGCCAGCCGCACCACGGTGAGGTCGGCAACGGCGTCACCAATCACCAGGTTGGACCCGCCAGCAAACACCAGAACCGGACCGCCCGCCAGGCCTCGGTTTTCTGCATCGAGTTGCCGCAACACCGCGATCACCTGATCGGTGCTGTGACAAGTGATTACGCGGCGCGCTACCGGGCCTACCCGCAACGTGGTCAACGGCGCGAGCGGCACCGACTCGGCGACGTGCGCGCCGGCAAATACAGAGCCTGCTTCTTCGGTCATGAGGCCCGCTTCATGGCCCGTAACGGTAGCCTGGCCGATTATGCCGCGTTCATTCGACATGTCGGCCGACATCGAAGGCAGTGTGCAACAGGTTCACCAGGCTTTCCATGACGTGGGCTACTGGCAGGGCAGGCTGGCCGAAACGCCCGTCGACGTCGCCAGCTTGGAGCGGATGCGCATTGGTGGAGAGTCCGGGGACGACGGCACCATCGAGGTGATCACCCACCAGACGATGCTCAGCCACCATCTGCCCGCGCTGGTCACCCAACTGCACCGGGGTGACCTGTGCGTGCGGCGCGAGGAGACATGGGGGCCGATCAACGACGACGGTGTCGCGACCGCGTCGATCACCGGCGCGATTGTGGGTGCGCCGGTGCACCTGTGGGGCACGATGGCGCTGCAGCCGCACGGCGGGCCCGACGCGTCCCGGATCACGGTGCAACTCACCATCCAGGTGCGCGTGCCGTTTCTCGGCGGCAAGTTGGAACGAATGATCGGCAACGAACTGGGCGAGCTGGTGGCCATCGAGCAGCGCTTCACCACCCTGTGGATCTCTGGCGACTCCTAGCCTGAGCGGCCCGGGCCTAAGCTGGCCGTCATGCGAATCGCGTTGGCTCAGATCCTCAGCGGCACCGATCCGGCCGCGAATCTGCAGCTGGTGCGCGAGTACAGCCACCGAGCCGCCGCGGCGGGCGCCAAGCTGGTGGTGTTCCCGGAGGCGACCATGTGCCGATTCGGTGTCCCGCTGGGGCAGGTCGCCGAGCCGGTCGACGGACCCTGGGCGTCCGGTGTCCGGCAAATCGCCGACGAAGCCGGGATCACCGTGGTGGCCGGGATGTTCGTCCCGTCCGGGGACGGCCGGTTCACCAACACGCTGATAGCGGCAGGTCCGGACATACCCAGCACCCGGTACGACAAGATCCACCTCTACGACGCGTTCGGCTTCACCGAGTCACGCACCGTCGCCCCTGGGGACGAACCGGTAGTCATCACCGTGGACGGCCTCGGCGTCGGGTTGACGTTGTGTTACGACGTCCGGTTTCCGACGCTCTACACCGAGCTCGCCGACCGCGGCGCACAGCTGATCGTGGTCTGCGCGTCGTGGGGGTCAGGGCCGGGCAAACTCGAGCAGTGGACGCTGCTGGCGCGGGCGCGGGCCCTGGACTCGACCAGCTTCGTGGCCGCGGTGGGACAGGCCGATCCCGGCGAAGACGTCAGCGACTCGGGCGCCCCGACCGGAGTGGGCGGCAGCCTGCTGGCGTCCCCGTTCGGGGAGGTGGTGGTCTCAGCCGGCGCCGACCCCGAACTGCTGGTCGCCGACCTCGACCTCACCAAGGTGGGTTCGGCACGAGACAACATCGCCGTGCTGCGCAACCGCTCGCACTTCATTCCCGGAAATAAGGCAGAATCGCGAAGGTGACAACTCCGCAGGGACCACCAAACGAAGGCCCATCGGGTTGGGCGCGCCCTGGCAATCAGGGACCGCTCGGCCGATCACCGGGACCTGGGGATCCCTCCGGCGGACGTCTACATCCCGGGGACCCGCGCGGCGGGCGGCCATACCAACCTCCGCAGGCCCCGCCGCCGCAGCAGACCGACCACGCGGCCGCTGCGAACGCCGACACCAGACGAATCCATTCACAACCGCCCGGCCTGGCCGCAGACCGCACTACTCCGATTGGTCAGCCGGCCGAGGAGCCGGGCGAGGTCAAGAAGAAAAAGCGCCGACTTCGCGACCCCCTGTCGCTGGTATTGGTCCTGATCATCGTTGTCGCGCTGGTCGTCGCGGCCCTGATCGGTGTCGAGCTCTACGTGCGCCACGAGGCCAACAACAAGATCGCGGCCGCGGCCGCGTGCATCACCAAGGACCAGGCCAGTGCCTCGTTCGGGGTCACGCCGCTGGTGACCTGGCAGGTGATCACCGACCACTACACCAACATTTCGGTCGAGACGGCCGGCAACCAGATCCGCGACGCCAAAGGCATGAAGCTGCAGCTGAGCATTCAGGACATCAAGCTCAACGCCACCCCAGACTCCAAGGGCACCATCGGCGCGATCGACGCCACCATCACCTGGACGGCACAAGGCATCAAAGAGACTGTGCAGAACGCGATTCCGGTGCTGGGTGAGTTCGTCACCAGCAGTGTGACGACGCATCCCAAGGATCAGACCGTCGAATTGAAGGGCATGCTCAATGACATCGTCGCCAAGCCGGTGGTGTCCGACGGCGGCCTGAGACTGCAGATCATCAGCTTCAATACGCTCGGCTTCTCGTTACCGAAGGAGTCGGTGCAGTCGACGCTGGACGAATACACCTCGAACCTGACCAAGAAATTCCCGCTCGGTATCCGCGCGGAAAGTGTGGACGTCACCGACGGCAGCGTGACCGCGAAGTTCGCCTCGCGCAACGCGACCATCCCGGCCGGTGAAACCGACCCCTGCTTCGCGGATCTGTGAGCTAACGCAGTTCGTCCAACACGGCCCGGGTCCCCGATAGGCCCAACCGGGTGGCCCCGGCGTGCAGCATCGCCACGGCGTCAGCGGCGGTGCGGATGCCGCCGCTGGCCTTGACGCCCAGTCGGCCGCCGACGGTCGCGGCCATCACCTCGACGGCCCGCACCGTGGCCCCGCCGGCAGGGTGGAAGCCGGTGGAGGTCTTGACGAAGTCGGCACCGGCCTCCTCGGCGCTGCGGCACACGGCGATAAGCGTCCGCTCGTCCAGCAGCGCCGACTCCACGATCACCTTGAGCACGACCCCCGGTGTGGCGGCTCGGACCGCAGCGATGTCGGATCGCACGGCGGCGAAGTCGCCGACCCGCGCCGCACCGACGTCAATAACCATGTCGACTTCACTGGCGCCGGCGGCAACTGCGGCTGCCGCCTCCTGCGCTTTGACCGCGGGCAGGTGCTTGCCGGACGGGAAGCCCGCCACCGCCGCGACCGGCACGCCGCCCTGCGCGATGGCGACGGCCACCATCGACGGGGAGACGCAGACCGTGTAGACACCCAACTCGACGCCCTCAGCCACCAGTGCCGCCACGTCGGCCGCGGTGGCCTCCGGTTTGAGCAGGGTGTGGTCGACGAGTGCGGCCAGCTGCTGCCGGGTCGGTCGGTCCGGCATTAGAACGGCTCTTCCGCGGACCCGGGATTGCAGCCGGAGGCGACCATTTCGGCGTCGGCGACAACTGGGCGCCACGGCTCGAGGTTCCAACTGGTCTTGCCGGGCTGGACCAGTTCAGCGAGCTGCCAGTGGCAGAAGAACTGAGCGCGCATGCCCGGCGAGTCGGCACCGGGTGACCGGGCGAGCACCTCGGTCCAGGCTTGTTCGGCAACCTGCGGGGTACCGGGATTCAGCGCCGCCGCGCGCGCTGCCGGGGTCGGATAGACCCGCAAACTGGACAGGCCGGCCGCCCAGGTCGTCCACTCTGTGTGTTCGACGAAGTGCGGTGCGGACCCGGGGTCGGCTAGCCCGGGATCGGCCGTCGCGATCGGCGCACTCAGCAGCGCCACCAGCGCCGCCGCCGGCGCGTAAATCAGGAGTTTCATCCGTCAGCGCGACTTGCCCTGCACTTCGAGCAGCTTGGGCCGCACGTCGACAAGGTAGACGCCCGCGGCGACGGCGGCCAGCGCAAGTCCCATCACGCCGAAAATGAGGTACAGCACGGTGAGCAACGCAATCGCGCCGCCGAGGATCACCAACCACACAGGTTTGGTCAGCTTGTCGGCGGCGGGGTAGGCGTCGGCGCGCTGCATCGCTGCGTGCACGAACGCGTACACCGTCATCACCAAGACGGCGACCCGCAAGATCCACATGACGGTACCCACTGCCTGCACGCCCATAAGAGTAAGCGGGCCGTCGCAAAAACGTCGACTCCGAGTCGCCAACCTGCGGCGACTCGGAGTCGAGTGGTGCTTATTTTCGGCGGGTTAACGCCGCCGTCCCGGAATTACTTCTGGGTGACCTTCTTGGCGGGAGCCTTCTTGGCCGGCGCCTTCTTGGCCGGGGCGGCCTTCTTGGCGGGAGCGGCCTTCTTGGCCGGAGCAGCAGCCTTCTTGGCCGGAGCCTCCGCCTTCTTGGGGAGGTCGATGCCAACCAGCTTGGCGGCACGCTCGCCGACAGCGCGGGTCTGCGTCGCAACGGTGCCCAGCGCCTCCTGGGTCAGCTCGACAGCCTGGTCGACGTAGCCCTCGGCACGCGCCGAAGCGTCCTCGAAAGCCGACTGGCTGCGCAGGCGCTCAAGAGCAGCCTCGCCGCGCTCGACCAGTTCGTTGTACCGGCTGGTGGCGGCCTCCACGTAACCCTCAGCGGCCTTGCGCAGCTCGTCAGAAGTGAACTTCTCGCGGAGCTCGGTCAGCTGCTCGGGCAGGTCCTCCTGCAGCTTGGTCAGGCGGGCACGGCTTTCCTCGACCCGGCTGCGGGTGTCGGTGCGGGTCTCCTCGGCGCGGTCGCGCAGGTTGGCGATCAAGTCGTTGACGGTCGCCAGGGCCAGGTCGGCTGCACCGAGCGCAGCAAGCAGCGGAGCCTTCAGGTCCTCGATGTTGGTGTTCTCAGCCATTGATGTTTCCTTTCTTTGTTTTCGACATAGGGCTTATTAACCATGGGGTTTGGAAGTTGGCGCAAGTGTCGGCTCCTGTGCGCAGGAGAAGTCAAGACCCGCGGATTGACTTTGGCACGCGACTTGCAGGAACCTCCTGTTGGTCGGGTCGGATGGCGGTCGGTGAGGGGCCGGGGAGAACGCCGCGCTATCGGCAATCTTGTTGGGTACCCGGCCTGATGGCGATCTACAACGTCATGCGGATCACTGATCAGTTGGCGTCGACGGATTCGCTGGGACACTCCTGGTGGTTAGCTTCGTTCTGCTGGGTGAAGGACGCGTAGATGTCCAGTAGGACCTGTTTCTGACGCTCGGTGATCGCCGTGTCGGTGACGATGGCGTCACGCACCTGGCTCGTTTCGCTGGGTTCCAAAATCCCCGCCCTGACGTAGAGAACCTCGGCAGATACCCGCAGCGCTTTGGCGATCTGGGCCAGGACGTCGGCGGACGGCTTACGCAAGCCGCGCTCAACCTGACTCAAATAAGGATTGCTGACACCGGACCGCTCGGCGAGCTGGCGCATCGAGACTTGCGCCAATTCGCGCTGCGATCTGATGAAACTGCCGATGTCAGAGGCCACGTCGGAGGCCTTAGCGGACACCTTGGTGCCCAGCTTCTCCTCCGGCGACATGGTGCGCTCCTCGCGTTGGCTTGTTTGCTTACGCCCACCAGGCTACGGAGGAGTGCTTGCTATTGCAAGCACTTGTTAGCACCGTCTCAGAACAGCAACTGCGCGATCGTGTAGATAGCCAACCCCGCCAGGGAGCCCACGACGGTCCCGTTGATGCGGATAAACTGCAGGTCACGGCCTACATGCAGCTCGATCCGGCGGCTGGCTTCCTCGGCATCCCAGCGCTCGATGGTCTCGGTAATGATCGCTGTGATCTCTACCCCATATTGCGAAACCAGGTGCTGGGCAGCACGCACCATCCAGCCGTCGACCTTGTCGCGCAACTCGGCGTCGTCGCGCAGCGACTCCCCGATCCGGATCACCGTGTCGGCGATTCGGGTGCGCAACGCGCTGGACGGGTCGTCAACACCCTCGAGCACCAACCGCTTGAGCGTCGTCCATGCCGTTGCTGCGGCATTGGCAACCTCTTCGCGTGCCATCAACTGCTCCTTGACGGCATCGGCCCGCGCGATGGTGTCGGGGTCGTTCTGCAAGTCGTCGGCGAATTCGAACAGGAACCGGGTCGCCGAGCGACGAAGCTCGTGATCGGGATTGCGGCGCACCTTGTCGGTGAAGTCCATCAGCTCGCGATGGATCCGGTCTCCCACCAGGTGGTCGACGAAGCGGGGTGACCAGGTCGGCGAGTCCCGCTCGACCACCCGCTGGATGACCACGCCGGCGTTCAGCGACCATTGGAAAGCTCGGTCGGCCAACAACTGGATCAACGCTTCTTGGCGATTCTCGGCCAGCAAAGTCTGCAGCACGCGGCCCACCGGCGGGCCCCACTGTGGTTCGGCAATACGCCGCACGATCATGCGGTCGATCACCTGCTGGACATCCTCGTCGCGCAACAACTCAACGAGCACCCGCAGCACAGTCGACGCTTCGGCCGCCACTCGCTGGGCGTGTGCGGGCTCGGCGAGCCACTTGCCCAACCGGCTGGGTACTTCGGCACCGCGCAGCTTGGTCTCCACCACTTCTGCGGACAGGAAGTTCTCCCGCACGAAGGTGCCCAAGCCCTCGCCGAGCTGATCCTTCTTGCGCTTGATGATCGCGGTATGCGGGATCGGAATGCCCAGCGGATGCTTGAACAGCGCGGTCACCGCGAACCAGTCCGCCAAGGCGCCCACCATGCCGGCCTCCGCCGCGGCACCGACGTAGCCGACCCACCCGGGGGCGTCGCCATGCATGTTCGCCCACCGGCACAGCAGAAACACCACCGTCGCGCCGACGAGAAAGCTCAGCGCCACCACCTTCATCCGGCGCAGCGCCGTCCGACGCTCGGCGTCGGCCTCCGAATCTGCCCCGGCGAATGACTCCGCGAACGAGGTGCGGTTTACCGGCTTGGGCGTCGCCGCGGGCTCGGCTCTGTGTGCCACCCCACCATCATCCGCCATGGCAACGCTCATTAAGCACCGGTTAGTGTTACCCACACTGTTCGGAAGCCTCACACGCTTGCGCCGATCCGCCCAACGGTCCCACCCAAGCCAAATAGCACGCCGTAGTATCGATGCGTCTCTGTAGTGAATGGGAATCGGCGGAAGTGGCACAGCAAATCCCGGCTCGCGCGGTAAAAACCGATGGTCGCAAGCGGCGCTGGCACCAACACAAGGTGGAGCGCCGCAATGAGTTGGTAGATGGCACGATCGAGGCGATTCGCCGCCAGAGCCGCTTTCTGAGCATGGATGAGATCGCCGCGGAGATCGGGGTTTCCAAGACCGTGCTCTACCGCTATTTCGTCGACAAGAACGACCTCACGACGGCCGTGATGATGCGCTTTGCGCAGACCACGCTGATTCCCAACATGGCCGCGGCACTGTCCTCCAACCTCGACGGCTACGACCTGACCCGCGAAGTCATCCGGGTCTACGTCGAGACCATGGCGGCCGAGCCGGAGCCGTACGGCTTCGTGATGGCCAACAGCTCGGGTAGTAAGAGCAAGGTGATCGCGGATTCCGAGCGGATCATCGCCCGCATGATCGCGGTCATGCTGCGCCGACGCATGCGCGAGGTCGGGATGGACGTGGGCGGCGTGGAACCCTGGGCCTACCTGATCGTCGGTGGCGTCCAGTTGGCCACCCACTCGTGGATGTCGGACCCGCGGATGTCCAGCGACGAGTTGATCGACTACCTCACGATGCTGAGCTGGAGCGCATTGTGCGGGATCGTAGAGGCCGGCGGCTCACTGGAGAAGTTCCGCGCCCAGCCCCATCCGTCGCCTATCGTGCCGCCAAGCGAACAGCAACGTAAAGAGGGTTAAAGACCCACTGATCGCACCTCCGGCGAGCAAGGAGTGCGACTAGAGGCTGAAACAGCAGCTAGCATTCAGTGGATCCATCGGGACGCCGACGAGTGGCATGAAACCGTCGGGCGCCGCGATAAACAGAAAGGCTGACATCGATATGGCAGTGCAGCTCACGCCGCACTTCGGCAATGTGCAAGCGCACTACGACCTGTCCGATGACTTCTTCCGGCTGTTCCTCGACCCCACCCAGACCTACAGCTGCGCCTACTTCGAACGCGACGATATGACTCTGGAAGAGGCCCAGTACGCCAAGATCGACCTGGCTCTGGGCAAGCTGAACCTCGAGCCCGGAATGACTCTGCTGGATATCGGCTGCGGGTGGGGCGCCACCATGCGCCGCGCAATCGAGAAATACGACGTCAACGTCGTGGGCCTGACCCTGTCGGCGAACCAGGCCGCGCACGTGCAGAGGAAGTTCGACGAACTCGACACCCCGCGCACCAGGCAGGTGCTGCTCGAAGGCTGGGAAAAGTTCCACGAACCCGTCGACCGGATCGTGTCCATCGGCGCGTTCGAACACTTCGGCCGCCAGCGCTACCGCCGCTTCTTCAAAATGGCCTATGACGTGCTGCCCAGCGACGGAATCATGCTGCTGCACACCATCGTGCGGCCGACAATGCGGGAAGCCAGAGCGCGGGGATTGCCACTGACCCACGAGATCGTGCACTTCAGCCAGTTCATCCTGGCCGAAATCTTCCCGGGCGGTGACCTGCCGACGGTGCCGGTCGTCGAGGAGCAGTCCGGGAATGCGGGCTTCACGATGAAACGGATCCAGTCGTTGCAGCTGCACTACGCGCGCACGCTGGAAATCTGGGCCGCCGCGCTGGAAGCCGAGAAGGACAAGGCGATCGCGATCCAGTCGGAGAAGGTCTACAAGCGGTATATGAAGTATCTGACCGGCTGCGCCAAACTATTCCGCGAGGGATATACCGACGTCGACCAGTTCACCCTGGCGAAATAGCGGGCGAAATAGGGGGGCGAAATAACGCCTCAGTAGGTGTAGAAACCCTGTCCGGATTTCTTGCCCAGCAAACCCGCCTCGACCATCCGCTGCAATAGCGGCGGCGGGCCGTAGAGCGGTTCCTTGAATTCCTCGTACATCTTGTCCGCGATCAGCTTGAGGGTGTCCAGGCCGACCAGATCGGACAGCTTCAGCGGCCCCATCGGATGCGACAAGCCCGCTACCACGGCTTTATCGACGTCTTCGACAGTGGCAAAGCCGGCCTCGACCATGCGGATCGCCGAAAGCAGGTAAGGCACCAACAGGGCGTTCACCACGAAACCGGACCGGTCCGAACAGCGCACGACCTGCTTGCCCAATACGCCGCTGGCAAACTCTTCGGTGCGGTCAGCGGCGGCAGGATCGGTGACCAGCGTGCTGACCAACTCGACCAGCGGCAGCACCGGCACCGGGTTGAAGAAGTGCAAGCCCAACACCCGCTGCGGGTTCTTGGTCGCGGCGGCGATCTTCATGATCGGGATGCTCGAGGTGTTCGACGCGAGCACCGCGTCGGGATCGGTGACGACCCGGTCCAGCTCGGCGAAGATGCCAGCTTTCACCGCCTCATCCTCGACGATGGCCTCGATCACCAGTTGCCGGTCGGCCAGGTCAGCGAGGTCGGTGGTGAACGTCAACAGCCCCAGCGCCCGGTCGCGTTCGCGCTCGGTGACTTTGCCCGCGCTCACACCTCGCTCCAGCGACTTGACGATGCGGTTGCGGCCCGCGGTGACCAGCGCCTCGGTCGTCTCGAAGACCGTCACGCCGACGCCGGCGCGCAACGACACCTCGGCAATCCCGGAACCCATCTGCCCGGCGCCCACGACGCCTACCCGCTCAATCGCCACCAAGGGCTCCTCTCATACGCGCGAGCAGACGCAGAATCGCATCAATTGGGCGGCAAAAGTGCGATTCTGCGTCTGCTCGGCAGACTAGCTCAACCTAACTCAGTGGAATTGGCCCTCTTCGGTGGAGCCCGCCAGAGCCGTCGTCGACGAAGTCGGGTCGACGGTGGTGGCGATCCGGTCGAAATACCCCGCACCCACCTCGCGCTGGTGCTTGGTGGCGGTGTAGCCGCGCTCCTCGGCGGCGAACTCGCGCTCCTGCAGCTCCACGTACGCGCTCATCTGGTTGCGGGCGTAGCCGTGGGCCAGATCGAACATCGAGTAGTTCAGCGCGTGGAAGCCGGCCAGCGTGATGAACTGGAACTTGAAGCCCATCGCACCGAGTTCCTTCTGGAACTTGGCGATCGTGTCGTCGTCGAGGTGCTTCTTCCAGTTGAACGACGGCGAGCAGTTGTAGGCCAGCATCTGGTCCGGGAACTCGCTCTTGACGCCCTCGGCGAACTTCTTGGCCAGCTCCAGGTCCGGCGTACCGGTCTCCATCCAGATCAGGTCGGCGTACGGCGCGTAGGCCTTGGCGCGGGCAATGCAGGGCTCCAGGCCGTTGCGGATCCGGTAGAAGCCTTCGTTGGTGCGCTCACCGGTGATGAACGGACGGTCCCGCTCGTCGACGTCAGAGGTGATCAGCGTGGCGGCCTCGGCGTCGGTACGGGCGATGACGACCGTGGGGACGTCAGCAACGTCGGCCGCGAGCCGGGCAGAGGTCAGGGTGCGGATGTGCTGCTGGGTCGGGATCAGCACCTTGCCACCGAGGTGGCCGCACTTCTTCTCCGAGGCCAGCTGGTCCTCCCAGTGCGAACCGGCGACACCGGCGGCGATCATCGCCTTCTGCAGCTCGTAGACGTTGAGCGCACCACCGAAGCCGGCTTCACCGTCGGCGACGATCGGCGCGAGCCAGTTGTCCACCGAGCGGTCGCCCTCGACCTTGGCGATCTCGTCGGCGCGCAGCAGCGCGTTGTTGATCCGGCGCACGACCTGCGGAACCGAGTTGGCCGGGTACAGGCTCTGGTCGGGGTAGGTGTGACCGGACAGGTTGGCGTCGCCGGCGACCTGCCAACCCGACAGGTAGATGGCCTTGAGGCCGGCACGCACCTGCTGGACGGCCATGTTGCCGGTCAGCGCGCCAAGCGCGTTGACGAAGTCCATCTCGTGCAGCTGCTCCCAGAGCACCTCGGCACCGCGGCGAGCCAGCGTGCTCTCCTCGACGACGTGGCCCTGCAGCGCGACGACATCCTGCGGTGTGTAGGTGCGGGTGACGCCCTTCCAGCGGGGGTTGTGGTCCCAGTCGTGCTGGATCTGCTCGGCGCTCTTGGGGGTTCCAACGACAGACATTGGACAGCTCCTTAACAATATTTCTTGACTCGAATGCGGATGGCCCACCGCCATCCGGCAGGAGCTGAAGGCTCAACTCCCACTGTGACTTCACTGACGTGCTAACACGACGATGGCATAGCCCATTCCTGCAGGTCTACCCATTTCACTTGCGAATTTCGGCTATGACCTGCGGTCATTTTGCAAATCTTGCGAAGCCGCAAACTCACTGAACCGGTTCAGAAGCTACCGGCTGGTAACCAAAATCCGCAGGTCAGCATACTATTTAACAGGACGCTTGTCCGGTTAAATAGCGAAGAGCGCGGCGACCGCTTTCGTCTCGTCGCCGACGGCATATGTGAGCGTTGTAACAGTGCGGTCGGCCAGGCCTGGACCGAACTTGTCGGTCGATCCGGCCGGATGAACGTGCGAGATGATCTCCAACTTGTTGCCCAGCGCCACCGGCGCCTCGTGCTCGATGGTCACCCGCAGCGGACCGTTCAGCAGGTCCGGGTGTGACGCCAGGTAGTCCTCGACCACGCTCCAATACACCGAGTTGTTCATGTGGTCGAACAGGTCGATGTCGGTCACTCGGACGGGAAACTCGTGGATCTCGGTCGCATCCTCACGGGCACCGGGCTTCAGATAACCCTTCCAGCGCAGCCGGTCGACAGAGGTGGTCTTGTGCAGACCCGCCAGGAAGTCGTCGGCGATACGAGCCGGCATTTCCGTTTCCTTGTTGACGTGGATCCAGAACGCCTCAGATTCGATGAGGCCGCCTTTGCGTCCGTCTATGCGCACGCGCATCTCACACCACCGGTTGGAGGTGCCTGAGCACCACCGGCGACACCGCAGCATGTCCTGGAACTCGATCGGGCGGATGAAGTCGACCATGGTGCGGCGGACGATCCACAGCGGATGGGTCTCCTCGAACCCCATCTCGCGCAACTGGTCCTGACCGATGTCCTGGATATGCCGGCACGCCGCATCCAACCGCAACCGGCCGGTGCGGTCGATGTCTCCGACGCGCAGTGGCCACTCCCGACCGAACACGTCTGGGTGACCGTCAGGCACCGGCATCAAAGTCTTGTCCAGGCTCACGGCGCTGCTCCCCGTTTCCTCCTCGTGTGAACCCCAGGATTGCCCAGAGATTTCGATGCGAATCATGCCAACGACACTTGGTAAACACCAATCTTGCCCACATGCCAAGTCTGCAAATACCGCCTTCGCAAAACCGAGTACGCTGCTCAACGTGTCCAAGACCTTCGTCGGCGCGCGGGTCCGCCAGCTCCGTAGCGAGCGCGGATTCAGTCAGGCAGCGCTGGCACAGCTGCTCGAAATCTCGCCCAGCTACCTCAACCAAATCGAGCACGACGTCCGTCCCCTGACGGTTGCCGTGCTGCTGCGGATCACCGAGGTGTTCGGGGTGGACGCCACCTTCTTCTCCTCCCAGGACGACACCCGGTTGGTCGCCGAGCTACGCGAAGTGACGATGGACCGCGACCTGGACATCGACGTCGATCCGAGCGAGCTCGCTGAGGTGGTCAACTCGCATCCCAGCTTGGCCCGTGCCGTGGTCAACCTGCACCGGCGCTACCGGATCACCACTGCCCAACTGGCCACGGCCACTGAAGAGCGCTACTTCGACGGCAGCAGCGGCAGCGGCTCGATAACCATGCCGCACGAAGAGGTGCGCGACTACTTCTACGAGCGCCAGAACTATCTGCACGAGCTCGACACCGCCGCGGAGGACCTGACCGTCAAAATGCGGATGCACCACGGCGATTTGGCCAGGGAGTTGACCCGGCGCCTGACCGAAGTCCACGGGGTGCACATCACCAGACGCATCGATCTGGGCGACACCGTCCTGCACCGGTATGACCCGACCACCAAGACCCTGGAGATGAGCAACCACCTCGCCTCGGGGCAGCAGGTGTTCAAGATGGCCGCCGAACTTGCCTACCTCGAGTTCGGCGATCTGATCGACACGCTGGTCGAAGACGGCAAGTTCACCAGCGACGAGTCACGCACCCTGGCCCGGCTCGGATTGGCTAACTACTTCGCTGCGGCCGTCGTACTTCCTTACCGACAGTTCCACGACGTCGCCGAGAACTTCCGCTACGACGTCGAGCGGCTCTGCGCGTTCTACTTGGTCAGCTACGAGACCATCGCGCATCGGCTCTCGACACTGCAACGGCCTTCGATGCGTGGCGTGCCACTGTCGTTTGTCCGGGTCGACCGGGCCGGAAACATGTCAAAACGCCAGTCTGCCACCGGTTTTCACTTCTCCTCCACCGGCGGTACCTGCCCGCTGTGGAACGTCTACGAGACGTTCGCCAACCCGGGCAAGATCCTGGTGCAGATCGCCCAGATGCCCGACGGTCGCAACTACATGTGGGTGGCCCGTACGGTCGAACGGCGCGCTGCCCGGTATGGTCAGCCCGGTAAAACCTTCGCGATCGGGCTTGGCTGCGAACTTCGCCACGCGCACCGACTCGTCTACTCGGAAGGACTCGACTTGTCGGGCAATATCGCCACACCGATCGGCGCCGGCTGTCGCGTCTGCGAACGAGACAACTGTCCGCAGCGTGCTTTCCCCGCGCTCGGACGCGCACTCGACATCAACGAGCACCGCAGCACCGTCTCGCCCTACCTGGTGAAGCAAGCATGACCGGCAACCAGGTCGCGCGCATTCCATCGGGACGCTTTCGCCAACTGGGGCCGGTGAACTGGGTGCTGGCCAAGTTGGCCGCGCGCAAGGTGCGCGCACCCGAGATGCATCTGTTCACGACGCTGGGCTCCCGGCAGGCCCTGTTCTGGACGTGGGCGATCTATTCGGGACGGCTGATGCGGGGCCGCCTGCCCACGATGGACACCGAGTTGGTGATCCTGCGGGTGGGACACCTGCGGTCCTGCGAATACGAACTTCAGCACCACCGCGGGATGGCACGCAAGGCCGGTCTGGATGCCCAGACGCAGGCTTCGATCTTCGCTTGGCCGGACCCGCCGGACGGTGACGGCCCTCGCAAGGTACTCAGCGCCCGCCAGCAGGCACTGCTCAACGCCACCGACGAACTGGTCAAGGACCGCACCATCACCGCCGCGACCTGGCAGCAGCTGGCGACCCACCTCAACAGGGCTCGGTTGATCGAATTTTGTTTGCTGGCAACTCAATACGACGCGTTGGCGGCGACGATCACGGCGTTACAGATCCCGCTGGACAACCCCCGGCAGTCCTAGAGGTACAGGTTGGCCAGCAGTGCCAGACTCAGCACCACGGGCAGTACCGGCACACCGAACGCGAACGCCGACCACCCGTCTTTGCGCCGCCAGCGCATCAGTAGGCCACCGATAACCGCCCCGATCGCCAGCGCCGCGGACAACACCAACACCGCCACGCTCCACTGGCTCACGGTTGTGATGTCGTCGCCGATGGTGATGCCAGCCAGCCACAGGACGTAGCCGACGATCAGGCCGCCGATCGCGCCGAGAACGGTTTCGGTTCGCATCCGTCTAGAAGTTGATCATGTGGCCGACCAGGCCGTGGAAGCATTCCTGCAGCGCCTCGGACATGGTGGGGTGGGTGTGCACGTTGCGGGCCAGTTCGGTGGCGGTGAGGTCCCACTTCTGGGCCAGCGTGAGTTCGGGTAGCAGTTCGGACACGTCGTGGCCGACCAGGTGCCCGCCGATCAGCTCGCCGTATTTGGCGTCGGCGATCAGTTTGACGAAGCCGCTCGGGTCACCCACGCCGTGCGCTTTGGCGTTGGCGGTGAATGGGAACTTGGCCACCACCACGTCATAGCCTTCGTCGCGGGCCTGTTCCTCGGTGAGCCCGAAGCTCGCGACATTGGGTTGGCAGAACGTGGCACGCGGCATCATCCGGTAGTCGCCGAGCGCCAATGTCTCTGCGCCGGCAATGGTTTCGGCGGCGACGACGCCCTGGGCCTCGGCCACGTGTGCCAGTTGCAGCTTGCCGGTGACGTCGCCGATGGCGTAGATGTGCGGAGTGCTGGTCTGCATGTAGTCGGTGATGCCGATGGCCTTGCGGTCGGTCAGCTCAACCCCGGCCTTGTCCAGTCCGTAGCCTTCGACGTTGGGGGCAAAACCGATGGCCTGCAACACTTTTTCGGCCTTGAGCTCATCGGACTTGCCGTCCTTGCTGACGCTGACGGTGACCTCCGAGCCGTTGTCTTCGATGGACTCGACCTTGGTGCCCGTGAGGATCTTGACGCCCAACTTCTTGAACTGCTTTTCGATCTCCTTGGACGCATCGGCGTCCTCGTTGGGCAGTGCGCGGGGCAGGAATTCCACGATGGTGACGTCGACGCCATAGTTCTTCAGGACGTAGCCGAACTCCATGCCGATGGCACCGGCTCCGGCGATCACGATCGACTTCGGCAGTTCCCGGGTCAGGATCAACTTCTCGTAGGTGACCACGTTCTCCGAAAGCGAGGTGCCGGGGACCAGCCGGGTGCTGCTGCCGGTGGCGATGATGGCGTTGTCGAAGGTGACCTCTTCGGTTCCGCCGTCGTCGTTGAGCTCGACCGAGATGGTGTTGGCATCGGAGAACCGGCCGTAGCCGTGGATCTCGGTGATCTTGTTCTTCTTCATCAGAAAATGCACGCCGGCGACCCGGCCCTCGGCCACTTTGCGGCTGCGGTCGAACGCTGTGCCGTAGTCGAAAGTCACCTCACCGCTGATGCCGAAAACTTTGGCTTCCTTGGTGAAGATGTGCGACAGTTCGGCGTTGCGTAGCAACGCCTTTGACGGGATGCAGCCGACGTTGAGACAGACGCCACCCCAATATTTCGGCTCGATGATTGCGGTGTTCAACCCGAGCTGTGCGGCGCGAATGGCTGCGACATACCCGCCGGGACCTGCTCCGAGAACGACGACGTCATAATGGGTCACGGCTTTTACCCTAATGGTGGGCGCGAGCGCCGCGAAGCGGGGCGCGGCGGGTCACCATCAGAGCCGCGTGCTGGGCGCGAGCGCCGCGAAGCGGGGCGCGGTGCAGTTAATAGGGCAGGACGCCCATGAGACACGGGGTCGTCGCGCGCTCGCAGTAATAGGAGCCGTACAGGGGTGCGGCCGCGGCGACGGAGGCGAACGGCGCCGACATCACCGCGATCGCCAGCGCGGCGATCAGCGGTTTGGCTTCCACCATCGCCAAGATCAGGCCGGCCACGGTGCAAGCCACCAGGTACACGAACGTCGCGAACACCGGCGGCGTCTTGTCGATGGTGTGGAACCACCAGTAGAACAGGCTCAGCCCGAAGACCGCGGCGAAGAACCACGTGCCGAACAGCACCAACACCAACTTCCACCATTTCAGGTAGAGGTAGCGACCCGGGACCGCGACGGGGCCGGGCGTCTCGGTCCCGGAATCGGACTGCTCCACCACCACTGGCGCGGCCGGCTCGTCTTCTGCCGGCTCGGACTTCTTTGCCGGCTTGTCGAGATCGACCAACGGGAGGAATGGCTGGGAGTCGGTGTCGAAGTCCGGCACGAACGGCACCGAGGGCTCCCCGGCGTCGAACCTGGGGTCGTCGAACTTGGCGTCGAACTTGGCATCGCCGCGGTGTACGGGCACCTCGCCGCTGTCGAAGTCCGGCACGAACGGTTCGGTGCCCGGGTTCGACTCGCGTTCCTGGTCCACCTTCTTCTTAGCCACTGGACATCACCTGCAGCGCGACGAGCATGCCCAGCCAGCCGGGCCCCAGCGCGAGGATCCCGGCGCCCACCATGGTTACCCACCGACGTCCGGAGAACAGGATCACCAGCAGTCCGATCACGCCGGGAAGTCCGACCACCAGCGCGATCGCGAAGTCCGGACGGACCGGGGTATGGATCAGCAACCGAAACGCTACCGCGAGCAGTTGACCGACCGCGCTTCCGACGAGCATGGCCGAAGCCAGCAGCCAAGCACGCGGCAGGGGAATCACGCTGTACGAGCTTACTAACTCAGCGCGGCGGGGTCGGGCAGGTTCCCGGCGCGCCTTGCGAGTCCCAGGTCACAACACGTCGCTTGCGGCAGTTCACTTTCGGTCTCAGCGGACCAGCAAGCACGGCGAGCGTCAGAAGAAGCCGAGCGCCTGATCCGAGTAGGACACCAACATGTTCTTGGTCTGCTGGTAGTGCTCGAGCGCCATCTTGTGACCCTCGCGGCCGAACCCAGATTGCTTGTAACCACCGAACGCGGAATGCGGCGGGTAGACGTGGTAGCAGTTGACCCACACCCGCCCGGCTTTGATTTCGCGCCCGGCGCGGTAAGCCGTGTTGCCGTCGCGGCTCCACACGCCGGCGCCCAGACCGTAGAGGGTGTCGTTGGCGATGCCCATCGCGTCGTCGTAGGTATCAAAGGGCGTCACCGCCACCACGGGACCGAAAATCTCCTCTTGGAAGACGCGCATCTTGTTGTTGCCCGTGACGATGGTCGGCTGCACGTAGAACCCGCCGGACAGATCGCCGCCCAATTCGGAGCGCTCGCCGCCGGTGATCACCTTGGCGCCCTCGCCCTTGCCGATCTCGATGTAGGACAGGATCTTTTCCATCTGATCGTTAGAGGCTTGTGAGCCGATCATGGTCTCGGAGTCCAACGGGTCGCCCTGCCGGACGGCCTTGGTGCGGATGGCGGCCAATTCCAGGAACTCGTCGTGGATGTCGGACTGAATCAGGCTGCGCGACGGACACGTGCACACTTCGCCCTGGTTCAGGGCGAACATGGTGAAGCCCTCCAGCGCCTTGTCCTGGAAGTCGTCGTTGGCGGCCATGACGTCGGAGAAGAAGATGTTGGGGCTCTTCCCGCCGAGTTCCAGGGTGACCGGAATCAGGTTCTGCGAGGCGTATTGCATGATCAGGCGCCCGGTGGTGGTCTCACCGGTGAAAGCGACCTTGGCGATGCGGTTGCTGGAGGCCAGCGGTTTGCCGGCTTCGGTCCCGAAGCCGTTGACGATGTTGACCACTCCGGGCGGCAGCAGGTCACCGATCAGCGACATCAGGTAAAGGATCGAGGCCGGGGTCTGCTCGGCGGGCTTGAGCACGATCGCGTTGCCGGCCGCCAGCGCGGGCGCCAGTTTCCACGCGCCCATCAGGATCGGGAAGTTCCACGGGATGATCTGACCGACGACGCCGAGCGGTTCGTGGAAATGGTAGGCGACGGTGTCTTCGTCGATCTGCGACAGCGCGCCTTCCTGGGCGCGGATGGCGGCGGCGAAGTACCGGAAATGGTCTGCGGCCAGCGGGATGTCGGCTCCGATCGTCTCGCGGACCGGTTTGCCGTTGTCCCACACTTCGGCTACCGCCAGGGCGTGGGTGTGCTCGTCGATGCGGTCGGCGATCTTGTTCAGAATCGCGGCCCGGTCAGCGGGGGAGGTTTTGCCCCACGCCGGTGCCGCTGCGTGCGCCGCATCCAACGCTTTTTCGACGTCGGCTTCGTCCGAGCGCGGGATCTCGCAGAACACCTCCCCGGTCACCGGGGTCGGGTTCTCGAAATAGCGTCCGGCCGCCGGTGCAACCCATTCGCCGCCGATGAAGTTTCCGTACCGCGACTCATACGACATCAATGCCCCGGACGATCCGGGACGTGCGAAGACAGGCATCTGCTCGGCTCCTCGTTAGGTCATGTAATACAGCTCACACTACCTGTGGGACCACAATGTCACCCATGGCACTCACGGCATCTGCGGCTGACGAAGACCCCTACCTGTGGCTCGAAGACGTCACCGGCGACGAGGCGTTGGAGTGGGTGCGGGCACGCAATGAGCCCACCAAGTCGGAGTTCTGCCAGGGCGAGTTCGAGACGATGCGCACCGAGGCGCTGGAGGTACTCGACACCGACGCCCGGATCCCCTACGTGCGCCGTCGCGGCGACTATCTCTACGACTTCTGGCGCGACGCCACCAACCCCCGTGGGTTATGGCGGCGCACCACGCTGGAGAGCTATCGCACCGACGCACCCGAGTGGGATGTGCTGATCGACGTAGACGAGCTCGGGCGCGCGGACGACAAGAACTGGGTGTGGGCCGGCGCCGACGTCATCGAACCCGAACTCACCCGCGCCCTGGTCAGTCTCTCACCGGGCGGTTCGGACGCGGTCGTGGTGCGTGAATTCGACATGGCGACGAGGGAATTCGTGGCGAACGGATTCGAGCTGCCGGAAGCGAAGTCGCAGATCGGCTGGGACGATCCGGACACCGTGCTGGTGGGCACCGACTTCGGACCCGACTCGATGACCGAATCCGGCTATCCCCGAATACTCAAGCGGTGGCGTCGCGGCACACCACTGACCGACGCGGAGACGATCTTCGAAGGGGAACGCACCGATGTCAGCGCGGGGGGCGGCAAAGACCGCACCCCAGGCTTCGAACGCATCTTCGTCGGCCGTTCGGTGGACTTCTGGAACCGGCAGCGCTACGAATTGCGCGGCACAGAACTGATTCCGATCGAGGTGCCCACCGATGTCAGCAGCATGTCGGTGCACCGCGAATGGCTGTTGATCGACCTGCGCACCGACTGGACAGTGGGCACAACGACGTATCGCGCGGGTTCGCTACTGGCCGCCAACTACGACGAATTCCTCAGCGGTGCAAGGAATCTGCACGTAGTATTCGAGCCCGACGAACACACCTGCCTGTACCACTACGCGTGGACCAAGGACCGACTGCTGCTCGTTTCACTGGCCGACGTGGCCAGTCGCGTCGAGATCGTCACGCCGCCCAAACCAGGTGGCGACTGGCGCCGCGAACCCGTCCGGGACCTGCCCGAATCGACCAACACCGTCGTCACCGCCGCCGACGACACCGGCGACGAGTTCTTCCTGGACTCAAGCGGTTTCACCGCACCTTCCCGGCTGCTGCGCGGCACCGGCCCGGGAGCCCTGGAACCGATCAAGTCCGCGCGGTCGTTCTTCGATGCCGAAAACATCTCGGTGGCACAACATTTCGTGGCATCGGCGGACGGTACGTCCATCCCCTACTTCGTCGTGCGTCCCGCCGGAATCGAGGGACCCGGCCCGACACTGCTCTACGGCTACGGCGGCTTCGAGACGTCCAACACGCCGGGTTACAGCGGAGTGCTGGGGCGGCTGTGGCTGGCCCGCGGCGGCACCTACGTGCTGGCCAATATCCGCGGCGGCGGCGAGTACGGCCCGGGTTGGCACACCCAGGCGATGCGAGAGGGCCGGCACAAGGTCGCCGAAGATTTCGCCGCGGTCGCCGACGATCTGGTGGCGCGGGGCATCACCACCGTCGGCCAACTTGGCGCTCAGGGCGGCAGCAACGGCGGATTGCTGATGGGAATCATGCTGACCAAGTACCCGGAGAAGTTCGGGGCACTGGTCTGCAGCGTGCCGCTGTTGGACATGAAGCGCTATCACCTGCTGCTGGCCGGTGCCTCGTGGGTGGCCGAATATGGCGACCCCGACAATCCTGACGACTGGGCGTTCATCTCCGAATACTCGCCCTACCAGAACATTTCGGCGGAACGCAGCTATCCGCCGATCTTGCTGACCACCTCCACCCGCGACGACCGGGTACACCCCGGTCATGCCCGCAAGATGACTGCTGCACTGGAAGCCGCCGGTCACCGGGTCTGGTACTACGAGAACATCGAGGGCGGACACGGCGGTGCGGCCGACAACGAACAGTTGGCGTTCAAGTCGGCGTTGAGCTACTCGTTCCTGTGGCGAATGCTGTCTGCGACGGGTGTTGCCACTTCAAGCTAGGCAGGCAGTTGATCGTTCAGTCGCGACTCGACCTGATCGAGCTCTGCGGCTATGTCGGCATCGGTTTCGCCTAGCACGTCACGCAATTCGGCCAACGCACGCTCGAGCGCGGTGGTGCGCGGATGGTGGTCCAACGTCGCCAGCGTGCGCCGCACCTGCGCCGTCGCAGTGCGCTGGTGCTCGGGCGACAGCGTCGGGATGGACATCGCAAAGACGCTCAGCACCTGGGCGCAGGTCTGGTGCTGGCCGCCGTTGACGGCACCCACCGCAATATTCACCAACGCCGACAACACCTCGGCGACGGTGAGGTCGCGGTATACCAGTGCAAGCCGGTCTGCCTCGGGTACAACTCCCGTCGCGGACTCGCGGGCCCAGGTGGCCAGCAGGGCGTGCAGCCCGTCGATCGTCACCAGGGCCGCTTCGGGATCCCGTTGGGTGGCAGCGGCCCAGCCCATGCTGGAGAGTTGATGCACGCCATAGGACGGCTCGCGGTCGAGTTGCCGTTCCCGGCCACAGCGCAGGGCGTCCATTAGAGCGTCGGCCAACCGCTTGCGTTCCACGTCGCGCTCGGCACGCACTGTGGCCAGCGGCGTTCCGGTGACCAGGTGGGTGCCCAGTCGAACGGTGAACTCGATTTCGGCTTCGTCACCGCTGTCGCGCAGCGCGCGTTCGAGAGCTTTGAAGTCGATGTCGACGAGGTAGCCGGTGCATTCGGCACGCACCGTATCCGCCGGCAGGTGCCCCAGTAACGGTTCTGTCCGGACCCGCCGCAACCACGTGAGCTGCTCGGCGTGGGTGGCGATGGTCAGTTGCACGATTCGTTCCACCACCGACGGGGGACGCAGTTGGTCGAGCACCAGATAACCGAATACGACCAGCCCGATCAGCGCGAGCACGCTGAGAATCAGCGCGGCGACGGTGCTGAACACGGCCGCATCCGGGTCCACCAGTGTCAGCACGACGACGTAGTAGGTCGACAGCCCGGCGAAGTAGCCGAAGAAGGTCTGGTTGACGCGGCGGCGCAGGAACTGCTCCACCACCACCCAGGTGAACACGTCGGACATCCGGTGGACCAGCGTGAGCAGCAAGACGAAAGTGATCGTCATCAAGGTGATCATTCCGGGAGCGACCGTGCGCAGCATCGACTGGTTCTCTTGGGGCGGAGCGATTTTGCCCAGCACCCGCTGCACCGGCTGTAGCCATCCCACATCGGTACCGTCGAGCACCCCGGTGACGACCGAGAGCACGATGAAGCCGACGATGATCATCAGCGGCACGGCCAGAAACTCCTGCAACGCCCGGCGCAACCCGCTCTCGCGCCTGGGACGCGCCCCGCTACTGCGGCCCGTCAGACTCGAAGTTCGACGCATAAGCCCTCGTCACCCCTGTCTCCGCGCGGACGCGTTGCCTTTGGCAAGTACCCGATCGGCGGCGCGGCGAACCAGGCAGGGTGACAGGCTTAACGTCTAGGCCGAGCGAGTTTGGGCACCCTGAGACATATGTCCTCGCAGCTGCCCGGCGTGTTCCAGTCGGTTGCGCCCACCCTCGATCGTTACGGCTACGCAGCGGTGCTGTTGATGGTCGGGCTCGAGGGCGTCGGAATCGTCCTTCCCGGCCAACTGACCCTTGTCGCGGCAGGCATCTTCGCGGGAGCCGGTCATCTGAATCTTGTTCTGGTGCTGATCGCCGGGTTCTTGGCGGCGGTGGTAGGCGACAACACGGGCTACGCCATCGGCCGGTTCGGCGGGCGTGAGCTGGTGCTGCGCTTCGGCCGCTACGTGTTCTTCACCGAGAAGCGGCTCGCCGCGACCGAGCGCTTCTTCGAACGCCGCGGCGAGACGGTAGTGGTGCTGGGTCGGTTCGTCGACGGACTGCGTCAAGCGAGTGGCATCGCCGCCGGTCTGGCCGAGATGGGGTGGCGGCGGTATTCGACCTACAACGCGCTGGGGTCCGCCATCTGGGTTTGCGCCTGGGTCTTGGCGGGCTATCTGGCCGGCAATCACATCGTCGGGCTCTACGCGTGGTTCCAGCACTACGAGAAGTACGTACTGGCAGCACTTGTCGTGGTGGTGGTCGCCGCATTGGCCGGTTGGCTGATCAAACGCCGCGCCAGCCAGCAGGCGGCTTGACACCTGAGTGCGTCGCGGCTTCGCTTCGGCTTATGCCTATCCCCCAGCAGCAGCCCGACTTCGAAACCCTCCTCTACCGCACAGCCGGGCCGGTGGCCACCATCACCCTCAACCGCCCCGAGCAGCTCAACACGATCGTTCCGCCCATGCCCGATGAGATCGAGGCGGCGATCGGGCTGGCCGAACGGGATCATGACATCAAGGTGATTGTGCTGCGGGGCGCCGGCCGGGCCTTTTCCGGCGGTTACGACTTCGGCGGCGGCTTCCAGCACTGGGGCGAGGCCATGATGAGCGACGGTCAGTGGGATCCGGGCAAGGACTTCGCGATGGTCAGCGCCCGCGAGACCGGGCCGACCCAGAAGTTCATGGCCATCTGGCGGGCGTCCAAACCCGTGATTGCCCAGGTGCACGGCTGGTGTGTCGGCGGTGCCAGCGACTATGCCTTGTGCGCCGACTTGGTGATCGCCAGCGAGGATGCCGTGATCGGGACCCCGTACAGCCGCATGTGGGGGGCCTACCTGACCGGCATGTGGCTTTACCGTTTGAGCCTGGCCAAGGTGAAATGGCACTCGCTGACCGGTCGTCCGTTGACCGGCGTGCAGGCCGCCGAAGTCGAGCTGATCAACGAGGCGGTGCCGTTTGACCGGCTGGAGGCTCGGGTCGCTGAGATCGCTGCCGAACTCGCCCAGATCCCGTTGTCGCAGCTGCGCGCGCAGAAGCTGATTGTCAACCAGGCCTACGAGAACATGGGTCTTGCCTCCACCCAACTTCTGGGCGGCATCCTCGACGGGTTGATGCGCAACACCCCCGACGCGCTCGACTTCATCCGGACGGCCGGAACCGACGGCGTGCGGGCCGCCGTCGAGCGCCGAGACGGCCCGTTCGGGGACTACAGCCAGGCTCCGCCAGAGTTACGGCCGAACCCGTCACACGTGATAGTTCCTGATAGCGATGGGTAGTAAGATCGGCTAGGGATTCTGTCCGGCATTGGTCACAACTGCGAAAGTGTTACGGTAATCAATATGTCTCGGTTGAGTAACGCCCTGCGTGCGGGCGCTGTTTTCGTCGCGCTCTTGTTTGCATTCGGCCTGGTGGCCGCCACCTTCCCGGCCGCCGCGAAAGCTGACTCGACCGACGACTTCCCAATTCCGCGCCGACAGATCGCGACCACCTGCGACGCCGAGCAGTACCTCGCGGCCGCCCGTGACACCAGCCCCGTCTACTACCAGCGGTACATGATCGACATGCACAACCGTCCGCCCGCCGTCCAGCAGGGCGCGATCGACCGGATCCACTGGTTCTACTCGCTGAGCCCAGCCGACCGCAGGCAGTACTCCGAAGACACCGCCACGGACGTTTTCTACGAGGGCATGGCCCGTCAGTGGGGCAACTGGGCAAAGATTTTCTTCCACAACAAGGGCGTGGTCGCCAAGGCCACCGACGTCTGCAACGGCTACCCCGCCGGCGACATGTCGGTGTGGGATTGGGTCGGCTGAGCGTCGCTCCGGCTGCCACTCGGACGCGGCAGCTAGCAGATTATTTGAATTTTGTCCGCGGAATGGAGACTAAATTTTCATCCGTTCGGCGCCAGTTTGGCGAAGAGGTCGGACCGATGACCAGCAGATTAGCGACTGCTAGCGCGCAAAAGTACGGTTTTGTTAGGGTGCCATAACCCCCCGACCGCAGATAAATACATGCAATCGGCCCTTGCCGCGGCGGGCCAAATCTACCCATAATGGACCTCCGGCCAGCCAAACATTCGCTGATTGAGCAAAGCGATGGATGCGACTGCGTTCCGGAAGCTGGAGGTCATCGCATGAGCCAAACTACTGGCAACGGGATCCCTGGCACGCTGGCGGCTCTCGACTGGCAGACGATCACCTGTCAATCCGACACCGGCTGCAACAACCGAGCGACCCACATCATCCATCGGCACGCGGTAGATGAATGCAATCGTCCGCACGTCGACCCGTTCGGGAACATCGTCGAGATTCTCTGCATCGCTTGCCTGTGGCGCGCCGAAGCCGAAGTCCTGGTCCAGGTCGGCCAACTCCGGCGTACGTCGGACGCCTACTGCCTGACCTGCGGAGCCCCGGTGTCCGAAGCCAGCGACATCATGCGCGACGTGGTGGACCTATAGAGCCGTCGGCTCAGTAGTGCGGCCGCGCGGCGGCCGGGAATCGATCCGTGTTCGCGGTGTCAGAATCACGCTGTCCGCTCTCCCCCAGCAAGGCACGAACCGCCGGGCGCGGCCCGAACGGTCGAAGCATCTGGCTGGCCGGGCGGGTGCGAACCTGCGTTGGCCACCAGAACCAGCGACCCATCAGCGCCGCCACCGACGGCATCATGAACGAACGCACGATCAAGGTGTCGAACAGCAGACCCAGCCCGATCGTCGTACCGACCTGGCCCATCACGATCAACGGACTGAAGACGAATGACGCCATGGTGGCAGCGAACACCAGGCCCGCAGATGTCACCACCGCGCCCGTGCCCGCCATCGAACGAATGATTCCCGTCTTAAGTCCGGCATGTATTTCTTCCTTGAACCGGGAGACCAGCAACAGGTTGTAGTCCGATCCCACCGCCAATAGCAAGATCACCGACATCGCCAGCACCATCCAGTGCAGTTCGAAGCCCAGGATGTCCTGCCACACCAGCACCGAAAGCCCGAATGAGGCGCCCAACGAGAGCAGCACCGTGCCCACGATGGTGATCGCGGCGACCAGACTTCGGGTGATGATCAGCATGATGATCAGGATCAGGCTCGCTGCGGAGATGCCGGCGATCATCAGGTCGTACTTGGACCCGTCGCGCATATCCTTGTAGACCGCAGCGGTGCCGCCGAGGTAGATCTTGGCGCCCTCCAGGGGAGTCCCCTTGATGGCTTCCTTCGCCGCGTTCTTGATCGGGTCAACATGCGAAATGCCTTCGGGTGTGGCGGGATCGCCCTCGTGGGAGATGATGAACCGCACCGCGTGCCCGTCGGGCGATAGGAACATCTTCAAGCCGCGCTTGAAATCGGGGTTGTCGAAAACTTCCGGCGGGATGTAGAAGGAGTCGTCGTTTCTGGCGGCGTCGAACGCCTGCCCCATGGCCGTGGAATTCTGGCTCATCACGTCCATCTGGTCATACAGCGAAGACATCGAGCTGTGCATCGTCAGCATCATCGTCTTCATCGTCTTCATCGTCTCGATCATCGGCGGCATCTGCGCCAGCATTTGCGGCAACAACACATCGAGCTGGTCGATCTGCTCAGCGAGCTGGTCGATCTTTTCGCTGAGCTGATCGATGCCGTCCAGAGCGTCGAACAGCGACCGCAACGTGTAGCAGACGGGGATGTCGTAGCAGTGTCTTTCCCAGTAGAAGTAGCTTCGGATGGGCCGGAAGAAGTCGTCGAAGTTGGCGATCTGATCGCGCAGCTTGGCGGTGATGTCGTTCATCTCGTTGGTCAGGCCGTCCATCCGGTGGGTGACCGCTGCCATCTGTGAGGTGATGTTGTACATCCGCTGCATCGTGTCGATGGACTGCTGCATCGCGTCGGCCTGCTTGAGCATGTCGTCCATGCGTTTGTGCATGTACTGCTGATTTTCCACCTGCGTGGTGTTCTGCATGCTGATCTGGAACGGAATCGACGTGTGCTCGATCGGCTTGCCCAGCGGGCGCGTAATCGCCTGTACGCGTGCGATACCGGGCAGATGGAAGACTGCCTTGGCGATCCGGTCGATGACCAACATGTCGGCGGGATTGCGCATGTCGTGATCACTTTCGACCAGCAGCAATTCCGGATTCATCCGAGCATTGGAGAAATGCCGTTCGGCGGCGTCGTACCCGACGTTGGCTAGTGTGCTCGCCGGCAGGTACGGGCGGCTGTCGTACTGCGTCTTGTAGCCGGGCAGCGCGAGCAGCCCGATTAGGGCGATGCCGATCGCGACCGCCAGGATTGGGCCGGGCCAGCGCACGATCGCGGTGCCGACCCGCCGCCAGCCTCGGGTACGCATCGCGCGCTTGGGGTCGAAGAGGTGGAAACGGCTACGGCTGCCCACGGCCAATATGGCCGGACCGAGGGTGAGCGCGGCGAGGACGGCAACAAGCATGCCCACGGCGCAAGGCACACCGAGTGATTGGAAATAGGGCAGCCTGGTGAAGCTTAGGCAATACATCGCCCCGGCGATGGTCAATCCGGACCCGAGCACCACGTGCGCGGTGCCGTGAAACATGGTGTAAAAGGCCGTTTCTCGATCCTCGCCGAGGGTTCGCGCCTCCTGGTACCGACCGAGGACAAAGATCGCGTAGTCGGTTCCGGCTGCGATGGCCATCAATACCAGCAGGTTCACCGCGAACGTCGACAGCCCGATGATGTCGTTATGAGCCAGTAGCGCCACCACCTGCCGGGCCGCCATCAGCTCGATGATCACCATGACCAGCGTGATGAACACCGTGATAATGGATCGGTAGACCCACAACAGCATCACGATGATCACGACAAAGGTGATGAGGGTGACCGTGATGACGCCTTTTTCGCCGGCGGACGACTGGTCGGCGTTGAGTGCGGCCGCACCGGTGACATAAACGTGCAGTCCGGCCGGCGGGTGGGTCTCGTCGACGAGCTGGCGAATCGCTTTGACGGACTCGTTGGCTTTGGTTTCGCCCTGATTGCCGACCAGGTAGACCTGCACGTAGGCGGATTTGCCGTCGGTACTTTGGGATCCGGCCGCCGTGAGGGGATCACCCCAGAAGTCTTGGACGTGTTCGACGTGCTTGTGGTCCGCCTCGAGTTTCTTGATCAACTGGTCGTAGTAATGGTGCGCGTCGTCACCCAGTGGGTTGTCGCCCTCCAGCACGATCATGATCGAGCTGTCGGAGTGGAACTCGTTGAAGACCTTGCCCACGCGCATCATCGCCTGCATCGATGCCGCCTCTTTGGGGCTCATCGACACCGTATGTTCCTTGCCGACGACGTCGAGCGACGGGACAAAAATGCTGAGCACCACGATGAGCCCGACCCAGGCCAGCACGATCAAGCCGGCGAACTTGTACACCGCGTGGGCGAAACGCGGACTCGTCGGGAGTTCCGCATTCGGGTTCGGCGCCGCACTGTCCGGCAGGGTGCTCATGCGGATTTCACAATGCAGAAGGTTTGCGCATTCACTCCGCTCGCCGACCTTTCATCTTTGACTTCGTCGTTCACGATGATCCGACAGCCGACCTGGTCGGTATTGACCTGCGCAATCACGTTGACGCTCACCGACGGCAAGGTGGTGACGACAGAAAGGGTCCAGGGCAACGGCACGTGGCTGGCCTTCTGGGGCTGGGCATTGATGTCGAGGTAGTTGATGTCGGCCACGCTTCCCGGCGGCCCGTACACCTCGTAGACCACTTTTTTGGGATTGAACGGCTTGATGTCGTCGGCGCCTCCACTGGTGATGCCGCGGTTGTCGTGCTCGCCGAAAACCGTGCGCAGACGAAGCACGCAAAACGCCGCGACCGCGATCACGAGCGCTATCACCAGGACGATCCAGCCTCGCTTCACCGCGTTGGCAGGCGAAAACTTTGCCACCCGATCACCTTTCGCTTGCTAAGGGCGCGATCGCCGTTCCCCACTGCGGGAGAAGAAGTCGTCCGCAACACAGACACCAGGCAATGCTTTGCTGCACTAAGCATTCAAGACGCACCGGTAACGTGACGCAAGTTACGATCCGGTGCCGTTCACTGCGGGGCGCTCGCCGTGGCGTCATGGCGACCCCGAAATCAGACCGAGACAGGTGGCGGTCAACAGCCGGGTGAGCGCGGAGGCGAAGTCCAGATTCCACTCCGGCGGTAACACTTCCGGTTCCTCGGCGTAGGCATCGGTGAGCCGCTCCGGGGGGTTGGCGATCTGCCACAGCGTGGCGGCCAGCGAGTACGACGCCAGCAGCATGTCGAATGCACCGGACCGTCCCAGTACCGGTAAGGCGCGTTCGACCGCCTCGGTGAGCGCGAGTACCGCCGCGGTGCTCGTCCGCTTGACTTCTACCACCCGGTCGACGTCGACTTCGTGCTCGAGATGCAGGTGCAGGTTGGCCAGCAGATCACAGAACAACGGGTCGGCCGCCAGTCCGTTGGCCAATGTCTCGGCCACTCTGGCCGGTGACATCGGACCGGGCTCGTCCAACTGCCTGCATACGGTGTCCGACCAACGCTCCCATCCTTCGGCCGACAGGTGCAGTAGCACCTCCTTATGGGAGGTGAAGTAGCGGCGAACCGCCGAGTAGTGGATCCCGGCGCGGCTCGCGACCGCGGTCAAGGTCACCGAGGCGACACCGGTTTCCGACGCCAGGGACCGGGCAGCTTCCATGAGCGCTGCAGCACGCTGCCGCTTGTTCTCCTCGGTGCGGGCGCGCCGGAAGCTGAGTTGCGCCACCGGCGAAGGATAACGCACATGGCGTGATTTGTGGGCGCAAACGGATTGTTACGCACGTGATGGGCGTTACAATCATGTCCCGAATGGAAGGAGCCGGGGGTGCCGTGTCGCAACCGTGATTTACTTAGGTAAGCCTTGGTTGCGTTCCTGCCGTGCGCTGCCGCATCGCGCAGTGCGGCGATCTACCGATCGAACAATTTCCAGACGACTTCCGGGGGCGGGTAACGTCCGCTCCGAACGGACCAACCGGTTGAAAGGGTCCTGAAATTTTCAAGTTGCTGTCGCGGACGTGGATCCCACTCGTCGTGCTGGTCGTGTTGGCCACCGGCGCGTTCGTGGTCATCCGCGTCCACGGCTACTTCGGCTCGGAGAAGCGGGAGTCCTATGCGGACAGCAACCTGAAAAACCCTGACCCGTTCAACCCGAAGCGGATCGTCTACGAGGTGTTCGGGCCCCCTGGGACGGTGGCGAACATCAGCTATTTCGACGTCAATGCGGACCCGCAGCACGTCGACGGAGCAGTTCTACCCTGGTCGCTGCACATCAGCACCACGAAGGCGGCGATGGTGGGCAATCTGATGGCCCAGGGCGACAGCAATAGCATCGGGTGCCGGATCTTGATCGACGACGTGGTCAAGGCCGAGCGAATCTCCAACCAGGTCAACGCATTTACCTTCTGTCTGGTGAAATCCGCGTGAGCACCACCTATTACGGCGCACCCGCCGCCCCTGAAAGCCCCGAAAGCGCTGCAGGCCAAACCCACCGCCCGTTCATCCCGAGGATGATCCATGCGCTCGCCGTGCCGATCATCCTGTTCTGGCTGGTGGTCGTGGTGCTGCTCAGCGTGTTCGTCCCATCGCTGGAAATCGTGGGCCAGCAACGCGCGGTCTCATTGAGCCCGAAGGATGCACCGTCGTTTGTGGCGTTGCGGCACATCGGTAGCGCCTTCAAGGAGGGCGACACCGACAGTTTCGGGATGATCGTCCTGGAAAGCGACAAACAGCTCGGCGACGACGCACACCGGTACTACGACACCGTGATTCGCAAACTGCGCGAAGACAAGAAACACGTGCTGAGCATCCAGGACTTCTGGGGCGATCCACTGACCGCCGCGGGTGCGCAGAGCAACGACGCCAAGGCGGTGACGGTCCAAGTCATCCTCGCCGGCAACCAGGGCGAGCAGCTGGCCAACGAATCCGTGGAAGCCGTGCGCGCAATCGTGGACAGCGTCCCGGCGCCCCCGGGCATCAAGGCTTATGTCACCGGGGCTTCGGCCCTGGCCGCCGACCTGCATAAGAGCGGCGACAGATCGATGGCCAAGATCACCATCACCACGGTCCTGGTGATTCTGATCATGCTGATGTTCATCTATCGGTCACCGTTCACCGTGATCCTGCTGCTGCTCACCGTCGGCATCGAATTGGCGGCGGCGCGAGGTGCCGTGGCGGTATTGGGGCACAACGACCTGATCGGACTTTCGACGTTCGCGGTCAGCCTGCTGACCTCGTTGGCGATCGCGGCCGGGACCGACTACGGAATTTTCATCATCGGCCGATATCAGGAGGCTCGGCAGGCCGGTGAGGACCGCGAGTCGGCGTTCTACACCATGTGGCACGGCACCGCCCACGTCATCCTGGGATCCGGTCTGACAATCGCGGGTGCGACGTTCTGCCTGAGCATGGCCCGGATGCCCTATTTCCAGACGCTGGGCATTCCCTGCGCGGTGGGCATGTTGGTCGCCGTAATCGTCGCGCTGACCCTGGGCCCCGCCGTCCTCGTGGTGGGCAGCCGGTTCGGGGTCTTCGACCCCAAACGCGTGCTGTCGGTGCGGGGTTGGCGACGGGTGGGCACCGCGGTGGTTCGCTGGCCGCTACCCATCCTGGCGGTCACCTTCGCGATCGCGCTGATCGGCCTGGTCACGCTGCCCGGCTATCGGCCCAGCTATGACGACCGCGCCTATCTGCCTTCCTTCATCCCCGCCAACCAGGGCTTCGAGGTCGCCGACCGGCACTTCTCCCAGGCTCGGATGAAGCCGGAAATTCTGATGATCGAGTCCGATCACGACATGCGCAATCCGGCCGACTTCCTGATACTGGACAAGCTGGCCAAAGGCATCTTCCGGGTGCCGGGGATTTCTCGCGTCCAGGCGATCACCAGGCCCGACGGAACGACGATGGACCACACCTCGATCCCGTTCCAGATGAGCATGCAAAACGCCGGTCAAATGCAAGCGCTGCGATATCAGCGTGAGCGGATGGACGACATGCTCAAGCAGGCCGACGAGATGACCAAGACGATCGGGCTGATGCAACAGATGTACGGCCTGATGACCAAACTTGTTGGGGTCACCCACAAGATGGTCGGCGACACCGAAGAGATGCAGGCGATCACCAACGAGTTGCGCGACAAGATCGCCAACTTCGACGACTTCTTCCGGCCGATTCGCGCCTACTTCTATTGGGAGAAGCACTGTTTCGATATTCCGGTCTGCTGGACCTTCCGGTCGCTGTTCGACGCCCTCGACGGTATCGACGCCATCGACGAGAAGCTGAACGTTCTGGTCGGTGACATCAAACAACTCGACGTGCTGATGCCGCAGATGATCGCGACGTTCCCGCCGATGATCGAAACCATGGTGAGCATGCGGACCATGATGCTGACGATGCACAGCACCATGTCCGGCATCTTCTCCCAAATGGACGAAATGAGCGACAACGCAACGGCAATGGGCCACGCGTTCGACGCCGCCAAGAACGACGACTCGTTCTATCTGCCGCCCGAGGTGTTCAAGAACGAGGACTTCAAGCGGGCGATGAAGAACTTCCTGTCCGAGGACGGGCGTGCGGCGCGGTTCATCATCCTGCACCGCGGCGACCCGGCCTCCCCCGAAGGAATCGCCAGCATCGACAAGATCCGTACCGCGGCAGAAGAATCCCTCAAGGGAACGCCGTTGGAGGACGCCAAGATCTACCTGGCTGGGACGGGCGCCGTCTTCAAGGACATCTCCGACGGCGCCAAATGGGATCTGGTGATCGCGGGCATCTCGTCGCTGTGCCTGATTTTCATCATCATGCTGATCCTGACGCGCGCTTTTGTGGCCGCCGCGGTCATCGTGGGGACGGTGGCGATTTCGCTGGGCGCCTCGTTCGGCCTCTCAGTGTTGGTGTGGCAGCACATCTTTGGCGTGCCCCTGCACTGGCTGGTGCTCGCGATGTCGGTCATCGTGCTGCTGGCGGTGGGATCTGACTACAACTTGCTGTTGGTGTCCCGCTTCAAACAGGAGATACACGCCGGCCTCAATACCGGGATCATCCGGTCGATGGGCGGGACCGGCAAAGTGGTGACCAATGCGGGCCTGGTGTTCGCCTTCACCATGGCGTCGATGATCATCGGCGACGCGCGGATGATCGGCCAGGTGGGTACCACCATCGGGTTGGGTCTGCTGTTCGACACGTTGATCGTGCGTGCGTTCATGACGCCGTCCATCGCCGCACTGCTCGGCCGGTGGTTCTGGTGGCCGATGCGGGTACGCACCCGTCCCGCCCGCAACCCGGCACTACCCCCCGAGCGACACCCCACCGATCGATCGCTGGCGCTGAGCGGCGAACGCTAGGCGCTCGCCTTGCGCCGAACTTGAAGCTGGCCGCCGTCCGAGCGGCGGGCCACTCCGAATAACAGGTATGCAGCAAAAGTCACAGACGTCGGGTAGCAGCGCTACGTCGAGATAAGTTGATGCAGCTAGGGTTTGACGAGGTGTTCGGAGTCGAGCGCAGGGGTGTGCGATGAGCGAAGCAGACATCCTGGCGGTGACGGGGGGCTCCCTTGCGGCGGTCGCCGCGGTCCATGCGGTCACGTTCGCAGTCGGCCGCAAGATCGGCCGCTATAACGTCGTCGACATTGCGTGGGGAGTCGGTTTCGTCGCCGTGGCAGCGGTATGCGCCCTGCTCGGCAACGGAGACGCGACCCGGCGCTGGGTGCTGTTGGCACTGGTATCGGTCTGGGGCCTGCGGCTGAGTCGGCACATCCACCGCAAGACGGCCGGTGCCGGCGAGGATCGCCGCTACGCCGATTTACTGCGCGGCGCCACAGTGGGCCAGGTGATACGCAAAGTCTTCCTGTTGCAGGGCTTCCTGACGATGTTCGTTTCCTTCCCGTTGCAGCTGTCGGCGGTCTCCGGCCCGACCCCGACACCGTTGCTTCCCGTCACTGCGCTGGGGCTGGCGGTCTGGCTGCTCGGTTTCATCTTCGAGGCGGTGGGCGACCAGCAGTTGCGGAAGTTCAAGTCCGATCCGTCCCATCGCGGGAGGATCATGGACCGCAGTCTGTGGGCCTGGACGCGCCACCCCAACTATTTCGGCGACGCCTGTGTGTGGTGGGGGTTGTGGCTGATCACCGTCACCGGGTGGGTGCCGCTGACCACGGTGGTCTCACCACTGGTGATGACCTACTTCCTGGTCGACGTCAGCGGAGCCCGGCTCACCGAGAAGTACCTGAAGAGCCGCCCGGGTTACGCTGAATACCAAAGGCGTACAGCATATTTCGTACCGCGTCCGCCTGGATCGGTACGTCGGTCATGACTGGCACGCAAGCTGACGTTAGGCTACCGATCGATGACCGGACCGTCGCAGCCCAGCGGCAACCTGGACGCATTGCTGCGCCGGGTCGCCCGCGGGGACAACGCCGCGTTCGCCGCGTTCTACGACCAGACGAAAACCCGCGTGTACGGACTGGTGACCAGGGTGCTGCGTGATGCCGGTTACAGCGAGGAAACCACCCAGGAGATCTACCTCGAGGTGTGGCGGACGGCATCGGAGTTCGATTCCGCCCGGGGTTCCGCGCAGGCTTGGCTGCTGACCATGGCGCACCGGCGTGCCATCGACCGGGTACGCAGCGAGCAGGCGGGTACTCAACGCGAATCACGTTATGGCATAGCTAATCTCGAGCCGGACGTCGACGTCGTCGCGGACTCGGCGATCATCGGCGACGAACGCCGCCGGGTACTGCGATGCTTGGAGGCACTGACCGACGCGCAGCGCCAGTGCATCGAAATGGCCTACTACGGCGGGCTCACGTATGCCGAAGTGTCACAGCGGTTGTCCGCCAACCTTTCCACGGTCAAGTCGCGCATGCGCGATGCGCTACGCGGCCTACGCAATTGCCTGGACGTGTCATGACCGAACCGACCGACTTCGAGCTGCTGGAACTGGCGACGCCATACGCGCTGCACGCCATGTCCGATGCGGAGCGCGCCGACGTTGACCGGCGGGTAGCGGCCGCTCCCGCGACGGTGGCCGCGGCCTTCACCGATGAAGTGCGCGCCGTCCGCGAGACGATGGCGGTGCTGGCCGCGGCGAACACAGCCGAACCGCCGGAGCACCTACGCGCGGCCGTGCTCGCTGACGCCGCCGACCAGGCGAGTCCGGGCCGTCGTCGTAAATCACCTTGGCGCACAACGGTATTGGCTGCCGCAGCGGCAGTTGCCATCGGGTTGGCGGGCTTCGGCCTGGGCGTGCTGGCTCGACCGCACACCACCCAAACGGTCGCCGAGCAGGTGATGTCCGCCCCGGATATGAGGTCGGTCAGCAGTTCCTTGGGCCCGGGCACGGCGACCGTGATGTTCTCACGCGACCGCAATGCCGGCGTGCTGGTGATGAATGATGTGCCGCCACCGTCGGCGGGCACCGTTTACCAGATGTGGCTGATCGGCGCCGACGGCCCCAAGTCCGCGGGGACCATGGGCCCAGGCGCAGTGCAGCCGACCACGATGGCGACGCTAAGCAACCTCGACACAGGCAGAATGCTGGCTTTCACGGTCGAACCGGGCGCCGGATCGCCACAGCCGACCACCCCGATCCTGGCTCAGCTGCCGCTCAGATAGCGCCCGAAATCGCTAGGCCGTCTTTTTCCTGAACAGGCTGCCCAGCATCGCGGCGAGCACACCGAGCACCACCACAGCCGCGCCCGCGATCAGCGTCACGTTCAGCCAGAGGTGCAAGTCGCCTTCGGCGTGCCCGACCATCGCGTCGGCAACCGTTCTGATGTCCCCGGTGGTGGCGTTGAGCGCATCACCTATCGCGCGCCCACCCACCTCGATCCCGACCCAGCCTGCCGCGCCAACGAGCAGCGCGGAAACGCCCAGCGCGGTCAGGGCGCGGCCGCGGCTGCGGGCCACGACCAGGGTCAGCACCGCGAAAACGCCGGTGAGAGCAACCGCGCCGGTGCTGACCCAGGGGTTCCATACCGCTGCACGATGCAATTGGCCTTGGCGCACTGACTGGCCCACCGACATCGTCAGCGGAACCTGCAGCGTCGCGGGCGGTTTGACGTGGTAGGTGTCCAGCAGCTGCTGGATCGAGGTGTCTTTGAGCATCGGAGCGAGGTCGACCACCCACTGCTCACCGTTCTGGCCCGATCGCGGCTCGCTGAACAACCAGGTATGGGCAGCCCGGTTCGCTTCGGCGAACAACGGCGGAAATGCCGAACTGGCCGTGAACGCTGCGGCCACGTCGTGGACCGTCGCGCTGTCGACCGCGGCACCGCGGCCATGCTCGTTGATGAGCGCCATCGCGCGGGTGGTGAGTTCGGCGGCCATCGCCGACTGCAACGCTGGGTCGTGGGCCGCTTGCTCGGCGAGCGCGGTGTAGCCGCCTTCGTCGACGACGTTGAGCTGCGCCCATGTCGCCGGGACGGCCACCGCCAGCGCCGCGGTGGCGATCAACCAGCACAGCACCGCGCCCAAAAATCGCACGCCTGAAACCTACTGTGCGATGCCTCGCAGGTAGGCGGCCTGGCCCAGGTGTTGCGCGCAGTCGTCGATGATGCTGACCAGCCGGGCACTGGCGGTCACGGGTGGCTCCCAGTTGGTGTCCACGATCCGAGCCAGTTCGCCAGCGGTCACGCCACCGACGTACTCCATCGTGAGCAAGTGGACCGCGTGGTAGTAGCCCAGCAGCAGGTCGACCGGTGCCCGCACTTTGGCTACCTCCTCGGGCCCATGACCGTAGCCTGTGTCGTCGGGCGGCAGGTCGAGACCGAACCGCTCCACCCAGCCGTCGCGGGTCCAGGCCTGTTCGATATCTGCGATGTGGGCGACTTGAATGTCCTGCACCCGCGCGCTGTGCCAGATCAACCACGCAATGCTGTTCGCATCGGCGGTTGGACGGTAATCGGCGATCTCGTCGGTGAGACCTTCGGTCAACTCGCCGACGTGATCGATCAGCCGGGTGAAAGCGTCGCGCAGCAACTCCCGGGCAGCAGCATCGGAATCTGTATCAGCCATACAACCGACCCTACGGACCCTACGGACCGTCTCCGTGCCAGACCGCTTCGACGTTGTTGCCGTCCGGGTCGCGGACGAAAGCGCCGAAGTAGCCGGGGTGGTATTCCGGCCACAGCCGCGGCGCATGCAGTGACTCGGCGCCCAGTTCCACCGCCGCGTCGTGAAATGCCCGCACCGCGGCCTCGTCGGCGGCTTGGAAGGCAATGTGAACTTCCCTGTTAGGACCCATCTGGGCGCCCTCGGCGATCCAGAAGTCTGGTTTGCCAGCTATGCCGTAGCCGATCGCCACCCCGTAATCCAGCTGCCTGGAGAAGCCCAGCACACCCAGCACGGTGTCGTAGAACTGCTGGGATTTGGGGTAGTCGGCGCAGTTGATGCCTATGTGGTCAATCACGGGTCGATCCTGGCACGACCCACCGACACGGTCGTAGATTAATTAGATGACCTATGACCTGCTCATCCGCAACGGCACCATCGTGGACGGCTCCGGAGGTGACCCGTACGTCGGCGACGTCGCGGTGCAAGACGGAGTCATAGCCGCCATCGAGCGACGGCCGGGCAGCGTCAGTGGCGGCGCGCGCCGGGAAATCGACGCGACCGGGCTACTGGTCACCCCCGGCTTCGTCGACCTGCACACCCACTACGACGGGCAGGCCATCTGGTCGGACCGGCTGACACCCTCGTCGGCGCACGGCGTCACCACCGTCGTGGTGGGCAACTGCGGCGTGGGCTTCGCGCCGTGCCGACAGCAGGACCACGATGTGCTCGTGGATGTGATGGCCGGGGTGGAGGACATCCCGGGCGTGGTCATGACCGACGGGCTGCCCTGGACATGGGAGACCTTCCCGGAGTTCATGGACACTTTGGAGGCCGGCCGGCGCGACATTGACGTCGCGGCCTACCTGCCGCACTCGCCGCTTCGGGTTTACGTGATGGGCCAGCGCGGCGCGGACCGTGAGGAAGCCACCGCCGAGGACCTGGCGAGGATGCGGGCACTGGCCAAGGAAGCGATCGAGATCGGGGCGCTGGGCTTCGCGTCGTCGCGGCTGACCATCCACAAGACCGAGAGCGGTGCTCCGATTCCGAGCTACGACGCCGCCCGGGAGGAAATCGAACAGATCGCCCGGGGCGTCGTCGACGGCGGCGGCGGGCTGCTGCAGTTTGTGCCCGACATCCCCTCCGGCGGCTACCAACCGGTGTTACAGACCGTGTTCGACGTCGCCGAGGACGTCGGGTTGCCGGTCACCTTCACCCTGATCGTCGGCAACACCGGGGACCCGTTCTGGCCCGACGCCATCACGATGGTCGAGAAGGCGAACGCCGCCGGCGGCGACATCACCGCGCAGCTGCTGCCCCGACCGATCGGCCTGATCATCGGCTTGCAGCTGTCGGCCAACCCGTTCGTGCTCTACCCCAGCTACCGGGAGATCGCGGAGCTGCCGCTGGCCGAGCGCGTCGCCGAGATGCGCAAACCCGAAGTCCGCGCCCGCATCCTGGCCGACAAGCCCGGCACCGGGCATCCGATCCTGTACGTGGCGCAGGCCTGGGATTGGATCTTCCCGCTAGGCGACAACCCCAACTACGAACCGGACCCAGCCGACAGCATCGGTGCCCGCGCCCGCGCTCGCGGGGTCGCTCCCATCGAGGAGGCGTACGACCGCCTGCTCGACGACGACGGCCGCGCCATGCTCTTGGTCGCCACCAGCAACCTGGAAAACAACTCGCTGGACACCGTTGGCAAACTATTGCACCGCGACGACGTGGTGCTCGGTTTGGGTGACGGCGGGGCGCACTACGGCATGATCTGCGACGCCAGCTACTCCACCTACTTCCTGGCGCACTGGGCGCGCGATCGCGCATCCGGTCGCTTCACCCCCGCCGAAGCCGTACGGGAACTGACCACCGTGCCGGCCCGGATCGCCGGACTGGCCGACCGTGGCCGCATCGCCGTCGGCTACAAGGCCGACCTCAACGTCATCGACCACGCGGCGCTGCGGCTACACAAACCGGTCATCACGCACGATCTGCCGGCAGGTGGCCGACGGCTGGACCAGACGGCCGAGGGCTACGTCGCGACAGTTGTATCCGGCGAGGTAATCGCCGAGAATGGGGTTCCTACTGACGCCCGTCCGGGCAAGCTCATCCGGGGCCGTCAGCCCGCACCTGTAACGGTCTGACGGGTTTATCCGATACGCCCACGGTAACCGGCCATGCCGGGTAAGTTTGGGTGGTGACAAGCCCGCATTTCGCGTGGTTGCCGCCAGAAATTAACTCGGCACTGATGTTCGCCGGTCCCGGCGCGGGACCGCTACTTGCTGCTGCCGCGGCATGGGGCGGTCTGGCCGAGGACCTGGCCTCGTCGGTGGCGTCGTTCGGATCTGTAGTACAAGAACTGACCACCGGTTCCTGGTTGGGTGCGTCGTCGACGGCGATGATGTCCGTCGCCACCCAATACATGGCGTGGCTCAGCGCCGCGGCGGTCCAGGCCGACCAGGCGGCCGCACAGGCCACCGCCACGGCGGGCGCATTCGAGACGGCGGTGGCTGCCACCGTGCAACCCGCGGTGGTGGCGGCTAACCGCGGACTGGTGCAAATGTTGGCGTCCACCAACTTCTTCGGCATGAACTGGCCGGCGATCATGGACACCGAATCCGCCTACGAGCAAATGTGGGCGCTGGACGTGGCCGCCATGGCGAACTATCACTTCGACGCGTCGGCGGCGGCCGCCCAGCTGGCCCCCTGGCAACAAGTGCTGCGCAACCTCGGCATCGACATCGGCAAGAACGGGCAAATTAACTTCGGCTTCGGCAACACCGGCAGCGGCAACTTCGGCAACAACAACGTCGGCAACTGGAACGTGGGCAGCGGCAACAGCGGCAGCGGCAACGTCGGCGCCGGGAACACCGGCAGCGGCAACCTCGGTCTCGGCAACACCGGCAGCAACAACCTGGGCTTGGGGAACCTCGGCAGCAACAACCTCGGCATCGGCAACACCGGTAACGACGCCTTCGGCTTCGGGCTCACCGGCGACCGTCAATTCGGCTTTGGCGGGTTCAACTCCGGCAGCGGCAACACCGGCTTCGGCAACTCGGGCACCGGTAACAGCGGCTTCTTCAACTCCGGCAACGGGAACATGGGCCTGGGCAACTCTGGCTCGCTCAACAACGGTCTGGCCAATTCGGGCATCAACTCCGGCTTCGGCAACTCGATGAGCTACATGGGTTCGGGACTGCAAGGCACCGCCGCGGGAACGACCGGTCTGGACGCGGGATTGGCCACTTCGGCCCACTACGCATCCGGCGGCCTGAGCACCGCGGCATTGAGTTCTGGCCTGCTTGGCTCGGCTCTGGCCAACACCGGTGGCCTGCACACCGGGCTGGCCGGCGCGTTGAATTCGGGCCTGAGCAACGCGCCCGTCGTCGCCCCGGCCAGCGCCCCGGCCGTCGCCGTCGACTCCGGCGGCCCGAGTTCGGTCGCCGCCAACTCGACCAGCAGCCCGGCCGCCAACGCGGGCCTTAGGACGTCTCCCGGCACCCCGGTCACCGGTTTCATCAACCCGAGCACCAGCGATCCGGGAATCCGAACCACCCTTGGACGTGAGCCGGGCATCGGTAACCCGAACCTGCCGAACTCGAACATCCCGAAGTCGAGCTTCTACCCGCAGATCGACCGCGACACCGGCGACCAGAGCCGCATCATCCAGTTCCCGATCCGGCCGGAGTAGCACGGCGCCTATCCTCGGTTCATGGCTGCAAAGACCCGCAAAGCCGTCGACTTCCAGCGTCTGGCCGAAGCCTTGCCGAGCTATCCGTTCGCCTATCTGATCACCGTCGACGACGACTATCGCGCCCACACCGTGACCGTCGAACCGGAGTTGAGCGGCACCCGGCTCGAGGTGGGGTTGATCGGCGGCGGTACCCGCACCAACCTCGCGCAGCGCGCCGACGTCACCCTGGTCTGGCCACCGTCCGAGGTCGGCGGCTACTCGTTGATCGTCGACGGCCGCGCTGAGGTCGCCGACGCGGGTGCCGACACCGTGCGCTGTGCGGTGGTACCCACCCGCGCCCTGCTGCACCGCAATGCCGACTCGCCATCGGCGGCCAGCGGCTGCCTGCACGATTGCGTGGTGTTTTCGGTGCCGAGCGACACGCAGTGACCCGCGTCGAACCCCTCGCGCCGCCGTGGAGCGAGGAAGATGCCGCCGGCATCAACAGCTGGGGTCACCCCGACCGCACCTACGAGCCGCTGCTTCTGGTGCGCTGCCTGCAACGCCATCCGGCACTGGCCACCCGACTGCGCAAGCTCGGCGAATCCCTCTATGTCTCGGCGCTGTTGCCGCCCCGGACCCGCACGGTCGCGATCCTGCGCATCTGCGCACTACTGGGCTGCCGATACGAGTGGGGCGGTCAGGCGGCGTTCTGGGGTCCCATCGCCGGCGTCAGCGACGACGAGTGCGATGCGCTGGTCACCGGAGGCAGTGATGCCGCGGCCGACGCCCGGTGGAGTCCCGCGGAGCGGGCGCTGATCTCAGCAGTGGACGAACTCGAGCGCACCGGCTCATGGACCGACGAAACCTGGGCGGCCCTCGGCCGCGACCTCGACGACGAGCAGCGGATCGAACTGCTGACCGCGGTGGGGTGGTATCGCACGATCTGCACCCTGTGCAACGCGCTCAGCCTTCCCATCGAAGGCTGGATGCGGCGCTGGCCCGAATCAACTCCGTGACCGGTCGCGTTTGAGGGCCGGATGCTGCTTAGTCAGCAGCGGCAGCAGCAGCCGTCGCGGGGTGAGCTGGAACAGCCGTGCGCTGAGCAGGCTGGGCAGGCCGGGGATCACCGTGCCGCCGTCGCCCTCGAGCGCATCGACTCCGACCCGTGCCACCTCCCGCGCGGGTTTCCACATGAACTTCGGGAAGGCGTTGGCGAAGGTTCGCTCGTCCATCCCCGCCGTCTGCAGGAAGGCGGTGCGCACGGGTCCCGGGCACAACAGGGCGACGGTGACGCCGGTGCCGGAAAGTTCAGCGCGCAATCCTTCGGTATAGGAATGCACGAACGCCTTGCTGGCGGCGTAGCCGACCTGTCCCGGAAACGGGTGGAACCCCGCGGTGGATCCGACGTTGAGGATCGCTCCGCGGTTGCGCGGCACCATCTGCCCCACCGCTCGGGTCGTCAGATCGATGACGGCCTCGACATTGACCCGCACCTGAGCGACCTCTGCGTCGACCGTCGTCTTGGTTACCGACCCCAAGGTGCCGATGCCGGCGTTGTTGACCAGGACGTCGACAATCAGCCCGCGGCGTTCGACCTCGTCGAAGAGTTCCCCGCGCGCCGTCGCGTCGGCGACATCGCAGCCGATCACCTCGACGCGGACCCGGTCAGCGAGTTCGTCGGCCAACTCACGCAAACGGTCTTCGCGGCGGGCGACAAGCGTGAGTCCGTGGCCGCGCTCGGCTAGCTCGCGGGCGATGTCGGCGCCGATCCCCGACGATGCGCCGGTCACCACGGCGGTACTGGTAGCTGAGGGAGTCGGGAGTGCCACGGGTAAGAACCTAGGCGATGGTTCAATGGTTTCGATGGCTGACGGGAAGAGCGCCCGGCCGGCGGGACGTCCGCGGGATTCCTCGATCGATCAGCGGGTGTTGACAGTGACCCGAGAATTGCTGGTCGAGATGGGCTGGAACGCCCTCAGTATGCGCTCGATCGCCGCCCGCTCCGGTGTCAGCCGATCCAGTCTGGACCGCCGCTGGCCCTCGAAGGCAGAGCTTGTGTTGCACGCCATACTCGGTGCCACACCGGATCTGGCGCCGTTCGCGGGTACCGACCGGCTCGGCTGGGTCGACTGGGTGGTGCGTGGCAGCCGGCAACTGTTCGCCCGGCCCGAAGTCAAGGCCGCGATACCCGGCCTGTTGGTGGCGATGGCCGAAAACGACGAGTTGCGCAACCGGATCTGGGCCGGCTTCAGCGGACCCGCGGTGGCGCTGTTCACTCCGGACGATGCGACCCAGACCGCCGACGCTGCCTCCGACGCTGCTGACGAGCTGGCCTCCGACGCGCGGGCGATCATGGCGATGGCAGCCGGCGCCGCCCTGTTCCTGACCACCATCGCGGTCGAGGACGACACCGAGGCGCTACACGCTCGAATCGCTCGTATCCTCACCGACGCGGTCTCGCGAGAATGAGGCGACGATCGCTTCGACCGGTGAGCGCCAGGTCAAGCCGAAATCACGCAAGGTGCGCGAATCGTCGGTTGGAGTCGCCGCAGTCAACAACAGCGCCGCCTCATAGCTCAGTCCGTCGCCCAGCGGCACCAACCCCGACAGCGCATCTCCGACACGGCTGATACCGCGAAATACGCTCGGGTGCAATGGGATTCGAGTAAACCGGCGGCCAGTGCCGCGCTCCAGCGCGGCGATCATCCCGTCGAAGGTGACCAGCTCGCCGCCGCACACGTAGCGTCGCGGGCCCCGGCCCGGCACCATGAGGGCCGCGTGCACGTCGGCGACGTCGCGGACGTCGATCATCTGCATACCGCCACGCAACCTCGGAGCTGCCCCGAACCGCACGATCGGCGCCCATCCGCGCTCGGTGACACCGGGGGCGGTGTGGAACGCGGGCCCCACCACGCTGGACGGATAGGTGACCACGACGGGCGCGCCCTCGCTCTGTAAGCGGCGTGCCACCCGGTCGGCGTATCCCTTTGTCTGCGCATACGCGCTGCGGCCAACGGCGGTCGGGGTGTCGGGCCCGATGATTCCGTCGGGCGCGGGGAAAAGGGCGCTGTAGCTGCTGACCAGGACGACCGGATCCAAACCCGTCTGCACCGCGTGGGTGAGCAGCGATTCCGTGGCGTAGGCGTTGACTTCCCACATCAACGCATCGCGGCGGCTGTCCGTCCCGACCACGCCTGCGGCATGCAGAACCGCATCGCAGCCGTCCAGAAATTCCCGGACGGTGCGCGCCTGCCGGATGTCGCCCGGGCGCACTTCGACATCTCCGACTGCGGCAAGTTCATCTATTACCGGAGCACCTTCGGCACCCCGTTCGACCAGTAGCCGAATCCGGTGATCTTGCAAAACACCGTTGCGCAGCAGTGCCCGCACGCAGTGCGCGCCGACGTATCCGGTTCCACCTGTGACGCCGATCAACATGGTGGTATATTACGACGCCAATGGCATCGAAATCTAGTACCAGCGCGCAGCGGCCGTCGCCGTCGGCCTTCACGCCCATGGCGCTGGGGCCCGTGCGGTTGAAAAACCGATTCATCAAAGCAGCAACCTTCGAAGGGATGATGCCGCGCGGCGAGGCGACCGACGAACTGATCGATTTCCACACCGAGGTGGCACGCGGCGGCGCGGCAATGACGACGGTCGCCTACTGCGCCATATCACCGGGTGGCCGAGTGCACCGCGACACCATGGTGCTCGACAGCCGACGGGCCGCGGCACTGCGCCGGCTGACCGATGCCGTGCACGCGCACGACGCGCTGGTCTGCGCTCAGATCGGACATGCGGGCCTGGTCGCCAACACCCGTTCCAACCGCACCTCCACCCTTAGTCCGTCCACCCGTCTCAGTGCTCCGGCAATGGGGTTGGTCCGTGCCGTCACCACCGCGCAACTCCAAGCGGTCATCGATGACTTCGGCGTCGCCGCACGCCATGCCGTCGATGCCGGATTCGATGCCGTCGAATTGCATATGGGGCACGGCTACCTGCTCAGCTCGTTTTTCAGCCCGAACATCAACAAGCGCACCGACCAGTTTGGTGGTGACACGGTACGCCGCGCCGAATTGGCCCGCCGCGTCGCCGAGCGGGTACGCCAAGAGGTCGGCAATGCCGTCGCCGTCACCGCGAAGTTCAATATGGACGACGGTGTTCGCGGCGGGTTCTGGCTTACCGACAGCCTCCCCACCGCGCGGTTGCTCGAATCCGACGGGCACCTCGACGCACTACAACTCACCGGCGGCAGTTCACTGCTCAATCCGATGTACTACTTCCGCGGCGAGGTGCCGATGGCAGAGTTCATCGCCGCCCAGCCTCGGCTGGTCGGGCTCGGCTTACGGATCATCGGGCGGCGGATGTTCCGCACGTACCCGTTCGAAGAGGCATTCTTCTTGCCGTTGGCCCGTCAATTCCGCGACGCGTTGACGATGCCGCTGATCCTCCTCGGCGGAGTGAACACCATGCAGACGGTCGACACCGCGTTGGCCGAAGGATTCGAATTCGTCGGCATGGCCCGCGCCCTGCTACGCGACCCCGACCTGATCAACAAATTCCAGGCGGGCACCGCGGCCGAGGGGCTGTGCGTGCACTGCACCAAATGCATGGCAACCATCTACGACGGAACTCATTGCGTGCTGCGCCGCGAACCTTGCTGATTACGCTGTAGTCAATCAAAGGAGCGGCGCGTGATCACTTTGGACCGCTTGGTAAACGTACTGGGCAGTTACGGAGTTCGCCTGCGGTGGGCGTCGGTTCCGAGATCCACCGAACTACGCAGCGTCGTCATCCACGAAGCCACCCCCAATGGCCCGGTGGCCGGCGATGTTCTGCTTGCCGTCGGCGCCGGCTCGCTGGCCGAGGCACTGGAGTGGGCCGCGACGGCGCGGGCCGTGGTGGTGTTGATGCGCGAGGGCCGCGGCGACCGTGCGGATCCGGCAATGCTCGACGGTGACGCCGAAGCCGGCGCGGTGATGTTGGTCGACGAGGCGCTGTCGTGGAGCGAGTTGGCTGCTGTGGTCTACGGACTGGTGCTGGAGGGCCGCGAAACCGAGTCTGGTCGAGGCCCCACCGATCTATTCGCGCTTACCGACAGCCTGGCGGATGCGATCGGCAGTGCGGTGGTCATCCATGACCGGTTGATGCGAGTGCTGGCGTACTCGCGGCTGCAGCTGCACGCCGATCCCGCTCGGGTGCAGACAATCCTGGCCCGCCAGACCCCCGAACCCCTGCAGGCTTTTTTCGAAGCCGACGGCGTTTTCACCCACCTGGCGGTCTCCGACGAGCCGCTGTTCATCCCCGAGGCGGCCGAACACGGATTCACCGGCCGCATGGTGGTGGCGGTGCGCTCCGGCCGGGAACTCATGGGATCGGTCTGGGTGGCGTGTCATGCCCCGCTGGACGGCGCCGAACGCGCCGCCCTGGCCGACGGCGCGCAAACCGTGGCCCTGCATCTGCTGCGGTCACGCGCCAGTGCGGACCTCGAGCGTCAGGTCGAATCCGAGCTGGTGATCCGGTTGATGGAAAGCACCGCCGACGCCGCCACGGTCACCAGCAGACTGGGTCTGCCACCGGGCCCGTTACGGCTGATCGCGCTGCAAGCATCCATCGGCGGGGAGCGCGATGCCGCGTTGCTGCTGGCGTTCGAGCGTGCCACGGCCGGCTTCGGGTGGTCACGGCCCGGGCGAAGCGCCCTGGTCGGCAGCACCGTCTACACGCTGTTGCCGGGCGGTGAGGCGACTGCGGCCCGTCAGTGGGTGACCGGCCTGCGAGCCGCACTGCCCGACGGGGCGATGGTGCTAGCCGGCATCAGCGGGGCAGCCGAGCTGTCCGACCTCGCCGCCGCCCGCCAAGAGGCCGACGAGTGCCTGGCGCTGCACAAAATGTCCACCGACGCCCCGCCACCCGTGTACGACGAATCCTGGGATGACATCCTGCTGCAGCGGTTACGCGGCGCGTCTCGAGCGGGACGATTTCCCGACCGCGGACCCGTCGCCGAACTGCGTCGCCACGACAACGCCAACGGGACCGACTACCTGGCGACATTGCGTGCCTGGCTGGCTGCCCAGGGGGATCCCGCGGAAGCCGGCGAACGGCTGGGAGTGCATGAGAATACGGTTCGCTACCGGATGCGCAAGATGGCCGAGATCACCAACCTCGCGCTGGACGACGCCAACAAGCGCCTCGCGATGATGATCCAGCTGGCGGCAACCGACACCGACTGAGAATCGGTCGCTGTCGAAACGCGACAACGGGCAGCGGCGCGGTTGTACGACTTCGGCAAAGGTGGGGGCGGGTTTACCGGCAATTCTGGAGGTAGCTAAAAAGCCGCCACTCGTGCGGCCCACCGACAGGAGCCCCGATGACCCCGCAAGCCGATTCGCGACGGCGGGACCCAGCGGTCAGCGCCGAGCTGGAAACCTTCAGCCTGAACCCGCCGCGCTGGTTGTCCACGCTGTTCGGACGCAATGCGCTGATCCGTCGGAGCGACCGAATCGAAGCACTGGCGCTGGCGCTGGCCGTCGTGGTCGTGCTGTTGGCCATACCAGTCGCCGGCGCCGCCGGCACGATGATCTACGACTCGCGCAGCCTCGCTCACGCCGAGCGGGCTCAGAGTCTGACCACGGTCACCGCAACTGTGGTCGACGCCCCGGCTCGCAGCGATCTCACCAGGGTCCACGCGCGTTGGGTTGCCGGCGGGACCGAGCACACCGAAGTGATCCGGGCAGCCTCGGCACCGAAACCCGGCGAGTCGGTCGAGGTCGTGGTGAACCAGGACGGTACTTACGCCGGCCCGCCGCGTGTGTCCCCAGCGCGCGAGGCGGCGTTCATGGCACTTGCGATCTGGTTGAACGTGGCGGTGGTCGCCGGGCTGGCGTTCGTCGGCGTTCGGAAGCTGGTGGATCGATCCCGTAATGCCGACTGGCACCCGGAGCTGGTGCACGTGGCCAGCAAGGGCAGTGGGCAGGACAGCGACCATGTCAGCCGATCCTGACGCATCGCAGACGCGTGCCGGAAAGGACCGCAAAAGCGTTGTCGGATGACGACAATGACCCGCGGCACCGTTGTTCGGTTGTGGCAAGCACCGCGATGCCTGGGTCCGTCACGCTGGAGTTAGCAGCCAACAACTGCTGATGGACCACCGGTCGAAACTTCCAAACTCTGCCCTCGCGAGGGTCACCCAGTCGTCAGGGGCGGTCGCTGTTGACCAGCCCGCCCCTGGCGGCAATCTCCCCGAAAGAAAGGACACCGCAATGAGTGTCAGACAGATGACGGGTCTTCCCGCCGAAAGCGGCATGGTTGTGACCATCCGCTACGACGCTACCGGCGATACCGAAACCTTCTTGCTCGGAAGACGTTTCGCGAAAGAGACCAATTTGCCGGTGTACTCGATGTTGTCGCCTTTAGGTCACGCGATCGTCGGAGCACGTCCCGGTGAGCAGCGAATTTATACGCGTCCCCAAGAGTCACGTCCCGTATTCGTGACTGTCCTGTCGGCTGTGCCTTTCCAAAAGCACACTGCATCAAAGGAGTTGGCATGACCAGTGCGCAACGAGTGTGGATCTCCCGGCAGGCCCACGAACGGCTGCAGCGGGAACTAGCGACCCTTCGCGGGTTGTGTCACGCCGCGGCCACCGAGGGTGGCACGGGCGCAGGCACCGAGGAGGACCAGCAGAAGTGGCAGGAACGAATTCAACAGATTCACGACCTGCTGGTCGATGTCACCGTGGGCCAGGACCCACCCGATGACGGAATCGCCGAGCCCGGAATGGTTTTGACCATCCGGTACCACGACACCGGGGCCGTCGAAACGTTTCTGCTCGGTGTGCGCAGCGCCGAACACGGCGACATCGAGGTCTACTCGATTCAGTCACCGTTGGGCGCGGCGCTGGCCGGTGCCCGCCCCGGCGAGCGGCGAACCTACTCCCTGCCCAACGGAAAGCCACTGACGGTCACTTTGCTCAACGCGGTGCCGTACGCAATGCACGACGAATCAACCAGTGAGAAGGAGTTGGTGAAATGACGACCCGACAGCGCCGTCGTGTCGCGACGGTACTCGGAAGCATAATTGCTGCTGCGGCAATGGTTTTCGCGCCCATGCAGGTGGCCAACGCGCAGACTCCAAGGACGGCTGATCCGCCGAACCTGCCACCGCTGATCACCTACTACGGCGCAATCGCGATGGGTGAGGACGGCTCCAAAGGCACCTCACGTCGCCACCTGTCCAAACTGGGAGCACAGCAAGCAGCCATGGAACGGTGCGGCCACGACACGTGCAAGATCGTCAGCACCTTCACCCGCTGCGGCGCCGTCGCCCACCAAGGCACGACTTACCACGGCGGCATCGGTCTGAACCGCGGTATGGCCGAACAACATGCCATGTCCCAACTGGGCGGTGGGCAGATTGTCCACTGGGCCTGCAACTAGGCCACCTGTAGTCAGCGGTGACGGCTGCGGTATCGCGCCTTCGCCCGGTCGTCAACCGCGGTAGAAAAGTCGAGTTGCTGGCTTCGCAGATACCCGGCCACGCCCAGCGCCGTAGCGGCGGCGCCTGCGAGCCAAGCGGTCCACGCGGCGCCGTCGCCGGCGAATCCAACAATCCACGGCACCAGGAACAAGGCGAGTCCGCTGACGGCCAGGGTCAGGAAGTCGTGGGTGGGGTCGTCGGCCAGCAGTGACCAGACGGCGATGAGTGCGATCAGCGTTCCCAGCCCAATCGTGACAGCGGTACCGGCTGCCGTGGTGCGGGCCACCACGCCCATCACCACGGTGGCCAAACCGACGACGAGTGCCGACCGCCCCAACCAAAAGCCCAATGGTCGGCGCAGCCCCCGACCGGCCCCGTTGTCATCGGCGTCGGTCTCACTCGGTGTCTTGTCACCCAGCCATCCAATGGCGCCCAGCACCATGGCTAGGCCTCCCGCCACCCACGAAACCCAAGAGGCCCCGGCATCACCGACAAACCCGCCGGCGAGGAACGGGACAATGACCATGACAAGGCCGGTGACGAACAAGCCCCAGAGATCGGGAGTTCGGTCGCGGGCCAGGACTGTCAACACGCCGAAGAACAGGATGAACGCGCCGAAGCCGAACACGAAGCCTTTACCGAGCTGTGTAGAGCTGACGGCAAAGTCGGCCACCACCGTGCAGATACCGACCGCGACTGCGGCCCAGCCAACCCAGAGTCCCCGTCTCGACATGTTCGGCGCATGCCCGACCCTGCCGCGACTAAACCCTTTGGAGCCACCGAGGCACAAAAAAGCCCGGCCCCGCATTCCCAAAATTGGGGCGGGACCGGGCTCTTTCGTTGACCTCACCTGATTGTTCGATTCCTCCTCAGGCCGCACGCGGCCCGCATCGTCATCGAACGCTCAGAAGTCCATACCGCCCATGCCACCGGTCGGGTCGCCCGCCGGAGCGGCCGCCTTCTCCGGCTTGTCGGCGACGACGGCCTCGGTGGTCAGGAACAGGCCCGCGATGGACGCCGCGTTCTGCAGCGCCGAGCGGGTCACCTTGACCGGGTCGGCAACGCCGGCCTTGAGCAGGTCCTCGTACTCACCGGTGGCGGCGTTCAAGCCGGTACCGGCGTCGGAGTTGCGGACCTTCTCGGCCACCACACCGGGCTCCAGCCCGGAGTTGAAGGCGATCTGCTTCAGCGGAGCCTCGAGCGCGACGCGCACGATGTTGGCACCGGTCGCCTCGTCACCCTTGAGGTCCAGCTCGGCCAGAGCGGGAGCCGCCTGCAGCAAGGCCACGCCACCACCGGCGACGATGCCCTCCTCGACGGCCGCCTTGGCGTTGCGGACCGCGTCCTCGATGCGGTGCTTGCGCTCCTTGAGCTCCACCTCGGTGGCAGCTCCGGCCTTGATCACCGCAACACCGCCGGCCAGCTTGGCCAGGCGCTCCTGCAGCTTCTCGCGGTCGTAGTCGGAGTCGCTGTTCTCGATCTCGGCACGGATCTGGGCCACCCGGCCGGCGATGGCGTCGGAGTCACCGGCGCCCTCGACGATGGTGGTCTCGTCCTTGGTGATGACGACCTTGCGGGCCTTGCCGAGCAGGGCGATGTCGGCGGTCTCCAGGGAGAGGCCGACCTCTTCGCTGATGACCTGGCCACCGGTGAGGATGGCCATGTCCTGCAGCATCGCCTTGCGGCGGTCACCGAAGCCCGGAGCCTTGACGGCGACGGACTTGAAGGTGCCGCGGATCTTGTTGACAACCAGGGTGCTCAGAGCCTCACCCTCGACGTCCTCTGCGATGATCAGCAGCGGCTTGCCACCCTGGATGACCTTCTCCAGCAGCGGCAACAGGTCCTTGACCGTCGACACCTTGGAGCTGACCAGCAGGATGTAGGGGTCCTCCAGGACGGCTTCCTGACGCTCGGCGTCGGTGACGAAGTAGCCCGAGATGTAGCCCTTGTCGAACCGCATGCCCTCGGTGAGCTCGAGCTGCAGGCCGAAGGTGTTGGACTCCTCGACGGTGATGACGCCCTCGTTGCCGACCTTGTCCATCGCCTCGGCGATCAGGTCGCCGATCGACTGGTCGCCGGCGGAGATGCCCGCAGTCGCCGCGATCTGCTCCTTGGTCTCGACGTCCTTAGCCGAGGAAAGGAGAAGTTCCGTGACCTTTTCAACGGCCTTCTCGATGCCGCGCTTCAGGCCCAACGGGTTGGCGCCGGCAGCAACGTTGCGCAGGCCTTCCTTGACCAGCGCCTGTGCCAGCACGGTAGCCGTCGTGGTGCCGTCGCCGGCAACATCGTCGGTCTTCTTGGCAACTTCCTTGACCAGCTCAGCGCCGATCTTCTCGTACGGGTCCTCCAGCTCGATCTCCTTGGCGATGGACACACCATCGTTGGTGATCGTGGGAGCGCCCCACTTCTTCTCCAGGACGACGTTGCGACCCTTGGGGCCCAACGTCACCTTTACCGCGTCGGCGAGGCTGTTCAGGCCCCGCTCGAGGCCGCGACGGGCCTCTTCGTCGTACGCAATTGTCTTGGCCATTGCGAAGTGATTCCTCCGGATTGGGAATGAAATGGGGGTTATCGGGTGGCGACAACCCCGCTACTTACGCTGGCCGGGCGCAGTGCCCGCGACGGACGACCAGACTGGCCTCACCGTCCCGACCTAGCACTCGCCTATGTCGAGTGCCAACGTCATTCTTAGCACTCGCCTATGCCGAGTGCAAGGTCGCCCCGCATTCAGCTGGACGTGAGGTCGCCGTCGATGTAGCGCTGCAAGTTGGGGGCGATGGCCGCGATCGCGTCCGCTTCGCTCATGGACGCGAGTGGCTCGATTTTCCAGATGTAGCGCATCAGCGCAAAACCCATCAACTGCGACGAGATGAACCCGCTGCGGACAAGTCGGTCCCGTTCATCGTTGCCCAGGTGCGACACACCGATCAAGCTGTTTTCGACGACGCGGCGCAACTTCTCCCGGGTGGTTGGCTCGTGCGCGGCGGTCTGCAGGATGGCACGCAGCGTGGGCCCGATCTCCTCGTCGGCCCAGTTGGCCAGGAGCACTTCCACCAGCGCTCGGCCGAGTTGCCCAGTGGGCGTGGTCCAGACCTTGGCGACGTTGTCCAGGAATTTCTGGGGTGGGTTCGTGGCGGCGTCGAGGAGTCCCTCCTTGGATCCGAAGTAGTGATAGACCAGCGCGGGGTCGACGTCGGCGGCACGCGCGACGGCCCGGATGGTGGTTCCGGCCCACCCGTGCATAGCGAACTCGTCTCTTGCGGCCGCAACGATCCGCGCCGACAGCACGCCACGTTCGTCGCGAGGACCGGGTGGCAGGGGCTTCTCTGGCATGAGTTTCATCCTACCGTGAATTTCACATTGCGTTGAGACTTATTTCAACGTAGCGTGAGACTCGATAGAGTTTCAACAGGGCGTGGAAAGGAACCATGCGATGGCCACTACTCCAAACCCCGACGTTCTGGTGGTCGGGGCCGGGCCTGTCGGGCTGGTTGCCGGCTGCGAACTCGCCCGTCGTGGCGTGTCTGTTCGGGTGATCGACAAGCTCCCCCAACCCACCACCCAGTCCCGCGCCATCGCGGTGCATGCCCGAAGCCTGGACATGTTCGACCGGATGGGAATCGTCGACGAACTAATCAGCACCGGCATCAAGGCCACGGCCATGCAGCTCTATGCCGGGCATCGCAAGCTCTTTCGCGTTCCGCTCGGCGGGGTGGAGGCCGCGTTTCCCTTCACGCTGACAACCGCTCAGACGGAGACCGAACGCGTGCTGGACAAGCACTTGCAGTCGCTCGGGGTGGCCGTGGAGCGAGGTGTCGAGCTCGTCGCGCTCGCTCAGGACGTCGACACCGCACAGCTCACATTGCGGCACGCGGACGGCTCGTCCGAGCGCGTCCGCACCCGGTGGGTAATCGGCGCCGACGGCGGTCACAGCGCGGTGCGCCGCCTGGTGGGCACCAAACTCGAGGGGTGCTTCGAGGGTGAACGGTTCCTGCTCGGCGACGTCGACGCCAAGCACAGCCTGGACCTGGACTCCATGCACACCTTCTTCGCTCCGGACGGTCCCGTGGTGGTTTTGCCGATGGCTGACGACCGCATGCGGTTCCTCGCCCAGGTGCGCTGCGCGGCCGGCACTCCGGTCGAGGCAACCCTGGAGGCGCTGCAGGCGATCCTCGATCGGCGGATCGGCGGCATCGAACTGACGCGGTCGCACTGGCTGACCGGTTTCGAAGTTCGTCACGCGCGGGTGCCGGCATACCGCTGGGGCCGGGTCTTCCTGGCCGGCGACGCCGCCCACATCCACAGTCCGGCCGGCGGCCAGGGAATGAACACCGGCATGCAGGACGCTTACAACCTGGCCTGGAAACTGGTCGAGGTAATCCAGGACCAAGCCGGCGAAGCCCTGCTCGACAGCTACCAAGCCGAGCGCCTCCCGGTCGCCGACTCAGTCATCGCGTTCACCGACCGCCTCACCCGGGCCGGCACCCTGTCGGGTCTGCCGAGCCGTGTTCGCAACGCAGTCGTGCGGATGGTCTCCCACGTGCCGGCAGCGCGGCGCGCCATGGCCGGCACTGCCGAGGAAACCAATCTCGCGTACCGCAACAGCCCGCTCGCGGTGGGCCGGCGCCCCCGGCACGCAAAAGTCGCGCCGGGCGACCACCTGCCACCGGTGCCGGACGCCGCGGTGCAGAAGCAACTGAGCGCCGTAGCGCACACCGGTCATCTGGTCCTGACCGTCAGCTCGGGTCGGACCGGCCAAGCCCCCGCACCCGCCGGTCTAGGCCGGGTGCAGGTGCTGGTGACCGACGGCGATGCACCGGTCGCTGGTTACGACACCGTCATCGCCGACCCACACGGTGCGTTGGCGCGCCGGTTCGGACTTGAAAACGGCGGGCGCGTGGTGATCCGCCCGGACGGCTACCTCGGTGCCGTCACCACTCTCGACGACACCGCCACCATCGCCGACTACTTCGCCATCCTCAGGAGCTGACAGCCATGTACACCTACGACGTAACCGCCGCGGACATGTTCACCGACCGCACCCACCAGTTCGAGAAGTTCGGCATTCCGCTCCACGACATCGAGCGAGTCCGCAGTGCCACCACTGACATGTGGGCCGACGGCCCCGGCGGCTGGCCATACCAGTGGTCGAAACTCGCCAGCGAATACGCCGAGCGTGGCGACCACTATCTGGCGTCGCTGGTCTACGGGTGCGCAAAGTTTCCCTGTCTGACCGACCCGGCTCGAGTCCAGGCCATGCGGAACCAACTCGAGCAGTTCCAGCTGGCTGCCAAGGACTTCCCGGTGGCGTTCGAGCGGCGCATCATCACCGTCGGCTACCGGGACGGCACCGTTGACGTGCCCATCCATCTGTACTCCACGGGCGGTGACTACGCTGCGCGGCCGGTGTTGATCGCCAGCGGCGGCGTGGACACCTGGAAAATGGACATCCACCCCTGGTGGGTCGGGTTCACCCTGGGCGCCGGGGTCTGCACCCTGGCCTTCGACCACCCCGGCACCGGCGAAACGGCGATCCCGCTCGACGAGCACGCCGACGATGTAATTCGCGGGATCGCCGACTACGCCCGAGCATTGGGGAATGGTCGCGTCGCCCACTTCGGTGCATCGTTCGGCGGAAACTTCGCCGCGATGTCCGGGCTGACGGGCATCGTCGATGCCGCGGTGGATCTCGGCGGTCCGGTGGTTGAGTCGTTCGCACCCGAGAACGTCGCGAAGCTCCCCTACGGCATGCACGACATCGTCGGCAACGCCATGCACTTCGACCACTCGCCCACGCTGGAACAGCTCAGCACCGGCCTGGCCACCCTGAACCGTTCGAATTTACTTGCTCAGCAACGCAATTCAGCGATGTTGGTGGTCAACGGCGCCGATGACTACTTCGTCCCCCAGTCGGACACGCTGGTCTTCGAAGGCCGGCCGAACACCGAAGTGCACCTCATCGAAGGCACCGGTCATGTCGCGATGAGCAAGGCACCCGACGTGGTGCCGATGATCATCGCCTGGCTGCGCAGCGCGTTGACCGGCGCGAAGCTCGACGCCGTGGGCAGCGGGAAACAACGCCTGAGCTGATGTCGCCCACCGGTCTGGGTATGTTCGGGCCATGACTTCGAAATGGTCGTCGGTCGACATCCCGGACCAAACCGGCCGCATCGTGGTGGTCACCGGGGCCAACACCGGGATCGGCTACTACACCGCGGCCGCGCTGGCCCACCGTGGCGCGCACGTAGTGCTCGCGGTGCGTGACCCGGAGAAGGGCAACGCGGCCCTGGCCCGCATCGTGGCCGCCGCACCGCAGGGCAAGAAAGTAGATGTCACGCTTGCCGAGCTCGACCTCAGTTCACTGGACTCGGTGCGCCGTGCCGCGAGTGCGCTGCGCGCCAACTACCCGCGCATCGATCTGTTGATCAACAACGCCGGGGTGATGTGGACACCCAAAACCCTCAGCGCCGACGGCTTCGAGCTGCAGTTCGGCACCAATCACCTCGGCCACTTCGCGTTGACCGGGCTGCTGCTCGACCACCTGCTACCCGTACGCGGTTCCCGGGTAGTGACCGTCAGCAGCCTCGGCCACCGAATGCGCGCCGCCATCCACTTCGACGACCTGCAGTGGGAACGCAGTTACAGCCGGGTCGGCGCCTACGGGCAGTCCAAGCTCGCCAACCTGTTGTTCACCTACGAACTGCAGCGCCGGTTAGCCGCTGCGGCCGCACCCACCGTCGCCGTCGCCGCCCACCCCGGCGGATCAAATACCGAGCTGGCCCGCAACCTGCCGGGCATCTTCGCACCGGTCAAGGCGGTGCTCGGCCCCCTTCTCTTCCAGAGCCCGGAAAGTGGTGCGCTGTCGACGCTGCGCGCGGCCACCGACCCGACGGTCGAGGGCGGCCAGTACTACGGCCCCGACGGCCTCGGTGAGCAACGCGGTAGTCCCAAGCTGGTCCGTTCCAGCGGGCAATCGCACGATGCGGACCTGCAACAACGACTCTGGACCGTCTCCGAGGAGCTCACCGGTGTCACCTTCGGGATCTGACTTGCGATCTGTCGCTGAACACCAGCAGGTTATTGCGGAGATGATCCGGCCTCGTAAGCCTGTCCAGATCCCGTTGGCTCAAACCCTGGGGCTGGTGCTGGCCGAGGACATCGTCGCGCCGCTGTCCCTGCCGGTGTTCGACAACTCCGCGATGGACGGCTACGCGGTGCTCGCCGAGGACACAGCGGCTGCCACACCCGAGCAGCCGATAGTGCTACCGGTGGCCGAGGACATTCCGGCCGGGCGGACCGACCAGCTGACACTGCAGCCCGGCACCGCTCATCGGATCATGACCGGGGCTCCGATGCCCGCTGGGGCGACGGCTGTCGTGCCGGTCGAAGCTACCGACGGCGGCATGACAGAGGTTCAGATTCGCGAGCCTGCCGCCGCTGGCAAGCACGTCCGTCCCACCGGCGGTGACGTCACCGCTGGTACCACGGTGCTGCGCGCGGGCGCGGCGGTCACACCTGCCTCCCTCGGCCTGGTGGCCGCACTGGGACTGCCCGATCTACCGGTGATTCCGCGGCAGCGGGTGCTGGTGATCTCCACCGGCACGGAACTGGTGACGTCCGGAACCCCATTGCAGCCCGGCCAGATCTACGAGTCCAACGCGGTAATGCTGGCCGCCGCCGTCCGCGAGGCCGGCGCCGAAGTGGTCGCTACGGCGACCGCCGGGGACGACGTCGGCGAGTTCACCGCGATCCTCGACCGATACGCCGGGCAGGCGGACCTGATCATCACCAGCGGCGGTGTCAGCGCGGGCGCCTACGAGGTGGTCAAGGACGCGTTCGGCCGGGATGGCGACCAGGGCGTCCAATTCGTCAAGGTGGCGATGCAGCCCGGCATGCCGCAGGGAGTCGGACGAGTGGGCGGCACACCCATCGTCACGCTGCCCGGCAACCCGGTCAGCGCCCTGGTCTCTTTCGAGGTGTTCATCAGGCCCGCCCTGCGCGCGGCGATGGGCCTGCCGGATCCGCACCGCCCCCACCACAGCGCCGTGCTCACCGAAGCGGTGACTTCACCGCGCGGCAAGCGACAGTTTCGGCGCGCCGTCCTGGATCCCGCGACCAACCAGGTCTCCAGCTACGGTCCGCCCGCCTCGCACCACCTGCGCTGGCTGGCCTCGGCCAACGGACTGCTGGATATCCCCGAAGACGTCGTAGGGGTGCCCGCCGGCACCGAAGTGCAGGTGTGGGACCTGCGCTAGGACCGGTGGAACTCGTCGGCCGCGTCGAAGGCGGTGGTGCTGGAGATGGTGATTGCGACGATCAGGATCACCACCGGAATGCCGACCAGCGCCCCGGTCAATCCGATCCACTGGGCCAGGTGCCCGATCAACGGCGGCGACAGCAGATAGCCCACCCAGCCGGTCGCGGCCACGATAGCGATGGCCGACCCGCCGTTGCCGGCCGCGTAGGCGGCGCTGAAAGCTGTCGGCACCAGCAAAGCCACCCCGGCTCCCAGGCTGGCGAAGCCGATCACGCTCACCACCGGATTGCCGCTGGCCAGCATCACGCTCATCCCGACGGCGGCCAGCACGGCCAGCGCAGGCAACAGCCGGCGCGCGGGGACTCGGGCATGCAGTCGCAGGGCACCGAACCGGACGATCACCATCGCCAGGGTGTAGGCCGCGTAGCTCAGCCCCGCGACGCCCGCGCTGGCACCGACGACGTCATGTACATAGTTCGCCGACCAGTCAGCGGCGGCACCCTCGCACAGGAACGAGCCGAACGACACCGCCGCCAGGATCGCCACCGTCCCGTTTATCCAGGTGCGCTTGGTCGGCGCGGCGGTCGAGGTGTCGGCGGCCTCGTCGGGGATCAGCCCACGGGTAAGGGCCGTCCCGACGATCAGCACCACCGCTCCAAGGACCGTCAACTGCGGCGCGAGGCCGATGCCGACGCTGACGCACGCTGCGCCGATCATCGCGCCCAGTAATGCGCCCACGCTCCACATACCGTGGAATCGCGCCATGATCGGCCGCCGGGCGAGCCGTTCGACCGTGCCGGCCTGGGTGTTCATCGCGACGTCCAGACCGCCCTGAAACGCTCCCCACAGCGCCAACGCGACGAACAGCCAGAGTCCCGAAGGGGCCAGCCCGACCGTCGCCCCGGCCAGGACATAGCCGGTCAGCAGGACCGAGACCAACCGTCGACTGCCCCAGCGTGGCAGCGCCCAGTGCATCGCTATCGTCGCGACAACCGAGCCCAGCGGCGCACCGAACAGGGCCGTGCCCAAGGCCGCGTCGGACAGGCCCAACGCTGACTTGACCTCTGGGATGTGGGCCGCCCATGACGAAAACACCACGGCATGCGCGATGAATATCGCGGTGACACCAATCTTGGCGCGCTGCAGCTGCACCGCGTCCGGACGTTGCGTCGTAATAGATCGAACCCCACATGTCGGCAAATTGAGTCAAAGCGTTCCCACCGTAGGCCCGAACGAACCACGCCCGCCGTGAGCGCTTCCGTAAGATGACCCGCGTGGCAAAACGCCCTGGCTCCCCGGTAGGTCCTGCGCACTACGTCGAATTGGTGCGATCCACCATCCCGCCGATTCACCCGGGCGGTTTGCCGTTCATCGCCGCCGGCCTTGCGGTCGCTGGCGGCGGGTACCGCCACAAGTGGGTGCGGCGAACCGGCCTGGCGGCGGCCGCAGCCTGCGCGGGATTCTTCCGGCACCCGACTCGGGTGCCGCCCACCCGCGACGATGTTGTCGTCGCGCCCGCCGACGGCGCGGTGGCCCTGGTCGATTCGGCGGTCCCACCCGCCGAGCTCAGCATGGGTGACGAGCCGTTGCCCCGCGTCAGCATTTTCCTGTCGATATTGGACGTCCACGTGCAGCGGGCGCCGGTCGGCGGCGAGGTGATCGCCGTCCAGCACCGGCCCGGGCAGTTCTTGTCGGCCGACCTGCCCGAAGCTAGCGAGGCCAACGAGCGCACCAGCGTGCGGATCCGCACGGCGAACGGCCCCGACATCGTCGTCGTCCAGATCGCCGGCCTGATAGCGCGCCGCATCGTGTGCAACGCTCATGTCGGCGACCATCTCGCCGTCGGCGAGACCTACGGGCTGATCCGATTCGGCTCCCGCCTCGACACTTACCTGCCACCGGGCACCGAACCCCTCGTCACGCTCGGTCAGCGAGCGATCGGCGGCGAGACCGTACTGGCAGAGTTGTCATGATCAAGCCGCGCGTCCGGCGCACCGAAGCCCTCCATCTGCTGCCCAGCGCGATGACCGTGCTGTCCATCTGCGCGGGCCTGACGTCGATCAAATTCGCGCTCGATCAAAAGCCGATCCCCGCGATGGCGCTGATCGCGGTGGCCGCCATCCTCGACGCCCTGGACGGGCGGGTGGCCCGCATCCTGGACGCGCAGTCCCGGATGGGTGCCGAGATCGACTCGCTGGCCGACGCGGTGAACTTCGGGGTGGCGCCCGCACTAGTGGTCTACGTGACGTTGTTGGACAAGTGGCCGGTCGGTTGGGCGGTAGTGCTGCTCTACGCGGTGTGTGTGGTGCTGCGGCTGGCGCGCTACAACGCCCAGCAGGACGACGGGACCCTGCCGCCCTATGCCAAGGAGTTCTTCGTCGGCATGCCGGCACCGGCCGGCGCGGTGTCCATGATCGGCACCATCGGCCTCACCCTGCAGGCCGAAGAGCTGGGCTGGTCACACCACGGCTGGTGGAACTCGATCTGGTTTCTGGCCATCTGGATCACCGGGACGTCGCTGCTGATGGTCAGTGCAATCCCGATGAAGAAGGTGCACACCTTCGCGGTGCCGCCGAACCTGGCGGTGCTGCTGCTGGCGGTCGTCGCGCTCGTCGCCGCGGCCGCGGTCGTGGTGCCCTACATCCTGATCTGGGTCATCATCATCGCCTACGTCTGCCACATCCCGTTCGCGGTGCGCAGCAAGCGCTGGCTGGCCCAGCACCCCGAGGTGTGGGACGACAAACCCAAGCAGTGGCGTGCGGCGCAGCGCGCAACGCGCCGGGCACAGCCAAACCGAAGGTCGATGGCGCGGCTCGGATTGCGCAAACCGGGCCGGTGACGTGAGCCGCACCAATCAGCTCGCCCTGACGGCGCGGCTGAACACCTCGGCCGTCGACTCGCGCCGCGGAGTGGTGCGACTTCATCCGAGCACCATCGTCGCCCTCGGCATCCGGGAGTGGGATGCGGTGTCGCTCACCGGGTCGCGCACCACAGCCGCGGTCGCCGGCATGGCCGTCGGCGACATCCCGGTGGGCACCGTGCTGCTGGATGACGTGACGCTGTCCAACGCCGGATTGCGCGAGGGCACCGAGGTGCTTGTCAGCGCGGTCACGGTCTACGGCGCCCGCACCGTGACTTTGAGCGGCTCGGCGATGGCCACCCAATCGCTGTCCTCGGCGACGCTGCGGCACGCCCTGCTCGGCAAGGTGATGACGGTGGGCGACGCGGTGTCGTTGTTGCCGCGCGACCTGGGCCCCGGCACGTCGACCTCGGCGGCCACCCGCGCGCTGGCGTCATCGGTCGGGATCAGCTGGACGTCGGAGCTGTTGACGGTGACCGGCGTCGACCCGGACGGGCCGGTCAGCGTGCAACCGAACTCGCTGGTCACCTGGGGCGCCGGGGTGCAGCACAACGTCCGGGTTTCCTCGCCCGGCCATGCCAGCGTCGCGAGCCCAGAGATCCAGGTCGAAGAACTCAAGGGCGCCCAACCGCAGGCCGCCAAGCTCAGCGAATGGCTCAAGCTGGCGTTGGACGAACCGCACCTGCTCAAGACGCTGGGCGCCGGCACCAACCTCGGGGTGCTGGTCTCGGGACCGCCCGGCGTGGGCAAGGTGACGCTGGTACGCGCGGTATGCGCCGGCCGCCGATTGGTGGAGGTGGACGGCCCCGAAGTCGGTGCCTTGGCGGCCGAGGACCGGCTCAAGTCGGTCGCCGCCGGGGTGGCGGCGGTTCGCGACGGCGGCGGCGTGCTGCTGGTCACCGATGTCGACGCCCTGTTGCCAGAGACCGCCGAACCGGTGGCCGCGCTGATCCTTGCCGAGCTGCGCACCGCGGTGGCTTCTGACGGCGTCGCCCTGATCGCCACCTCCGCGCGACCCGACCAACTAGACCCGCGGCTGCGCTCCCCCGAGCTGTGTGACCGAGAGCTGTCGGTGCCGCTTCCGGACGCGGCGACCCGCAAAGCGCTGTTGGAGGCATTGCTCAAGGAGGTGCCAACCGCGGACCTCGACTGCGACGAGATCGCCAGCCGCACACCGGGTTTCGTTGTCGCCGACCTGGCCGCACTGACCCGCGAAGCGGCACTGCGGGCGGCGTCGCGGGCCAGCGCCGATGGTCAACCGCCGAAGCTCAACCAGGAGGACCTGCTGGGCGCACTGACCGTCATCCGGCCGCTGTCGCGCTCGGCGAGCGAAGAGGTGAGCGTCGGCAGCGTCACCCTCGCCGACGTGGGCGACATGGCCGAGGCCAAGCAGGCCCTCACCGAGGCGGTGCTGTGGCCGTTGCAGCACCCGGACACCTTTTCCCGGCTGGGGGTGGACCCGCCGCGCGGCGTGCTGCTCTACGGCCCGCCCGGGTGCGGCAAGACGTTCGTCGTGCGCGCACTGGCCAGCACTGGTCAACTGAGCGTGCATGCCGTCAAGGGTTCCGAACTGATGGACAAGTGGGTCGGGTCGTCGGAGAAGGCAGTGCGCGAATTATTCCGGCGGGCAAGGGATTCCGCGCCTTCGCTGGTGTTCCTCGACGAGGTGGACGCACTCGCACCGCGACGCGGCCAAAGCTTCGACTCGGGCGTCACCGATCGGGTGGTGGCCGCGTTGCTGACCGAACTGGACGGTATCGACCCACTGCGTGACGTCGTCGTGCTGGGCGCGACCAACCGTCCCGACCTGATCGATCCCGCGCTGCTGCGCCCCGGCCGGCTGGAGCGGCTGGTTTTCGTCGAACCTCCCGACGCCGACGCCCGTCGCGAGATTCTGCGCACTGCGGGCAAGTCGATTCCATTGGGCTCCGATGTCGACCTGGATGCGGTGGCTTCGGGCCTGGACGGGTACAGCGCCGCCGACTGCGTGGCCCTACTGCGCGAGGCCGCGCTGACCGCGATGCGGCGCTCCATCGATGCCGCCGACGTCACCGCGGCCGACCTGGCCGCCGCCCGGGAAAGGGTGCGGCCCTCCCTGGATCCGGTACAGGTGGCCTCGCTGCGCGCGTTCGCCGACGGCGCCTAATCCGAGAGTTGAAACTCGATCATCGCGCTGACGGAGTCCACCGCCTCGAGTAAAGCGGTAAGCCGGTCGGCGGCCGATGGAGCGCACAGCACCGAGTAACGGTCGGCTGGGCCCATCGGCACGCGAGATGCCAACGCATACAACAACTTTGGGTGGTCTCCCAGGGCTCCGGACGGATAGTCGAGCAACACGTCGCGGTCCGGCAGACGAACCTCGCGCACCCTCGCGATGCGGTCGAACAAGGCCAGCACGCGCTCTTCGACGTCGCGGAACTGCGCGGTGGTCACCGGTGGGCCGGGCTCGTCGGGCCAAACCTGCGTACGCGCCCGCGGGTACGGATCATCGGGCAACCACTCCAAAACCTTTATCCGGTCCCCCATTTGGCAGCGAAGGGCGTAACGGCCGGCGCCAGCTTCGGCGTACTCGTCGATGGTGGCCAAAGTTCCGATGTCACAACGCACGTCACCGCCGCCAACCTCGCGGCCACGTGAAATCAGCACCACCCCGAATCGTCGTTCGGCACTGGCCAGGCAATCGCGCACCAGCGCCGTGTAGCGGGGCTCGAAGATGCGCAACGGCAGTTCTTCGCCGGGCAGCAACGCCGATTCGAGCGGAAACATCGGCAGCTCAGGGTTCACACGTAACTGTGTAACACCGCGCGGGCGGCGGCCGCGACATCTTCCTCCAGCCATTCGGGCAGCGGATCGTCGTGGGCGTGCCGTCGCACGACTGCGTAGGGCAGGTCAGACACGGCGCGATTCACCGCATCGACGGCACGTGCGTTGCAGGTTCCGTAGAGCTCTTGCGCCAACTCGCGGACCCGCTGCGCCAGCGGAGCGTTCATCGCCGAAAGGGTCCGCGCAAATGCGGTGTCGGTTTCCCCGTCGATCAGGTCACCGGGCCGGATGGTCAGCAGCAGCCGAGCGTCGTCGGGCAGCTCCCGGGCGAACCTGACGGCTGCGACGGCCATGGTGGTGGCATTTTCCAGCGCCGTCGAACCGGTCGCGGCGAGCGCGCGTGACTGAAACCGCTCCAGTGCGCGCAACCACGCCGCGATCACCACGCTGTCGCGGTTGCCGAAGCGGTGATACAACGTGCCCGCGGGGGCACCGCTGGCCTTCGCGATGGCCGCGACGCTCGCCGCGCGCGGACCACCCGCCAGCACCAGCGCTCGTGTCGCATCCAAGATGACATCGGTCTCATGCTTCCGCGGAGGTGCCACGATCTAGTACGATCCTTCTATATGGAACGATTACCCTATATCGATGAGCATGCTATCGCGATCCACGCCTCGCCGGACGACACCTGGTCGGCGCTGCTTCGCAAGACCTGTCGCGATCCGGCCGACCCCACCACGGTCCCCGTCGGCTTCAAGCTCGAAGAGGCCACGGCACCGCGCCGACTGGCGCTAAAAGGCCGCCATCTGTTCGCGATCTACCGACTGGTCTTCGAATTGGACCCGGAGCCGCACGGTGTTCGCTTGCGCGCGTTGACCTTTGCGGCATTTCCCGGCCTGCGCGGCAGGATGTATCGCGCCCTGGTGATCGGCAGCGGCGGCCACCGGGTCGTGGTACGCCGGATGCTGCGACGCGTCGCCGCCCAGGTCGCGTCGCCGTACTCACACTCGAGGCAAGGCCGACGGCCCTAGTGGGCTAGATCTCCAATTCGGCGACCAGCGCGTCGACCACCGAGCGCAGATCGCCGTCGTGTTCCTCGGCCACCCGGCGCTGCCGTTGGTAGGAGGCGCCGCGGCGCGGGATGTCGGCCACCGCAGCCAATTCGTCGACGCAGCCCAACGACTTCGCGACCGGCTCCAGGCGGTTGAGCACGTCGTCGAGATCCTCGGTCACCAGCCGCTCGTTGCTGTCGGCATCCAGGATTATCACCGCGTCCAGCCCGTAGCGGGCCGCCCGCCACTTGTTCTCCTGGACGTGCCAGGGCGGCATGGTCGGCAGCGGCTCGTCGGCCTCCAGCCGGCGGTCCAGATCGACGATCAGACAGTGGGTCAACGCGACCAGCGCACCCAACTCCCGCAGGTTGGACACGCCGTCACAGATCCGCACCTCAAGGGTGCCCAAATGCGGAGAAGGCCGGATGTCCCAACGAACTTCGTCGACGTGGTCGATGATGCCGGTCTTCTTCTGGTCGTAGACAAAGCCTTCGAACTCCGACCACTTCTGAAAGTGGAACGGCAATCCGGCAGTGGGCAACTGCTGGAACATCATCGAACGATTACTCGCATACCCGGTGTCCTCGCCACCCCACCACGGCGACGATGCCGAGAGCGCCAGCAGATGCGGGTAATGGTTGAGCAGTGACGACATAATCGGCATGACCTTGTTGGCCGACGAGATCCCGACGTGCACGTGCACGCCCCAGATCAGCATCTGCCGGCCCCACCATTGGGTCCGTTTGATCAGCTCGGCGTAACGCGGTGCGTCGGTGAGCTTTTGGCTGGACCACTGCGCGAACGGGTGGGTGCCGGCACAAAACAGTTCCATGCCGCGATCCCGCACGATCCGCCTGGCCGGACCCAAAGTGGCCCGCAGGTCCTGCATCGCTTCCGCGCTGTTCTCACAGATGCCGCTGACAACTTCGACGGTGTTACGCAGCAATTCCTTGTGCACACGCGGGTTTTCGCCTATTTCGGCAATCACCGCGGTGGCTTCGTTGCTCAGGTCGCGGGTCTGCCCGTCGACGAGGGCGAACTCCCATTCCACCCCAACCGTCGGTCGCGGCGATCGGGCGAAATCGATGTGGCTGCGCGCCCGACGGGACGGCAGATTACCCAGATCCGATGACACCGCAGGCCACCCGCTTGCCGGCATCACCGGTGGCCATCGTCGTCTCGTCGGGGCCGGGCACCCCGTTGACCTGATAGCGGTCCGGAATATTCGCGAAGTTGTCGGCGCCGGCGTGGATGATGATCGCGGTCTTGGCGCCCGACGTCAGGTCGTCCATCGTGAAACCGTCCGTCGTGGTCACCAACATCGCGGAGCCGTCCTTGCGGACCTGCAACGACGTCAGGTCACCGCTGGCGTGTCCAGTGGTGGACCCGGGCGCGGAGAAGTGCCCGCCCGCCGACAGGAAGTCACCGCGTTCGGTCCCACCGGTCGGCGCCACCGAATTGGGTTCGCACTTGCCGACTTTGTGGATGTGCACACCGTGGAAGCCGGGTGTGAGCACCCCACCGCGGGACGTCGTGATCGTGACGGTGGCGTAGCCGTTGGTGAACTCGAACTTCGCCGTCGCAACCTCCGCGCCATCGGGGCCTTTGAGGACGGTCATCAGAGTCTGCGCTGCCGCGCCCGTCTGCGGACTAGGCGTTGCTTCCTGGTGACCCGAGGTCGCGGGCGCTGGGGTGCCGGTCCAGACCGTCGGTGTGGTGCCCGGGTTGTTGGAAACTTGGTGGGGCGAGGCGCACGCCCCTACCAGCGCGACGCATGCGGCCGCAGATAGGGCCGACACAGTGATGGTTGCAACGCTGGGACGGACTTCGTGACCGACAGGCTTAGGCATAGCGGAGAGCCTATCGTGTGACGAGGCGAACTCGGCCTTAACCCGTCACCAACACGATGACGCCCGGCGGCTGGTCGGAAAGCGCCGAGATGCGCTTCTCCACTGGGGCTCCCAGCTTTTTGCCCACCGCCTCGGCGGTGGCCTTTTCGCTCTCTTCGCCGTAATAGACAGTGGTGGCTGAGACGTCAGCGACCACGAGGTTGGTCACCTCGGTGATCTTGAAGCCGGCCGCTTTGAGCTCGTCGGCGGTGGTCTTCGCGATGCCCTCGCGGGAGGAGATGTTGTACACCCGCACCTCGGCCTCGTTGGCCGCCGGCTTGGCGCTGGTCGACGATGTCGTCGCGGTGGCGCTGGACACCGTCGTTACCGGTGAAGCCTCATCGTCGGACTTTCCCGACGAGTCCAGGGCCTGCCAACCCAGCAACAGGAAAATCACACCCAGGAACAGCAGCACCATCACCATGGCCCGCAGGGGAAGACCCGAGGAGTCGGGTACGCGCTCGTTCATCCGGCCAACTGTAGCCGGGGGCCCTCAGGTGACCTCGAAGCCGAGGCGCCGCGCGGCCCGCGCCTTCTGACGGCTGGCCCGCAGCCGTCGCAACCGCTTCACCAGCATCGGGTCGGCGGCGAGCGCTTCAGGGCGGTCGACCAGCGCGTTGAGTACTTGGTAGTAGCGCGTCGCCGACATCGAGAACAGCTCTTTGATCGCGTCTTCCTTCACCCCGGCGAACTTCCACCACTGCCGCTCAAAGGCCAGAATGTCGTGTTCGCGACGGGTCAGCCCATCGACGATCTGCGAGTCATCCCCCGATCGATTTGCCCGCGCCATGGCGCTGTCCATATCGCTTCCCCTGGACCCTTCCGGCGAGTACTCGAATGACTTGATCTACATAGGGGCAAATGTTTTGCGCGAACATTGAAACACGTGCGGAAGTGTTGAGCCGTAAACCAGACCCGCGAGTCGGCTGACTTGCTGCGGATTACCTGGCCTGCTGCGGGCTGCGGGCCAGGCAGCGGCGCCCCGCGGGTCGACTCCGTCGCGTTGGTCACACTTGAATGTGGGCGCGCGGGGGCCCGGCCTCAGCCCGTTCCGGGCCGCTGGAAGATTCGTCGGTTGTCGGGCCTTAAGCTAGCCGACCATGGCAGTCGTACCCATCCGCATCGTGGGAGATCCCGTCCTGCACAACCCGACGACCCCGATCGAGATCGGCGCCGACGGGTCACTCCCGGGCGAGTTGCCGGAGCTGATCAAGGACATGTACGACACCATGGACGCCGCCCACGGTGTCGGATTGGCCGCCAACCAGATCGGGCACGGCCTGCGCCTGTTCGTATACGACTGCTCCGAAGACCGCGGGCTGACCGACCGTCGCCGCGGCGTCATCATCAACCCCGTGCTGGAGACGTCCGAAATCCCGGAAACCATGCCGTCTGCCGGACATGACGACGACGAAGGATGCCTGTCCGTTCCCGGCGAGACGTTCCCCACCGGGCGCGCCGACTGGGCCCGGGTCAGCGGACTCGACGCCGACGCGAAGCCGGTGACCGTCGAAGGCACCGGACTGTTCGCGCGCATGCTGCAGCACGAGACCGGGCACCTCGACGGTTTCCTCTACGTGGATTGCCTGATCGGCCGGCACGCACGCGCGGCGAAACGGGCTATCAAGGCCAACGGCTGGGGCGTTCCCGGACTGTCGTGGCTGCCGGGCGATGGGCCCGACCCGTTCGGTCACTGATGATCTCGTGGCCGGACCTCGGGACGCGGGTGACGCTTCGATACCGTCGGCCCCCCGGATCCGTCCCGCCGCTGACAGACGCCGTTGGTCACCTGCTGGCGATCGAGCCAGTCGTTCGGGTTCGGACCAAGACGAACACGATCGTCGAGATTGCCCCTAGCGACGTGGTGGTGCTGCGGGTACTGAGCGACGCACCGGTGCGCACCGCCGATATCCGCAACCTCGAGCGCGCGGCCGCGGCGGCCGCGCCGGGCGCCGAGGAATTCTGGTTAGACGGTTGGCTGCTGCGCGGCCACGGTGCCACTCCGGCCGCCAATTCGGCTGTGCCGCTTGACCTCTCGGCTAGCGTCAGCGCCATCCCGGCAATCGTCGCGTGGTATCGCGCACGCGGATTGCCACCGCGGCTGCTCATCCCGGACCGCCTCTTGCGCGTGGACCTGGTCAGCGTCCACACCGAAAACGTCTTGGTGCGCGAAGTGAATGTGGAGCCGCGCGACGTCACCGACCATGCGCCAGCTGTGGTGACCGACGCACCCGACGGCACGCGCTGGGTCGGCCTGCCGGCCGCGTTGACCCGCGACCGCTTTGACGACCTGTTGGCCTGGGGCGCCGCTTACGGCGCGACCCGAGCGTACGTTTGCGTCGCAGACACCGACTCGGCCGCGGCGCGCGCACTGGGCTTTGGGCTCCACCACCGCCGCCGGTATGTCCTACCACCTGAAAACAGGAGCACCTGATGACCGACGACCGTTCTGATTCGCCGCGCCTACGAGTGGCCACCTGGAACGTGAACTCGATCCGCACCCGGTTGGACCGCGTCGTCGATTGGCTCGATCGTGCCGAGGTCGATGTGCTGGCGATGCAGGAGACCAAGTGCTCGGACACCCAGTTTCCCGCCCTGCCACTGATCGAGCGCGGCTACGAGGTCGCGCACGTCGGCTTCAACCAGTGGAACGGTGTGGCGATCGCCTCCCGGGTAGGCCTCGAGGACGTACAGGTCGGTTTCGAGGGCCAGCCGAGCTGGAGCAGCAAGCCCGACGTCGCCGCCGCGGCTGAGGCCCGCGCCTTGGGCGCCACCTGTGCCGGTGTGCGGGTCTGGAGTCTGTATGTGCCGAACGGGCGTTCGCTCGGCGATCCGCACTACGCCTACAAACTGGATTGGCTTTCGGCCCTACGCAATACGGCCGAGGGCTGGCTGCGCGACGACCCTTCGGCACCGATCGCTCTGGTCGGGGACTGGAACATCGCGCCCACCGATGACGACGTCTGGAGCACCGAGTTCTATGCGGGATGTACGCACGTCTCCGAGCCGGAACGCAACGCCTTCAACGCCATCGTCGACGCCCAATTCACCGATGTGGTAAGGCCTTTCACGCCCGGCCCCGGTGTCTACACCTATTGGGACTACACCCAGTTGCGGTTCCCGAAGAGGCAGGGCATGCGCATTGACTTCATCCTCGGCTCACCGGCCCTGGCGGACCGGGTGATCGACGCGCAGATCGTGCGCGAAGAACGCAAAGGCAAGGCGCCCAGCGATCACGCACCGGTGTTGGTCGACCTGCGTGTCGAAAGTTGAGAGTGCCTGTGAATTCCATTGTGAATTCTGGTGAACTGCATCTTCGGGGGGTATACAGGCCTAAGAAACTAGGCCAGGGAGTCATCATGGGTGTCACGGGCGCCGGAGTGGTACGCGGAGTGGGTCGAACAGTAAGTCGGGCGGCGACAGCGACCACGGCCGCTGCCGGAGCCGTCGGGGGCGCGGCGGTCAACGGGATCGTCGGGGGCGTCAAGGGCGCCGCCGACGGCATTCAGCAAGGACTCAGCACCGGCAGCAAGTCGACGCCGGCCGCGGCCCTCGCCCTCGGCGCGATCGGGGCCGCGGGTCTGGTCGAGTGGCCCATCCTGCTGGCCGTCGGTGGCGGAGCGCTACTGCTGCGCAAAATAAACCAGACACCCGATCAGACCAACCAGCCAGTGAAGGCCAAACTCGCGCCCGTACCGGACACCCCGGCGAAGAAAGCCGCCCCGCAAAAGGCGCCCACCAAGACGGCCGCTAAGAAGACAGCCGGCCGGCGGGCCGGGAATTCCGATCTGCGCAGCACCAATTAGGCAAGCGGCGCGCTCTACCCGGCTGCTCGCTCGCGTAACTGTGGGGTGGGCCGCCCCGGCTCGCACTTCTGAGTATCGGAGCCGACGACGTCCAGCACGCCAGCGCGCCACAACAGCGCGTAAAGCTCCGTCAAAGGCCCCCTCAGCAACACGGCGAAAGACGAGGCCAGCGGGTCGGCCGGGTGGTCGGTCCTCGTGATATCTCCGGTCATAGTCCCGACGTTGACCGCAGCAACCGGCAGGATGGCAAATCCTTAGTTACCGAAAGGCAAATGATGGCGGAAAAGAAAGAACGCCGCGAAACCTCCCAGCGCGACGCGGTAAAGAGGATTCGCGAAGGAGAAACCTTCGCGATACAGCTCCCGGTGCTGGGACGCGTAACAGTTCCGCGGCCCGAACAACTCGCCTATTACGGGGGTCTGGCCGCTCTGGCCGCCTTTGAACTCATCGACTGGCCAGTTGCTCTGGTTATCGGCACTGGCCACATTTTGGCCAGCAATCACCGCAGCCAGCTACTGGAGGAACTCGGCGAGGCGCTCGAAGAGGCCTAGCTCGTCATCAATGCAGCGCGCCGGACAACGTCGCATATATGTCGAAGATCCGGTCCAGTTCCGTCACCTGGATCGGCTGCAGCACCTGCGGATGGTCGGCCACCAGCCGTACGGTCGTCCCGGCGCGCTTGCCCGCGTCGTGGCAGTCCAATACCGCGTTCAACCCGGCACTGCCCAAGAAGTTCACCGCGTGCAGATCGACGATCAGCAAGCGCCTCGGGTGGGTAGCGGCCACGTCGAGCGCACTGTTCAACTCGGTGGCCAGCCTGTCGACAGTCGAGGAATCGACGTCACCTTTAACCCACACGACCACTGCGTCCGCACCAGATTCCTGCCCGACGTCCAGCAAACCCATCGCGTCAACCCGCCCTAAATGTGTCAAATTTCGGCCGGTGGAAAGGCGCGGAAACCCGATTCCGCAGACCGTCCCGTCCTAGATATGTGGAGCTTAACGTTGGTTTAACGGCCGGATTCGTCGGGGATCCGCTCGTGCACGGTCAGCAACAGATGGTCGAACTGGCTCTGCGCGGCAGACGACGGGGTGCCCAACGAGCGGACCTCTTCCAGCAATTGCCTGGCTAACGCGCGCACCTTGCTGTTGGTTTCCTGCGACCGCCACTGCAAAACACCGAAGGCCTGCTCGGCACTGACCCGGTAGACATACATCAGCACGCCTTTGGCCTGCTCGATGGCCGCGCGGTTTTCGAACAGGTCCGGCAGGGCCTCATCGAGCACTTCCTGGCGTGCCTCGTCGAAGCTGTCGGTGAGGTCGATGTAATGGCCGGCGGTGCCCAACAGCGTGCCGTTGTCGTCGAACATGCGGTCGGCCACCACGATCGCGTCGTGCACGTTTCCCGCGGTGTCGATGAACCGGTGCCGACTGGAGAAGGGCTCTCCGGACTGCAGCGCATAGTCGAGCAGGTCCTGCACGTGCGCACGGTCATCCGGATGCTTGTGCGACATCAGCAGTTTCGTGGTGGGCTCGACGGATCCGGGTTCATAACCGTGCATCCGGGCCACCTCGTCCGACCACTCCCAGCGCTGTCCGACGAACCAGAAGCGGAAACTGCCGACGTTGAGGTAAGGACCGGCACCGGCGGCCAGCACGCGACTGATCGACGGCTCATTCACGTCAGCATCATCGCATTAGGTGCGGACCTCGGCCACTTCGCCACCACCACGCCGGCTCGTCGAAACCGCCTTCACCAGCGCGTTCAATAACTATGCAGTAACTGCGCAACACCTGGTCGGCACCGTCACACCATGTCGTACGTAATCGCAGCGCCCGAATTCGTGGCGGCAGCGGCAACCGATCTGGCCAACGTCGCTTCCACCATCAGTAGCGCCAATACCGCGGCCGCGGCCGGGACCAGGACGGTACTGGCCGCCGGTGCCGACGAAATATCTGTGGCGATCGCCGCCCTGTTCGACAGCCACGCGCAGACCTACCAACTCATCAGCGACCAGGCCGCCGCGTTTCACGCGCAGTTTGTCCAGGTTCTCAACGCCGGGGCGGACGCGTACGCCAGCGCCGAATCCACCAACGTCGCTCAGGTGGTGCTGGACGCGGTCAACTCACCCACCCGCGCGTTGCTGGGCCGTCCGCTGATCGGTGACGGCCTCAGCGCGACGTCCCCCGGCGGTGACGGCGAGGCCGGCGGCCTCTTATTCGGCAACGGCGGTAACGGCGCAGCAGGCGGCGACTACCAGAACGGCGGCCGCGGCGGGGCGGCCGGACTGCTCGGTAACGGCGGCGCCGGCGGGACCGGCGGACTAGGCGCGACCGGAGGCAGCGGCGGCACCGGCGGTTGGCTCTTCGGCAACGGCGGGCCCGGCGGGACCGGCGGGTTCGGGGCTGCGGCCACCGCGACGACCGCTGGCGGGAGCGGTGGGAACGGCGGCGACGGCGGCGGCACCGGGTTCTTTGGCACCGGCGGTGCCGGCGGACACGGCGGCGTGGGCGGTTCCGGCGCGCCCGTGCTCGGCGGTGGTAACGGCGGCAACGGTGGTTCCGGTGGGTACGGCGGAAGCGGGGGCATCTTCTACGGCGACGGCGGGGCCGGCGGGGCGGGAGCCGCGGGTGGAGACGGCGGCATCCAGGCCCAGGCCGGGTTCGGCGGGATTGGCGGCCGCGGCGGTTCGGCGCAGTGGTTCGGCAGCGGCGGCGCCGGGGGCACCGGAGGAGTTGGCGGCGGCGGACCCACCAGCGGCGGCACCGGCGGATTCGGCGGCGATGGTGGCCGGGGCGGATGGTTCCTGGGTAACGGCGGGGACGCCGGCGGCGGCGGAAACGGCGGAGTCACGACCAGCGGCGGCTCGGGCGGTACCGGCGGGTCGGGTGGGTATGGCGGCCTGAGCGGGCAGATCGGCAACGGCGGGGCGGGCGGCGCAGGCGGGAACGGCACTGCAGCAAGCGCTCCAGACCGCACCGGCGGGTCGGGCGGCGGCGGCGGCTTCGGCGGTGACGCCGCGCTGTTCGGCTCCGGCGGCTACGCCGGCTCCGGCGGCTTCGCCGGCGACGGCGGCGCGATCGGCGGTGGCGGGGATGGCGGTAACGGCGGCAATGGCGGCCACAGCGGGCTGATCGGCAACGGCGGTGGCGCTGGAGTTGGCCGGGCGGGTGGCAGAGGCTTGTTCGGTGGCGCCGGTGGTGACGGCGGCGAAGGAGGCAACGCCGTCGGGCTGATCGGTGACGGCGGTAACGGCGGCAGCGCGGGGGCCGGTGGCGTTCCCTTCAATGTCGGCCAATTCGGTTCAGCCGGCAACGCCGGTGGCGGCGGCTCCAAGGGCGCGCTGTTCGGCACCCCGGGCGCACCCGGCTGAGTGCTGTTCGCCCATTCCCGGCGCACCAGGCGTCAACCGCTGACCCACGGTTCTGCACACCGGGCCCGCGCTGCGCTAGCGTTAGGGACACCACCAACAATTCACGCGGGAGCGCATGCCTAGTGCGCTGAGAGGACGGCTGGGGCCGTCGACCGTACGAACCTGACCGGGTAATGCCGGCGTAGGGAGATAGAGATGACTGTGACCGTCAAACCGTTAGCGCCTACCGTCACCACCGGCCCCATCGCGGGCAGCAGCAAGACCTACCGCGAGGTTGAGGGAGTCCCCGGCGCGCGCGTGCCGTTCCGCCGGGTGCACCTGTCCACCGGCGACCATTTCGACCTCTACGACACCTCCGGGCCGTACACCGACACCAACGCGGCCATCGACCTCAATGCCGGTCTGCCGCCGCGGCCGGGCGTGGTACGCGACCGGGGCACCCAGTTGCAGCGCGCCCGCGCCGGCGAGATCACCGCCGAGATGGCGTATATCGCTGTCCGCGAAGGCATGCCGGCCGAATTGGTGCGTGACGAGGTAGCGAGAGGCCGCGCGATTATCCCGGCCAACCACAACCATCCCGAGAGCGAGCCGATGATCATCGGCAAGGCGTTCGCGGTCAAGGTCAATGCGAACATCGGCAATTCGGCGGTGACTTCGTCGATCGCCGAGGAGGTCGACAAGATGGTGTGGGCCACCCGCTGGGGTGCGGACACCATCATGGACCTGTCCACCGGCAAGAACATTCACGAGACCCGCGAGTGGATCATGCGTAACTCGCCGGTCCCGGTCGGCACCGTGCCCATTTACCAGGCGCTGGAAAAGGTCAACGGCGACCCGACAGAACTCACCTGGGAGCTCTACCGCGACACCGTGATCGAGCAGTGCGAGCAGGGCGTGGACTACATGACCGTGCATGCCGGGGTGCTGCTGCGCTACGTGCCGCTGACCGCCAAGCGCGTCACCGGGATCGTGTCCCGCGGCGGGTCCATCATGGCCGCCTGGTGCCTGGCACACCACCAGGAGTCGTTCCTGTACACCAACTTTGCAGAACTCTGCGACATCCTGGCCCAATACGACGTCACCTTCTCCCTCGGTGACGGGTTGCGCCCCGGGTCGATCGCCGACGCCAACGACGCAGCCCAGTTCGCCGAACTGCGCACGCTCGGCGAACTGACCAAGATCGCCAAATCCCATGGCGTGCAGGTGATGATCGAGGGGCCGGGCCACGTCCCGATGCACAAGATCGTGGAAAACGTTCGGCTGGAAGAAGAGTGGTGCGAGGAGGCCCCGTTCTACACGCTGGGGCCGTTGGCCACCGACATCGCGCCGGCCTACGACCACATCACTTCGGCGATCGGTGCGGCGATCATCGCCCAGGCCGGCACGGCCATGCTGTGCTACGTCACGCCCAAGGAGCACCTCGGCCTGCCGGACCGCAAGGACGTCAAGGACGGGGTGATCGCGTACAAGATCGCCGCGCACGCCGGCGACCTCGCCAAGGGCCACCCGCATGCGCAGGAGCGTGACAATGCCCTGAGCACAGCGCGATTCGAGTTCCGTTGGAACGACCAGTTCGCGCTGTCGTTGGATCCGGACACCGCGCGGGAGTACCACGACGAGACGTTGCCGGCTGAGCCCGCCAAGACCGCGCATTTCTGCTCGATGTGCGGTCCGAAGTTCTGCTCGATGCGTATCACCCAGGATGTGCGTGACTTCGCTGCCAAGCACGGGCTGGAAACCGAGGAGGACGTCGAGGCCATGCTGGCCAGCGGTATGGCCGAGAAGTCCCGTGAGTTCGCCGAGCAGGGCAACCGGGTGTATCTGCCGCTGACTCCTACCCAGTGACCTTCCTGCCGGTGCCGGCGCCCGGCGATGGTCAGCACCCGCAGCGGGG
>NZ_LZLS01000133.1 GCF_001673365.1 Mycobacterium asiaticum
CGTGGTCGTTGACCCCGCGGCCGGTCGCAGGCCGACCGCCTGATTCGATCGGTGAACACGGACACGCCTCCGTCAGCGACTCTGCTGACGGAGGCGCCGTGCGTTGACGACTCTTCCAGCGCTGCTTGAGCTTTCGCGGTGCGGTTTCTGCTCACCGAGGGCGGGTATTTGCAGCACAGTGCAATCACGGGAGGCCATAACCATGGACGCATTGACATTTCTGCGTGCGGACCACAAAAGCGTCTTAGGCATGTTGGAAGTTCTCGACGGAGCACCGGAAGGCGATGGTGCGCAGCTTAGTGGTCTCGAGACGATGGTGAACAACCTCATTATCGCCGAGTCACAACACGAAGCCATCGAAGAGCAGTTCTTCTGGCCCGCGGTACGACGGGCTCTCGGCAACGGCGACGACCTGGCGAATCAAGCTATCGCACAAGAGGAAGCGGGCAAGAAGCTGCTGCAGCGCCTCGAAGAGGGCCGTCCCGGCGAGCCGGGATACCACGAGGCGCTGAAGCAGTTTCGTCATCGCGGGGCGCGAGCACATCATGTTCGAACAGGATGTGGTGTGGCCGCGGTTCGCCGCCGCGGTCGACCAGCGGGAGCTCGAAGTGATCGGCAGACGGCTGGAAAGCGCGAAAAAGGTTGCGCCAACTCGTCCGCATCCGAATACGCCATCCGATTCCCTCACGCAAAAGACGATGGGTATGGGTGCCGCCATAGTCGACCGGGTACGCGATGTGGCGACCGGTCGTGAAGCCGACAACCCGCCGGACCCACAGATTCACTGAAACTGCATCCATCATCTGCATGCGGCAGCAACGGGCACCGGATGCCGAAGGCCTGGCGGCTCCAATACTTGAGGCCGCCAGGCCTTTTGGGTCAGGTGCAGGCTAGTTGGTGGGCATCCGCTGCTCGTGGGTGAACGGTTTCTCACTCGGAACCGCCGGCGAGCCTTCGGGATTGGATTCGGCACCCTTGTTCTGCCGGATCGTGCTGCCGAGCCATTGCTCGGACGGCTTCTCCACGTACTTCCATTCGATGCCCTCCGGCCACGGACCCTGCCCCTGGTTCCACGGCCCGCGCACCGACTCGCCGCCGCCAGACATGTTGAAGGCGACATTCTGGAAGCGCTCGTCGCCCGAGAGCGTGCCCGGCGGGAAGTTCACCGGCAGCTCGTTGAGGGCGGCAGTGAACTGCTGGTAGTGCGCGATCTCGCGAGTCATCAGGAATGTCAACGTGTCCTGCACTCCCGGGTCGTCGGTGAACTGCTTGAGGTACTCGTAGACGATCTTCGCTCGCGACTCGGCGGCCAGGTTGTTGCGAAGGTCCACCGTCGGGTCACCACTGGCATCGATGAACGCGCCGGTCCAGTTGTTGCCGGCCGAGTCCTTGGCGTCCGGGCCGCCGCCGCTGAGCACGAGGAACATCGGGTTCACCGCCACCTGGTGGATGGCTTGCTCGCGACCGTCCCGGCTGGCGACCGCGGGCATCCAGTCGCAACGCTCGTTTGCCAACTTCAGGTCGTCGTTCAGACCGTCCAGCAGCATGGTGATCGTCGCGCCAACCATTTCCAAATGGCTCAATTCCTCTGTGGCGATATCCATAAAGAGGTCGTACATCTTCGGGTTCTTCTCCCGCAGCACGAAGGCCTGAATGAAGTACTGTAGGGCAGCAGTCAATTCGCCGTTGGCCCCGCCGAACTGCTCCATCAAAAGGGAAGCGAACCGCGGATCTGGCTGGCTGACGCGCACCTCGAACTGCAAATCTTTATTGTGGACAAACATTTATTACTCCCAAGGCTGTTTACACCGTGTCTTCCTCAACCCGATTCGGCCGGTTACCCGCGCTGACCCAGTCCAAACGGATCTACCGCAAATCCCGGCAAGGGCTCAGCTCACCACGCGAGTCGTTGCCGCGATGTGGCTAATCGCTGAACTGCTTGCGCGCCACGCTATCTCGGCGTGCGCGTGGCATGCCCGCGTACACCGCCAATACCACCACCCAGGACAGCAGGCTCAACCACAGTTGACTGCGCGCGGCATCGTCGAAGGCCATTTGCACCAGCACCGCAACGATTCCGGCAGCGGTCAGGATCGACAGCACCGGGAAAAGCCACATCTTCACCCGCAACTGCTGCGGTGGGGTGCGGCGCCGCAGCACAATCTGCGACAGCGCGATCAACAGGTAGACGAACAAGATGACGGCGCCAGATGAGTTGAGCAGGAACAGAAATACCGTCTTAGGTGAGAGCCAGGCCATCAGCACGCACAGGAAACCGACCACCGAGGAACACAAGATGGCGATGGCGGGCACCCCGCGCCGGCTCAGCCGGACCAATACGGCCGGCGCCTCGTGCCGGCCCGCGAGGACGAACAACATCCGCGACGACGTGTACAGCCCGGAGTTCAAGCAGGACAATACCGCCGTGAGCACCACGGCGTTCATGATCTGATCCGCACCCGCCAGCCCAATGTGCTTGAGCGCGGCGACATATGGTGATGCGCCGGGATCCAGCGAGTTCCACGGTGTGATCAGCACCAGCAGTAGGACCGAGCCAACGAAGAAGACCACGATGCGGGCGACCACCGATCGGGTCGCGCGTGCGATGGCCAGTTCTGGGTCGCGGCTTTCCGCGGCGGCGATGGTGACCACCTCGGCTCCCACCATCGAGAAGATCACCACGACGACGGCGGCAAAAACCGCACCCACTCCCTTCGGAAGAAATCCGCCGTGCGCCGACATATTGGACAAGTCCAGGTGCCGGCCCGGCCACAGCCCGGCGACAAACGCCGTCCCCAAGCCCAGAAAGATCACAATCGCGGCGACTTTGATTCCGGCGAACCAGAATTCGAACTCACCGAAGGAGGACACCGAGAACAAGTTGGTCGCGGTCATCAACAGCATCAGGCACAGCGACAGTAACCACAGCGGCGCGTGCACCCAGTAGTTCAACACCTTGCCGCCGGCCACCGCCTCGAAGCCGACGACGATGACCCAGAAGTACCAATACAGCCAGCCCACCGAAAATCCCGCCCACCCCCCGAGCGCCGTAGTCGCATAGTCGGCGAACGAGCCCGTCGACGGGTTCGCGGTGGCCATCTCCCCCAGCATCCGCATCACCAGGATGATCAGCACACCGCAGATCGCATACGTCAAAAACGATGCGGGCCCGGTCCTTGCGATCACCACGCCTGACCCCACGAACAGTCCCGCCCCGATCACGCCACCCAGCGCGATCATGCTGAGTTGCCGTTGCGACAGATCTTGGCGCAGCTGGGAAGTGCTAGCCATGGCTAACCACAACACATCCGCGATCAAGGCACCACCCGGACCGCTCGTCTGTCACGCCCCCGTCACGAGTGCCTTGCAATACGGCGTGGCACGGGCGTCAAACACCCATACACGCGGCATCATTGACCATCGTGGCCGACCTGACCCGCCGCTCGGTGCTGCGCATGGGTGCCGGTGCCAGCGCCGGAGCGGCCGGCGTCTGGGCGCTGGGCGCCTTGCTGAATCCGATCCAAACCCTCGCGGCGCCAATGGCACCCGCTCCGTTCGACCCGCCAGCGGCGGGCAAGACCCTGCCGACGAAACTCACCGGCTCGTTCGTCTCGGCGGCCCGCGGCGGCATCAAGACCAACTGGGTGATCGCCATGCCGCCGGGCCAGACCAAGCTGCTGCGTCCGGTGATTGCGCTGCACGGCAAGGACGGCGACGCCAACATGATGCTGGACTGCGGCGTCGAGGACGCGCTGGCCCAGCTGGTCAGCGAGGGCAAGCCGCCATTCGCCGTGGTCGGAGTCGATGGCGGCGCCAGCAGCTACTGGCATCGACGCGCCAACGGCGAGGATTCCGGCACCATGGTGCTCGAAGAACTGTTGCCGATGCTGACATCGATGGGCATGGACACCTCGCGCGTCGGCTTCCTGGGCTGGTCCATGGGCGGCTACGGCGCGCTGCTACTGGGCGCCCGGCTGGGACCTGCCCGTACCGCCGGGATCTGCGCGATCAGCCCGGCGCTGTACATGTCCTACATCGGCGCCGCGCCCGGTGCGTTCGACAGCCTCGACGACTGGAACCGCAACACCGTGTTCGGTCTGCCAGTGCTGAACTCGATCCCGATTCGGGTCGACTGCGGCATCGGTGACCGCTTCTTCTTCGCCAGCAGCCAGTTCGTCGGCCAATTCAAGAAGCGCCCGGCGGGCAGCTTCTCCCCCGGCGGGCACGACGTGGACTACTGGCGCGCCCAACTACCCGGCGAGCTGGCCTGGATGGCGACCTAGCGGATGACCGTTTCACCTCGCACCGCGGCCCGGACGCCGTTCCGGCCCGACATCGAGGGTCTGCGCGCCGTCGCGGTCGTCGCTGTGGTCCTCTACCACGCCGGCATACCCGGCATCGCCGGCGGCTACATCGGCGTGGACGTCTTCTTCGTCATCTCCGGCTTCTTGATCACCGGTCTGCTGCTTCGCGAGGTTACGACCACGAACACCGTTGCGCTGGGCGGGTTTTACGCCGCCCGCGCACGGCGACTGCTGCCCGCCGCGGCCACCGTCGGCGTCGTCACCGCCCTCGTCGCGGCGGTCGTGCTGCCGCCGCTGCAGGCGCGGCGGGTATTCGTCGACGGCATCGCCAGCATGCTCTACGTCGGCAACTACCGGTTCGCCGCCCAGGGCACCGACTACATGGTGTCCGACCTGCCGCCATCGCCCTTCCAGCACTACTGGTCACTTGGCGTGGAGGAACAGTTCTACCTGGTGTGGCCGGCGCTGATCATCGGCACGGCATGGCTGGCCCGACGGGTAAACCGGGGCACCAGCGCCGCGCCGTACGCCGTGCTGCTCACGCTAATCGGCGTGGCGTCGCTGGCCGCAGCGGTGATCTGGACCCGCGTCTCGCCGCCATGGGCGTTCTTCTCGTTGCCCACCCGCGCTTGGGAACTGGCCGCCGGCGGTTTGGTGGCGCTCACGATCAACCAGTGGAAACGGTTGCCGCTGCTGCCCGCAACGGTCGCCGGCTGGGGCGGGCTGGCCCTGATCCTGCTGACCTGCACCCAACTCGGTCCGCACACGCCGTATCCGGGCACCTCGGCGTTGCTGCCGGTGCTGGGCACCGCACTGGTGATCGGCAGCGGGTCGGTCACCGGCGGCATGGGCGTCGGCCGCGTGCTGTGCCCGCCGGTGATGCGGGCGATCGGCCGGGTGTCGTACTCGTGGTACCTGTGGCACTGGCCGGTGCTACTGCTGCTGCCACCGCTGCTGGGTGATCCCGGTGGCCTGCCCGGCCGACTGGCGGCCACGACGGTCTCGGCCGGGCTCGCGGTGATCACCATGCACGCGGTGGAGAACCCCGGCCGGTTCGCGGCGGCGCTGCGCCGCTCGGCCAAAGCCAGTCTGGCTATGGCCGGCGCCGCCAGCGCCGTAGCGGCGTGCGCCTGCGCGGTGCTGCTGACGGCTGTGCCGGCGCCGGTAGGCCACGGAGCCGCCGCCCCCCAGGCCAAGATCGTGGCGCTGCCCCCGGCCCCAGACCCGCAACTGCCGCCGCAGGAGGTCGCAGTCCGGCAGGCATTCGACGCGGCCCGTGCGATGCTGGCCGCCTCGGCAGGAGCGCACCCTGTGCCATCAAACCTGAACCCGCCGCTGGCGGCGGCGCCGAGCGCGAAGGCTGCGGTGTTCGTCAACGGCTGCATGCGCTCCTGGCGCGATGTGGGTCAAAGCGAATGCGCCACCGCCGACACAGGATCACCCACGACGGTCGCGCTGATCGGCGATTCGCACGCGGCGATGTGGGATCCGGCGCTGCAGCAGGTGGCCGAACAACGGCACTGGCGCCTGGAGACGATGGCGAAGGTCACCTGCCCGTTTCTGGACCTGCCGATCGTCAGCCCTTACCTGGGCCGCAAGTACACCGAGTGCGAACAATGGCGGGCCGAGATTGTGCACCGGTTGCAGGCCGAGCGACCGCGCCTGGTGGTGTTGAGCATGAGCCGCCGCTACCACGCGGACTTCAGCTTCGCCTCCTACGATCCGGCATGGATCGACAAGTTGGGCGCGATCGTCGCCTACCTGCGTGGGATGGGGTCGGCTGTCCTGGTCCTGGGTCCGGTCGCCGATCCGCAAACCTCGGCGCCGACCTGCCTTTCGGCGCACCTTGACGACGCGAACGCCTGCGCCCCGGCTCGATCCGTTGCGGCCAACGCCGAAGGCATCGCCGCCGAGCAGCGGGTAACCACCGCGGCGGGCGGATCGTATGCGGACCTGACCGACTTGTTCTGCACTGCGGAGCGCTGCCCGGTGATCGTCGGCGACACCCTGGTGTTCCGCGACGACAACCACGTCACCACCCAGTACGCGCAGCTGCTGACGCCGGTGATCGGGGCGCTGGCCGATCGTACGGTCTCAATTCAGTGACACGACGGTGGATTTATTGCCGAATGAACCACTTCGCGACGACGAACGTGGTACGAAAGAAAGGGTTTTGGAGGTTTTGAGATGAGTCCGATGCTGTTGGTGTTGCTTACCGCAGCCGCGCCGGTCGCCGGGCTTGGTCTACTGCAATTGCAAGCGCGCCTTGAACGTTGGGACTACGAAAGGCACGCCGAAGACTGAAAGCGGCGACCAGGCGACACGAGAGTTGTTGCGCGGCCATCGCTTTAGGTTCCCGTCTGGGTGCGAAATGGCGTTACAGCGCCGCAATCACTTCGATAGTTGCCACCGGATGAGCGGCACCATCTTGCTCGCGATGTACTCGTGCCCGGCGTCATTGGGGTGCACCCCGTCCCGGCCGATCAGGTCGGGCCGGTCGACGAACCAGCGGTCACCGATCGGGTCGACGAAGTCCGCGCGCGCAGCCCACGACGCGCCGGCCAGAACGTCGCGAATCACCAAGGTTGCCAACGGCACATCGGCGGTGGGCCATGGCGGTCCGATCACCAGGAACCTGGCCGACGGGGCGAGTCTGCGTGCCAGCGCGAGAGTGGCCTGGGCGCGTTGGGCCAACAGCACCGGGTCGACGTCCTGGTCATTGCGGGAGCCGAAGAACACCACCAATTTGTCGTCGGGTTTGACCGCGCGGGCAGTCAGATCCTGGAAGATGTTGCCGTGGTCGCCGGGCACTCCGTAGCCGGCACGGCCCTCGGCTGCCACATCACTGGCGATACGCAGTCCGGGCCCGGTGAGCGTCCGCCAGGTGCGCGCGGTCCACGAGTTCGCACCCAGACCGCCTTCGTCGGTACCCGTCGTGTACGAGTCGCCGATTACCGCGATATGCGTGAGCCTCAGATCCAGCGTCACCGCGCGGTACGGCGGCATCTGCGCCGGAGTGGCCAGGGACAGCGAAACCACCGCCATCAGCAAGCTGAGACGGACGGTGAGCGTGGCCAATCGAAGTGCGTGCATCTACTTCGAAATCGTACGAGCTAACGATCCTCAGCGCCGTCAACTCGCTTGCGGCTTTTGGCATTCGATCGCTATGGCGTGCGCGACGACGCTCCGGACAGCACACCGTCCATGGGATGCAGCTTGGCGCCGGGGGAATCGCCGGGTTCGTGGCCCGCGGGCGTCGGCCGGGCGTCGACCATCCTGCGCATCCAACGGCGAGCCGGCTCTTCGACAAAGCGATACATCAACGCCGAAAGAGCCACCGCGATCGCCAGCAGAGCGAAGATATTCCACTTCCACGGGCTGTCCGGCAGCCACGGTTGCAGACGAAAATTCACCACCGCCCACGTCCACGTGGTGTGCACCAGCTCATGCACCATGTAGAGGCAGAACGAGATCTCCCCGCCGTAAACCATGAACCGGGTCGCCAGCAGCCACGGCAGGCTGCCGATGCCGACGGCCAACGTGATCACCAGGGGAACGAACAGCAGGTCGACCACCCCGCTGCCGTCGTACACCCCGGAGATCGGGAACGCGTCGAGCAGGTACAGAATGCCGACGATTGCCACGACGAGCAGCACAGAGATGTATCCCGCGGTGCGGCGTCCGCGCTCGGACAGACGCAGCCGGCGCACCGCGGCGCAGGCGATCGCCCCGGCGGCGAACTGCGTCACGATCCGCGGCAACCAACTCCACGGCGTATAGAACACCCCGCTGGCCAGCAACAGGACGATCGGCGGTAGCGAGGCCGCGACAGCCATCAGCATCAGGCCTCGCGCCCGGGTGGCGTGCTGGATTCGAAAGATCACCAGCACCAGCACCCCGAACAGCAGATAGGCCAGCCATTCCGCGCTGATCGACCAGGCCGGCCCGTCCCAACTGGACAGGTCGAAGTAAGGCTGGAACCACAGCTGCACCAGCAGAACTTGACGTACGTAGCTGATCGCGGTGAGCCGGCCGATATCGGGCGATGGGGTATGGCCGATGTGCAGGGTGAGAATCCACCACGCTGCGGCCAGGTGCAGGGTGACCAGGTAGACCGGCCACACCCTGGCCAGTCGCAACCACAAGAAGTGGACGGTGGCGCGCAGCGAGAACGAGTGACCCATGCGGTCGAGGTAATTCCAGGTCAGCACGAACCCGCTGAGAATGAAGAACAGGTCGACGCCTTGAGCGCCGCAGTTGAGCACCGGCGCAAGGTTTTCCCGTAGATCGGGCGAGACGTCGGCCACCATGGGCCGGAAGTGGAACAGCACCACCCACACTGCGGCGACGATGCGGAGTCCTGTCAGGGCCTTGATCTCGCCCTTGATCTGACCCTTGAGTTCTCCGCTTTGCACGAAATCTTTCCGCCTGGATTTTGGCTGTTCGACTGGTCGACCGACGCGGCTGACCGGCAGCCCAAGCAGCCTAACAGGGGGCCTGAGGTGGACCTGGCCGCCGACCGGCGAACCGCTTCTTAGCAAAGAATTAGACCTGGCTACCGGTCCCTTTAGGTTTGGCGGGCACTTTAAGGGGCAGGGCTTGGTCTGTCATCAGGATGCGCCACGGGGAAATGGGGCTGTTCATGACTATCGCGATCAACAAAATGGTTCCGGGGGTTCCCGGCGCTGTCGACTGCAGTGGGGCCCTGATCCGGGCGCAATGCCGTCATCTGGCCACGGTCATCAAGATCCGGGGCGAAATCGATGCGGTCAACATCGACCAGGTCGCCGAGTACGTACGCCGCTTCGTTCTCAGCGACAGCCCGATCGTGCTCGATTTGAGCGACCTGAGCCACTTCTCGTCCGCAGGTATCTCGCTGTTCTGCGTCCTAGACGAGGAGTGCCGCGCTGCCGGCGTGGAATGGACGATTGTGGCGAACCCGGCCGTCAAGGCGCTGCTGGGCGAGCCCGAGACGTTCCCCGTTGCCCGCTCGGTCCCCGCGGCGCTGCGGCACCTGTCCGACGCCATCGCGTGGCGGCGTCGGCAGGTCCTGGAACTCGTCAAGAAATCGGCCTAGCGGACTCTGGCGCGGCGCAGCCTGGCCAAACCGATGACCGCCAGAATCCCGGCGACGGTTGCCAGCAGCAACGTCAGCACCAACTGCGGCGCGTCGTAGACAACCGAGAACGTGGCCGGCTGTCCCTCGGCCACCGGTGCGACCGCGATCGTGGAGCGCGTCTGCACCCAGCTGAACCCGGTCGCCACCAAGGCCGCACCCGCCAGGATCAGCTCAATGACCGCCCGGGTACTCACCGGATCGACTCGTTGTCGTCGTCGTCGAACGCATCGACCTCGTCGCTGACCTCGGGCACGTAGGGACCCATCCGCTCCTCCACCAGTGGCGTCAGCGCGTCACGCAGATGACGGTGGCGGCGCGCCCAGGCCTGGGCGGTGCGACCGCCGGTGAGCTTGAGACCGATGCCGAAGCGACCGCGCGGCACCCCGACCAGTTCCCCGAGCGCCCGCGCGGACTGCCACCTGGCCAGCGATTTACCGGACGCGATCGAATTCTCGGCTTCCGGAAACACCTTGACGATTTCGCGCACCAGGATGGTTTCGGTGCCCTCCCGCAAAGCGTCCTCGGTCAGCTCGACAGAGGTGTGGATCCGCGCGGCCTTGACCTGCAAAGCCACGAACGCCGACACCAGAACCAGGAAGATGGCCGGAACCAGGAAGGAGATCGGGACGTGGTTGGCGTGCTGGATGTAGATCAGCGACGCGGCCGACAGCGGTCCCGCCAGCACCCAGTACCAGCTGGCGCCGGGTTCGGAGAACAGCACTTGGTCTTTTAAGTCTTTTGGGTCTATGGGGTCGATAGGGTCCAGGGGCTCCCCCGCTGCTGTCATGCCCGCCTCCGTTACGTCAGCCAATTCGCCGCGTCCGCCGCCCAATAGGTGAGCACAATATCGGCCCCCGCGCGCCGGATACTCATCAGCGACTCCAGCGCCGCGGCCCGCTCATCGATCCACCCGTTGGCCGCCGCCGCACAAATCATCGCGTACTCGCCGGAAACCTGATACGCCGCCACCGGCACCGCTGAGATGTCGGCCGTTGCAGCCAGCACGTCCAGATAACCCAGCGCCGGCTTGACCATCACGATGTCGGCGCCCTCGTCGAGGTCAAGTTCGACCTCGCGCAACGCCTCGCGGGCGTTGCCGGGCTCTTGCTGGTAGGTACGCCGGTCGCCCGACAGGCTCGAGGACACCGCCTCACGGAACGGGCCGTAGAACGCCGAGGCGAACTTGGCGGCATACGCCAGGATCACGACGTCGTGGTGACCGGCCGCGTCCAGCCCGTCGCGGATCGCGGCCACCTGCCCGTCCATCATGCCGCTCGGACCGACCACGTGAGCACCCGATTCCGCTTGTGCCACAGCCAGTTCCACGTATCGAGTCAATGTCGCGTCGTTGTCGACCCGGCCGCGTTCGTCTAGCACGCCGCAGTGGCCGTGATCGGTGAACTCGTCCAGGCAGGTGTCGGCCATCAGCACGGTGGCGTCGCCGAGATCCTTGGCCAGGTCCCGCAGCGCCACGTTGAGGATGCCGTCTGGATGGGTCCCGGCTGAGCCGAGAGCGTCCTTGTCCTGCTCGCGGGGCACACCGAACAGCATCAGCCCGCCCACCCCGGCGGACACCGCGTCGGCGGCGGCACGGCGCAGCGACTCACGGGTGTGTTGCACTACACCCGGCATAGACGCGATTGGGCGCGGCTCGTCGATACCATCGGCTTCAGCGCTAATGAACATCGGCAGCACCAAATGCCTTGGCTCCAAGGAGGTTTGGGCTACCAGGCGGCGTAACGCGGGCGTCGATCGCAGCCTCCGAGGCCGCTGCCGAGGGTACGCCACTGTGTCTCCTAGCCGCGTGCGTTGACTCTGCGTTGCGGGCGGAAGTTACTCGCACTTTTGCGCCCTGCGCGCAGAGTCAACGCAGGATAAGTCATCGTCTGCGGCTCTTCTTGCGCGGCGGAGGCAGCGCACCTTCGGCGCGCAACCGGGCGGCGTGCTCAGCCAACGCGTCGACCAGCGGACCCACCGCGGCGGTGTCCGGCTGGACATCCACCCGCAGGCCGAACTCCGCGGCGGTCTCGGCTGTCTTGGGGCCGATACAGGCGATGATGGTCCGCGCGTGCGGCTTGCCGGCGATGCCGACCAGGTTGCGCACGGTGGAGCTGGAGGTGAAGCACACCGCGTCGAAACCGCCCGTCTTGATCATCTCGCGGGTGGACGCCGGCGGCGGGGCGGCGCGCACCGTGCGATAGGCGGTGACGTCCTCGATCTCCCAGCCACGCTCGCGCAGTCCCTCGGCCAGCGTCTCGGTGGCGATGTCCGCACGCGGCAGCAACACCCGGTTCACCGGGTCGAAAATGCTGTCATAGGGCGGGAATTCGTCGAGCAGGCCCATCGAGGACTGCTCGCCGGACGGCACCAGCTCGGGGCTGATCCCGAATGCCCGCACCCGGTCGGCCGTAGCCTCGCCGACGCAGGCGATCTTCACACCGGAGAACGCGCGGGCGTCCAGACCGAACTCGCCGAACTTCTCCCACACCGCGCGAACCGCATTGGTGGAGGTGAACACCACCCACTGGAACCGACCGTCGACCAAGCCCTTGACGGCACGTTCCATCTGCGCGGGGCTGCGCGGTGGCTCGACGGCGATGGTCGGCACCTCCATGGGCAGCGCGCCGTAGGAAGTCAGCCGCTCGCTCATCTCGCCGGCCTGGTCCTTGGTGCGTGGCACCAACACCGTCCAGCCGTATAGTGCCCGGCTTTCCCACCAATTCAGCTTGGCCCGGCTGGTCACCGTCTTGCCGATGGTCACCACCAGTGGCCCGGTCAACGGGCTGGCGGGGTCGGTGCCGTTGAGCACCGCGGGATCGGTCAGTCCCTGCAGGGTGGTCTCAACCGAACGCTGCTGGCAGGTGGTGCCCTGCGCGGTCACCACGCACGGCGTGCCCTCGGACAGTTCGTGGTCGATCAGGGTGCGCGCGGCGTCGGCCAGGTGCGACGCCGTGGCCTGCAGGATCAGCGGTCCCGGTGCGGCGGCCAACGCCTCCCAGTCCACGTGTGGGTCCCGCACGTCGGCAACGGTGTGCGAGGAACCCAGCGGCAACCCCGCGTAGGTCGGAACCGCGCTGCTGGGCGCCAAGCCGGGGACGATCTCGATGTGCAGGTGGCTTCGGGCGACGGCGTTCACCTCGGTGATCAGCGCGTCCACCGACAACGGGTCGCCGGCGACCAATCGCACGACGTCGACGCCCAGTCGGGCCTCGTGCGTCAGTGTCTTGGCGACCTCGGCCGGATCGCCTAGCGCCGGCCGGATGTCGGGACCACTCTGGACCACCGCGGGTGCGGTCTCGGGGCCCGAAGACCCGGCGTCGGCGCTGCCTGCTGCCGGCTCGGCGGGTGCTGGGCCGGACACCGGAGGCAGATCCTTGCCGATCAGTGCCAGCACCGGCTCGGGTACGTCAGGGTCGGTAAACACCAGGGCGGCATTCGCCAGCACCGTGGCGGCCCGGGTGGTCAGCAGACCTGGGTCGCCTGGACCGGAACCCACGAAAGTGATGCGGCCCGGTGTCGGCTTACGCCCTCGCGTCATCGTTGTCGCTCCCACAGTCTCTTTCAATTTCCTCGCGCGGGGTCTTCCCGCGTTCCCCACATCAACTCTGCGGCGCCCAGTTCGAACAGCTCCGCCGCGACCGAGAGCCCCAGCTCCCGTGCCCGATCGGAGGTGCCGATGCCGGACGCGCGGATCACGTCGGATCCGTCGAGTGCCGCCACGCAGCCGCGCAACGACAGCTCTTCGAAGACCCGCCCCTCCTCATCGATGGACTCGACCACTTCCGCGATCGCACCCACCGGTGCCGAGCAACCGGCCTCCAGTTCGGCAAGCAGAGCTCGCTCCGCGGTGACCGCCACGCGCGTGTCGGCGTCGTCCAACTCCGCCAACACCGCGACCAGCCGGCTGTCACCGGCTCGGCATTCGACGGCGAGTGCACCCTGAGCAGGCGCTGGCAACATTTGCACCGGCTCCAGCGTCTCGGTGACATCATCGAGACGACCCAATCGGGCCAGACCGGCCCGGGCCACCACGATGGCGTCAAGATCACCACTACTTACCCTGTTCAACCTGGTATCTAGGTTGCCTCGTAGGGGGCGGATTTCCAAACCGAGACCCAATGCTCTAAGCTGTGCGGCCCGTCGCGGCGAGGACGTGCCCACCAGCGAACCCGCCGGCAACTCCCCCAGGACCAGTCCGTCGCGGGCCACCAGCGCGTCGCGCGGGTCATTCCGTGGTGGCATGGCGGCGATGGTGAAACGAGGGTCGTCGGCCGTTGGCAAATCCTTGTGCGAGTGCACAGCAGCGTCGACGCGGCCGTCCTGGATCGCCTCGCGCAGCGCGGTGGTGAAGACGCCAACACCGAGCGTCTCGATCGGCGCCGACGATTGGTCGCCGACCGTGCTGATCGTCACCAGTTCGGCGGGATGGCCGTTGGCGATCAATGCGTCTCTGACGGTCGCAGCCTGGGTGGTGGCCAGCAGGCTGCCCCGAGTGCCTATCCGGATCACTTGCGCCTATCGTTACTCGGCGGATTGCTCTGAATTGTCGAGTCCGCTTGGTATGACCGGTAATTCACCGGCTCCCACCGCGGCTACGGAGTCGATCGCGGTCTGATCCAGCTCGAACAGCTCGCGCAGCGCTTCGGCGTAGCTGTCGCCGCCGGGGGCGCTGGCAAGTTGCTTGATCCGCACGGTAGGTGCGTGCAGCAGCTTGTCGACGACCCGTCGCACCGTGCGCGCCACCTCTGCACGCTCGGTCAAATCCAGCCCGGGCAACCGGTTGTCCAGGCGCAGCAACTCCGCCTCGACCACGTTCGCGGCCCGCTGGCGCAGCGCGGTGACCGTCGGGGTGACCTCGGCCATCCGCTGCCCAGCAAGGTAAGCAGCAACTTCGGCGGCGACGATCAGCCGGGCGGCGTCGACGTCGGCGGCGGCCGCGTGGGCCGACGGTTCGTGTTGCACCCGGTCCACGTCGACGACCAGCACGCCGGGCAGTCCGGCCACCGCCGGGTCGACGTCGCGCGGCATTCCGAGATCGCAGATGACTAACGGCTTCATGGCTTCGTCGCGGCGGGTATTGACCAGCGCGTGGTGCACGTCAGCCAGTGATACCACCGGGCTGACCGCCCCGGTGCAGCTCACCACCAAGTCGGCATCGGCCAGCGCGTCCGGCAGCTGGTCCAGCGTCAGCGCCTCGGTCGGGATGCCGGATTCGGCGATCTTGTCCGCTAGCCGCTGCGCGCGAGTCAGCGAGCGGTTCAGTACGCGCACTCGACCGATTCCCGCGCGGCTCAGGTGTGCGGCCGACAGAGCACCCATCGCTCCGGCGCCGACCACGACGGCGGTCTTGCCCGCCATCGTGCCCAACTTGCGCGCGGCGATGTCCAGCGCAACCGAGACCACCGACGCGCCGGCGGCATCGATGGCGGTTTCGGCGTGCACCCGCTTACCCACCGAGAGCGCGCGTTGCGCCAACTCGTGCAGCACTCGGCCCACCGCGCTGTTTGCCTCGGCGGTGGCATAGGCCCGGCGTACCTGGCCAAGGACCTGCTGCTCGCCGACAACGGCCGAATCCAGTCCACTGGCCACCGCGAACAGATGCTCGACGGCCGCCTCGCTGTAGCGGACGTAGGCGTGCTTGGTGAGGTCCCCCATCGATAGACCGGAGTACTCGGCCAGCACCTGTCCGATCGCCGACAATCCGCCGTGAAACGCCTCGACCACGGCATAGATTTCGACGCGGTTGCATGTGGAGAGCACCAGAGCCTCGCTGACCAGCGAAGACTGCAGCACCTGGTCGACGATCTTGATCTGATCGGACTCGTCGATGCTGAGTTGTTCCAGGACGGAGACAGGCGCACTGCGGTGCGAAACCCCAAAGAGCAGGATGCTCACGGCGCAATCACCTGGCCCGCTCCCTTGCAGCCTCGGAAAGTGAACTGCTTCTACGGTAGACGGTTCTGAGGTGGGCTACCAAATATCGGAGCCTCGTCCTCAGCGGCCGGCGAGGTCTGCGCGCAGGCGCGGCTCGTCGACCTCCCAGTAGCTATGCTCACGTCCGTCCAGCAGCACCACCGGCAACCGGTCCCCAAATTCGGCCCGCAGCCCGGGATTTCCCTTCAGCGCCGCGGCGTCGACATCGGTGCTGGACAATTCGAAGTTCAGCTCCCCGGCCAGGGCGGCCAACCGGGCGTGCACGCGCTCACAGATCGCGCACCCGGCGCGGGTCAGCAACTCGACCCGCGGTCGGCCCTCGGTTGGCGTCATAGCCACCAGTCTGGCCCATCCGTCTGACCGCGTAATGCCGGACCGGTCCGGATAGGGTTGGTATCGGCTCGGCGGCGGGAACCGCGCCACTCGGCGACTTGGGAGGTTTCGCGTATGGCTTCCATGGCTTCCTTTGACCCCAGACACGCAGATGACCCCAGACACATAGACCACACGGGGCGCGCCGATCTGGAGACGCTGGCCGCCAACGCCAGCGCCGAACGTGCGCTGGACGACATGCACGCCAGCGGCGCCGACGAGCATCGCCAGCCGCCGATCGACCTGACGGCCGCGGCGTTTTTCGACGTGGACAACACCCTGGTGCAGGGCTCCTCGGCGGTGCATTTCGGGCGCGGGTTGGCCGCGCGGGACTACTTCACCTACCGCGACGTAGTCGGATTCGTCTACGCGCAGGCCAAGTTTCAGGTGCTGGGCAAGGAGAACAGCGACGACGTCGCCGCGGGCAGACGCAAAGCGCTGGCGTTCATCGAAGGCCGGTCGGTCGACGAGCTGGTGCGGCTGGGCGAGGAGATCTACGACGAGATCATCGCCGACAAGATCTGGCCGGGCACCCGCGAACTCACCCAGATGCACCTCGACGCCGGCCAGCAGGTCTGGCTGATCACCGCCACGCCGTATGAGCTCGCGGCGACCATTGCCCGACGGCTGGGACTGACCGGTGCACTGGGCTCGGTGGCCGAATCCGTCGACGGAGTTTTCACCGGACGACTGGTGGGCGACATCCTGCACGGCCCCGGCAAAGCCCATGCGGTGCGGTCTCTGGCAATCCGTGAGGGCCTCAACCTCAAACGCTGCACGGCGTACTCCGACAGCTTCAACGACGTGCCGATGTTGACCCTGGTGGGCACGGCCGTCGCCATCAATCCCGACGCACGCCTGCGCAGCCTGGCCCGCGAACGTGGCTGGGAGATCCGCGACTTTCGGACCGCGCGCAAGGCCGCCCGCATCGGCGTGCCCTCTGCCCTGGCGCTGGGAGCGGCCGGCGGCGCGCTGGCCGCTTTGGCGTCTCGACGCCAATCACGCTGATAGGCTGCGCCGCTGAGCATCTATTCGAGCGGAAAGCGGCGTCATGACAGTTCCCCAGGGAGCCGAAGGAATCATCGGTAAGCACTACCGGCAGGAAGACTACTTCCTTGTCGGACGCGAAAAAGTCCGTGAATTCGCCGCTTCGATCCAAAACGACGACTCGCTCCACTACGACGACGCCGTCGCCACCGAGGCCGGCTACGACGGACTGGTAGCTCCGTTGACGTTTCTGGCCATTGCCGGGCGGCGCGTTCAGCTGGAAATCTTCACCAAATTCAGCATTCCGATCAACATCGCCCGCGTTATGCACCGCGACCAAAAGTTCCACTTCCACCGGCCGATCGTGGTCGGCGACAAGCTACACTTCGACACGTACTTGGATTCGGTGATCCAATCCCACGGGACGGTCTTAGCCGAAATCCGAAGTGAGGTGACGGACGCCGAAGGTAGGCCGGTGGTCACCAGCGTGGTCACCATGCTCGGCGAAGCGGCCAAGCATGACGCGGACGCGGAAGCAACCGTCGCGGCAATTGCATCCATCTAAACAGAGCAGGTAGCGTCGATTTAATGACATCTCAAGGCAACTCGGCCGGCACTCAACTACAGCCGCCGGTACAGGCTGTGCAGTCGCACTACGACCGATCGAACGAATTCTTCAAGCTGTGGCTCGACCCGTCGATGACCTACAGCTGTGCGTACTTCGATGAGCACCCCAACATCGATGAGCCCCAGAAGAAGACCCTCGAAGAGGCGCAGTTCGCCAAGCGCAAGCTCGCCCTGGACAAACTCAACCTCGAACCGGGCATGACGCTGCTCGACATCGGCTCTGGCTGGGGTTCGACCATGCGGCACGCCGTCGAGCACTACGACGTCAACGTCATTGGCCTGACACTCAGTGAGAACCAGGTGGCGCACTGCGAGCAGAAGTTCGCCGAGATGGACAGCCCGCGGCGCAAAGAGGTGCGCCTGCAGGGTTGGGAGCACTTTGACGAGCCCATCGACCGCATCGTGTCGCTCGGCGCGTTCGAGCACTTCGCCGATGGGGCCGGCGACGCCGGATACCAGCGTTACGCCACGTTCTTCAAGAAGTACTACAGCTTGCTGCCCGACGACGGCCGGTTCCTGCTGCACTCGATCGTGGTGCCGACCGCCGAAGAGGGTAAGGCGATGGGCCTCAAGACCACGATGAGCCTGCTGCGCTTCATCAGCTTCATCCTGAAGGAGATCTACCCTGGCGGTAAGTTGCCGCAGGTCGAGCAGGTCGACCGGTACTCGACCGAGGCTGGGTTCAAGATCGAACGTCATCACTTCATCGGCAAGAACTACGTCCCGACCTTGAACACGTGGGCCGAGCAGCTGGAAAAGCACAAGGAGAAGGCCATCGAGCTCAAGGGCCAGGAGATGTACGACATCTGGCAGCGCTACCTGACCGGTTGCTCCGACCTCTTCCGCGACGGCTACACCAACGTTTGCCAGTTCACGCTGGTCAAGTAGGTACGATCCGAAAACAACCCCCGGCCGCCACCGGGGGTTTTTCGTGGGCTTTTTCGCGGGCCGGCTTAGCCGAAGAAGATGTTGCGCCGGCCGGCCAACAGCCGGTACAGCGTCTGCTGGATGGTCTCGCGCACCTGGTCGGTCAGCTCGAAGGTGACCATCGGGTCCTCGGCGTCGCTGGGTGAGTAGTCGGCGGTGGGTATCGGCTCACCGAACGCGATTCGCCACTTCGACGGCAGCGGCACCAGCCCCGCGGGGCCGGCCAACGGGAACAGCGGCGTCACCGGGAAGTACGGCACCCCGAACAGGCGCGCCAACAGCTTCACGTCGGCCAGCATCGGGTAGATCTCTTCGGATCCGATGATTGAGCACGGCACGATCGGCGCCTTGGTCCGCAGCGCGGCCGAGACGAAGCCGCCGCGACCGAACCGCTGCAGCCGGTAGCGGTCCTCGAATCGTTTGCCCAGACCTTTGTAGCCCTCCGGGAAAACCGCGGTGAGCTCACCGGAGGCGAGCAGTCGGTGCGCATCGGACGTGCAGGCCATCGTGTGACCGGCCTTGCGGGCGGTCGACCCCACCACCGGCAAGTCGAACACCATATCGGCGGCCAGCAGTCGCAGGTCGCGCTGCGCGGGATGTTCGTCGTGCACGGCCACAGACAGCATCAGCCCGTCGAATGGCAACACACCGGCATGGTTAGCGACAACCAGCGCCGCGCCGTCGCTGGGAATGTTCTCCACGCCACTGACTTCGACCCGGAACCAGGAGTTGAAGAAGAACCTCAGCAAAGGCCGAACGATCGCGTCGTTGAAGTGCGGATCGAAGCCGAATTCGTCGACCGTGTAGTCGCCGGTCAATCGCTGCCGAAGGAATCCGGCAACCGCGGCGACGCGCTGAGCGAGATCGTTGAGTGGCGCTTCGGCCGGGGCCGCGCCGCTCGCGGCGCGGCGGTGCTCATCGATTTCGCGGACGACGGCGGCGATCTCTTCGGCCGATGCGCGCGCGCTCGGATCGGAAAGCAGCGAGGGATGTTGACGCGCTGACTCGGTACGCTGATCGGCACGACGGCGCGCGGCTACCCGGCCTCGATTGCTATGCAGTGGAATAACATTCGCTCTGGTTTCACCAGCCACGTTATCAACCCAAACCTATCTAGACCCCGACCAGGGAAGTGGATTTCGGCTACCCCAGCGCTGCGCCACAGCTATGGCACGACCCTCCCAGGAGCGTACCCGATGTGGGTCGATAATGGGAGTCAAGCTGCGGCCGCGCAGGTAGTCGTCGAACGCTTCGGCGGTCGACCATTTGGGTTGATATCCGAGCTCAGAACGCATTCGGGTGGTGTCCATCACGCGGCCGTAACTCAAGTACGCGAATTGCTCACGATTTATTTCGGTATAACGATTAGCACGTCTCAGTGAATCCAGGGCCCACACGCCAAAACTGGGTACTGGCAACGGAATTCGGCCGGCACGTCGAATCGCTTGGGACAACATGATGATTCCCTCGGCACCAATGTTGTAGGTGCCTGCCTTGCCGGCCATGGCGGCGCGTTCCAACGCGCCCAGCGCATCCTGCTGGTGCAACAACTGCAGTCGCGCATCGCGGCCGAACATCGTCGGCACCAAGGGTCCCGCCAGATAGCGCGACAGCGACGTGTCCATCGCCGGGCCAATCATGTTGGCTAACCGCAGAATTGTCACCGCGATGTCCGGACGACGCCGCCCAAGCCCGCGCACGTATCCCTCGATATCGAGGGAGTCTTTGGCAAACCCTTCCCGGAACGGCCGACGGCTGGTGCTGTCCTCGGTGAACATCACCGGATCGTGCCGGCTCGACCCGTACACCTCCGAAGTCGACTTCAGCACCACGCGTCGCACCGAGGGTGCCTTCTGACAGGCGGCGAACAACTGCATCGCACCCATCACGTTGAGTTCCTTCAGCGCCGCGCTTCCGCCGGATCGCGGCGCGTACGACGCGGCCGCAGCGTGCACCACCGTGTCGACTTCGCCGTTTCGAATCACCTTCGCGATGAAGGGGTTTCGGATATCGGCCCGCACGAACTCGGCGCGGCCCATTCGGCGCAGCATGTCCTTGCTCGGCGCGATCGCGTCGACCGCGATGACACGGTTGATCAACGGGTTCTGCACCAGTCGAGCGGTCAGGTAGCCGCCGAGAAAACGGCAGGCACCGGTGACGAGCACCACCTTGGGATAGTGGACGGTGTCTGCGGTTTTATGCTGGCCGCTGGTTTCCCCACCCTCTCGGCCGCTCGACGAATCCACCCCGACAGCCTAGCTACGAGGGGAAACGGGGGCGTTACGGACGGGTGACGGTACGCGCCGGCAGAACTTACTTGCCAAGTTTTCTGCGCTGCACCCGGGTGCGACGTAGCAGCTTGCGGTGCTTTTTCTTCGACATACGCTTGCGCCGCTTCTTGATTACTGAACCCATGAACTCCGCTATCTTCACCCGTACCGGCTTATGACTTGACCGGGATACTTTACCCAACCGGCTACGCGCAACGCCAAACGACCGCCGAGAGCACCGAAGCCTCGCCCGCTCGCGAAGACGCAAAAGCACTCAAAACGTCACGTTTTGAGGAGTTTTTGCGTCTCAGTGACTTTGCCGCGTTGCGGTGGTTGGGTCTAGATCACTCGGTGTTTGGCTCTTTTTGCGTCTGTCGCCGTAAAGGT
>NZ_LZLS01000134.1 GCF_001673365.1 Mycobacterium asiaticum
GGCTGGGTAGGCGGGGTGGGCTCGGTAGGCGTGGTGTTAGACGGGGTACTCGGGGCCGCTCGGCCCGTCAACAGGCTCACCACACCCTGCAACTGCTGCTCGGCATTGCGCAGCGATGCGGCTATAGCCGCCTCGGTGCTGGCATACCATTGCGCGCCGGCGCTCAGGGCCTGCACAAACCGGGCATTGAAGAACGCCGCCAGTTGCGCGCTGAGCGTCTGGTATTCGCGGGCCTGCAGGCTGAGGAAGCCGTTGATCGCCGCTGATATCTCGTCCACGCCGAGCGCCGCCAGACCGGTGGTAGGCGCCGCCGCCGCAGCGTCGGCCATAGTGATTGCCGCGCCGATGCCCTCGACATTCGCCGCCGCCGCGGACAGTAGCTCCGATTCGACAATCACATATGACATGTCAATTCCTTAGATCACAAAACAATATTTGCCTATAACGGGCAGATATCGAACGGATAACGAACATATCGCCGAGACCGTATCACCACGGATGTAAACCCGTATTGAAAATGGCAGCATTATCACGCAGGAGTGGCGACAATGCCCGTGAGAAAACTTTTCAAGCTACCAGCTGAGCGCAGAGCTGTACCGCAGAATACGCGGAGTGCGCAATAAGAAAGCGGCTTATACGACGCCGCGCAGGGCGTCCGCGCCGAACATCGGCTCCATCATCGCCGAGTAGTCCGGCCCGCGACGCACCATATGGCCGCCGTCGCAGTTGATGCATTGGCCGGTAATGAAGCTTGCGGCGTCGCTGAGCAGAAACATCGCCAGGTTGGCCACGTCTTCGACCTCGCCCACCCGCGGCAGTGGCGTGCATAGCGCGTAATCCCCGCTGATCTCCGGCGACTGGATCACGCTCGCGTCCACCAGATCGGTGCGGATCAAGCCGGGACGGATGCTGTTGACGCGTACCCACGAGGCGCCGAGCTCGTCGGCGGCCAGCTGCATCATGTGGTCGATGGCCGACTTGGTGACCCCGTACGGCCCGAACCAGCGGTGAGTATTGCTGGCCGCGATCGACGAGATCCCCACGAACGAGCCACCTCCGCCGCGCACCAGCTCCCGCGCGACGTGCTTGAGCACATACATGGTGCCGTTGACGTTGAGGTCGACGGTGCGACGCCACGCGTCGGAATCGGTGTGCGTGATAGGCCCAACCGTCAGTGAGCCGCCCGCGCTGTGCACCGCCCCATGCAACCGACCGTGCCACGCCGTCGCGGCGTCCACCACGTGGGCAACCTCGTCCTCGTTGGTGACGTCGGCGGGTTCGTAGCGGATCGACCCGGACAGCTGCAGGCCCTCGATCTCCTCGACCGCCCCAGCCAGCCGGTCGGCGCTGCGCCCGACGATCATCACCGACGCGCCGTCACCTACCAGGCCGGTGGCCACCGCCTTGCCGATACCGCTACCGCCACCGGTGACCAGGTATGTCCGGTCTTGGAATGAAAGCTGCACTGCGACGCCTTCCGCCGAAACTGAAACAGGTTCTAACTATCGAATCATGCATCGCCGCTGCTCCCCCGCGCGGCTACGGCCTCGAGTGTGCAACCACGGATTTGCGTGTGCGGCCAGGGCGGAAAATTCGCCACATCCCAACCCTGACTGCACAATCAAAGCCACACGTACACAACCGATTTAGCGCAGTTACGGCGTATCGCGGCGGGCAACCTTGGTGGGCCGTGCGGTGCGCCAGTCCTCGACGTCTGGCGGCAGTCCGACCGGGAACCGGTTCTCGTTGTGTGCGGCCCAATGCGCGTGGCCGAGCTCGTGCACGTGAAACGCGTGACGCAGCGCCTCGGTGAATCCCATCGCGTCCGCGGCCGCGTTGACCGAAGCCTTGACCAACAGCGACGCCATGGTCGGCCGCTCAGCGATGCGTCGGGCGAACTCGAGGGTCTTCTCCTCCAGCTCGTCGACGGCAAACACCTTGGACACCATGCCCAGCCGGTAAGCCTCATCGGCGTCCAGCGAATCACCGGTCAGCAGTAGCTCTTTGGCCTTGCGCGCCCCGAATTCCCATGGGTGAGCGTAATATTCGACGCCCGGCATCCCGAGACGCACGGCGACCACGTCGCTGAACTTCGCGTTGTCTGCCGCCACGATCAGGTCGCAGGCCCAGATCAGCATCAAGCCGGCCGAGATCGCGTTGCCCTGGACCTGGGCGATGGTGATCTTCCGCAGATCGCGCCAGCGCCGGGTGTTTTCGAAGAAGAAGTGCCATTCCTGGTGGTAGAGCTTCTCGATGATCGGTTCCAGCGTGGCCCCGTGCGACCTGTAGGTCGGATGCTGATGCGGACCCGGCTTGCGTTCCAGCAGCGCCTCCTCGGACCCGAGGTCGTGACCGGCGGAGAAGTTGCGACCGCGTGCCGCCAGGATCACCACGCGGACCGTATCGTCTGCCTCCGCGCGCGAAAACGCCTCGTCGAGTTGGACCAGCAGAGTGCGGTTCTGCGCATTGTGGGCGTCGGGCCGGTTCAGCCAGATCCGCGCGATGCGACCGTCGTCGAGAGTTTCGTAGGCCACGAACTCTGGCGCTTCGGCCTGTCCATCCGCAGCGCTGGCCTGCTCGGAACTCGTCATTGCGCCCACCTCACTTGTCAACGGCTTGACGTTACACATTACGGCCAGTGTGTAAGTAGTGTGTCGTCGGGCCTGCGCCTACGCGGCCGCCCAGCTGGGCCGACGGGCGTGCCCGAGGCGAGCTTGGCCTAGCATGAAGTAATGCCCACTAAAACGGACCACGCTGAACTCGGCGACGTGGAACCACTGGCCGACAGCACCGCGCGGCAGGCCAGGCGGGTTGTCGCCGCCTACGCGAACGACGCCGACGAGTGTCGGGTTTTCCTGTCCATGCTCGGTATCGGGCCGGCGAAGCACGAGAGCTAATGGCTTCCAGGGGTGGCCCGACCTCGAAGCTGAAGAACGCTGAAACCGCGGTGCGCCCCGGGGACTCCGAGTTCGTGGTGGTCGCCAACCGGCTGCCCGTCGACATGGAGCGGCTGCCCGACGGCACCACAAACTGGAAACGCAGTCCCGGCGGCCTGGTCACCGCGTTAGAGCCGCTGTTGCGCAAGCGCCGCGGCGCGTGGGTGGGCTGGCCGGGTTTGCCGACCGACGACGTCGACTCCGACGAGGACCCGATCGACCAGGACGAGATGCGTCTTCAGCCGGTCCGGCTGTCGGCCGAGGATGTCGCCCAGTATTACGAAGGATTCTCCAACGCCACGCTGTGGCCGCTGTATCACGACGTCATCGTCAAACCGATCTACCACCGCGCATGGTGGGACCGCTATGTCGACGTCAACCGCCGATTCGCCGAAGCCACCGCGCGCACGGCCGCCGAGGGCGCCGTGGTCTGGGTGCAGGACTACCAGCTGCAACTGGTGCCGGCAATGCTGCGCAGCCTGCGCCCGGACCTGACCATCGGATTCTTCTTGCACATTCCGTTCCCACCGGTGGAACTGTTCAGGCAGATGCCGTGGCGCACCGAGATAATCGAAGGTCTGCTCGGTGCCGACCTGGTGGGGTTCCATCTACCCGGCGGTGCGCAGAACTTCCTGGTGCTGGCTCGGCAACTGATGGGCGCCAACACTTCACGCGGATCGGTCGGGGTGCGGTCGCGATTCGGTGAGGTCGAATACGATTCGCGCACCGTGCGCGTCGGCGCATTCCCCATCTCCATCGATTCCGGGGAACTCGACAACGCCGCACGTGAGCGCAGCATCCGGCGGCGAGCCCGCGAGATTCGCAGCGAACTGGGCAACCCCCGCAAGGTGCTGCTCGGGGTGGACCGGCTCGATTACACCAAGGGCATCGATGTCCGGTTGAAAGCCTTCAACGAACTGCTCGAAGAGGGCCGCGCCAAGCGGGACGACACCGTGCTGATCCAGTTGGCCACGCCTAGCCGGGAGCGCGTCGAGAGTTACCAAATCCTGCGCAACGACATCGAACGTCAGGTCGGGCACATCAACGGCGAGTACGCCGAGGTGGCCCACCCGGTGGTGCACTACCTGCACCGTCCGGTACCCCGCGACGAGTTGATCGCGTTCTTCGTGGCCAGCGACGTCATGCTGGTCACTCCGCTGCGCGACGGGATGAACCTGGTGGCCAAGGAGTACGTCGCGTGTCGCAGCGACCTGGGCGGCGCCCTGGTGTTGTCGGAATTCACCGGCGCCGCAGCCGAACTCCGTCAGGCCTATCTGGTCAACCCGCATGACCTCGAGGGCGTCAAGGACGCGATCGAGGCGGCGCTCAACCAGTCCGAGGAGGAGGGGCGGCGCCGGATGCGCGCGCTGCGTCGCCAGGTGCTCGTACACGATGTCGACCGGTGGGCCCGGGCATTCCTTGAGGCGCTCACCGAAGCGCACCCGAAGATTTCGGACTAAGTTAGCAACGAGCGCGGCGGCTTGTTACATTTGTCGCGCTTTGGGGTAATTCCAGGTATTCCATGCTTATCCGAGCTCTCCTACCAGGATGTACGCCACTGGGTTCAAGCCGCTGACCAGGGCTGATTTGTCAACAAACTGGACAAAATTCATGTGCCAGCAAACATTCCGGTCGCTCAATATCCGCAGTAATATCGGCGCACGCGGTAGCAATTCGGGCCGTTACTTCGGGCAAAAAAGGGGACATTCGATGCACTCACGGAAAATCAAAATTACGGTCGCGGCGACGGTAGGGGCGGCCCTTGCGCTGTTCCTGTCCGGATGCGGGACCAGTCCATACTCGGGCGGCGTCGAGGACTACCACGGCTGGTCCTACGGGCAGGCGGCCACAAATACCGTGGAGGCGGCACTGCAGCAGTAACCTCGTCCCCACCCCCGCCCCGACTGTGGATCTCACGACGCGACGCGCCGATTGAGCGTCGCAGGATTCGCAGTCGGCCGGGCGGGGCTCGCCGAACCCATGGTGCTGGGCGCGAATCGCTGTGATACTCAGATGCAGCGCTTTGGCAGCGAAGTGTGGATCGGGAAGGTGGACGAGTGAATATCCGACAGGGGCTCGCCGCTGGCGCCGTCATCGGTTCGGCCGTCGCAGTGGGGATGGCGCTGGAATCGGGAAGCCCGGCATACGCGATCGGACCGCCGCCGGACGGCACGTACACCTTCAGCGAGGCCGGGGTCTCCGGGGTGAGTTGGACCATCGGCGCGGCATGCGCCCAACCGTCCGGAACGCGCAATATGGACGACTATTCCGACCCGATCGTTTGGGCGATGAACTGCGCGCTCAACGTGGTGAGCACCACCCCGGCGAACAACACCCGCAGCGAACACCTGCAGAACTTCAGCTCCCGCGCGCGGATGAGCAGCATGCTGTGGACCTTCACGGTGAACAAGTCAGAAGGCGTTACTTGTCCGGGCGGCGGCACCGCGCCGACCACCGAAACCTATGCCTTCAGCGACGAAACACTCACCGGCACGCACACCACAATCCACGGCGCGGTATGCGGAATGCAGCCGGACATGAAGAAGGAGCCGTTCTCCCTGCAGCTCGCCGGGCCTCCGCCGAGCCCGATTGAGCGTTATCCGATGCGCTGCAACGAGATTGCGATCTGCTTCTAGCCCCTAAATCGGGGTGATGTAGGCGATCAGCCACTTGCCGTCGATGCGCTTGAACTCGACCCGCAGGCGGCTGCCGTCGTAGAGGGGCTGGCGTGATTTGTCGGTCACGATGCGGTTCATGTACACCATGACTGTTGCCGAATTGCGTTTGGCGGCCATGACTCCCACGCCGACAACGTTGGCCTGGATCACCACCTCCCGCTTCTTCGCCTCGGGGATGATCTGGTCGTTGACGCCCTTCTTGAACTCCTGGCGATATTCCGGCGTCAGCAGCGGGTAGGCGTCGGTGAGAGTGCGTTCGACGGTCTGGAAGTCGTAACCGAAGAATTGCGGGATCTCCCGTTCGGCCAGTTTCGGCAGCACCGCCCGCGCCGCCTGCTCGCCCTGGGTTTCCACCCGGTCCCAGTAGAACCAGCCGCCCGCGGCCGCCAACACGACGATCAAGGCCACCGCCAAACTCCCGGCGACGGTGAACAGCCACCGCAGCCAGCGCATCAGTTGCCCCCGTCGGGATACATCAGGTCATAACCGGTCATTTGGCCGTGCTCGTCCTGATGCACGATCACCCGTAGCCGGTACGGCTGGGAGGGTTTGTTGACGCCGTCGATGTCGGTGACGGTCACCCGCACCGCCACCAGGACCGACGCGTTGTCGCTGATGTTGTCGATGCTTTCCAGTGCGGCGCCGTTGACGACGGCTTCGGAGGTCGCGTTGGTCTTGCGGAACAGATCCTTGAGGAACGCGACGTTGTCGGTACCGAACTTGCTGCGCAACGGACCGCTGGTGCCGTTGACGAACCGGTTGACCGATTCGTCGATGGTGTCGGGGTGTAGCTGTACATGTTCACCACGGTTTGGCGGGCGGCGTCGACAAAGCGTTCCGCGCGGGCCTGCCGCGCCTCGGCCTCCCGGTACTGCAGAACCAGAACGGTCACACCCCAGACCAATCCGGCGATCACCAGCAGCGCCGCCGCAAGCGAGACCCAACCCACCATCCGAGCGTTCGGCCGGCGGCGGCGTGGCGGACGGATCGTTTGGGTGACGGATTTGTCTGGCCCCTTGCCCGCGCCTTTGCCCGTGCCCTTGCCCGCCTGGGCCGGCCGCTTGGACTTGGGCTTGGACTCGGCGACAGCCGTCGCTGCAGCGGTCTCCTCGGTGGCCTTGTCCAACGAAACAGCGCTGGACTCACCTTTCGGCGGACCCGCCGCACGTGAGGCCCGCCGGCGGACGCGTTGCGTCGGCGCCTGTTCTTCTGCCACTGCTGGATCCACTACTCGATTCGGTTACTGAGGCTGCGGAGCCAGCATCAGGTCCACCCAATTCTCGGCGCTGGCCCTGCCGGTCACACCGGACGCGAAGATACCAGTGCCGCCCGCTGGATCCTTGAACCGGCCGGTAGACGGGTCGTAGGTGGTGTACGCCGCCCCGCTTGCCTGCGGTTCCGGGCCGGTCCCCAAGGGTGGCGGCGGCGGCTCCAGAAACTTCGGGTAGGGCAGCTGCGGAGGCTCCGGCGGATAGTTCGGCGGCATCCACGACGGGTTACCCGGCGGCGGTGGGACGTTGTTAGGCGGCGGCGGGTCGTAGGCAGGCTGGTGCGGCGCCGGACCCGGACCCGGCGTCACACCGGGCGGGGGCGGACCCACGACCGGAATGCCCGGGTCAGGGTCGGCTCCCGGGGGAATGAACGGGAAATGGTTGGGCGGCAGGATGTTCAGCCCGTTGGTCACCGGCGTGCCGTACGGGATGGGCGGCCCACGCCACGGGTTGGTGCCGATCGGCACGTACCCGCGCGGGTCACGGCACAGTGCCACCGTGGGTGCCCGCTTGCCCGGGAATTCCTGGCAGGGGTAGTTGCGGGCGCCGCGCACATCGGTCGGGTCGTTCTGCGCGGTCTTGCAGTACAGATCACGCGGAACCTCGCGCACCGTCTCGTCGGCGGGTGTGCGCATCAACGGTGCCGGGATGAACCCGGTGCTGCATGGCGGCGGGTCGTTGAGGTCGAGCTTGAAGTCCAGCTTTGCGCCCTCGTCCTGAGGTGCGCCGCCGGCGGCCGTGGTGATCGCGGCGAACAGCGCCGGGAAGACCACCAGCAATTGCTCGATCGTCTTGTGATAGATCACGCCCACCCGGCCCAGGTTGGCCATGTTGGCGGCCAGCGCCGGAAAGGACGGCCGGATACCGCTGAACGTCTCGTTGGCCGCGTCGATTGCGTCCGGGGCGGTGGCCAGTGTGTCGCGCAACCGCGGGTCGGCCTGGCGCACCTCGGAGGTGAACCGTGCCAGCCCGTCCGACAGCGACTTGATGTCGGCGCCCGCGCGGATCTGGGCTTGCAGGAACGGACCGGCCTGGTCGATCAGCTGGGACACCTGTGGGTAGTTCGCATTCGCCTCGTCCACCAGCAGACGGGCTGATTCCACCAATCTGGCCAACTCCGGGCCGGTGCCGTTGGTCGCGATGAACGCCTCATGCAGCACCTCCCGCAACCGCGTATCACCGAGGCTGTTGACCAGCGTCTCCGCCTTCTTGAGCAGGTCCGCGACGTCCTGACCGATGCGGGTGTTGGCACGGTCGATCTTGGCGCCGTTGCGCAATTTGCCCGGCGCCGCGTTGGCGGGCGGGACCAGGTCGATGTACTGCTCGCCGATCGCCGAGACGCTCTTGACGGTGGCGGTGACGTTGGCCGGAATCGGGGTGCCACTGTTCAGGCGCATCTCGGCGGTGACGCCGCTGGGGTTCAGCTGCACCGATTCGACGCGGCCGACCGCGACACCGCGGTAGGTGACGTTGGCGTTCTTGTAGAGGCCGCCGCCGGCGACGAAGTCGGCGCTCACCGCGTAGGTCCCGACGCCGAAGGTAGCGGGCAGCCGCAGGTAGAAGATCGCCATCACGGTCAAGGTGATGACGGTGATCACCGCAAATATGGACAGTTGGATCTTGGTGAGTCTGTCGAGCATCTTCCCCGCCTCTACTGTGCTGCCGTGCCGGGCGGGATCTTGAACGGGTCGGCCGCCTGTCCGGACAGGTTGGCCAGTTCGCCGAGCAGGAACTCGGGCGGAGTGAGCACCTCTTCCATGTGCATCATGTTCGGATCCAGGGCGTAGCTGGTGGTGAAGAACGTCTCACCGAGTCGTCGCAGGGTCAGGTCGAACGTGGTGAAGACGTTGAGGTAGTCGCCACGCACGGCCTGCTTGATACCGAAGTTGGGGAACGGGAACGTCAGCATGATCTGCAGTGCGGTGACGAAGTTCTTCTTGTTGTCGTTGAGCGCCTTGAGCGTCGAGTACAGGTCTTTCAGGTCCGCGGCGAAGTCAGCCTTGGTCTGAGACAGCACGTTGGAGGTGACCACCGCCAGCCTGCGCAGCGAAGCGAAGGCGTCGACGATGTGACCCCGGTTCTTGTTGAGCACGCGGACCGCGTCGGGCAGGGAGTCCAGTGCACGGCCCAGATTGTCCTTGTCGCGCGCCAGGATCGCCGAGAACCGGTCCAATCCCTCGACCGCGGTGATGATGTCGTTGACCTGGCGGTTCAGGCCCGACGTCAACTCGGCCAGCCGGGGCATCAGGTCGACGAACTGACCCTGCCGCCCGGCCAGCGCCTGGTAGGCCTCGTCGGTGATCTCTTCCAGCGCACCGACATTGCCCTTGTTGACCACGACTCCGAGGGCGGAGAAAACTTCCTCGGTGGTCGGGAACCGGCCCGTCCTCGACTCCGGAATGCGCGACCCGTCGCGCAACTTGCCCGTCGGCGCCTGGTCGGTCGGGGGGGCCAGTTCGATGTGCAGTGAACCCAACAAAGAAGTCTGGGCGACCTTGGCGATCGCGTTGGCGGGCAGCACCACGTTCTTGTCCAGCGCCAGCTTGACCGCGGCATAGAAGGATCCGTCGGCCCGCTGCTGAGCCGATATCCCGGCCACACTGCCGACTGTGACGTCGTCGACCATCACCGGCGAGTTCTGCGGCAGGGTCGACACGTCGGGCAGCTCGACGGTTATCGAGTAGGCACCACCGCCGTGGCCGGCCGTGCCGGGCAGCGACAGGGAGTTCAGCCCACCGAACGAACACCCGGCGAGTACCGCACTGCTAACAGCTAACACGCTGCCGCGCAACAAGATCCGCTTCATCGGCCTTCGCTTGAACCCCCTCAACGTCCGGCTCCTTGCTCAGCGGGCAGCGGCGGTCCAGGGGCCGGAGCTGGGGCTGCAGCCGGTGCGGCCGGTGCGGGACCCGGCGCGGGCCCGTACCCCGGCGGCGATCCCGGACCGGGCCCGGGCGCCGACGGCACGAACAGGCTCTGCAGGTCCGTGGCGTTGCCCGGCGCCGGGCGTCCGGACCCGTTGGCCGGGATCCAGGTGAGCTCCGGTACCGGCGTTTCCGCCTTGGCCTGGGTGGCCGGGGTGTCGTAGATGATCTGGCCCTTATAGGCGGTGATGGTGTTGAGCGGGTGGAACATCAGCGGCGGGAAGTTCACCGTGAGTCGGCGCAGCACCGGCCCCAGCCGCTCCCGGCAGATCTCGGCGCGGCGGAAGTAGTCGGGTGCCGAGGGGCCGGCTGCGGTGTCGAAGGAACCGCCGCAGATGAACTGCACCGGGTTCATGAAGTTGGGCAGCGACAGCAGACCGTTCAGGGTGCCCTGGGCGGGGTCGTAGATGTTGTAGAAGTTCGCGATGCCGGGGCCCGCCACATGCAGGACCTGCTCGATGTTCTCGCTCTGATCGGACAGGGTCTGGGTGAACTCAGTGAGCTGATTGACGGTCTCGATCAGCGTCGAGTTGTTCTCGTGCAGGAACCCCCTGACGTCCGACAGTGCTTGGTTGAGCGCGCCGAGGGTGTGGTCGAGGTTGCGCGAGCTGTCGGCGAGCACCTGCGACACCGAGGCCACGTGCCCGGCGAACTGCACGATCTGCTCGTTGCTCTGCGCCAGCGCGTCGACCAGGATCTGCAGGTTCTTCACCGTCCCGAAGATGTCGGAGCGGGAATCGCCGAGGCGGCCGGCAACCTGCGAAAGCTCGCGCAGTGCGCTGTGGAAGGAGTCGCCGTTGCCGTTGAGGGTGTCCGCGGCCTGGTTGATCGCCGCGCCCAGCGGGCCCTGCAGTTCTCCGGCGGCCGGACTGAGCGAAACGGAAAGTTGGGTCAGCGCCTCCTTGACCTCGTCCCACTCGACCGGAACGGCGGTGCGGGTCAGGTCGATACTGGCGCCGTCGCTCAGCACCGCTCCGCCGGTGTAGGCGGGCGTGAGCTGAATGAACCGCGCCGCCACCAGGTTCGGCGACATGATGACGGCCTTGGCGTCCTTGGGAATCTTGATGTCCTCGGACACCGTCATGGTGATCTTGACGTCCTGGGCGCGAGGGTCGATCGACTCGATCTCCCCCACGGGAACCCCGAGGATACGCACCTCGTCACCCGGGTAGAGCCCCACCGCGGAGGTGAAGTAGGCGGTGATCTTGCGGCCGCCACCGCCTGCGGAGAACGCCGCGTACGCACCGCCCACCAGGGCCACCACCAGCGCGATGATGGTGACGGTCCGCAGGCCCTTGCTGCCGAAGCGTTTCGGTGTCGTCATGGTGATTTCGGCCTGATCGTCCAGCGCTCCTGGATCATTCCGCGCAGATAGTCGGCGAAGCTGTCGGGCAGTTTGCCGGGCTGGAAGACCACGTCGAACATGGTCGCAACCAGCGGCGCCGGGATGGCACCGAAGACGTTGACGTTGAATCCAGGCCCGGACCCGACCACCTCGCCCAGCGTGGTCGCGTAGGCGGGCAGTCGCTTGAGGGCCTCGGTGATGTAGTCGCGGCGCTCGTTCAAGTTCGCCAGCACCTGGTTGATTTTGGTCAACGCCGGGCCGAACTCCTTGCGGTTGTCGTTGACGAAGCCGGACAGCTGCGCCGACACGTCGTCAATACCCGAGATCAGCGCACTCAGCGCCGCCCGGCGTTCGTCGAGCGCGGCGAACAACTGATCGCCGTCATCGACCAGCTTGCGGACCTGTGCGGCACGGTCGGACAACACCGCCGTCACCGTCTTCGCGTGCGCCAGTAGGCCCTGCAGCGCCTCGTCGCGGGTGTTCAGCGTGCGCGACAGCGACGTCACGCCATCCAACGCGCCGCGCAATCCCGGGGTGGCGTCGTGCAGCGTCTCGGTGAGCACCTTGAGTGCCTGCTCGAACTGCGGCTTGTTGAGGTTATTGGCGTTTTGGCCCAAGTCCTCCAGCGCACCGGCCAGGGTGTATGGGGTGGTGGTCCGGCTCAGCGGGATCGTGGTCGCCTCTCCGGAGCCGCCCGGGCTCACCGAGATGGAGCGCTCGCCGAGGATGGTGTCGGTGCGGATCGCGGCAAGCGACTGGTTACCCACCACGACGTGCCGGTCCACCTTGAAGCTGATCTTGGCGCTGTCGCCGGCCAGTGCCACCTCGCTGACCTTGCCCACCTTCACGCCCGAGACCAGGACGTTGTTGCCCGGTCTGATGCCGGCGGCGTCGGTGAAGTACGCCGTGTAGGACTTGCCTTGCGGCCAGAACGGGAGTCCGGCGTACCCGAATGCGATGAGCACGACGAACGTCACCACCGCCAGGCCGATGATGCCGGTCCGAAGCGGGTCCTGGTCGCGTTTGCTGCCCGGCTTACTCTTTGGCAAAAGCGCACCTCCCCTTGCTCGAATCCACCTGGCCACCGAGGCCAAGCCGGATGTCGGAGCCGGCCGGGCCGTTGATCTTGATCGTCACCGAGCAGAAATAGATGTTGAAGAACGACCCGTAGGTGCCGAGCGCGGCCAGCCGGAGGTAGTCCTCACCGAGTTGCTCGATGTCGTTGTTGACCTCCTCCTTCCGGGTGTCCAGCTCGGTGGCGAACGGGCGGGCATTCTCCAGCACACCCTGCAACGGGCGGCGCGAATTGCGCAGCAGCTCAGCCAGATCCGTCGTGGTCGTCGACAGCGGCGGGATCGCCCCCGCGATGGTGTCCTTGTTCTTGGCGAGCCCCTCGATCAGCTGCTGAAGCTGGTCGACGCTGGACGAGAACTGCGCGCTGCGCTGGTCGATCGTTCCCAGCACGGTGTTGAGGTTGGTGATCACGTCCCCGATGAGCTGGTCACGTTTGGCCAGCGCCGACGAGAAGGCGCTGGTATCGGCCAACACGTTGGACAGCGCGCCGCCCTGACCCTGCAACAACTCGATGACGGCGCTACTGATCGTGTTGATCTTGTCGGCGTCCAAACCCTTGAGCACCGGCTTGAGGCCCCCGAGCAGCGCATCAAGGTCCAGCGCGGGTTGGGTGTGCTGGGAGTTGATGGTCCCGCCCGCCGGCAGCTTGACCAGCTGGCCCGGACCGGACGTGATCTCCAGGAAGCGGTCGCCGACCAGGTTTTCGTAGCGGATCACCGCGCGGGACGACGAGTACAGCGTGTAGCGGCTGTCGACGCCGAATTCCACGTCGACGGTGTTGTCGGGGTTGAGCTTGACGCCCGAGACCGCGCCGACGGGCACGCCGGCGATGCGGACCTTCTGGCCTCCCTTGAGCCGCGACGCGTCCAGGAAGGTGGCGTGGTACTTGTTCTCCGAACCGAATCGGAAGTCACCGAACACCACGACCAGGGCGGCACTCACCAGCACCATGACCACGGTGAAGATGCCGACCTTGATCACCATCGACCGATGCGACGGCATGCCCCCGCCCGCCATCAGAAGTCGTCCCGTTCTGCGAAGGCGCCGTGGAAGAGGAATTGCAGCGTCGACGGCGCGTCGAACTGGACCTCGGTGAACGGCTCGTAGGGGACCAGCGCATTGTCGGTGACCAGGAACGGCGCCCGGTAGAACGACCCGCCGGTCTGCTTGGTCGGAATGTCGGGCAAGCCACGGCAATTCGGACCGCCGGATGCATTCACGATGGGCAGGCTCTCCGGATAGGTGTAGGCCGGTGCACCCAGCACGAAGCTTGACGACGTGAACAGGCCCGCCTTGCGCACACCGAGCAGCGGCGCGAACTCCTTGATGCCGCGATCGATGCCGGCCAGCAGGCAGCCGAACTCCGGTGAGTAGTCCGCGGCCACCTTGAGCGGGGCCCGCAGCCGCTTGATGGTGTCGATGAGGTTCTGTTCGGCCGGCGCCAACGTCTCGTATCCGTTGTTACCGAGGCCGATGGCGGCTAACAGCGTGGTGTTGAGGTTGTTCTGCTCGTCCACCACCGTCTTGCTGATGGTCGGCAGGTTGCCGATGATTGTGTTCAGGTCGGGAGCGGCGTCGCCGTAGTAGCCGAGCGCGACACCGGCCTTGCGGAAATCCTCCTGCAGCGCAGGCAGTTTCGGGTTCGCTTGCTTTGTCAGGGTATTCAGCCCACTCAGCAACGCTCCGAAGTCGTCGCCGTGGCCGCGCAAGCCCTCGGACAGAGCGCTCAGCGTCCCGTTCAATTCGACGGGGTCGACCTTGTGCAACAGGTTGATCAGCGACTGGAACAGCGTATTGACTTCCAGCTGAACGGCTTTGGCTTCCACCGTGGCACCTGGCCGCAACGACGTCGGCGCCGGATCCTTCGGCGGTGGAATGAACTCCACCGACTTGGCGCCGAATATGGTGTTTCCGGCGATGTGCACGGTCGCATTGGACGGAACGTAGTGCAGCTGGGCGGTTTCGATGGCGAGCTTCAGGCGTGCCTGGTTGCCGCTGTAGGTGATGTCCTCGACTTTGCCGATCTGGATGCCCCGGAACTTGACCTTGGCGCCGGGCTCCATCACCAGACCGGCGCGGGGCGTCGCGACGGTGACGGCTTCGGTCGAGGTGAACGCCGCGCTGTAGGACAGGTATGTAAAGACCGCCGACGCGACGATCAGGGCAACCAGCACCGCCGCGGCCACGCGGCCCGCGGTGCGTGATGATCCTGTGCCTGCCATCGTCGTTATCCCGAGAGATTGAAGTTGCCGGACGCCCCGTAAACGGCGAGCGAAATGAACAGAGTAATGACCACGACGACGATCAGTGACGTGCGGACCGCTTGCCCGACAGCGATACCGACGCCGACGGATCCCCCGCTGGCGTTATAGCCGTAGTAGGTATGCACCAGCATCACCGCGATGGACATCGCGATGGCTTGCAGGAACGACCACAGCAAGTCCGACGGTATGAGGAAGGTATTGAAGTAGTGGTCGTAGAGGCCGGCGGACTGTCCGTTGATGAACACCGTGGTGAAGCGGGCGGCGAAGAACGCGGCCAGCACCGACAGCGAATACAACGGGATGATCGCCACCAGGCCCGCGATCAGCCGGGTTGACACCAGGTAGGAAACCGAATGCACCGCCATGCACTCCACGGCGTCGATCTCCTCCGACACCCGCATGGCACCCAATTGGGCGGTGGCCCCGGCGCCGATGGTGGCCGCCAATGCGATGCCGGCGATCACCGGTGCGACCACCCGCACGTTGAGGAACGCTGACAGGAAGCCGGTGAGCGCTTCGATGCCGATGTTGCCCAGCGACGAATAACCCTGCACGGCGATGACACCACCGGAGGCCAGCGTCAGGAAGGCCGCAACACCGACCGTGCCGCCGATCATCACCAGCGCGCCCGCGCCCAACGTCATCTCGGCGATCAGGCGGATGGTCTCCTTGCGGTATCGGGTGACCGCGTTGGGGATGTAGCGCATCGTCTGGCCGTAGAAAAGCGCCTGCTCACCGAGGTTGTCGACCGGTTCCTGGACCCTCGAGAGCAAGTTGCGTAGGCGGAAGGTGGCGTCGTAGCTCATCGCATTGTCACCATCGCTGGGTCGCAGTCATTTGTTACCGCCCTACTTCGCCGAGATTCTGACACCGATGGCGGTCATGACCACGTTGATGACGAATAGACAGATGAATGCGTAGACGACGGTTTCGTTGACTGCGTTGCCCACTCCCTTGGGGCCACCTTTGACCGTCAAACCGCGATAGCAGCCGACCAGTCCGGCCATGACTCCAAACAGCAGCGCCTTGACTTCGGCGAGGATCAGCTCGCGCAGACCTGTCAGTACCGTCAGCCCGTTGATGAAGGCACCGGGGTTAACGCCCTGCAGAAATACGGAGAAGGCGTAACCGCCGGATAGGCCGATAATGCAGACCAGGCCGTTGAGCAGCACCGCGACCAGCGTTGACGCCAGCACCCTGGGCACCACCAGTCGCTGGATCGGGTCGATGCCCAGCACCCGCATGGCGTCGATTTCCTCGCGGATGGTGCGCGCGCCCAGGTCGGCGCAGATCGCGGTCGCCCCGGCTCCGGCGACAACGAGCACCGTCACAACCGGGCCCAGCTGGGTGATGGTGCCGAATGCCGTTCCAGCGCCGGACAAGTCGGCGGCGCCGATTTCGCGCAACAGGATGTTCAGGGTGAAGGCGACGAGGACGGTGAACGGGATGGAAACCAACAGCGTGGGCACCAGTGACACCCGCGCGATCATCCACGTCTGGTCGAGGAACTCCCGAAACTGAAACGGCCGCCGAAAGGCGGCACGTGCGGTCTCGATCGACATTTCAAAGAAGCCGCCAACAGCCCGGGCCGGT
>NZ_LZLS01000135.1 GCF_001673365.1 Mycobacterium asiaticum
GTCGGCGCGCCGAGCCCGCCGGCGCCCATCACCAGCACCCGCGCGTTCTTGAGCCGCTTCTGTCCGTCGACGCCCAGGTCGGGAAGGATGAGGTGACGGCTGTAGCGGGCCACCTCTTCGGCGGTCAGGCTGGCGGCGGGCTCCACCAGTGGCGGCAGTGTCGACACATGATCGAGGTTAGCGATCCCAGCGCCCGCGAGCGCAACCTCAGGCGATCGGGAACGGCCAGGGGTTGAACCTGCAGACCTTGCCGTCGGCCTTGACCTGATCGGGGTCGAACTTGGCTCCGTCGTCGTTGGCGGTGGAGAACGTTTGCTGCATCATCACCGGCGCCAGGGCACCCTGCTGGTCGCACGGCTCGTGCCTGATATATCCGATGGCGTGGCCGACCTCGTGGTTGACCACATACTGCCGGTAGGAACCGACATCGCCCTCGAACGGGACGGCTCCGCGGATCCAGCGGGCCTCGTTGATGAACACTCGCGATTGTCGATCCGCGCCGAATGACGGGTTGTAGCAGGAGGTCTCGAGCCGGAATTCGTAGCCGCAGCCCTCG
>NZ_LZLS01000136.1 GCF_001673365.1 Mycobacterium asiaticum
ACCGATCCGGAATGGGCGGCCCAACTCGACTGGGTGGACCAATTCGTTCGCTCCGAGTGCGAGCCGGTCGATCTGCTGGTCAAGGAATCCCATGACCTCAACGACCCGGTTCGTCAGGCACTGATCCCGCCACTGCAGAAGATCGTCAAAGAGCGCGGCCTGTGGGCCACTCACCTCGGGCCGCACCTGGGCGGACCAGGGTACGGGCAGCTGAAGCTGGCACTGCTCAACGAAATACTCGGCCGCTCAGAATGCGCCCCCATTGTCTTCGGCTCCCAGGCACCGGATTCGGGCAACAGTGAGATCCTGGCCCATTACGGCACAACGGAACTCAAGAAGCGCTATCTCGAACCGCTGCTCGACAACCGGATCGTGTCGTGCTTTTCGATGACCGAACCGCAGGGCGGTGCCGACCCGAAGGTGTTCACGACATCGGCGGTGCAGGACGGCGACGACTGGGTCATCAACGGGGAGAAGTGGTTTTCGTCCTTCGCCTCGATGGCGTCCTTCCTGATCGTCATGGCAGTCACGGATCCCGAAGCCCCTCCCTACGAACGTCATTCGATGTTCGTGGTCCCCGGTGAAACGGCAGGCATCCGTGTATTGCGAGACGTAGGCCTGGGCTACCAGCCGCTAGGCGGCGGGCGTGAGGGATATGTGCGGTACGAGAATGTCCGGGTCCCAGCCGAGAACATGCTCGGCCCGCGAGGCGGGGCGTTCGTGGTCGCGCAGACCCGGCTGGGTGGCGGGCGCATCCATCACGCTATGCGCACGGTGGGACTGGTGCGCCGTATTTTCGACATGCTCTGTGAGCGTGCCGTTTCCCGCCGCACCCAGGGGCAGATGCTGGGAGACAAGCAGCTCGTGCAGGAGATGGTTGCCGACTCGTGGATGGAGATCGAGGCGTTCCGGCTATTGACGCTGCAGACCGCATGGAAGATCGATCAGCACAACGATTACAAGGCGGTTCGCGCCGACATCTCCGCGGTGAAGGCGATGATGCAGAAGGTCTTGCACGACGTGTCGGCGCGCGCTCTGCAACTGCATGGCTCGTTGGGCACCACGCACGAGATGCCTTTCGTGCAACACCTGGTGGAGTCGTTCGTGCTCGGGTTGGCCGACGGACCAACGGAAGTGCACAAGACGGTGCTGGCCCGGCTGCTACTCAAAGATCGCAAGCCGGCTCCGGATCTGTTTCCTTCCGAGCACTTGCTGCGGCTGCGAGAGGCCGCCGAGCGCAAGTATGCCGCGCAGCTCGCGGACATCCCACGCACCTAGCCCAGCAACTGTAGGGCCCGTGACAGCAAGTGCGGCAAGGTATCCGACATCGACTCCAAGTCGGGGTCAGGAGCGCTGCGCCGTCGATTGTGTTTGACGATCAGCGCCCAGGTCGCCACCGACTTGAAACAGGCCAACGCCTGAAACCAGCCGAGATCGGGCGCCCTAACCCCCAGTGCCGCTTGATAAATCGACGCCAATTCGTCGACATCGGGAGTGTTACCCACATAGGGTGTGGCGCGCCGGTAAGTGCGTGGATCGCTGTTGATCAGAAACCAACCCACGTCCACCCTCGGGTCACCGACCGACCAGATTTCCCAGTCGACCACGGCGGTGATCGTGTCTTCGACGGCCAGCAGATTGCCCAGGCGGAAGTCACCGTGTATCAAAGCGTGCGGCAGCGGGGCGGGTACCGAATTGGTCAGTGCCCGACTGACATCGCGCCACCCTGGTGCCAGCGCGGCATCCACCGTCTCCAGCGCTCGACACCACCGCTCGACCTCGGCATCGGCGGCAACACCCGGTTCGCGTTCCAGCCCGAGTGCCGTCAACGGGATGCGGTGGAGCTGTGCCATAACGGCCGCTGCCCGCCGAAAGCGTTCGGCTACAACAGCAGTCGCCGCCGCGCCATCGCTATCGAACAGGGGTTCCAGCGAGCTGCCGTCGACCCAGGACATCACGAACAGCGGCGGCACCCCCGGTGGGTCTCCGGTGTCTTCGCGTAACACCTCGGGAACGGGAACCGGTGTGGGGCCGAGTGCCTTGATGATTCGGCACTGGCGCAACACGTCGCGATGTCCGGTCGGTGCGATGCCGGCCGGAGCCACCTTGACCACCACCCGCCGGCCGGCAAGTTGTCCGGCGTAGGTAAGGCTTGAGGCTCCGCCGACCAGCGGATGCAGGTCCTCGATACAGAGGCGGTCGCGCACCTCATCGAGTGTCAGGTCGGCCACCCGAGTTCGCTGAGGAAAGTTTGAGTGTGCGCGATGCGGCCGGTCATGACTTTCGGATCACCGGTGCACAATTCGAGTGCGGTCTGGGTGATAAGCCCGATGTCTTCGGTGTCGGTTTTGGCCAGATCCAAACTGCCCGCCCCCGGCGTAGCGACCGGCTTTGACGGGGCGGCCGCGTTGACAGCTATACCGTCGTCATACAGTTCGGCCGCAAGGCTTTTGGTGAGCCTGTTCAGTGCGGCTTTCACGGTGCCGTAGATCCCGAATCCCGCGCTGCGATCGAATTCGTCGAATGGCGGCCCAGCCGGCAGATCACCACCGACCGAAGTCACGTTCAGCACCCAGCCCCGCCCGCGTTCCCGCATCGCGGGAATGGCCAACTGGGCGAGGTGCAGTGGCGCAACGACGTGCATCTCCATCATCAGGCGCACCCGACGCTCCGGGAACCCGTCGAGTGGGCGCAGAAACGTGACGGCCGCGTTGTTGACGAGGATGTCGGGCGCGCCGATGCGTTCGACGACTTCGGCGAACAAACGTTGGCGGTCTTCGGCCTGGGAAAGGTCGGCCTGCACCGCGATTGCCGAGCCGCCCTCCGCGGTGATCTCAGCCAACGTTTCGGTAAGCGAGCCTTGGTATTTCGGGTCGGGGTCCAGGGTGCGTGCGGTCAATGCCACGGTGGCACCTTCGGCGGCCAGGCGTTGCGCAATCGCCTTTCCCAGGCCTCTGCTGCTGCCGGTAACCAGCGCCGTGCGCCCGGCGCACCGATCCGTCAACGGGTGAATCCCCACTGAGCTTCGTTGTCCTCGGTTTTGACGTGTGCGGCCGGATCGTCTTCGTCGTGCAATGCGGGGTGCGGGACGCTTGGTCTGGGGTCGCCGATCTCGGTGATGGCGTGCACGGGGCAATCCAACAGCGCCCGCATGACTGGATCGTGGTCTTTCTCATCGACGTTGCCGTCACCGACCAGCGACGCGTATCCCCAGTCGTCGAGGGAGAAATAGCCCGGTGCATGCTTGGCGCACAGCCCGAAACCATCGCAGATGGTGCGGTCCAGACGGATTTTCATTTCTCAGCTCACCGCCGGTGTGACTTCGAAGGGACGGTCGGCGCGGAATGCGTCACGTCTGCAGACCGGACAGGTCCCGGCGAGATGGTCGGCGACCTCGTCGGGGAACTGGTCGAGCAGCGTCGCTGCCACGTTAGTTGCGGCGTCCAGTGTGCCGCAGGCGCCGCGGCCGCGCAGCACCACCGACCAACGGCGCAGCCGGTCGACATCCTCGGACGTCGCGACGGCGTCGCGCAGCGCCCCGGCCGCGGCGGCCATTGCCGCCGTCCCGTTGAAGCACGACCCGCATTGGCCGGCGTTTTCCCGGTCGAAGTACGCCGCCACTGACGCCGCGACGGCGACCGGGCATTCGTCGGTGATCAGCGAGATGGCGCCACAGCCCAATCCGCTGCCGATGCCGCGGATCGTCTCGTGGTCCAGGGTGGTTTCGAGCACGCGGCGGTTGACCAATCCGGCGAAATAACCGCCCATCAGCACACCGCGCACCCGGTCCGGTGAAACACCGTGCAGGGCAAGGAGTTCAACGAAGGGCAGACCGTGCGGCAGTTCGTAGAGAACGGCCGGCAGGCCGGCGCCGGTGATGGTGGCCAGGAAGGTGCCCGGCGATTGCGCCGTCCCGTGCGAGCGAAACGCGGCGGCACCGTTTTGCTGAATGTAGGCCAGGTTGGCCAGCGTTTCGACGTTGCTCACCAGGGTGGGACGGTCGCCGACTCCGGCTTCGTAGGGCCGCGGCGGTTTGTCCGTGGGTTTGGCTGGCCCGCCGTTGATGGCCTGCACCGCGGCGGTCTCTTCGCCGGCCACGTAACCCGCTTGTACCGAGCACAATTCGATCTGCTCCCCGTCGGAGCCGAGTTCGCTCATGGCGGCTTCGACGCTGCGTGCCGAGTCCGGATCGGAGACCAAGACACAGGTGCGGTCGGCGGCCACCACCGCGGCGGCCAATCGCAGTCCGTCCAACACCAGGTGTGGCCGGTTGCGCAGCAACCACCGGTCCTTGACCGAAGTCGGTTCGCCCTCTTCGCCGTTCGCAACGACGACCGCCCCACCGTCCCGCGCGTTGGCGCGTACCGCGGCTAGCTTCACGCTCAGCGGAAAGGCCGCGCCGCCGCGGCCAAGCAGTCCGCTGGCGTCTACCTCGGCGAGCAACTCCTTGGCATCGGTGAGCGGACGGTAGCCGCCCCGTTGCCGATATGCCTCCAGGTCCTCACGGTCCTGCGTCAGCAGCCGCGGTGAGCCGCCGGGCCAGATCCCGGTGCTGATCGCGATGTCGGCGGTGGTCATGGGCTAGCCCCCTATCCCGGCGGTTAGGCTTGCCCGCATGCGGACTGCGGTAGTGCGCGTCAACGTCGACCCGACCGGTGCGCTGTCGCCGGCGCGGTTAGGCGAGGGCATGGCAACGCTCCTGGGACTTGCTGGTGGGGTCGGTGCCGACGTGGTGGCGATCGACCTTGCCGGCCGGCCGGCGAGTCGGCGCGAAGTTGAACTGCTCATCACCGGTGACGATGTCGACGCCACGCAGAAAGTTGCAATCAGAATGTGCACCAAAGCATTTGGAGGAGAACCGCAGGCCGGCGTGGTCACCTTCATCAGCCGGGGGACCGACGACGACGCTCATGGCGTGTTGTCGGGGTTCGGGATCAGCGGCGATGTCATGCGAAAGCCGGGCGAGGACGGCTATGACATCGTCTACGTCACCCTGCGCGAAGCCGACCTTGATCGCGTCCCGGAAAGTCGGATCCACACCGCGCTCGAGGCCTCGCTCAACTGCGAGGTCCACATCCGCACTGATTGAACGCATCAGCTATCCAGAAATTTCAGTATTGCGGGTGCGGCCTGCACCCAGGTGTCGAACATGTTGAAATGGGTGACCCGGCCCGCCGCGCGGTCTTCTGAGGCGCGCTCCCAGGCATCCTCCGGCCACGGCGGATCGATCAGCTTCGATCCCTTGATCAAGCAACTGACTTCCAACGATGTGCGCTTCGGATGATCCATGTCGTTTTCGCCGCCGCGGATGATCAACGTGGGAACCTGTATGCGGTCGAACATTTCGTCCTCGACACCCGGAATCGTCTGGCCCGGTTTGGAAACGAACGCGTTGAGCCAGCGCAACATAACCTTGAGGAAATCGCCGGAGTCGAAGTCCAGGAAGCGTTGTTTGTTGGCCGGGTTCTGTTCGATGCGCTCGCGCCACTCCGAAACCTTGATCACGCCGTCCATTCCGGTGCCGCGCACCGCGAGGATGCTCGGGATGATGTAGAACGAGCCCAGCACGAAGCTGCCGTAGATGCCACCGACAATGTTCCACACGACCAGTTTGGTGACCAGTTCCGGATAGAGCATCGTGGTGAGCATGGAATCCCTTGCGCCGCCTGAGCCTCCGGCGAGGATGCACCGCTGGAAACCCAACCCGGTGACCAGTTTGTACAGCGTCTCCGCGCGCATGTGGGACTCACTCTGCCCGTAGAACTGCACGTCGCTGGCGCCACAGTTGGGGCGGTCCCACAGCAGCACGCGGTAGCCGCCGTCGACGAGCGCCTCGGCCAGCGGACGCAAGCCGTCGATGTCCTTACTGAACCGGCCGCCAGGCGTCAGCGCAATGAGATCGCCTGACTCACCGAGGATTTCGTAGACTACGTTGCCACCGTTGACCTCGATCGAAGACACTCGACTCTCCTGTAGCGTCACGCCTGCACCAACACGTCGTTGCCGATCACCCGGACCGGGTAGGTACGGATGCTCCACTCGGGTTTGACCGCGGTGGTTCCTGTCGCCAATTCGAAACCCCACTGATGCCAGGGGCAGTAGATGTATTCGAGATCCCGCACCATGATGGCGTCGCCGGCGGCACTCTCGTCGACCACTGTGCGGCCCCGCGCGCGGCCCGAGCACAGCGGACCACCTTGGTGCGGACAGTAATTCGCGATCGCGTAGAAGGTGCCGTTGACGTTGTAGACGCCCACGCCGTGTCTGCCGATCGGCACCAATTTGTGCGAACCCGGGGGGATTTCGTCCACCGTCGCGACGACGTGTTCGCGGCCCTGGGCGAGGCGAGCCTGGGCCCGCTTTTCGGTGGCCCCTGTTTCTTCTGCCAATTCAGTGGACCCGGGTCTGACCCTCGAGCACCGGAACCGTCTCCGGTAGGTGATAGGTGGCGATGCCGTTTTTGAACATCACCGCTTCCCG
>NZ_LZLS01000137.1 GCF_001673365.1 Mycobacterium asiaticum
CATGACCCGCACCACCTACGATGCAAATCCGCTTCCCCGGCTGACCCGCCACGCGACCCGCCACCCTCCCTGATCGATCCGATGTCTCAATTCCTGGGCTGCGAGCGTACAGCCGTCATTGCCCAGGGTGATGACTCTGTTGGGACGAGCGTACGAAATTTCCGGTCGCCCTACCGGCGTTTCAGTCGATTACTCAGCTGGATCTTTTGGTGCGACGCGTTGCCGCAGGTGAGCCGTACCCGAGAACGTAACCATCAACACTCCATCAGACGCGTCCGAGGAGGCTTATGCACTACTGCCAATCCGGCACCGGCTCAATGAGCACAGTAGCCGCTGATCCCAGGTGGTCCTGGGATTAGCCGACCGGGGCCGGGCCACGGGCGATTCTAGACAATCCCGGTGCCGGTCCTGGGATCACCAAGTACCCCGGAGGCAGGTACTTCGCGATATCGAGGCTAAGTTTGCAGGTGAACACGTAGCGATAGTCGTTGACATTCAGCCTGGCCCATACCTGATCAACCTTGCTTGGAAACGGAAGCAGCCAGTCCGGAAGCATCAACCCCTGTCGATCGGCGTAATACAAAATTGTGGGGTCCCAGTCACAGCCCATCACCACAATCAGGTCGTCTCGGTCGGTGACAGCCTTTATATGTTGCGCATCCAGGTCGGGTGCGGGCGCCATTGCCCATTGCATTGGGTTGTAGATCAGGACAGCTGAGCCAATCACGACGAGGCCGGTGACGGCGGCCGCAAAGACCTCCGTGTTCGACCGCACACGTCGGGCAAGCGCCACAATCCCTATGCCGACGGCGGCGACGATCGCCGGGTAGACGGCGATGAGGTAGTAACTGTGTGTGAAGTAGAGATTCAGTAGCAGCAGTGGTGCGGATATCGCGGTCGCAAGCCATCCCGCGCGACGGAAACGCTCGAGTTTCGTTGGAGCCCATTTGATACCGAGCACTGCCAGGACCACCCCCAGGAAAAGCGGTCCCGCGATCTCCAGACCAATCCTCGCAAGTGCCGGCGTGTAGGCGATCGGGTCCAGCCTTTGCTGCAGAGTTCCGAAATTCCAATCTTGCAGTTCTCCACTGGTCAAGTACTGCGCCACCGGATTGTGCCTCTTGATCGCGTCAGCATGATGAGCCCACGCGAGCCCCAGCGCCAAACCGGGTACCGGCCCGGCCACCAAGCCGGCGATCACCCGACGCCACGACCGATTCGCTGAGTATGCCGACACCGCCGAAACCAGGACGAGCACGCACCAAGCAGGCGGAGTGGTGGTCTTCACCAGAAACGCCAGCCACGCGCTGATCGAACCAAGAAGCAGCCCGACACTTGAACGGTCGCGGAACCAATAGTCAAGGCCGAGAACCATTCCGAGCGAAAACGCAACGGAGGGAAAGTCCACGAGCGCGGACGCGCCCCATGCTAATCCATACGGCGACAACTCGAACAGCGCCAATACCACGATCGTGGTGAGCTTTCCGTGCCACCGGTAAACCAGAACCGCCAACAGGATCGCCGAAGCCTGGAAACCCACGAGCCCTACGATGCGCATCGCCGAGTCAGAACCGAGACCCATGCGAATCAGCAGCGCCGCCATGGCCTGGGCAAGGGGAAACTCCATTGGCACATCAGCATTCGGCCCGAATACAGGCAAGGGAGTGTGCAGCAGATCGATACCGTGACGCGCGAATTCCAGTGCCGCATAAGTTGTCTGGGTTTGCCGGAACTCGTGCATTTCGTTGAGACGGTGCGACAGCTGCGGGATGCGAATCAACGTTCCAATGAGGATCGACGCGGTCAACCACGCCACGAACGGATCGACCGATCGGTAGACGTGACTCGTTAGAGCACGGACTCGGTTGCTCCTGGGTGCCGTTTCTACCCGGCTCGACATGTCAGAGGTAAGCAATCGGTCATCCCGCTTCAGGCCCGGATCGATGCCAGGAGATTGCTCACTTCTCGCTTGCTCCCGCGCCTAGCGTGGCCAACACTGCGTTCGTCTGATCGTCTTGGTGTTCAACGACGTTCAAGCAACCCCAGACATCCTCGACAATCTTGTCGGCCGGAATCTGCAGACCGCGGTAAATAGAGTGAGGCACGCCGACTACGAGGACATCGGCGCGTCCCAAAACGACGTCCAGCGGGTAGTAGTCCGGACCATCCAGGAACGGGTCATGCAACATGACCTTCCCCGCCTCGAGCATGAGAAGGTGCCGAAGTTTGAAGCTGAGCGAGTCGCGTGTGTCGTCGCAATCGGCCTTGAATGTCATACCCAAAAGTCCAACTGTCTTGTCGCGCAGATCGACTCGACGCTTGAGCATATTGACGATGAACTGCGGCTGACCTTCGTTGATGAGCATCGCGGAGTGGCCCAGCATGAAGTTGTTGTTGCTGAATGCAGCTAACTGCATGGTGTCCTTCAAGAGGCAAGGCCCCGCGGCCAGGCCGGCTTTAGGCAGGCTATCGACGCGTCCGTTCTTGTAAGTGGCCGCATGATGAACGCGGTCGAAATCGAGTCCCGCCTCACGGCTAAGCAGGTAGAACTGGTTGGCCACCGCAAATTGGATGTAGCGGTAAGCGTTGCAGAATAGCTTCGCTAGCTCGGCTTCCTGCGGCTCTACCTCGATAATCTCGGACGTTATCCGAGAGAAAAGATCGCGAACAATCCGGCGTCCGTCAGCGTCGAAGCCGCTGATGATCTGGGGAATCATTCTCAGCTCACGAATGGAGTGACCCTGCGCGATACGTTCGGGGCAGAACGTGACGTGCACACCGATCCCCCGCTTTTGAAACATGTCGTGGACACGTTGACTCAGACCCGGATAAACGGTGCTTCGCAATATCAGGGTTTGTCCGTCACGGAAGTACGGACTGATCTCATCGATGATGCGGAAGAAAGTGTGCGCTTGCGGAGTCAGGTATTCGTCCACCGGAGTACCGACGACGCAGATCACGATGTCGCAATTGCGCACTGCCCACGAGTCCGTGGTGGCCGAGATACGACCAGTGGGCAGCAGTCGCTCAAGCAGCTCCTCGGCGCCACTTTCGATGAACGGCATTCGGCCCGCCATGATGGATTTCAATGCGGCCGCGTTGGTATCCACGATGTCGACGTGGAAGCCCTCGTCCGCAAGCACCAGTGCCAGCGGTAGACCGACGTGTCCGGCACCGCCAATGATGCAAATGCGTTCACTGGTTTGAGTTGTCATGAGACGGCCGCCTCCCCGCATCTTCCCTAAATTGCGCACAGGGTGTCAGCACGCAGCTTCCCCCTCACCCTGAGACTTAGCCAGAGTGAAGCGTACGAGGTCCTGCGCGCGCACGCAGGGGTTTTGCACAATTTGCCAGCTGACCTTGGGTCGAAAACCGGCCGCGGCCTGCGCAAAGACAGCAAACATCGAACTCATGTCGCCCGCATTTCTAACTCCTGAATCCGTACGACCGATGGGTGTCCAGCCAACTCAGCCGATGCAGATTCTCAGTTCCGCCACCGCCCGGGCTAACCAGCGGTAATTTATTGAGCATGAGGCTCGTGGGGGGCGTCAGCGGCTACGGCGGCATGGCCACAAGCGACAAGAGGTTGCGCTACGTCGCGGTGGCGCTCGTCTTCTTAGCTCTTGGCCAAGGGCTCATCCAACTCTTCGGCCTTTGGCTGCACCACTACACCGCAGCGTCGTTCTTGGCGGCGGGTATCGTCACGGTGCCAAACTTCTTGGCTAACAAGCGGTTCGTCTGGCGCGTCGGTTCGGGCCCCAACTTGCGTACGCAGGCACTTGCGTTTTGGTTCGCCGTGATGTTGGCCGTGTCGTTGGCCACTTGCTTCACTTACCTGGTCGAGAAAGCCATGGTTGGCGAGCCGCGCCCAGTCCAGGGTGCAGTTGTATTCCTAGTTCAGGTGCTCGGCTTCGGCGTAGTTTGGATTGGCCGGTACTTCCTGTTGGACCGCTGGTTTTCGTCACCAGCCACCTACGGACAGATACTCGAACGACCGTTGGCGCACCAGGCGTCCTGACCGGCAGTTTGACCCGTCACCGGCGCTCGGAATCCCGCCAGAACCCGTCCCGCTGAACGGCACTCGACATGTTTGGCTGCGCCAGTATGCCTGCAACCCAACAGCTTTCACGACTCTGCACGGTTGAAGTACGGACACTGCCGATCGAGCGGCCCCGATGCGCATAGTATGTGGGACTTGTCGACGCATGCCGCTCAAAGGAGTCGCCAATGCCGGAACCGATACCGACTGCTGCGCCTGCATCCCCGCGGTAGACGATGCACTACCTGATCACCGGACACACCGGTTTCAAAGGCCCCTGGCTCGCATTACTCCTGCTCAGCCGCGGCCACCGGGTCTCGGGCTTGGCTCTCGATCCCCCGGACGGCAGCCTGTTCGACCGGGCCCGGCTCCCCGAGCAACTTCAAACCGACCACCGCATCGACATCCGCGACGCCGAAGCCACCACAGCAGCAATCCAGGACACCGCCCCCGACGTCGTCGTGCACCTGGCGGCCCAATCGCTGGTCCGGGAGTCCTACCGCAACCCGCGCTTTACCTACGAGACCAACGCCATGGGCACGCTGAACGTCCTCGAGGCCGTCGGCGCCACGAAGTCGGTCCGTGCGCACGTCGTCATCACCACCGACAAGGTCTACCGCAACGTCGACCAGGAAGCTGGCTACGTCGAAACCGATCCCCTCGGCGGCGACGACCCCTACAGCGCCTCAAAGGCGATGGCCGATCTGCTGGCCCAGTCCTGGATCCGCAGTTTCCCCGGCTGCCCTACCGCAATTGCCCGCGGCGGCAACGTGATTGGCGGCGGCGACGTCAGCCACGAACGGCTCTTCCCCGACTTGGTGCGCGCCTATGCCAGCGGTGCGGCTCCCCTGCTGCGGTTCCCGCGGGCGGTGCGCCCCTGGCAGCACGTGCTCGATTGTCTTAATGGCTACTTGGTGATCGCCGACGCGCTGTTGGCCGGCTCAGGATTAGGCCAGTGGAACATCGGCCCGGGTCGCGACAGCTTCGTCGAAGTAGGACAGGTAGCCACCCTGGCCGCCGACCTCTGGGGCGGTGGCGCCCACTGGGACAACCAACCCGGCGATCACCCCCACGAAGCGAACCTGCTGGCACTCGACGCCACGAAGGCCCAACAGGAATTAGGTTGGCGCAACCGCCTCGGCTTCCGTGAAGCTGTGTCCTGGACGATCGACTGGGAACGACGCGTACACGACGGCGCCGACCCACTCGCTGTCACCCAAGAACAGATCGAGGCATTCGACGCGCTAACGAAGGGGCACCCATGAGCAACCACACCTATCGCGTTATCGAAATCGTCGGCACCTCACCCGACGGGGTCGACGCGGCCATCAAGAGCGGGCTCACGCGCGCCCAGCAGACCATGCGCAATTTGGACTGGTTCGAAGTGCAGTCCGTTCGTGGTCACCTGGTAGACGGCGCCGTTGCCCACTACCAGGTGACCATGAAGGTCGGGTTCCGCCTCGAGGACTCCTAGCCCGCGACCTGTCCCGGCTCGGTGTACGCCGCGCCGAGCCCATGCACCGGCCGGTAGCCGCGCTTGCGGGCGCTGGCCGCGGCCTTGCGAATCAGCGCGTAGAGAGCGACGAACGCGGCATGGTCGGTCAGCACCAACGGCGTCAGCAACCGGTTGTGCACCACGCCGATCGCCAGCCCGGTCTCCGGATCACTCCACCCGACCGAACCGCCTAGCCCGACGTGTCCGAATCCAGGCATGACGTTGCCGAACGGCAGAGCGTGGTAGCCGAGATGGAAAGCCATCGGCATGAAGATGTTTCGGTCGCGCTGGATGACCCGCTCACCGGTCAGGCCGGCGACGAGTCGCCGCGACAGGAATTGGGTGCCGTCGACCTCGCCGCCGTTGGCGATCGCGCCGTACATCCGCGCCAGTGCGCGTGCCGTCACGACGCCGTTGGCGGCGGGAATCTCGGCGTCGAGCATGGCCATGTTGCCCGACACCGACGCAATGACCCCCGGGAAGTACATGGAGCGGTATCCGCCGGAGAACTGATTGGCGATCTTCTGGATCGCGTAATTCACCACCGGGGTGCCCGCGATGTCCTGGGGCATGATGATCTCGGCGGCGCGGGTGGGCGAGTCAGCCGGCGGGCGGCCAAGGTGAAAACCGTCGGTGCCCAGCGGCTCGGCCAACTCCTCGCGGAACAACACCCGCATGTCCTTGCCGGTGACCGCCCTGGCCAGTCCGGACATCAGCCAGCCGAAGGTCAGTGCGTGATAGGCAGGTTGTCCCAGCAGCCTCCCCGGGGATGCCGCCGCTAGCCGCTCCTCCATCTCAACGTGGTTGAAGATGTTCGCCTGGGTGGCCCCACGCAGCCCCGACAGCCCGGCGGTGTGCTTCATCACCTCGCGAACCGTCATGTCCGCCTTGCCGTTGGCTCCGAAGGAATGCCAGTACTCGGCTACCGGGGCCTCGTAGTCGATGAGCCCACGGTCAGCCAGCCGGTGGATAACCGTGGCCGCCATGCCCTTGGTCGCCGAGAACACCATGGGGGCGGTGTCCGCCGACCACGGCACCTCGCCGTTCCGGTCGGCCCAGCCCTTCCAGACGTCGACGACGGGTTGACCGTCGAGATAGACCGCCAGCGCCCCGCCGCCGAAGCGGTGATACGGGAACATGGTGGAGAAAGCACGAACAACGCATGCGAAGTGGGAGTCCGCGGCACCGAACACACCATGCCCTGCGTCAGGAGCATCGTGAGATCGAACAGCGCGGCGATTGACTCCGATGTCTACCGTCACCCTTTGAATTTACTTCGTTTTCAAAGAGGCCACTTGCAAACCCCCGACTTATTTACCCATCCGTTAGGGAGTTGCGATCTGAAGTATTTGCTGGGCGGCTAGCGCAGGGGTCAGTTCGCCGTCGCGAACCGCGCGTTCCACCTCCCGGCGGGCCTTGCGTACCGCGGGATTGGACATCACCCGGTCCAGCACCGTGTCACGGACCAACTGCCAGGTCCAATCCACTTGCTGATCGCGGCGGCGCGCCTCGAACTGACTCGCCTCGGTGAGCACCTCGCGATGCTTCTCCACGGTGTCCCACAACTCCGCAAGCCCGCTGCCCTCCACCGCGCTCATCGTGAGAACCGGTGGGCGCCAGAGCGTTTCGCGAGGGTAGATCAGCCTGATCGCGCCGGAGAGCTCGCGGGCGGCCATCCGCGCCTCCTTGAGGTGGTCGCCGTCGGCCTTGTTCACCACCACGATGTCAGCCAGCTCCAACACGCCCTTTTTGATGCCCTGCAACTGATCCCCGGCACGGGCCAGCGTGAGCAGAACGAAGGTGTCGACCATGTTGGCCACCGCCACCTCGGACTGCCCGACGCCGACGGTTTCGATCAGGATCACGTCGAAACCCGCCGCCTCCAACAGGACAATGGACTCCCGGGTGGCCTTTGCTACACCACCGAGCGTCCCCGACGTCGGGGACGGCCGGATGTAGGCGTCGGGCTGCGTGGCCAGGCGCGCCATCCGGGTCTTGTCCCCCAGAATCGAGCCGCCGGTGCGCGTCGAAGACGGGTCGACAGCCAGCACGGCCACCTTGTGGCCCTGCTCGATCAGGTGCATTCCCAGCGCCTCGATACTGGTGGACTTGCCCACCCCCGGTACGCCGGTGATTCCGACCCGGTGGGCGTTGCCGACGTCCGGCAGCAGCGCCAGCAGCAGTTCCTGGGCCTGTTCGCGGTGGTCGGGGCGGGTGGACTCGAGCATCGTGATGGCCCGCGGCAATGCGGCGCGGTCACCTGCGCGGATGGCGGCGGCCAGCTTCGCGATGTTCACTCTTTTCGCCTCTCGGCCGCGAACCCTCTGGGCCCTTGGGCCGCGAACCGAACCACACGGCGAGAAATCGCGGCGAAAATCGCGGTGTCGTTCGGCTCGCGGACGGGTGGGGCAGCCATTAGTCCAGCGAGTACCCGAGACGCTCGGCGAGCTTGTTCAACAAGCCCGTCGCGGAGTCAGCGATCACGGTGCCAGGCGGGTAAATGGCGGCGGCGCCGGCCTCGTACAGCTCGTCGAAGTCGCCCGGCGGGATGACACCGCCGACCACGATCATGATGTCGGGGCGTCCGACCTCGGCCAGCGCGTCGCGCAGCGCCGGGACCAGCGTCAGGTGACCGGCGGCCAGCGAGGAAACCCCGACCACGTGCACGTCGTTGTCGGCGGCCTGGCGGGCCACCTCCTCGGGCGTGGAGAACAGCGACCCGACGTCCACGTCGAAGCCGATGTCGGCGAACGCGGTCGCGATCACCTTCTGGCCGCGATCGTGGCCGTCCTGGCCCATCTTGGCGATCAGAATTCGGGGCCGGCGACCGTCGGCCTCGGCAAATTTCTCCACGAGTTCGGTTGCTTCGGACAGCCCGGTGATGTTGGACCCTCCCTGAATTTCGTCGCGGTAGACCCCGGCGATGGTACGGATTTCGGCCTGGTGCCGCCCGTAGACCTTCTCCAACGCGTCCGAGATCTCGCCGACGGTGGCCTTATGCCGGGCCGCGTTGATGGCCAACGCCATCAGGTTGTTGCCCAACCCATCTTCTCCGGTGGCGCCCTGCTCTGAGGCCGCACGCGTCAGCTCAGCCAGCGCGGCCTCGACGGCCGCCTTGTCCCGGCTGGCCCGCAGTTCCTTCAATTTGGCCAGCTGCTCGGCACGCACCCGACTGTTCTCGACCTTGAGGACCTCGATCTCCTGGTCCTCTTCGACCTGATATTTGTTGACCCCGATCACCGGCTGCTGGCCGGAGTCGATGCGGGCCTGGGTGCGCGCGGCCGCTTCCTCGATCCGCAGCTTCGGGATGCCTTCGCTGATGGCCTGGGCCATGCCGCCGTGTTCGGCGACCTCCTCTATGTGGGCGCGGGCCTGCTGCGCAAGCTGATGGGTCAGCCACTCCACGTAATACGAACCCGCCCAAGGGTCGATCGGCCTGGTGGTGCCCGATTCCTGCTGCAACACCAACTGGGTGTTACGCGCGATGCGGGCCGAGAAGTCGGTGGGCAACGCCAGCGCCTCGTCGAGGGCGTTGGTGTGCAGCGACTGGGTGTGGCCCTGGGTGGCGGCCATCGCCTCGATGCAGGTGCGGGCGACGTTGTTGAACACGTCCTGGGCGGTCAGCGACCATCCGGAAGTCTGCGAATGTGTGCGCAGTGAAAGCGATTTGGCGCTCTTGGGATCGAACTCCGCAACCAGCTCGCTCCACAACAGGCGGCCCGCTCGCAGTTTGGCGACCTCCATGAAGAAGTTCATGCCGATGCCCCAGAAGAACGACAGCCGAGGCGCGAACTTGTCGATATCCAGGCCCGCGTCCAGGCCCGCCTTGATGTACTCGACGCCGTCAGCCAGTGTGTAGGCCAGCTCCAAATCCGCTGTGGCACCAGCTTCTTGGATGTGGTAGCCCGAAATCGAGATAGAGTTGAACTTCGGCATCTTGGCACTGGTGTAGGCGAAGATGTCGGAGATGATCCGCATCGAGGGCTTGGGCGGATAGATGTAGGTGTTGCGGACCATAAACTCTTTGAGGATGTCGTTCTGGATGGTGCCGGCCAGCTTCTCCGGCGGCACCCCCTGCTCCTCGGCAGCCACCACGTACAAAGCCAGGATCGGCAGCACCGCACCATTCATCGTCATCGACACAGACACCGCCGACAGGTCGATGCCGTCGAACAGTTGGCGCATGTCGAGGATGGAATCGATTGCCACACCGGCCATTCCGACGTCGCCCTGAACACGGGGATGGTCGGAGTCATAGCCGCGGTGAGTGGCCAGGTCGAAGGCCACCGACAGACCCTTCTGGCCGGCGGCCAGATTGCGGCGGTAGAACGCGTTGGACTCCGCGGCGGTAGAGAATCCGGCGTATTGACGGATGGTCCAAGGCTGGTTGACGTACATCGTCGGGTACGGCCCCCGCACGAACGGCGGTTCGCCGGGAAAGCTGTTGAGCGGGTAGCCATCTTCGCCGGCCGCGGCGCGGTCCGCGGCGATGTAGACCGGCTTGACGTCGATGCCTTCCGGCGTCTGCCACTGCAATTGGTCGGGGCTGTACCAGTGGGCCTTCGCCGCGGCGGCGACGTGCTCTTCCACCTGAGCTTCGGTGGGCGGTTCTGTGGTCCGGTCGCTGTGCAGCGGAACGTCGGAGAAGCTGCCGATCGAGGGAACAGTAGCCGTCATAATCTAGGCCCCCAATCTGGTAAGCAGATCCGAAAGCGCTTCGACCGCATTGATTTTCGCTGTCAAGAACTCGTCGGGACGGTGATCGCTCTCACCCAGTGCCTTTTCTGGCCCGGCCAGGTATAGCCGTTCGATGCCGGCCGCGCGCGCCGCTTGGACAACACCGGCAACCTCATCCGGGTAGCGCTTGTCGGTTCCGCAAATCACCGCCACAATCGGGGATTCGGCGTTCCGGACGGCTTCTGCGACGCTATCGGCGTCGACGGTGCCGGGGTTGATCGCCTCAATTCCACCGGATGCCAACAAGTTCGAGGCGAACGTGGTGCGGATGTTGTGCTCGGCCAACGGCCCCAGCGGCAGCAGCAGCACCTGCGGACGCTTGCCGTGTTGGTCCAAGTAGACGTCCGAGCGATCGCGCAGTGCCTCGAATTCGGCGGCGTAGCGCAGCACGTGTCCGGCCCGTTGCAACGAATCCCCTTGCGGCAGCGGCGCTTCACCCAGGTTGGGAAATTCGTTGACACCGGTGATCGCGATGCGGCGATGCGCGATATCGTCGGCGCGTTTGGTAGCAAGTTCGCCGATTTTTGCGGCCAGATAGTCGTGGGCCTCGATGAACCCGCCGTGCGCTTCGATGGATTGGAAATGCTGCCAGGCTTGTTCGGCCAACTGCTTGGTGAGGTCCTCGACGAACCACGATCCGCCCGCGGGATCCAGCACCCGGCCCACGTGCGACTCTTCGAGTAGCAGCAGTTGGGTGTTGCGGGCGATCCGGCGCGCAAAGCTGGTCGCGGTCCCCGGCCATCCGCCGGGGATGGAGACATCGAACGCGTACACCAGGACGGTGTCTGCGCCGCCCACACCCGCCCCGAAGGCGGCCAGCGTGCAGCGCAGCATGTTCACCCACGGGTCGCGCTGAGTCATCATCGGCAGCGATGTCTCGGCGTGCACAACGGCCGCACCGCCGTCGGGATCCCCGGCGACCTCGGCGACCCGCGCCCACAGCTGCCGCACAGCGCGCATCTTGGCCAGCGTCATGAACTGGTCGTCGTCGGCAGCAAGTCGGAAACTGATCTGCTTCAGCGCCTGCTCGACCGTCATCCCGGATTCGGTGAGGACCCGAAGGTAAGTGACGGCGGCAGCAATGGTGGCGCCGAGTTCCCACGCCGCGGTGGCGCCCAGGTTGTGGAACGCCGGCCCGTCGACGGTCACCGCGCGAACGCCTTGGGCGTCGGCGGCGCGTTTGGCGACCGTCACGACGTCCTCGACAGTCGGCGCGCTGCGGTCACTGAACGTTGCGGTCAGCGGATCGGCGCCCAGGTCAACCGACACCGTGGCGCGCTGGTCGTCTTCCACCGCATCGACCAGCGCCAACATGGCGTCAGCCGCCGCGACGTAGTCAGCACCGGCGTCGAGGATGACCGGCGCCATGCTCAGGTACACGCCCTCGAGCAGCGCCTCGATTCGCTCCGGCGCCAACCCGGACTCGCCCACGCGCAGCAACAGCCCGCTCACGCCCTCTCCGAGGGCGCCCAACAGCACCGCGTTGGCCTCGGCGGGATCGATACCGGGGGTCGGGAAGGCTTCGACGACCTTCCAGCCGGACTTCACGTCGCGTGTTGCGTCGCCACCCCGCACAAACGGCCAGTGACCGGGCAGCGGCGGCTCGGGCAGCTCGTCGAACGCGGTATAGAGCGGGCGGATGACGAACCCGTCGTAGGTGGGGGTTTCCAACCGCTCTTCCGGGTGGTCGCCGAGATCGGCCGGATCAGTTCGGGTGCTCTTGGACAGCACACCGGCAACCGCACTGCGCCAGCGCCCGCGAACCTGTTCTAGGTCGGCGAGTTCGGGTACATCAATGGACACCGATTAGCTCCTGTTTCTGCAGCAACAGACGGCGTTGCTTAACTAAGAAGGCTAATTGATTCCGGCCCGAATTTAGGAATCGCGAACCGCCCAGCGACTGGCCGCTACGACGAAACGCCAGACCGGAGAAACTCGATATTCATTTTCGTTCCGTACTCTTGGGAGCCGTGACGACCGCCGCGATCAGCAAAACCACCGATACGGTGCGTGGTATCGCCGCGGCCGTGGTCTCGGCGGCGCGTCAGACGTCGTTGCCGAGGCTGGTTGTTAGCGTGGTGGGAATCACAGCCGTGGTGGCAATCGCGCTGCTGGTTCCGCTGCCGACGGCAGTGGAGATGCGCGAGTGGGCTCGATCGCTGGGGCCGTGGTTTCCGCTGGTGTTCTGGCTCACTCACACCCTCGTCACCGTGCTGCCCTTTCCCCGCACGGCGTTCACGCTGACCGCGGGGTTGCTGTTCGGCCCGGTGTTCGGTGTGGGCATCGCGGTGACGGCCAGTACGGCCAGCGCGGTGCTGGCCGTACTGCTGATCAGGGCCACCGGATGGCGGCTCAACCGGCTCGTTCGCAGCCGCACCATCGGCCGACTCG
>NZ_LZLS01000138.1 GCF_001673365.1 Mycobacterium asiaticum
GATCAACACCCTGTTCCAGACCCTCACCTCGATTGCGGAGAAGGTCGATCCGGTCAAGCTCAACCTGACACTCAGTGCGGCCGCGCAATCACTGACCGGGCTGGGCGACCGGTTCGGCGAGTCGATCGTCAACGGCAACAAGATCCTGGACGACATCAACCCCCAGATGCCGCAGGCACGTCGTGACATCCAACAGCTCGCTGCCCTCGGCGACGTCTACGCCGACGCCGCACCGGAGCTGTTGGACTTCCTGAACAATTCGGTGCCGACGGCTCGCTCGATCAACGCCCAGCAAAAGGACCTGGACCAGGCGCTATTGGCAGCCGCCGGATTCGGCAACACCGGCGCCGATATCTTCGAGCGCGGCGGGCCGTATCTGGCGCGCGGCGCAGCAGACCTGAAGCCGACCGCACAGCTGCTGGACACCTACAGCCCCGAGCTGCTCTGCACGCTGCGCAACTACCACGACATCGAACCCAAGGCCCGCCAGTTCCTCGGCGGCAACGGCTACTCGCTGGACAGCCACTCCCAGATCCTGTCCGCCCTGGGCATGATGCTGAACCCGATTTCGCTGGTTCCGCTGCTGCTGTCGCAGGTCGGCGGGCTAGCCGCCGGACTGGTCGGTGGGGCGCCGAACCCGTACACCTACCCGGAGAATCTGCCGCGCGTCAACGCACGTGGCGGCCCGGGCGGTGCACCGGGATGTTGGCAGCAGATCACCCGTCAACTGTGGCCCGCACCGCAACTGGTGATGGACAGCGGCAACAGCCTCGCGCCTTACAACCACTTGGATACCGGTTCGCCCTACGTACTCGAGTACGTCTGGGGCCGTCAAGTAGGGGACAACACGATCAACCCATGAAAATCACCGGGACGCTCGTCAAACTCAGCGCTTTCGCAATAGTGCTGGTGCTGTTCAGCATCATGATCATCGTCGTGTTCGGTCAGATTCGGTTCGACCGGACCAACTCCTACTCCGCCGAGTTCAGCAACATAAGCGGACTGCGCAACGGCCAGTTCGTCCGCGCGTCCGGAGTGGAGATCGGCAAGGTCGACAAGGTCGAGCTGATCGACAATGGCAAGCGGGTGAAGGTGACCTTCAACGTCGACCGCGCGATCCCGCTGTACCAGTCGACGACCGCGCAGATCCGCTACCTCGACCTGATCGGCAACCGTTACCTCGAGCTCAAGCGCGGCGAAGGGGACGGCTCCGACAAGATCATGTCGCCGGGTGGATTCATCCCGCTGTCGCGGACCTCGCCGGCACTCGACCTGGACGCGCTGATCGGTGGCTTCAAACCGGTGTTCCGCGCGCTCAACCCGGACAAGGTCAACACGATCGCGTCGGCCCTGATCACCGTGTTCCAAGGTCAGGGCGGCACGATCAACGACATCCTCAACCAGACCGCACAGCTCACCTCGCAGCTTGCCGAGCGTGATCAGGCGATCGGCGAGGTGATCAAGAATCTGAATACGGTGCTGGACACCACGGTTCGGCACCGCAAGGACTTCGATCAGACGGTCAATAACCTCGAGGTGCTGATCACCGGGCTCAAGGACCACGCCGACCCGCTGGCCGCCGGCACCGCGCACATCAGTAACGCCGCCGGGACGGTGGCGGACCTGCTGGCCGAGGACCGCGCCCTGCTGCACAAGGCGATCAACTATCTCGACACCATTCAGCAGCCGCTGATCGATCAGCGGGAGCAATTAAACGACTTCCTGCACAAGGTGCCGTCCGCACTGAACTTGATCGGGCGCGGCATCGGCTCCTACGGCGACTTCGTGAACTTCTACTCCTGCGACATCAGTCTCCGAATCAACGGGCTGCAGCCCGGGGGGCCTGTCCGCACTGTCCGGCTCTTCCACCAGCCGACAGGAAGGTGCACACCCCAATGAGAACGCTTGAACCGCCCAACAGGCTTCACATCGGGTTGATGGGCATCGTGGTGACGCTGCTTGTCATCGGGGTGGGTCAAAGCTTCACCAGCGTGCCCATGTTGATGGCAAGGCCCAGCTACTACGGGCAGTTCACCGACACCGGCGGCATCAACAAGGGCGACAAGGTGCGCATCGCCGGCATGGACGTCGGCAAGGTCGAGGCCATCAAGATCGACGGCGATCACATCGTGATGAAGTTCTCGATCGGTACCGAAACCATCGGAACCGAGAGTCGGCTGAACATCCGTACCGACACCCTGCTCGGCAAGAAGGTTCTCGAGATCGAAGCCCGTGGCAACCAGCCGCTGCGGCCGAACGGGACCTTGCCGCTGGGCCAGAGCACCACCCCGTACCAGATCTACGACGCATTCCTGGACGTCACCAAAGCGGCCACCGGCTGGGACATCGACACGGTCAAGAAGTCGTTGCATGTGTTGTCCGAGACCATTGACCAGACCTACCCGCAGCTCAGTCCCGCCCTCGACGGTGTCGCCAAGTTCTCCGACACCATCGGCAAGCGCGACGAGGAGATCAAGCATCTGCTGGCCCAAGCCAACCAGGTGGCCAGTGTCCTCGGTGACCGCAGCCAGCAGGTGGACCGGCTGCTGGTAAACGCCAAGACACTGCTGGCCGCCTTCAATGAACGTGGTCGCGCCATCGACGCACTGCTCAGCAACGTCGCCGCATTCTCGACCCAGGTTGAGGGTCTGCTCAACGACAACCCGAACATCAACCACGTGCTGGAACAGCTGCGCACCCTCAGCGACCTGTTGGTCGAGCGCAAGGACGACCTGGCAAACGGACTGCTGATGGTCGGTGGGTTCTTGCCGTCACTGAACGAAGCCATCGGATCGGGACCCTTCTTCAAGGTGGTCATTCACAACCTGGTTCCGGGTCAGATCATCCAGCCGTTCATCGACGCCGCGTTCAAGAAGCGCGGTCTGGATCCCGAAGAGTTTTGGCGCAGCGCCGGGTTGCCGGCGTACCGGTTCCCCGACCCCAACGGCACGCGCTTCCCCAACGGTGCACCGCCGCCGCCGCCGCTGGTGCTGGAAGGTACCCCGGAGCACCCGGGACCGGCTGTACCGCCGGGCTCGCCATGCTCCTACACGCCGGCCGCGAACGGACTGCCGACGCCAGGCAATCCGCTGCCCTGCGCCGGTCTGAACATCGGGCCGTTCGGTGGATCGCCGTTCCCGGCGCCACTGGATGTTCTGACATCGCCGCCCAACCCGAACGGGGTGCCGCCGGTACCGGGCATTCCGATCGGCGGACGGCCGGGCGAACCGGTGCCCGACGCTCCCGGCACCCCGGTGCCGCTGCCGCCAAACGCACCGCCGGGTGCTCGCACCGAACCGATCGGACCGGCCGGACCGGTAGCACCGCCGTCGACGTTCGCACCGGGGCTGCCTCCGGGTCCCGCGGCCCCGCCGGGACCGGGCAACCAGTTGCCGGCACCGTTCATCACGCCAGGTGGCACCGGCGGTAGTGGCGCAGCGGGAGGTAGCGAGAATTGAGCACCATCTTTGACGTCCGCAACATCCGCCTGCCGAAAATGTCGCGGGCGACGGTCATCATCGGCTCGCTGATCGTGGTGCTCGGGCTGGCGGCCGCCTTTGTCGGGTGGCACCTGTACCAGAAGCTGACGACGAACACGGTCGTCGCCTACTTCTCAGAGGCCAACGCGCTGTACGCGGGTGACAAGGTCCAGATCATGGGCCTGAAGGTCGGCACGATCGACAGCATCGAGCCGGCCGGCGACAAGATGAAGGTGACCTTCCACTACTCCAACAAGTACAAGGTGCCAGCCAACGCTTCGGCGATAATTCTCAACCCGACCCTGGTGGCGTCCCGCGCAATCCAGCTCGAGCCGCCCTACAAGGGCGGACCAGTGCTCGCGAACAACGCGGTAATCCCGCTCGAGCGCACGCAGGTTCCGGTGGAGTGGGACGAGCTGCGCAACAGCATCACCCACATCATCAACGAGCTCGGGCCAACGCCGGAGCAGCCTCAAGGACCCTTCGGCGAGGTCATCAACTCGTTCGCCAATGGTCTCGAGGGCAAGGGCAAGCAGCTCAACACCACCCTGGACAACCTGTCACGGGCGCTGACAGCGCTCAACGAAGGCCGGGGCGACTTCTTCGCCGTCGTCAAGAGCCTGGCCATGTTCGTCAACGCGCTGCACCAGGACGACAAACAGTTCGTGGCGTTGAACCAGAATCTGGCCGACGTGACCGGTCGCCTCGCGAGTTCGGATCAGGCGCTGGCGGCCACGCTGCGCCAGTTGGACAGCCTGTTGACCACGGTTCGCCCGTGGCTGGACAAGAACAGCGAGGTGCTGACGCACGACGTCAATAACCTTGCCACACTGACCAATACGCTGTTGCAGCCCGAGCCGCTGAACGGTCTGGAAACCGCGTTGCACGTGCTGCCGACGGCTGCGGCCAATGTCAACCTGATCTATCACCCGTCCCACGGTTCGCTGGTCGCCGTCCCGGAAATCACCAGCTTCGCCAACCCGATGCAGTTCATCTGCAGTTCGGTCCAAGCCGGCAGCCGGTTGGGGTATCAGGAATCCGCCGAACTCTGCGCCCAGTACATGGCGCCAGTGCTCGACGCAATCAAGTTCAACTACTTCCCGTTCGGTTTGAACACGTTCAGCACCGCCGAGGTATTGCCGAAGATGGTCGCCTACTCCGAGCCGCGGTTGCAACCGCCAAACGGATACAAGGACACCACCGTCCCGGGTATCTGGGTGCCGGACACCCCGTTGTCGCACCGCAACACCCAGCAAGGCTGGATCGTTGCGCCGGGTATGCAGGGCACCCAGGTGGGTCCGATCACGGCCGGCCTGCTGACTCCCGAGTCGCTGGCTGAGCTGATGGGTGGACCCGACATCGAGCCGGTTCAGTCGACGCTGCAGACGCCGCCGGGACCGCCCAACGCATACGACGAGGTCCCGATTTTGCCACCGATCGGCCTGCAGGCTCAGGTGCCGGTACCGCCGCCCGCGCCGGGGCCAGGGGTGATTCCCGGCCCGGTCGCGCCGGTGCCCGCCGGCCCGGGTCCGGCACCGGCTCCCGTCGGCGCACCGCTACCAGCTGAGGCAGGAGGAGGACAGTGACCGCGAAGAGCGTGTTACACCGAGTCCGTCGCGGCGGCTGGCAGGCGCTGGTGCTGCTGCTGGCGACCTTGATGCTCAGCTCCTGTGGCTGGAAAGGCATCTCCCAGGTGGCCATCCCGGGGGCGCCGGGCAGCGGGTCCGACGCGTACACCGTCTACGCCCAGGTGCCCGACACCTTGGCGATCAACGGCAACAGCAAGGTGATGGTTGCCGACGTCGAGGTCGGCTCGATCCGCAAAATCGAGCTGAAGAACTGGATCGCCACGCTGACGCTCGGGCTGAAAAAAGACGTCAAGCTGCCCAAGAACGCCATCCTCAAGATCGGCCAGACCAGCTTGCTGGGTTCGCAGCACGTCGAGTTGATTTCGCCGCCCGACCCGCAGGGAACGCTGCGCAACGGTGACACGATTCCGCTGAAGAACTCGTCGGCGTATCCCAACATCGAGCAAACGCTGGCCGTCATCTCGTTGATCCTGCGCGGTGGCGGCATTCCTAACCTGGAAGTGCTGCAGAACGAGATCTACGCGATCTTCCACGGCCGGGGCGACCAGATCCGTGGTTTCCTGAACAGGCTCGACACCTTCACCCGTCAGCTCAACGAGCAACGCGACGACATCACGCATGCCATCGACTCGACGAACCGGCTGCTCAGTTATGTCGGTAACCGCAACGATGTGCTGGAACGCGTGCTGACGGACTTCCCGCCGCTGCTCAAGCATTTCGCGGACACCAAGAACCTGCTGATCAACGCAGTCGACTCGGTGGGCCGGTTGAGCTCGGCCGCCGACCAGTACCTGGGCGACGCACGGGCCAACCTGAACACTGACCTGCAGGCGCTGCAGTGTCCGTTGCGGGAACTCGGTCGGGGGTCGCCGTACTTGATTGGCGCGCTGAAGTTGATCCTGACGCAGCCGTTCGACATCGACACGGTGCCGAAGATCTTCCGCGGTGACTACCAGAACGTGAACGCCACGCTCGATGTGACGCTGAGCGCGGTCGACAACGCGGTGCTGACCGGTACCGGATTCTCCGGGGCGCTGCGCGCGATCGAGCAGTCGTTCGGCCGCGACCCGGAGACGATGATTCCTGACGTCCGCTATACGTCGAACCCGAACGACGCGCCGGGCGGACCGCTGGTGGAAAGGGCGGAGCGAGGCCAATGCTGACACCCTTTATCAAGCGCCAGTTGTGGATGTTCTTGGCGCTGACCGTGATTGCGCTGTCGGTGCTAGGCATCTACTACTTACAGGTGCCGACCCTGGTCGGGTTGGGGCGCTACGAGTTGACCGCGGAGCTACCGGCATCGGGTGGTCTGTATCCCACCGCCAACGTGACCTACCGCGGCATCACCATTGGCAAGGTCACCGAAGTCGAGCCCACACCCAACGGTGCTCGAGCCACGCTGAGCATCGACAGCCGCTACAAGATTCCTCTCGACGCAACGGCCAACGTGCACTCGGTGTCGGCGGTCGGTGAGCAGTACCTCGACCTGGTGTCAACCGGGAACCCGGGGAAGTTCTTTGCGTCCGGCCAGACCATCACCAAGGGCACGGTTCCGAGCGAGATCGGGCCGGCGTTGGACACCGCGAACCGCGGACTCGCCGCGCTGCCGAAGGAAAAGATCCCGAAGCTGCTCGACGAGACGGCGCTGGCGGTCGGTGGCCTAGGGCCCGCCTTGCAGCGACTGGTCGATGCCACTCAGGCGATCGTGGGTGACTTCCACACCCAGATCAACGACATCAACGACATCATTCAGCACTCGGGACCGGTCCTGCAGAGCCAGGTTGATTCCGGTAGCGCCATTCAGCGTTGGTCGCACAACCTGAATGTGTTGGCCGCGCAAAGCGCGCAGGAGGACCAGCATCTGCGGAGCGTGCTGACCCAGGCGGCGCCGACGGCCGACCAGGTCAACGACGTATTCTCCGGCGTGCAGGAATCGCTGCCGCAGACGCTGGCGAACCTCGAGGTGGTCTTCGAGATGTTGAAGCGCTACAACAAGGGCCTCGAACAGGTGTTGGTGTTCCTGCCACAAGGCGCCTCGATCGCGCAGACGGTGGCGGCGCCGTTCCCGAACCAGGCCGCACTGGACCTGGCCCTGGCGATTAATCAGCCGCCGCCCTGCCTGACCGGCTTCATCCCGGCCGAGCAGTGGCGATCGTTTGCCGACACCAGTGTGCAGCCGTTGCCGGTCGGGACCTACTGCAAGATCCCGATGGACACCCCGGCCAACAGCGTGCGTGGTTCGCGAAACATTCCGTGTGTCGACGTTCCCGGTAAACGGGCCGCGACGCCGCGCGAATGCCGCAGCACCAAGCCCTACGAGCCAGCCGGTACCAACCCCTGGTACGGCGACCCGAACCAGTTGCTGAGCTGCCCGGCGCCCGCGGCGCGCTGTGACCAGCCGGTCAAGCCGGGGCTGGTAGTCCCGGCGCCGTCGGTGAACAACGGGTTGAACCCGCTGCCGGCCGATCGGCTCCCACCGGGGGGCCTGACACCGCCACCGATCAGCGACCCGCTTACGCGACCCGGAACGGGCGCGGTGCAGTGCAACGGACAACAGCCCAACCCGTGCGTCTACACTCCGGGCGGGCCCCCCTCTGCGGTATACAGTCCGCAGAGTGGTGAGCTGGTCGGGCCCGACGGGGTCAAATACTCCGTCGCAAACTCAACCAAAACAGGAGACGACGGATGGAAGGAGATGCTGGCGCCAGCCGGCTGAACCCCATCAACGAGGACGATTCGCTGGGTCCGGAGGTGACGGTCGAGGATTCGAAAGATTCTGAGGCCGGAGCCGACCCGACTGGTTCCGCGGTGACGGTCGAGGATTCGAAAGAATCCGAGGCCGGAGCCGACCCGACTGGTTCCGCGGTGACGGTCGAGGATTCGAAAGAATCCGAGGCCGGAGCCGACCCAGACAGCTCTGCGGTGACGGAATCCGACGAGAATGCATCCGATGACGGTGCAGCCGAAGAAGCAGCCGCCGAAGATGCAGCCGCCGAAGAAGCAGCCGCCGAAGATGCAGCCAGCGGGCGGGGCCCCTCGCGGGTAGGCCGCGGGTGGTTCGCCGCGATTGCGGCCATCCTGCTCATCGTCGCCGGGGGGGTCGGAGCCAGCGGCTACTATGCGCTGCGCTCTCACCAGGACATTCAGGCGTTGCAGCGCAATAACGCGTTGGCCCTGAGCATTGCCAAAGACTGCGTCGCCGCCACGCAAGCGCCCGACACCAGCAGCATGGCCGCCAGTGAGCAGAAGATCATCGATTGCGGCACCGACCAATACCGCACCCAGGCGCTGCTCTACAGCAGCATGTTGGTGCAGGCGTATCAGGCCGCGGATGTGCACCTCAAAGTCTCGGCATTGCGTGCGGCGGTGGAACACAACAATCCCGACGGCTCGGTAGACATGCTCGTGGCGATCCGCATCAGCCTGTCGAACGCCGAGCAGCAGAATCAGGAAACGGGCTATCGACTGCGTGTGCGGATGTCGCCGACCGACGGCACCTACAAGATCTCCAAACTCGACCAGGTGACGAAGTGACGGTGGTGGTCGAAAAGATCAAGACCACGGACGCCACCCAGGACTTACCCGAGAAAGCCTTGGCGCCGTGGCATCTGCGCGCCGCAGCGTTGACCGTCGACATACTTCCGGGCATGGCCGCAGCCACGACGTTGGCCATGGTTTCCTTCACCCTGCCGGCGCGTGGCGTGTGGTGGTGGATATCCACGTCCCTGCTCGGTGTCGCCGTGCTGCTGGTGCTGGTGAACCGGTTGTTGCTGCCCAGCGTCACCGGCTGGAGCCTGGGCCGCGCGCTGTTCGGCATCGCAGTGACCCGTCGCGACGGTGCCGATATCGGCCCGTGGCGGCTGCTGCTGCGCGACCTGGCGCACTTGCTCGATACCGCCGCGCTGTTGGTGGGTTGGTTATGGCCGCTGTGGGATCCGGAACGCCGGACCTTCGCAGACATGTTGGTCAAGACCGAGGTGCTCCGCGTCGTACCGCATGAGCGGCCCGGCCAGGTGCGGAAATGGACCGCGATTGCGCTGACCGCCGCCGCGGTCCTGTGCCTGGGCGCCACCGGTGTCGGTTACGGCGTGGTGTACGCCAACGCCCAGGCAACCGAACGGACCCGGGACGAGATCTCCAAGCAGGGCCCTAAGATCGTCGCCCAGATGCTGACCTACAACCCGAAAACCCTCCACGACGACTTCGCCCGCGCGCTGTCGCTAACCACCGAGAGATACCGTCGTGATCTGGCCGCTCAGCAGGAAGTGGTGCAAAAGGGTCACCCTGTCGTCAACGAATATTGGGGTTCGACCAACTCGGTACTGGCTGCCACTCCGAATTCCGCCAAGATGTTGTTGTTCTTGCAGGGCCGGCGTGGCGAGGGCCAGGAGGTCCGGTACATCACCGCGAGCGTCCGGGTGAACTTCGTCAAGCGCGACGACGGCCGTTGGCTCGTCGACGGCCTGACCGTCCTGGCCAAACCGAAACCGCCGGCGGAACACAAATGAGTCCCCGCCGCAGGTTCGAACCCGGCGAGGACTCGCTGCTCGTCGCGCAACCCATACCGCCGAAACAGTGGGTGCTGCCGGTGGTTTCCACAGCTGCATCGGTGCTGATGGTCGCCGCGATCGCGCTGTCCACCTTCATGCTCGTCGACCATCAGTCCCGTGCGCGCACCGCCGAGCGCGAAACCCAGGCCGTTAACTACGTGAAGTGGTTCATGACCGGCTTCACATCCGTTGATCCGTTCCACGCCAACGAATACATCGAACGGATCATGGCGCAAGCCACCGGCGACTTCGCCAAGGAGTACATGGACAAGGCCAACGAAATCCTGCTCCAGGTGGCCCGTGCGGAACGATCCACCGGGACGATTCTGGAGGCCGGCGTGGAACGCTGGAACGACGACGGCAGCGTGACGGTCCTGGTGGCCACCGACGTCACCTCCAAATCACCGGACGGGAAACAGGTCTTCGAGAACACCAACCGTTGGTCGGCGACCGCTAGGCAGGAAGGGAATCAGTGGAAGATCAGCAACCTGCAGCAGGTCATCTGACCGACGAGGCTGGGGACGGCTCCGACCAGGAGACAACCCAGGCCGAGGCATCGGCGGCCGAGCCGACTGACGAAGCCGAACCGGCTGACGAAACCGAACCGGCAGCGACCGAGTCGGACGAGGCCGCGTCAGAAGAGGATTCAGCCCAAGAGCCAGCCGAAGCGACACCTAAGGCCAAGAAGAAGAAAGAAAAGAAGAAGCGGGAAAAGAAGAAAGGCCGCGTGGCCGCGGTCATCGCCGCGGCGGCTGCGATCCTGTTCGTCGGCTCCGCTGCCTTCGCCGGCGCGACGGTGCAGCCCTACCTGTCCGAGCGTGCCACCGTCGAGGTCAAGGTGAAGGTGGCGCGGGCAGCGGCCAACGCGGTCACCGCACTGTGGAGCTACACCCCGGAGAACATGGACACCCTCGCCGACCGCGCGGGCAGGTACCTTGCCGGAGACTTCAGTGCGCAGTACCGCAAGTTCGTCGAAGAAAAGGTCGTCGGCCCCAACAAGCAGTACAAGATGACCAACTCGACCGAGGTCACCGGCGTCGCGGTCGAGACGCTGGATGGCCCGAATGCGGTGGTGATCGTGTATACGAACACCACGTCGACCACCCCGCTGAAAAAGAACATCCCCTCGCTGCAGTACCTGGCGTACCTGATGACGATGAAGCGTGAGGGTGACCGGTGGCTGGTGACGCGGATGAATACCATCACCTCGCTGGACGTGACACCTCACGTGTAGCCGGGTCTAGTTGAACGCGAGCCAGCTCGGTAGCGCCCGCTCGCGCGAGTCGCACAGCACTTGGCGGGTGTCGCAGGATCCCTTGGGCGCGCCCGCACCGGCCCACATTCCCCCGGTGTCACGGCGTACCACGATCGCCGAGGAGCCGCCGCCGTCGAGCAGCACGGCGGTGTCACTGCCTAGGCCCCGGAACAGATCCTGGATGTTGTCCGGGGTGTAGCTGCCGCCCTCGAAGATGTACATCTCGTCCCGCTGCTTCGCGTAAGCCAGCGCGGTCCGGGCCGCGCTGGGTCCGCCGTCGTGTAGTTGTCCGGTATTGCCCGGAGACAGCAGCCCAATCCCGGCGACGGCAACGAACTTCGCATTCTTGTTAAGCAGGTCCTGGATTACCGGTGTGGCGAGGTCGTAGTCCTCTCTGCCCTTGGGGCGCAACACATATGGCGCGGACCCTATCGGCAGGATCATCGTTGTGAGCGATGTCCACGACTCGTTGCCGCCGGACAGGCCTTGCTTGCCGGGGTAGGCGACGGTGCCCGTGACGGCCTGGTTGGCCCGGCCTTGTCCCCGGGTGTTGTCCACGAACGCGCCGAGCGGTGAACTGCAACCGGTGTCGCGCCAGGATCCGCCCTTTTGGCCGCGCACGTCGAAGAAGTTGGCGTTGATCGCGATCGTCGGCTGTCCCATTCGTTGCCAGGCCTGCAGCGGGGCGTAGATCTCGGAGGCCTGCCACAGACCCTCGCTGGTGCGTGCGCCAGGGTTGTTCTCGCACTTAGCTTGGTCGCCGGTGTGGGTGTCCACCAACAGGTGTGGCTGCAACCTACTCGACGCGCCCTTGATGATCATCAGGTGGCCGCCGTTGTTCATTTCGTACCAGCGGCCGCTGCCGTCCAGAAGCGGCATCGGATGTCCGGCACCGAAGTTGTAGACCAGATAGGAGCCCTTGGTGGCGGCGATGGCTTGTTGCAACATTTCGCGGCCATCGGCGGCGCGGGCTACCGGTTGTCCGGTCGTGCCGGCCAAAGTGATACACAGCGCCAGGACAGCGCAGCCAGCCGTCAGTCTGCGCAAGACGGCAGATGGCGTCAGCACGGGAAGCCCTTTCAGCCGATATCGGGGAAAGCAACTATCCCAGAATTAGTCACGTCGGCCACACTGTCAACTTTTGTAACAGGGCCGTGACGGTTAGGCCGCGCTGGAATTACGTTTGCTCAGTTGAACTTTCGGGCTCAGCGGCCTCGGGCTCAGCCGTCTCGGCCTTGGTCTCAGCCGTCTCGGCCTCGGTTTCGGTTTCGGTTTCGGTCTGGGTCTCGGGTTGGGCTTCGCTCTGATCGGCGGCCTCGCGCACCTTCTGGCGAGCTTGGTGCTGCGCTTGGTGTTCAGCGGCGATGGCCAGCGCAACCGCACCCTGAATTCGGTGGAAACCCTTGCGGTCGTACAGGTGTGTGACGACACCGCCCAACAGCAGTCCGATTACCAGGCCGATCGACGTCATCGTCAATGCCTGCGACAGCCCGGCATCCGCGTGACCGTCGAGGTAGAGCAACGACCGCACGCCCAGGAACACCTGATGCATCGGCTCGAACTCGGCGAGCCACCGGAAGAACGGCGGCACTGCTTCCAGCGGCACCGTGGCACCAGCCGACGGCAGACCCAGAATCACGAAGATCAGCATGCTCACCAGCAGACCCATCGAACCCAGCACGGCGATAAGTGAACTGGAGGTGATGCCCACGGCGCTGATCGCGAACACACCGAACAGCCACAACTGCCAGCCCAGCGTGATGGGCATGCCCAGCTTGTGGGCGATCGCCATATAGATACCCGAGGTCAGCAACGCCAGGATCACCATCAGTCCCCACTTGACCAACAGGGTGCGGAAGCGCGAGATTCTGGCCTGTTCGGCGAAGCGGTAGACCGGGCCGAATTCGGCGGGGACATAACCCAGCATCGAGTCGACCAGGGTGCTGACGACGATGCTGCCGGTGAAACCCGCTAGCAGCAACAACAGCGCATAGTAGAAGGCCGACAGGCCGTTTCCGGTGCCGTCGGGCAACGGGTTGTAGACGTTGGACCTGACGTCGATCGGATTGCCCAGGGCCAGGGCCGAAGCACCCGCGATCTGGCCGCCGGTCTGGGCTAGTACGTCAGCCGTAAGTCGTTCGCCCACTTTGCCATTCGCCACCGCCATGGCGTGGTTCAGGGTCTGGCCCGCGATGCTGGAACCGAGTGTGCCCGCCCGTGGATTGGTAGAGATCGTGACCGTGGGTCGTTCGGCGCGATTGGCCGTCAGGGCGCTCTCGCCGAGTTCCCGCAATCGCGACGAGAACCCGGGCGGAATCACCAACTCGCCGTATATCTGCGCCTTATCGAGCAATTGTTTTGCCTCGGGCTGGGGGATAACTCGAACATCGAACTTCTGCTTGTCCAAGCCGGCCACCATGCCCTCGACGATCTGCTTGCCGTAGGGTCCGGCGTCCTGGTTGACCACGGCGATCGGGAAATGTCGCAGGTTGGTGGTGGGGTTCAGGATGCCGCCCAAATACAGCGCGGACAACGCGGACATCAGGGCCAGCGTGATGACGATGGGCGCCAGCCAGAACTTCGCCGTCCGCAGCTCCTTGGTGCCGCGATTGGGCTTGGGGGCTGCGTGTCGGGGCTGCTTCTGAGACATGCGGGCTCCTGTCTGTCGAGCCTACTCTAATGTCGGCTAGCCACCCAGCGCCGTCTGCATCTCCCAGACGAGGACTTCGGCGGGCTCGTCGGCAGAGAGCGCGCGGCCGTCGCCGTCGCTGAACCGGACGGCGTCCCCAGCGCCAAGTGCGCCGGCCCCCTCGACGGTGAGACCGCCGCGGGCGACGAACACGTGCAGGTAGGGCGCGGCGGGCAAGGCGATCGTGTCGCCCCGTTGCATCCGTGCGCAGTGCAAAGCCGCGCCCCGGTTATGCAGCGCGATCGCGGCATCGTGTGCCGGCATCCCCGAGGCGATGGTGACCAGGTTGCCTCCGAGTAACTCGTCGCCAACTTCGTGCTGTTGATAACTGGGCGCGAGACCGGATTGGCCGGGTACCACCCACATCTGCACGAAATGCACTGGCTGCGTAGATGAATCGTTCTTCTCCGAATGCAGTATCCCGCTGCCCGCCGACATGCGTTGCGCCAGGCCGGGATAGATGACGCCGTGGTTACCGGTGGAATCCTGGTGTGTCAGTTCACCTTCCAGGACCCAGGTGACTATTTCCATGTCCCGATGCGGGTGGGTGTCGAAGCCGGAGCCGGGCGCGACGACGTCATCATTGTTCACCAGCAACAACCCGTGGTGGGTATTGTCCGGGTCGTAGTAGTCGCCGAACGAGAACGAGTGCCGCGATTCCAGCCACTGCGTAGTGGTGACGCCTCGATCCGCAGCGCGCCGGATGTCCATCTTCGGCGTGCTAACCGACCGGGTAGGTCGCGGCTGCGAGTTGCAAAATCTCGTCACGGTCGGCCGCTAGGACGAAACCGGATGAGATCGCGTCATCTGTTGCCGCAGTGAACTTTTCCAGATATTCGGACTTGCCGCCGGGATACAGCCGTTGCAGCGTGGCGTCGTCGAAGGGTTCGCCGGTGCCGAAGATCGCCGCCATGATGCTGTCCTCGGTGGCATTGCCGGAGGTGCGGGCGACCGGCACATCGACCCACGGGGTCCGCACGCCACCTACGGCGATGCCGTTGGCGTCCAGCACCGGTTCTGGCTGCACGCCTTCGCGCACCGTCAGCGCTGGCCCGCTGGGGGGTGCCTCCCCGGTGCGGACCCAGTTGGTCAGTGCGGCAAGGGATGCCTGGACGACGTAGTGGTGCTGTGGTCCAAAGTTGATGTAGTGCCCAAGTTGCTGACCCATCAGGTTGTCGGTGGGTGCGTAGGCCGCCGCGAGAGCTTCGATCGACGCGGTACCGGAGTCGATGGGCGCCACCTGGATCGTGTAATTGTCGGCGTGCGCAGCGCCGGCGATCTCCCAGACCCGCAGCTTGTCGTTGTCCGGTTGGCGGGCCGCGTAATACCCCTGCCGGCCGGCGCCGTACAAATCGGTTTCGGTGATGATTGCCAGCAGCGGGACGCGCAGGTCTGGACGGAATTTGACCGCTTGTGACGTCGTGGACTGCAATTCGTCGAAAATCGAGCTGTTGTCCAGTGGCCCGACCGGCCCGAAGCGGGAATGCACCAGGAACCCGTCGTAGCCGGCGGCCAACGGATCGACCCCGTTGATGTAAGTGGTGAGAAACATCGCGGACTGCGATTCGCCAACGGCCACAACATGTTCTGGCCTCAGCTCGCCCAGCAGGCCATTACGGACCAACTCGCCGGTTTGGGAGAAAATGTCATATGCATACGCATCGCCCGGATGGCTCAGTGCGGCATAGCGTTTCGGGTTCTGGCTCTTCAAGGACATGTCGATTCCGAGCAGGCTCACGCCGCCGTCGACGCCGACTTTCTGGGCCGAGACCATCACGTACGTGTACCCGGCGCGCAGGATCTCGCGATGGGCCATCATCCACACGGCAGGAGCGTCGATTCCACCGCTGACATTGAGCCATTCGACCAGCGCGGTGCCATTGAACCGGGCTGGGTCGGTGGGCGTGAGCACCACCACCCGAGTGGTGAATTCGGCTGTGTCCGAAGTTGTTACCTGCCAGCGACCATCTAGACCCAACTCCGACTCCGCGGCGTAGGACGAGGCCGTCCCGGATACGAAGTACTCCGCTGCCGCATAACCGACGGTGCCAATGTCAAAGCCGCCAAGCAACAATGCTGGTTGCCCGGACACCGGCGTGACAGTCGGGGTCATAGCGACTCCGGCAATCCGAACTTGGGGAACAGTGTCCCGTCGAGGAAGGCCACCACGTGGGAGACCCCCCGCGACCCGATGTCGAGCACGTGGAGTTGAAAGGGCACGTGCCGATCACCCGCGCGCATGTACATCGCGGCGGCGGGCTGGCCGTTGGCAAGCAGCGGGATCAGCCGCATATCGCCGGGCAACTCGGCCGGGCACTGGGTGTGAATGAGGGCGATGATGTCTTGGGCGCCCCGGTACCAGCCGGTGTAGGGCGGCATCTCCCAGATCGCCTCGGCGGTGAAAATGTCTACCAGCCGGTCGATGTCGTAGCTTTCGAACGCGGCGATGTAGCGCGCCAGCAGCTCCTGCGCCTCAGCCGAATCCGGCGCGACCAGCTTGTCGTCGGCGCTGGGCGAGACCGTATCCAACTGGGCGCGGGCCCGTTGCAGCAGGCTGTTGACGGCGACGGTGGTGGTGCCGATCGCCTCGGCGACCTCGGCGGCCCTCCACTGCAGCACGTCGCGCAGCACCAGTACCGCCCGTTGCCGCGGCGACAGGTGTTGCAGCGCGGCGACAAAAGCCAACCGCACGGATTCACGCGACCCGGCGATCACGGATGGATCCTCCGCCTCCGGCAGCGGCTCCAGCCAGGCCACTTCAGCGCGTTCGAGCAACTCTTCCGTCGGGTCGGAGTTGGCGTGGCCCAGCCCGGTGGGCAGCGGCCGTCGTTGCCGGCCTTCCAGCGCGGTCAGGCAGGTGTTGGTGGCGATGCGGTGCAGCCAGGTGCGCACCGAGGACTTGCCCTCGAACCGGTCATACGATTTCCAGGCCCGCAGCAGCGTTTCCTGCACCAGGTCCTCGGCGTCGTGCACCGAGCCGGTCATCCGGTAACAGTGAGCGAGCAGCTCACGCCGGTACGGCTCGGCATGGGCGGCGAAATCCCCGCCGGTCTCAAAGGCGCTTTCGGTGAGAACACTCACCCGGTTGAGAGTACGCAAAGTGTCTGACAGCACAACGCGGAGAGCGGTCGTCCAGCCCGTAAGCTGCCCGTAATGACTAGCACCCGAACCGAACGGAACTTCGACGGCAGAGGCGGTGTCCCCATCGTCTACGACGTGTGGACGCCGGACGTCGCGCCACGTGCGGTTGTGGTGCTCGCGCACGGTTTCGGCGAACACGCCCGGCGCTACGACCACGTCACCCAACGACTGGGCGCGGCCGGACTGATCACCTATGCACTCGACCACCGTGGACACGGCCGCTCGGGTGGCAAGCGAGTGCTGGTCAGAGATGTCTCGGAATTCACTGCCGACTTCGACACGCTGGTCGGCATCGCCACCCGGGAAAATCCCGGCCTGACGCGCATCGTGCTCGGACACAGCATGGGCGGCGCGATCGTGTTCGCCTACGGGGTGGAGCGTCCCGACAACTACGACCTGATGATCCTGTCGGCGCCGGCCATCGCCGCGCAGGAGATGGTGCCGTCGGTGGTGGCGCTGGCCGCGAAGGTTCTGGGCGTGGTGGCGCCCGGTCTGCCGGTGCAGGCTCTGGACTTCAATGCCATATCGCGCGACCCCGAAGTGGTCAGCGCTTATGACAAAGACCCGCTCGTTTATCACGGCAAAGTCCCGGCCGGAACCGGGCGGGCGCTGCTGCAGGTGGGCGAAACGATGCCGCAGCGGGCGCCGGCGTTGACTGCCCCGCTGCTGGTGGTGCACGGCACGGGGGACTCGTTGATCCCCGTCGAAGGCAGCCGCCGTCTGGTGGAATGCGTGGGTTCGACGGATGTCGAGTTGAAGGAATACCCGGGCCTGTATCACGAGGTTTTCAACGAGCCGGAGCAGGACCAGGTGCTCGACGACGTGGTTGCGTGGCTCGACCGGCACCTGTGAAGCGGCGAACGGGAATGTCGTGGGGCTGCGTTAGTTTGGCGGCATGACCGACGACAAGATGTTGTCCCGTATCGCGGCGCTGCTTCGTCAGGCTGAAGGAACCGACAATGCACACGAGGCGGACGCGTTCCTGAGTGCCGCGCAACGGTTGGCGACCGCCGCATCCATTGATCTGGCTGTCGCGCGCTCCCACTCCGCAAACCGATCGGCCGCCCAGGCGCCCGTCCAGCGGACCATCACCATCGGCGCGGCCGGCACGCGCGGGCTGCGCACCTACGTGCAACTCTTCGTGGTCATCGCCTCGGCCAACGACGTGCGTTGCGACATAGCGTCGAACTCGACGTTCGTTTATGCCTATGGATTCGCCGAGGACATCGACGCGACGCACGCGTTGTACGCGAGCCTGGTGGTTCAGATGGTCCGGGCCTCGGATGCGTATCTGGCTTCGGGTGCGCACCGACCCACACCCACCATCACCGCCAGGCTCAACTTTCAACTGGCCTTCGGCGCGCGCGTCGGCCATCGCCTGGCCGAAGCTCGCGAGCAAGCCCGCGAGGAAGTGGCCAAGGACCGCACTCGCGCGCCAGGTACCGCTATTGCCCTGCGGGACAAGGAAGTTGAGCTGCGTGACTTCTACCGCGGTACGTCGAAGGCGCGCGGTACCTGGCAGGCCAACCGGGCCACGGCCGGGTACTCCTCGGCGGCCCGACGCGCGGGCGACCGGGCCGGCCGTCGGGCGCGGCTGGGCAACAGCCCCGAGTTGCCCGGAGCGCGGACCGCGCTGGGCCGGTGAGTTCGGCCGCGTCGCCACGAGATTCTCAGCGCGCCAAGGTTTATGCCGCTGAGGTATTCGTCCGGACGATGTTCGACCGGGCCGCCGAACACGGATCGCGCGGCATCGAGTTCTTCGGCACCCAGTTGACACTGCCGCCCGAAGGCCGGTTCGCATCGGTGGCATCGGTGCAGCGCTACGTCGATGAGGTGCTGGCCGTGCCGGCGGTGCGCGAACAGTGGCCGCAGGTCGCGCCGCTACGCGTGCGTGCGCGGCGGTCGGCCACGGCTGCGCACTACGAAAACCGGGACGGCTTGGGCACTATCGCCGTCCCGGACCGGGTCAGCGCGGACTGGGCGATGCGCGAGCTGGTCATACTGCACGAGGTGGCTCATCATCTGAGCCAGGAACCACCGCCGCACGGCCCGGAGTTCGTGGCGACGATGTGCCGGCTGGCGGAGTTGGTGATGGGTCCCGAACTCGGGCACGTGCTGCGGGTGGTTTACGCGAAAGAGGGTGTGCGGTGACCTCAACTGACGATCCGGATGCACGGGCCGGCGAGGTCGAGGCCCAGCTGACCGACGACGAGCGGTTCGCCCTGCTGGTCGGGGTGATGGGCGCCGGAGATCTATGGCCGTTGCGTGATGAAAGGATCCCGCCGGACGCGCAGATGAGCGCCGCGTACGTGCCAGGAATTCCCAGGCTCGGAGTTCCGGCACTGCAGATGAGCGACGCGGGCCTCGGGGTCACCAATCCCGGATTCCGCCCGGACGATACCGCTACGGCGCTACCGGCGGGCCTGGCGCTGGCGGCCAGCTTCAACCCGGCGCTCGCCCGCGCCGCCGGTTCGGTGATCGGCGCCGAAGCACGCAGTCGCGGTCTCAACGTGCAACTGGCCGGTGCCATGAACCTGGCCCGCGACCCGCGCAATGGCCGCAACTTCGAATACCTCTCCGAGGACCCGCTTTTGACCGGCGTCATGGCCGCCGAGCAGATCATCGGGATCCAGGAACACGGCGTCATCTCGACCACCAAACACTTCTCGCTGAATTGCAACGAGACCAACCGCCATTGGCTGGACGCGGTCATCGATCCCGCCGCGCACCGAGAATCGGACCTGCTGGCCTTCCAGATCGCCATCGAGCGAGGCACCCCGGGTGCGATCATGGCTGCCTACAACAAGGTCAACGGCGCCTACTGCGCGGCTAACGCCGACCTGCTCAACGACGTGCTGAAAGGTGCCTGGGAATACCGGGGTTGGGTGATGTCGGACTGGGGCGGCACACCGGGGTGGGAGTGCGCACTGCACGGCCTGGACCAGGAGTGCGGTGCCCAGATCGACGCGCTGCTCTGGCAGGCCGAGGCCTTCGGAGAGCCGCTGCGCACCGCCTACGCCGAAGGCCGGCTGCCCAAGGAACGGTTGTCGGATATGGCCCGGCGGATCCTACGTTCGATCTTCGCTGTCGGCCTGGACCGTTGGCAGCCAGTCGCGGACCCAGATATGCAGGCGCACAACGAGATCGCCGCAGACATCGCGCGGCAGGGAATCGTGTTGCTGCAAAACCGGGGCGTTTTGCCGGTGACGGATGCCGGGCGTATCGCCGTGATCGGCGGTTATGCGCACCTCGGCGTGCCGGCCGGGTTCGGTTCCAGCACCGTCGTGCCGGCGGGCGGCTACGCCGAGGTGATCCCGATCGGCGGAGTCGGTCTGGAAGCGGGACTGCGCAATCTGTACCTGCACCCGTCCAGCCCGCTGGAAGCGTTGAAGGAGCAATTCCCAACTGCGCAAATCGATTTCGATCCCGGAGTCAACCCGGCCGAGGCGGTGTTGGCGGCCCGCGGGGCCGACGTCGCGATTGTCTTCGCTGCCCGGGCCGAAGGCGAGGGTTTCGACAGCGTCGACCTGTCGTTGCCCTGGGGCCAGGACGCGCTGATCGCCGCCGTCGGTGCGGCCAACCCGAATACCGTGGTGGTGCTGCAGACCGGGAACCCGGTAGCCATGGGATGGCGCGATTCGGTAAACGCGATCGTGCAGGCGTGGTACCCCGGCCAGTGCGGCGGCCGCGTCATCGCGGAAATACTTGCCGGACAGGTGAATCCGTCGGGCCGGTTGCCGATCACGTTTCCGATCGGTCTTGCCCAGCTGCCACGCCCGGAACTGCCGCGGCCCGAATGGCCACTGGGCGAGCCGACCATCATCGAGTACTTCGAGGGCGCCGACGTCGGCTACCGCTGGTTTGCGCGCACGGGGGAGGCCCCGCTATTCGCGTTCGGTCACGGCTTGTCCTACACGACTTTCGAGTACCGCGACCTCGAGGTGATCGGCGATGAGACCGTCACTGCTACCTTCACCGTGCTCAACAGCGGACAACGCGGCGGGGCCGATGTGCCGCAGCTGTATCTGACCGCCGCTCCCGGTGATCAACGGTTGCGGTTGCTGGGCTTCGAGCGGGTCGAACTCGAACCCGGTCGGTCTCGTCGGGTCAGCATCGAAGCGGATCCGCGCCTACTGGCCCGCTATGACGGCGGGGCCAGGGCGTGGCGGATCGCAGCGGGGTTACACACGGTAGCGGTCGGCGCCTCGGCCGTGAACCTGACGCTGGTCGACGAGATCGAACTGGCCGGCCGTACGTTCGGATGCTGAGGGGCGCGTCCGAACGTACGACCGGCCTGCTAGACCTACTTGACGGGGACGAGTTCTTCGCCGCAGGTGCAGCGGTAGGCCTCAGTGGCGCCGGAGCAGTGGCATGGAGCCTCAATGCGAACGCGACAGCCGCAGCCCTCGTGGCCACAGGTCAACACGGTTCCAGCTTCGTGAGTTGCCATTAGGTATCACCTTCATCTGTCGTGGGTTGATTCCGCCTCCGAGTATATACCCCTTGGGGGTACGGGTAAATAGGGCTAGCACGGCGCCGGCGTTAGGGAAATGCCCGGCGAAGCGAACCCGCAAACCGTCTGGCTCTTGTGGGCAGTCTCGGCGGCCGTCGAGGTCAGCGATGCCGCCGCGCGGGTGTTCGTGGTTTGAGTGTGAGCTGACGGCATTCAGTGTTCCGTCAGGGTTGGAATTTCCCGATTTTCCCGCCGTATCGGCACACTCAACGCCGACGATTCACACTCGTAGCAAAGGCTGGGCTCGTAGCAAAGAGTGGGCTAGGTGCAGACCGCGCCGATCGCGGCGGACCCGACGAGCTTGACGTACTTGGCCAGCACGCCCGTCTTGTACCGCGGCGGAGGAGGAGTGAAATCCGTTTGCCGAGAAGCGAATTCGTCAGGATCAACCAATACGTCGAGGGTTTGCTTAGCCACGTCGAGACGTATTTGGTCGCCGTCCCGCAAGAAAGCGATGGGTCCGGCGTCGACGGCCTCGGGCGCGATGTGTCCCACGCACAGGCCCGTCGTCCCGCCGGAGAACCGGCCGTCGGTAAGCAACAGCACGTCCTTGCCCAGCCCGGCGCCTTTGATGGCGCCGGTGATGGCCAGCATCTCGCGCATTCCGGGACCGCCCTTGGGTCCTTCGTAGCGGATCACCACTGCGTCGCCGTTGGTGATCGTGCCGTCCTCCAAAGCGTCGAGGGCCGCCCGCTCGCCGTCGAAAACCCTTGCGGTGCCCTCGAATACGTCGGAATCGAAACCGGCGGACTTGACCACCGCGCCTTCGGGTGCCAGCGATCCGCGCAGGATGGTGATGCCGCCGGTGGGGTGGATCGGGTTGCTCAGCGCGCGCAGTACCTTGCCGTCCGGGTCCGGCGGGGCGATGTCGGCCAAGTTTTCGGCGACGGTCTTGCCCGTCACCGTCAGGCAGTCGCCGTGCAGCAGCCCGGCGTCCAACAAGGCTTTCATCATCACGGGCACACCACCGATGTGGTCGACATGCGACATGACGTGCCGGCCGAATGGCTTGACGTCGGCCAGGTGCGGCACCTTCGAGCCGATCCGGCTGAAGTCGTCGAGGGACAGTTCCACCTCGGACTCATAGGCGATGGCCAGCAGGTGCAGCACCGCGTTGGTCGAGCCACCGAACGCCATCACCACCGCGATCGCGTTCTCGAAAGCCTCCCGGGTCAGGATGTCGCGCGCGGTGATGCCCTGGCGCAGCAGTTCGATGACGGCCTGACCGCTGCGACGGGCAAACCCGTCGCGACGCCGGTCAGTGGCCGGAGGCGCAGCGCTGCCCGGCAGCGACATGCCCAGTGCTTCGGCGGCGCTGGCCATGGTGTTGGCGGTGTACATGCCGCCGCAGGCCCCCTCGCCGGGACAGATGGCCCGCTCGATCGCGTCGACGTCCTCACGGCTCATCAGCCCGCGCGAGCACGCGCCAACCGCCTCGAAGGCGTCGATGATGGTGACCTCACGTTCGCTGCCGTCGGACAGCTTGGCCACTCCCGGCAGGATCGAGCCCGCGTAGAGGAACACCGACGCCAGGTCCAAACGGGCGGCGGCCATCAGCATCCCGGGCAGCGACTTGTCGCAGCCGGCCAACAGCACCGAGCCGTCCAGCCGCTCGGCCTGCATCACGGTCTCGACGCTGTCCGCGATCACTTCGCGGGAGACCAGCGAGAAATGCATGCCCTCATGGCCCATCGAGATGCCGTCGGAAACCGAGATGGTGCCGAACTCCAGCGGGTAGCCCCCCGCCTGAAAAACGCCTTCTTTCACGGCCTTGGCCAACCGGTCGAGGGACAGGTTGCACGGGGTGATCTCGTTCCAGGACGACGCGACCCCGATCTGGGCCTTGGCGAAGTCCTCGTCGCCCATTCCTACCGCCCGCAGCATCCCGCGGGCTGCGGCCTTTTCCAGGCCATCGGTGACGTCGCGACTACGGGGTTTGATGTCGGCTTGGGGCATCCTGCAAGTATGCGGTGCGCCGCCACCGCGCCAAAATCAATTTCCGCCTGGAGCTGATACCCTCGTGGGGTATAAGGGTTGGGAGAGTAGATGACAACACCACACGGGTACACCCAGCAGAAGGACAACTACGCCAAGCGGCTGCGCCGTATCGAAGGCCAGGTGCGCGGCATCGCGCGCATGATCGACGAGGACAAATACTGCATCGACGTCCTCACTCAGATCAGCGCCGTCAACAGCGCGCTGCGGTCGGTGGCGCTGAACCTGCTCGACGAGCACCTGAACCACTGCGTGACCCGTGCCGTTGCCGAAGGTGGACCCGACGGCCCCGAAGAGGCCAATGCCAAGCTAGCCGAGGCTTCCGCGGCTATCGCACGCCTGGTTCGTTCCTAACCGGGCGTGTTGGCCCCGCTATGTGGGGTAAACGCTCAGTCGGTGCGTACGGTTAGGGATGCCTATTCGCGCCAGTAGCTACCCGCGCTGGGCGATTTCGCCACAGACACCATGACTGCCATGACTGCCGAACCCGCAACTGCGCGAACGTGGACGCCACGGATCGCGGTTCAACTGACGGTTCTGTCGGCCGCGGCTTTCATCTATGTCACGGCCGAGTTATTGCCGGTAGGCGCAATGTCGGCGATGGCGCGCAACCTCGATGTGAGCGTCGTTCTGGTGGGGACGTTGCTGTCGTGGTACGCCGCGGTTGCCGCGGTGACGACGGTTCCCCTGGTGCGCTGGACGGCCCACTGGCCGCGGCGGCGGACACTGCTGCTCAGCCTGGTGTGCCTGACCGTCTCGCAGCTGATCTCGGCCCTGGCGCCGAACTTCGCGGTGTTGGCGGCCGGTCGGGTGCTCTGCGCGGTGACGCACGGTCTGCTTTGGTCGGTAATCGCTCCGATCGCCATCCGATTGGTGCCGGCCAGCCACGCCGGCCGCGCGACCATGTCGATCTACGTCGGTACCAGCCTTGCGCTGGTGATCGGCAGTCCGCTGACCGCGGCATTGAGCCTGATGTGGGGATGGCGACTGGCGGCCGTCTGCATCACCGTCGCCGCCGCCGTCATCACCGTCGCAGCCCGTCTGGTGCTGCCCGAGATGACCCTGAGTGCCGATCAGCTGCAATATGTCGGTCGGCAGTCGACGCACCATCGCAATCGGGCGCTGATCATCGTCAGCCTGATCACCATGGTCGGCGTCACGGGGCACTTCGTTTCGTACACCTACATCGTGGTGGTCATCCGTCAGGTGGTGGGCGTGCGGGGCCCCAACGTCGCGTGGGTGCTGGCGGCCTATGGCATCGCCGGCGTGCTCGCGGTCGCGATGGTGGCGCGAGCGCTGGACCGCCGTCCCAAAGGCGCGATCCTGTGCTGCATGGCCGGGCTGACGGCAGCTCTTGCGCTGCTGAGTGCGTTGGCGTTCGGCTGGCACCGCTCCGCGGTGACGGCGCTGGTGGTCGGGACGGGCGCGATCGTGCTGTGGGGGGCCATGGCAACGGCGGTGTCGCCGATGTTGCAGGCCACGGCCATGCGGGCCGGGGCGGACGATCCCGACGGGGCCTCGGGTCTGTACGTCACCGCCTTCCAGGTCGGCATCATGGCCGGGTCACTGGCCGGCGGGCTGTTTTACGAGCGCAGTGTGGCGATGATGCTCACCGCGTCGGCCGGCCTGATGGGGGTTGCGTTGTTGGCGATGGCCGCGACCAGACCGATCGTGGACGCCCGTGCACCTGCCCCCGAATCTGCCCATGCATCAGGAATCTCACAGAACGATTGACATCGCAGGTCAGCGCGGTGAACTGGCGTTCGTAACGGTCGCGTAGAGCTCGCCGAATGGCTAACCAGTGGCGCTGCTGTGCCAGACTGGGGCCAGTTTTGGTCTTAAGAAAGTGACCGGAGGGAAAGAATATGTCGCGCTGGATGGGGGACCGCACGAGGGGCAGCGTCCTGGCCGCACTCAACGCATTCGCGGTGATTGCGGTGGCGGTGCTGGGTGCTGGCCCGGCGCTGGCCGACCCGGACGACGCACCCGGCGACCCCGGCCCGGTGGTCGCACCCGCCGACCCGCCCGCACCCGACCCAATGGCACTGCCGCCGCTTCCCGACCCGTTCGCGGTGCCCCCGGGCGACCCGGCTACGGTGCCGGTCGCATCCGGGCCCGTTGCGGGACAGGACCCCAGCCCGTTCGTCGGCGAGCCGCCGTTCCGCCCGCCCACGTTCAACCCGGTCAACGGCGCGATGGTGGGGGTGGCAAAGCCGATCATCATCAACTTCGCGGTGCCGATCGCCGACCAGGCGATGGCCGAGCGGGCCGTGCACATCTCGTCGATTCCGCCGGTGCCCGGCAAGTTCTACTGGATGACGCCGTCCCAGCTGCGCTGGCGGCCGCTGTCCTTCTGGCCGGCCAACACCGCGGTCAACATCGACGCTGCCGGCACCAAGTCCAGCTTCCGTACCGGCGACGCCCTGGTAGCCACCGCCGACGACGCCACGCACCAGATGACGATCACCCGCAACGGGACCGTCGTGCAGACCTTCCCGATGTCGATGGGCATGGCGTCCGGCGGCCACCAGACCCCGAACGGGACGTACTACGTGCTGGAGAAGATGCCCACGGTGGTGATGGACTCCTCGACCTACGGAGTGCCGGTGAACTCCGCCAACGGCTACAAAGTGACCGTGTCCGATGCCGTGCGGATCGACAACAGCGGCAACTTCGTGCACAGCGCGCCGTGGTCGGTCGGTGACCAGGGCAGGCGCAACGTCAGCCACGGCTGCATCAACCTGGCCCCGGCCAACGCCAAGTGGTTCTTCGACAACTTCGGCAGCGGTGATCCGGTCGTGGTGAAGAACTCCGTCGGCATCTACAACAAGCCGGACGGCGCCTCGGACTGGCAGCTCTAAGACCTCTTCGCGGGGTTACCGGCCGGGCCAGCGCGTGTCCAGGATGTCGAGGATGTTGGGTTTGCCGGCGCGATAGCGTGCCTTGTCCGCAGCCTTGAACGGGCCCCACCACGGCGCCTGGAACAGCGTGACGATCTTGACCAACTGACCTGAGTAGCCCGACGCGTGCAGCACCGCGTTGGCGGCTTCCCGCCCACCCTCGTTTGCACCCTCCATCGTCGTGACGTTCTGGTCGGTCTGTATCCACTCGCCAGCGAGGAATAGGTTGTCGATCCCGGTGCCGGCCGTTGGTCGCCGTCCCCACGAGCCAGGGTCCTGAATGAACAGCGGCTCGTCGTTGCGCACGTTGGCGGTGCCCGAGTCGATGATCGCCGGGTCCAAAAACCACGAATGCAGCATCCCGTCGTCGAGCACATGACCGGTGTCGTTGAGGTGGGCCTTGATCTGTGCCCACGCTTCCTGCGCGATCTCGGTGGGCGTGCACTGCCGCGCACTTTTGCCGTTGAAGTTTCCGGGCGTGCTCCAGTCCGACAGGATCGCGGACAGACAGTCTTTGACGGTGCCGTCGCCGTACGTTGTGAGGCTGCGTTTCCAGAACTGTTCTTCGCTGATCGACGTGATGCCCCAGCCGGAGTCGACGTAGTTGACGTGTCCCTTGGTCACGTCGACGCGCTCCCTGAGATAGAACATCAGTCCGTTCATCCATTCGGTGCGCAGCTGCGCGACGTTGGCCAGGCCGGGGTCGGCGGCGATGACGTCGTCGGTGAGCACGGCGGCGAGCTTCTCGCAGGGGATCGCCGACACGTACCAATCTGCGTTGACGGGCTGCGGAAATCCGTTGCCGTCGACCACCGTTGCGGATGCGATGTGGTGGCCATTCGGTGTGAGACGCGAAAGTGCTTGCCCCACTCTGAATGTCACGCCCATTGAGGTGAGATGATCGACCCAGGGGTCGAGCCACTGAGAACTCGTCGGGCCGTTGAGTACCCGGTCGAAGCCTTTGCAGTCAGTGTCGTTGCCGAACAGCAGGATTGACCAGACCGAAGCCTCGCCCACCAGTCCGATCGAGTGTGCGCTGGCATCCCTGGATTTCGACGCCGCCAAGTTGCGGATGATCCCGTCAGCCAGGTAGCGGTTGTACTCGGCGGACCGCTTGTTCGCGCCGATGTAGTCCTCCCACGTCATGTGGTCCCATTGGCCGAGTTTGCGCTCGGTGCAACTGGTTACGTAGACGGCCAGCTTCTGTGCCGCGTAGGCGGCCTCCCACAGCGGCAGGCGGAACAGGGTCTGCAGGACAGTCGTGACGGACTCGATGAAGACCTTCGGGGTGATTGGGTTGGGAATGGTGGGCAGCGGAAACGGCAACGGAATCGTCAGATCCGCCCGGTTCAAACCGGAATGCAAGTACGAGGTGGCCCGGGTCAAGTTGTTCCAGACGCCGTTTCTGTTGCCGGAGAACGGGATTCGGCGCATCGTGTCGGTGACGTTGCGATAGAACCCGGGAAAGAAGCGGAAGCCGTGTTCGGCCGGCAGTGGCGTTGCGCCCGAGTTCGGCACCGGAATCGACCGCGCCTTGCCGCCGAGCGCTTTGCGTTCGTAGACCGTCACTGTGTAGCCGCGCTCGGCAAGCTCGTGGGCTGCGGTCAGCCCGGCTACACCGGCGCCGAACACCGCGACTGTCTTCCCCGGCGCGCCCGCGCATGAGCTGGGCGGGACAGCGCGGCGGTGCCGGCGGCCATGGTTGCGGCGGTCGCAGTGAGCAGCGACCGACGGGACAGCAGCCGCGACTGTGCCATGTCAGTGTTCGGCGGGGAGCCGGTCACGGCTAATAAGTTAACGGCGATTCCGCGGATTTCAGCGGATTGACACCGGCGTTTCGGACCCTCGGAGCTTGGCGAGCTTTGGCGAGCTTTGGCGAGTAGATGCAAAAGCACCCAGTCGCGGGACGGAATGGGTGCGTTTGCGTCTTCTCGGGCAGAGAAATTATGTATAGCATCATACATATGCGAACCCCGCGCGAGCGAATGGTGATGTCGGCCGCCCTATTGATCAGGGAGCGCGGTGCGCATGCCACCGCGATCTCCGACGTGCTGCAACATAGCGGCGCACCGCGAGGATCGGCCTACCACTACTTCCCGGGCGGACGGACCCAGCTGCTGTGCGAAGCGATCGACTACGCCGGCGAGCACGTCGCCACCGTGATCACCCAAGCCGAAGACAGCCTCGAACTACTGGGCACGTTGATCGAGAAGTACCGCCAGCAGCTGCTCGGCACAGATTTCCGGGCGGGTTGTCCGATCGCGGCCGTCTCGGTGGAAGCGGGCGAACCGGACGACCGCGAGCGGATGGCACCGGTAGTCGAACGGGCAGCCGCGGCGTTCGACAACTGGTCGGAGTTGATCGCCCAACGTCTGATCGCTGACGGAATCTCGGTGGATCGCGCCAAAGAACTGGCGACACTGGCCCTTACCGCGCTCGAAGGCGCGCTGCTATTGGCCCGGGTGCGGCGCGAGTTGACCCCACTGGATGTCGTGCATCGTCAACTGCGCGAGGTGATCGAAAGGAACCTGCCCAATGGCAAATGAGTGGCAGCACACCGCATGCATCCTGTGCGAGTGCAATTGCGGCATCGTCGTGCAAGTCGAAGACCGCAAACTGGCGCGCATCCGAGGCGACAAAGAGCACCCGTGGTCGCAGGGCTACACGTGCAATAAGGCGTTGCGGTTGGACCATTACCAGAACAACCGCGCGCGCCTGACGTCACCGATGCGCCGCCGCCCGGACGGTACGTTCGAGGAGATCGACTGGGACACCGCGATTGTCGAAATAGCCGAAGGCTTCAAGCACATTCGCGACACCTATGGCGGCGACAAGATCTTCTACTACGGCGGCGGGGGGCAGGGCAACCACCTCGGCGGCGCCTACAGTGGCGCCTTCCTGAAAGCGTTGGGCGCCAAGTACCGGTCAAATGCGTTGGCGCAGGAAAAGACCGGTGAGGCTTGGGTCGATGCGCAGCTGTACGGAAGTCATACCCGCGGTGAGTTCGAGCATGCGCAGGTGTCGGTGTTCGTCGGCAAAAACCCTTGGATGTCACAGAGTTTCCCGCGAGCACGGGTGGTGCTCAACGAGATCGCCAAAGACCCAACGCGATCGATGGTCGTGATCGACCCCGTCCTCACCGATACCGCCAAGATGGCCGACTTCCATCTACGGGTCCAGCCCGGGACCGACGCTTGGTGCCTGGCCGCGCTGGCAGCCATCCTGGTCCAGGAAAACCTCTGCAACGAAACATTTCTCGCCGAACACGTGCACGGCGTCGAGCCGGTTCGCGCGCAACTGCGTGATGTTCCCGTCGCGGAGTACGCGCAACGTTGCGGCGTGGACGAGGAGTTGCTGCGCGCGGCGGCACGGCGGATAGCAGGCGCGGACAGCGTCGCCGTATTCGAGGACCTCGGCGTTCAGCAGGGTCCGAACAGCACACTGTGTTCCTACCTGAACAAGCTGCTGTGGATCCTCACCGGCAACTTCGCGAAAAAGGGTGCGCAGCATCTGCATTCGTCGTTCGCGCCGTTGTTCAGCACGGTATCGGGCAAGACGCCGGTCACCGGCGCGCCCATTATCGCGGGACTCATTCCGGCCAACGCCGTACCCGAGGAAATCCTGACCGACCACCCGGACCGGTTCCGGGCCATGATCGTCGAGAGCGGCAACCCCGCCCACTCGCTGGCTGATTCCACGGCCTGCCGCAAGGCATTTCAATCGCTGGAACTCATGGTGGTCGTCGACGTCGCCATGACCGAGACCGCGCGACTCGCCCATTATGTGCTCCCGGCGGCCTCCCAGTTCGAAAAGCCGGAAGCGACATTCTTCAATTTCGAGTTCCCGCACAACGGTTTTCAGCTGCGTCGCCCGCTGCTGTCGCCGCTGCCCGGGACCCTGCCGGAGCCGGAAATCTGGGCTCGGCTGGTGCGGGCACTGCAGGTGATCGACGAAGCGGAGCTACGGCCGCTGCGCGAAGCCGCGCAACAGAGTCGGCAAGCGTTCACCGAGGCGTTTCTCGGAACGGTAGCGGGCAATCCGATCATGTCGAAACTGCTGCCCTATGTGCTTTACGAAACACTCGGGCCCACCCTGCCCGACGGGATGGCCGGTGCTGCGGCGGTATGGGGGCTTGCGCAGAAAACTGCGCTGACCTATCCCGATGCCGTGCGGCGGGCCGGCCACGCGGACGGCAACGCGCTGTTCGATGCGATCCTCGAGGGGCCGTCGGGCGTCACGTTCACCGTGCACAATTACGAGGACGACTTCGCGCTGATCAGCCACTCCGACCACAAGATCGCGCTGGAAATCCCCGAGATGCTGGCTGACCTGAAGGCGCTTGCCGCCACGACGTCTCAGTTGACCACCGCCGAACTGCCGATCGTGCTGTCGGTGGGGGAACGGCGCGCCTATACCGCCAACGACATCTTCCGCGATCCGTCCTGGCGCAAACGCGACACCGATGGGGCGCTTCGCGTGAGCATCGAAGACGCCCAAGCGCTCGGACTTGACCACGGGGGACGGGCCCGGATCATCACAGCGGCCGGTAGTGCGGAAGCGACCGTCGAGATCAACGAGACTATGTTGGCCGGACATGCCTCGCTGCCCAACGGTTTTGGGTTGGATTACATCGGCGAGGACGGCCGTTCGGTAACCCCGGGGGTGGCGCCCAACTCGCTCACCTCGACGAACTGGCGTGATGCCTACGCCGGCACGCCGTGGCACAAGCATGTGCCGGCCCGTATCGAAGCTTGCCGGGCCGGGTGAGGTGCCCTAGCCGGTTCGCGAGTCGACGTCGAGAGTCGACGTCGCGAGTCGAACCTGGCTGCGACTTGAAGCCCGAATTTTCGCGGTGTGGTTCGGCTCGCGGGGGAGAGAGGGGCGGAGAGCTAGTTCCAGATGCGGACGCGGCGTTGGGGTTCCAGGAACAACTGGTCGTCCTCGGAAACCTCGAAAGCCTCGTAGAACGCGTCGACGTTGCGGATCACGCCGTTGCAGCGGAACTCCGGCGGCGAGTGCGGATCAACCGCCAGCCGCCGGATCGCCTCCGCGTCACGGGATTTCGTCCGCCACACCTGAGCCCAGCCGAAGAACACCCGCTGCGTACCGGTCAAGCCGTCGATCACGGGTGCGGGCCGGCCGTTCAGCGACAACTGGTAGGCCAGCAGCGCAATCGATAGCCCACCCAAGTCGCCGATGTTCTCCCCGACGGTGAAGGCGCCGTTCACGTGGTGCCCGTTCTCCAGCCCACGCGGTGTGTATTGCTCGTACTGCTCGATCAACGCCTTGGTGCGGATGCCGAACTCAGTGCGGTCGTCGTCGGTCCACCAATCCACCAGGTTGCCATCGCCGTCGTACTTGGCACCCTGGTCGTCGAAGCCGTGCCCGATCTCGTGCCCGATGACCGCCCCGATACCACCGTAGTTGGCGGCGTCGTCGGCGTCGGCATCGAAGAACGGCGGCTGGAGAATGGCTGCGGGAAAGACGATTTCGTTCATCCCCGGGTTGTAGTAGGCGTTGACGGTCTGTGGCGTCATGAACCACTCGTCGCGGTCCACCGGCCCGCCGAGCTTGGCCAGTTCGCGGTCGTGGTTCACCGCGTACCCGCGCTGGTAGTTGCCGTACAGGTCGTCGCGGTCGACGACCAGCTTCGAGTAGTCCCGCCACGTGACCGGATAGCCGACCTTGGCGGTGAACTTGTCCAGCTTGGTCAGCGCGCGTTCGCGAGTCTGCGGTGTCATCCAGTCCAGGTCGCTGATGCTGATTCGGTACGCCTCACGCAGGTTGTCCACCAGCGTGTCGATGCGAGCCTTGGCGTCCGGTGGAAAGTGCTTGCGCACGTACAGCTTTCCGACCGCATCGCCCATCAAGGTCTCCACCAGTGCGACCGCGCGCTTCCACCGGTCCCGGATCTGCTCGGTGCCGGTGAGCCTGCGGCCGTAGAAGTCGAAGTCCGCCGCGACCAACTCGTCGGTGAGCCAGGGCGACCGAGCCCGGATCAACCGCCAACGCGCCCAACTCTTCCAGTCCTCCAAGTCCTCGCTGCTCCACAGCGCGGCGAAGGTAGTCAAGTAATCCGGCTGTCGCACAACAACTTCCGCGACCTCCGACGGGGTGGTGCCCAAGCCGACGACCCAGTCATCCCAGCCGAAGCCGGCACCCTCGTTCTGCAGTTCGGCGAAGGTGCGCAGGTTGTAGGTGAGATCGGCGTCGCGGCGCTTGACCACATCCCAGTGCGCAGCGGCCAGTTTGCTTTCCAATGCCAGGATCCGGGCTGCCGTGTCCGCGTGATCCTCGGCGGCACCGCCGAAAACCAGGCCGAACATCCGGGCGATGTGGCCCGGGTAGGCGGCCAGCACGGCGGCGTGCTGTTCGTCGCGAAAGTAGGACTCGTCGGGCAACCCGATACCCGACTGGCTGAAGTGCACCAGGTAGCGGCTGGAGTTCTTGGAGTCGGTGTCGACGTAGAGCCCGAAGCCGCCTCCGACCCCGGTGCGCTGCAGGGCCCCGACCACCGCCGCCAGCGCGTTGCGGTCGTTGGCACCGTCGATGACGGCGAGTTCGTCGTGCAGCGGTTGCAGGCCGCGTCGCTCGACGGTGTCCTCGTCGAGGAAGCTGGCGTAGAGGTCTCCGATGCGCTGCTCGTCGGTGCCCGGCGCGGCGCCGGATGCGGCAGCTTCTGCGATCAAGTCGCGCACCTGCTCCTCGGCGCGGTCGAACAAGGTGCGGAAGGCGCCGTCGGTCGCACGGTCGGCGGGGATGTCGTACTCGGTCAGCCAGCGGCCGTTGACGTGGCCGAAAAGGTCGTCCTGCGGGCGCGCGGATGTGTCAACGTAGCTCAGGTCGATCCCCGAGCGGATGGCCTCTACTGTCACCCCGCCATCCTTCCATCTCTTTTCGGGTGCAACGATCGGGCCATGCCTGACCTGGATAAGGACGCTGAGGACCCGAAAGAGGACCTTAAAGACGCCTCAGACGACGTTTCAGACGACCCAGAAGACGACCCAGAAGACGAAGACGACTCGGATGCCGGGATGTTCTCCAACTACGGCATTGCCTCGGCCGTGCTGGGCGTGGTTTCCGTCGTCGCGCTGGTCCTGGGCGCGCTGATCTGGTTGGGGCATCGCGACGACTCCGCCGAGCGCGTCTACCTGTCCCGCGTCATGCAGACCGCCGCCGACTGGACCGGCATCCTGATCAACATGAACACCGGCAACATCGACGCAAGTCTGCAGCGCCTGCACGACGGAACCGTCGGGCAGCTCAACACCGACTTCGAAGCTGCCATCAGCGACTACCGAAAAGTGGTGGAGAAACTGCAGGCCCACAGCACCGGTCAGATCCAGTCGGTGGCCATCGACACCGTGCACCGCGACCTGGACTCCAACCCGGCAGCCCCGCGTCCGGTCGTGACGACCAAACTGCCGCCGTTCGCCACCCGCACCGACTCGGTGATGCTGGTCGCGACGTCGATCAGCGAGAACGCCGGAGCCAAGCCGCAGATCGTGCATTGGAGCCTGCGCCTGGACGTCTCCCAGGTGGACGAAAAGCTGTTGATCTCCAAGTTGGAGTCGATCCGATGAGGAACGCGTGGCGGCTCGCGGTCTTCGACATCCTGGCACCGCTGGCGGCGCTGACCGCGCTGTCGGGCATCGGTGCGGTGTTGGCGTGGCCGCGGTGGTGGGTTGCGGTCGGTACGGCGCTGGCGTTGCTGATCGTGCAAGGGGTCGCGGTCAACTTCTGGCTGCTGCGCCGGGATGCGGTGACGGTCGGGACCGACGACGACGCACCCGGGCTGAGGTTGGCCGTGGCGTTTCTGGCCGCGGCGGCCCTGTGCGCGGCGACGCTGACCGGTTACACGCACTGGACGTCCAAAGACAACGACTTCAAAAAGGACTCAGCCGCAGTGACCCGCGTCGCGACCGGTCTGGCGGAAGCGGTCGCGTCGTTTTCCCCGACCGCGCCGGCGGCCTCCGTCGACCGGGCAGCCGGGATGATGGTGCCCGACCGGGCCGGCAAGTTCAAAGAAGAATTCGCCAAATCCACCGCCGAATTGGTGCAGCAGAAGGTGTCCATCGAGGCCGCCACGCTGGCGGCCGGCGTCGAGGCGATCGGACCGACCGCGGCCAGCGTCGCGGTGATCCTGCGGGTAACCAAGAACGCGCCCGGTCAACCCCCGAGTAAGGGCAATCCGGCGTTGCGGGTGACGCTGACCAAAAGCGGCAACGACTGGTTGGTTTCAGACTTCACGCCAATCGGCGCTCGTTAGTCGGAATTGGGCGATCGCTCGTTCTTCACCCGGACGAACCGGTCGGAAAGTCTGCGCATCCGGATCATCAGAGCAGCCGACGGACTGACGCTGCCGTCCAGATACGCGGCTAGGTCCTCGGCGGTCACGCCGATGCGCGACGCGAACTCCAGCTGCGCCAGCCCGGACCGGTCCATGAGGAGCTGCACGTGGCGGGCCACCTCGGCGCGCTCATTGGCCTCGAGGTGGGTGCGGGCGCGCTCGAGCACCTCCCAGAGCGCCTTGGCGATGCCGGCCGGCCGAGTGCCGCGCAGAATCTCTTCCACCTGGCGCGCGGTACGCCCGTAGGGGTCGCGCTTCAGCGCGGCTGCGATGCGCTTCCAAGTGTCGATGTCGCCACCCTGCAGCGCCGAGTGAATGGCGGCGGTAGACCAGAATTCGACCGGCTGGTCGGTGTCGGGGGGCCGGACCGCGGCGGGTCCCCGGACACGCGCCGGTGCCGGCGACGGGGGCGCGGATCTTCGCTGGTCGGCTGCCAACGTCACCTCGCCTCCTCCAACATCGCAACGGCCACGGACAGGCACCGCTGCCTGACCTCCTCCCAGTCTGCCCTCCAGTCTGCCCGGGCATCGGGTTCGGGCCGCTCCTCGTCGAGGTCGGACGGATCTGGATCCGCCAGCCGGCGCACCAGCTGGGTAGCCATCCACTGCCGTCGCGACGCGGCGCCGGGAGGCTGACAAGAGTAGTACCTGTCCATCCCGGCCAGCACCATCGCGGCGGTCTCCGCATCCATGACGTCGAGCATGTCAGCAAATTCGGCGTAATCGCGGCTGCTGTTACGGCTCATGATCAGGTATCCCTTGAGACGCAGCGTTTCGGCGCCGGTCGGGATAAGCAGCCGGTCGCCGGTGGGGAGTTGCACATTGGTGGTCTCCACCGGGCTGCGTCGCCGAAATTCGCCGCGGCTGGCTTTGGCGCCCCGGCCGTCCAAAGCGTCCAAAGCGACCGAGAGCCGTCCGCGCCACAGCGTGACCGGATGGACCGGGCGGTCGGTCCACGCCATCGCTTTGGCGATGTTGCTCAGCCGACCGCTCCGATAGGCCAAGCCGACCCTGCCGACCGGGCCGGTGGCCAGCGCCACGGTGTCGGCGTCGTCGACGTCGGCCGCCGGTTGGGGCTCGTGGTCGGCATTTTTTCGTCCGCAGCCGGCGAAGGCGAACGGGTCCGCCACGCAAATGGCATCGGGCGCAAGGTGTTTGAGCTTGGCTGCCGATTTGATCACCATGCGCAGATCCGCGCTCGGCGCGATCGCCGCGGTGATGTCCTCGGGGATGACGACGACGCCACCCAGGTCGACGTCGGGCAGCGGGCGGTCGAAGTCGACCGAAGGCAGGATCCGGCCCAACCAGCCGGGCAGCCACCAGTTCCACTTGGCGAACATCGCCATCAGCGCCGGCACCAGCACCAGCCGGACCACCGTGGCGTCGACGGCGATCGCGACCGCGCAGGCCACACCGATCTCGGCGACCAACGGCATGCCCGCGAAGGCGAACCCGCAGAACACCGCGATCATGATCAGGGCGGCGCTGGTGATGGTGCGCGCGCTGGTGCTCACGCCGTAGGCCACCGCGTCGCGGGTATGGCCCGTCTGCAGGAAGCGCTCGCGGATGCGGGTGAGCAGGAAGATTTCGTAGTCCATCGACAACCCGAACGTCATCGCCAGAACCAGCGGCGGCACGGTGCTGTCGATGGAACTCAGGTGCGGGAATCCGAGCGCTTCGCCCCAGCCCCACTGAAAGATCATCACCAGGCTTCCGTACGCGGCCGCCACCGACAGCAGCGTCATCAATACACCCTTGAGCGCCAGCAGCACCGAGTGCACCGAGATCAACAGCATCAGGAAGGCGATCAGCGCGACGAAGCCCAGCACCAACGGCTGGGTTTGGGCGACGCGGTCGTCGAAGTCCTTGATCAGCGCGGTAGAGCCGCCGACGGCTACTCGTGCGTCGCCAGCGGTCCGAGGCAGCTGGCTGCGCATCCAGTCGACGGTCTGCCGGGCGCGCAGATCCTCGGGATCGACCGACAGCACCGCGCTGAGCACGGCGCTCCTGCCGTCGGCCGCGTACTGCGGCGGCCGCACCGAGGCGACGTTGGGCCCGTCGGCCATTTGCTGGCGCAGCGTGCTGAGCAATTGCGCCCGGACCGGAACGGCGTCTTGTCCCTGCGGCCAGTCGGCAAAGGTGACCAGAACCTGCACGGGTCCCAGCGCACCAGGCCCGAGAGCCTGAGACGCGGCCGCCACTCCGGAGCGGATCTCGTGGGAGGAGTCGAACTGGCGCAGCAAGCTATTGCCCAGCACCATCGAAAGCGCCGGTGCCGCCATCAGCAGCAGTACCGCCGAGGCGGCCAGCGCCGACATCCACGGCCGGCGCATCACCCAGGTGACCCAGCGCGTCCAAAATCGCGACACCGTGCTTTCCGGCCGTCGCGACCAGTGCAGCAGCGCCGACCGTTTGGCCGCCGCCCGGGAGAAGCTGGCCAGCAGCGCCGGGGTCAGGGTTGCCGATGTCAGCATGGCCACCGCGACGGCCAGAATCGCGCCGGTGGCCATCGACCGCAGGGCGGGGGTGTTGATCAGGTAGATGCCGGTGAGCGAGGCGATCACCGTCATGCCCGACAGCACCACCGCGAGCCCGGAGGTGGCCATCGCCGCGTCCACGGCTTCCTGCGGTTGCCGGCCGGTGCGCAGTTCCTCCCGGTAGCGCATCAAAATGAACAGCGAATAGTCGACCGCCAGTGCGATGCCGAACATGGACACCGTCGAGGTGACGAACACCGACATGGTGATGTGCATGGACAGCAGATAGACCAGTCCCATCGTCACCACGACGGTGCAGATGCCCAAGGCCAGCGGGATCGCGGCGGCAGCCAGCGAACCGAACACCGCCAACAGCACGATCAGAATGATCGGCAGGTTCCATTCCTCGGCTTTGGCGATGTCGTGCTTGGTGTTGGCCGCTGCGGCCGCGGACAGCGCTCCCTGCCCGATGACATAGAGGCGCACGCGCTCGTTGCTGGTTTGTCCGGATTGGTCGTCCTTGACGCCGATGCGTTCGCGCAGCTTCTTGGCGACGTCGCTGGTGCCGGGATGGTGCGCGTCGAGTTGCAGCGTCAGCACGTAGGGCTGGTCAGGCCGCGGCGGCCGTTGAGTGGGATTGGGCACCACCGAGACGCCGGGGAACTCACCGGCGATGCCTTTGAGTTCGAGGACCGCGTCGTTGATGTCCTGATAGGTGGCGTCCGCGCGGGGGGTCGCGACCAGCGCCAACGGCGAGACGCCCAAGTCGGGGTACTGCGCGACGAGTTGATCGTGCACGGCCAGCGATTGCGAACCGGCAACCTCGAACCCGCCGCCGGTGAGATTTTCCGACTGCGTCAACGCCAGATACACCGCCGGGATCAGTGCCAGCAACCAGCCGGTAAAGACAAACCAGCGGAATCTGCGCAGGTTGCGGCTTAGCCGCATCATGAACTGCTGGATCTTCTATCTCCCCGTATTTTCTTGCGCCAGCCCGCGAGCCTACCGGAGCACTTTGTGTCTCAAGCTTGCTTATCGGTTCCTGAGCTGGGAGAACACCCGTTCCGGTGGATTGTTGTTAACTCGTGATTTGGACGCAGGGTGACGGAGTTATCCAGGTCGTGCCGGCCAGCGTCCCAACACTCCTCCGTCGAACTCGAGGTCAGTCCGAGTGAAATGGTCGCCGATGGCCACGAGCGGTTCATTGCCGACGCGGGCCGCGGCGTAGGTCATGCAGTCACCGAAGTTAAGGCCTGCGGGGTGACGGCCCTTGCCGAAGCGGGTGAAGGCGTGCATGGCAGCGATAGCGTAATCGGCGGCGTACGGGATGATCCCGATGTTGAACTCGGCACGGATGCGCTCGTAGATGGTGCGGCCCTGGGGACCGAAGCGGCTCGTGAGGACGATGAGGCACTCGGTGGCGGTAGGCGCGGCTACCCTTGGTTGCCGGTCGCTCAGCAGTGTCGCCGCAATTTGCGGCGCCTGCTGTTCATTTCGGGCGAGTGCGACGATGGCCGAGATATCGACGATCACTCGTTGAACCCATCCTCGTTGTATCCGAGGATTTCTTCGCGGTCGCGTTTGGTGATTGGGACGGAATTGGCTGTGAGGGGCCATATTTCGGTGCGAAGTACATCAAGCGCTTGGTTTAGACGATCTTGATTCCGGGTTTCCAGCAGCGCGAGTTGCGCGCGCAGAGCCTGCCGGATTGCCGCGGTTTTGTTGAGGTTGAGCCGTTCGGCGAGTTCGGAGGCAAGGCGCTCGGTCTCGGGATCTTTGATATTCAACGCCACGTATGTAGATTACACCGTTGGAAGGTGGAATCTACCACCGTATTCGATGCCAGGCACGACCACCCTTTCGTGTCGCTGGCGATGCGATCTGAACAGCTCGCGAACGATTCAGAGGTAGAGAGAATCCATACCGAAGTCGACGATCGTTTACGGCTGATCTGTCGGCGCCGTACCTGAGTCCGAAAGCGATTCGATCTCGTCATTGGTGAAATCGAAACCGGTGCCTTGCAGCGCCAGCGCCTCGGTACGGTCTAGCGGTTCACCCACGAGCCTGCGCAGGGCGAAGTCAACGACGCTCTGCGTGGAATCCAGTCCGTACATTCGCTGCGCCGCGGCGACCAGTTGTTCGTCTATCTCGATGCTGGTGCGCGACATGCCACCACAATGCACCACTCGTGCGTGGGGAAGCTTCCCACCGTCGCCCCCGCGCGATTGGCGGCGTATCCGCCGCAGATGGCAGGATGGTTGAGGCCGCGGGTCGGGGGACATCACGCGGCGAATCACTGAGGAGTTACCCATGCAAGCAAGCACGCGCCGCGGGCTTTTCGCAGTTCTGATCGCCGCCGGCCTCTCCGGCGCGGGCAGCGCGTTCGTCGCCGCCCCAGCAGCGACGGGCGCGACGGACCCATGCGCAGCCAGCGAGGTAGCCCGCACGGTGGGCTCGGTGGCCAAGGCGATGGGCGACTACCTGGACTCGCACCCGGAAACCAACCAGGTGATGACGTCGGCGTTGCAGCAGCAGCCCGGTCCGCAGTCGCTGGGCTCGGTAAAGACCTACCTGGAAGCCAACCCGAAGGTGGCGCTGGACCTGCAAGGTCTGGCCAACCCGCTGAACAAGCTGGGCACGCAGTGCAAGCTGCCGATCTCGCTGCCACAGGCGCTCAGCATGGTGCAGGCAGCCCAAGGCGGCGCATTGCCCAGCCTGCCGACCGGCGGGCTGCCCGGGACGCAACCGGGGCCCGGGGCGCTTCCCGCACCATTGCCGGGTCCGCAGCCCAATCGTGGTTAGTCGGTGCGGTTACCTGTCATGTGGACGCTGCTGCGTCTGGCCATCTTCGATTGCTAGCAAGCACGATTCTTGGTTATGGACACCTTTGGTGTAGCCGTCATCACGGCAACCAATTGCAAACTGTCCACCAGCATCGTCTAGCGCGGCATATATTTTTGTTTACGGTATCCCTGTTCATCCAAAATGGAATACGGTAGGCGTTTCGGCTGGCAGCCACCGACCGACTGAGCCCTAGCAAAATTACGGATGGGTAGAAGCCACCGAGAAACATCGTTGAGTATGTGCGAATGTCGAAACGTAACGGCTTTTGCATTAGAAGCGCGGCGAAGATTGTTCCTGCTATAGATAGGAGCACAATACTGTACGTGGTTGCTGTAAGGCGCCCTTCTTTAAACCTGTCGCTCTCTTCAGTAAAGCTGGAGGTAGCGTCGACACCGGGTCTTGTCGGCCATTTCCTGTAGGTCTCCTCTCCAACGTCATTAATCAGACGATACAGGGCATGAATGCCAATAATTACCGCTGAAATGACAAAGATCCCGATAGCGATCTTGGTGCAGTCGGAGGCGTGACAATTGCTCCCGAAGTTTGTCAAGCAAGGGTCAGCGTACCCAGCGAGCCACGCCGCGACTGTTACTGCGAAGATTATCAAACCTGTGTCGAGCATCCGCTGAAATCCTGATGTCTGCGTCGTAACCTTTTCGGATTCTGCATTGCGCGCCTGCTGAGATGTTATCGATCTTCGGGCATCCAACGTCCTGAGCACGATGATGTAAAGCGATCGAAAAATGACATACAAGCCGATTAGACTAACAACAAAAATCAGTCGCCTGCGCAGTACGGGATCATCGGTAAAGGCTTTTATGTAGGCGCGATTTGCGCAAATAAGCAGAGCCGCCGCTGTTGGGATCGCAGCGCAGAATAACCAGCCATTCAGCGAGATCAGCAGGATGCTCCTGCTTCTAATGGCGTTCTTGAACTTTTCAGGACTCGAATATGCACCGGGCTTCTTAAGATCTGCGTTGGGGTCTAGCCCGAGCTCTTGAGCTTCGCGCTCGACAGTGCGATATTCGGCACGCTTCAATAAAAGTGTAGCTCTAAAATCCTCAATATAACTAACAAGGGTCCATCCCAGGCCGCAGAGAAGAACTGCTCCCCCGATCAGCAGCATCGCGATTGCTATAAGACTTTGGCTCCATATCTGTGCACATCTGTCGCTCTGTACATGCGTTTCCGCATCCGATATAAATTGCATTACTACGTTCGGCGTCTTAATCTCCGTGACTTCTTCAGCTGTGCCCGCGATGGCACTAAACAGGTAACTGGAGAGAGCGAGGGCCGGTACACCGGACGCAAATAGTGCCAACGTATTCGGCACGTATCGACCCGCTGACGCAAACAGGATTGCCGCTGAGGCAATGACGAACCCGGCGAGAACTCCGGCCAGAACAGAAAAATCTTCGGCGGCGTGGACTATGTCCCACCCAACCCACGTCGAACACGACATTAAGCGAGTGTGCATGACACGTTCGAGTGCCTGAAGACGAATCGCCGTGAGTACGCGAGTTCAGTCGGTGGCGGCAGCACGGGCCGCCTGAAGCGTCGCGAGCCGAACCACACAGCCAAAACGCGCCGCCAAAACCGCAGCCCGGTTCGGCTCGCGGCCCGAGGCGCTTCCCGCACCATTGCCAGGGCCGCTGCAGCCCAAGACCTAGTCACCGAAGCCACCCCGAAGCAAACCGGACTCTTTTGCTGGCGCTGTCAGCGGCGCATACTGTGAACCATCGGAATCGTTGCCGCACTGGACTTCACGGCCTCCGGCGTGGGGTAGGAGCCGGACATGTCTGTTTGCATCGCCAAGTTGATCACCATCGCCGCCTGCTGTACCTGCACCGCTTTGGGTTCGGCTGGCATTTGCGCCGCAGCGCCCTCGGGCAAGCTGATGGACATGTTGCCGCAGGGCTTTTCCACGGCCAACTGCAAAGAGGTCGACCCCACGCCGCCAGCTCTGGAACGAGTGATGTGCGAGAAAAGCAGCGACCCCAACGGACCCTCCCACGCTGTGTTCCTGCTGTATGCGAACAACGATGACCTGGCGGCAGCTCTGCAGGGTGTCGGCTCGAGCGGATACACGGTGGTCTCGTCCTGCCCGGGCGGCCAAGCCTCCCCTGAGAAGTGGAGCTACGGCAATTCCGGACAGACAGCCGGCCAGGTTGAGTGCGCAACGTCCGTCGAGAACGTCGCCACGGTCATTTGGACGGACAACACCAAACTGAGGCTTGGCGTCGTCGAGGGCAACGGCAAAGACATCGCGGGCCTCTACAACTGGTGGAGCGCAAAGTCCTGAGCCAGCCTCAGCCGTCGGGACCCGGCTGCAGCGAGTTCTCGGTCGGATCGGCGAACGCTTTCAGGTTCGCCACGCGTAGTTCCGGATCGGTGGGCGGGTCGTCGGAATCCGCGTCGGAGCTGTTCTCGCGGCGGAACATGAAAAAGAACACCACCCAGCCGATCGCCGCGATGAACAGCCAGCTGATCAGCCGGTAAATCAGCATCGCCGAGATCGCGTTGGGCAGCGCCATGCCCGACGACACCAGCCCCGGCACCAGCACGGCCTCCACCACCAGCAGCCCGCCCGGCATGAGTGGAATGGTTCCCACTGCCCGCGCGGCCGCATAGGCGACCGTCAAACCGGCGATCGAGGCGTGATCACCCGCGGCGTAGGCGGCAAACGCCAGGCAGGCCACGTCGGCAACCCAGTTGAACAGCGACCAACTGAACGCCACCCCGAGATCGCGGCGGCTCAGGCTCACCGACTCCAGTTGCATGAGGATCTCGCGCCACTTCTCCAGCCCCGTGTCGGCCGGTTTGCCGCGAAAAGAATTGACCCAGTGCAAGACCTTGCTGCCGATCCCTTCGATCAGCTCGGGCCGCGATGCCACCGCCTGCGCCAGCAGGAGCAGCGCGACGAACCCGCCCAGGGTGAACAGCAGCGAGAACGGGTTGTTCTTCGCCCCCAGCAAGAACGCGCCGCCCAACCCGAGCACGGCCAGCCCAACCGCCTGCAGCGCACCCGACATGACCAGCTGCCACGACGCCACCACCGTCGAGGCACCCCAGATGCGTTGCTGCCGCAGCAGGAACGTCGCCGATATCACCGGCCCGCCGGGCAGCGTCGTGCTCAGGGAGTTGGCGGCGTAGAACGCCGCCTCCGAGCGCAATTGCTTGACGTGCACACCCGCGGAGCTCAGGAGCGTTCGCTGGATCTGGGCGAAGCTGTGCATCGACGCCGCCGCGGCAGCCATCGCGGCGACCAACCACCACCACTTGGCCTCGTACAAACTCATCCAGGCCTTGGCCAGTTGGTCGCGCACCAACACCAATTCGACGCCGAGCACGACCACGACGACGGCCACCACCAACCGACGCAGCCACCAGTGTTTGCCGCGGGCGGGCGCATCGCGCTTGCCGGGCCCTGTGCCCAAGCGGCCCACAAGCTTGCGGGCGGCGGCGTCGGACGACATCGCATTAGGGTAGCTGTGCCGATGGCCGCGGCATCGGTGCACGTCGCTGACGTGTCGGGGTCGTAACCTGATCGTGCCGACCGTGTTTGCGGGAGATAGCTCTGCCGCCCAGTTAGGCTTGCCGAATGTCGGCAACCTTGGACGACGATGCGGTAAGCCCTCTGGTCCGCAAGGCCGCGGCATGGTCGTGGCGGTTGTTGGTCATCGTCGGCGCCGCGGTCGCGGTGCTGTGGGTGGTCGACAAGCTCGAAGTGATTGTCGTGCCAGTGTTGCTGGCGCTGATGCTCAGCGCGTTGCTGGTTCCGGCGGTCGACTGGCTGGACAAGCGCGGCCTGCCGCGCGGCGCCGCCGTTACGGCGGTCCTGCTGGCTGGCTTCGCGATCCTGGGCGGCATCCTGGCGTTCGTCGTCACACAGTTCATGGAGGGTTTGCCGGGCCTGGTCAAGCAGGTCGAGCGCAGCATCGACTCCAGCCGTAGGTGGCTGATCGAGGGCCCGGCGCACGTGCGTCGCGAGCAGATCGACAACGCGGGCAACGCCGCCATCGAAGCGCTGCGCAACAACCAGTCGAAGTTGACCAGCGGCGCGCTGTCCACCGCCGCCACCGTCACCGAACTGGTCACCGCGGCGGTATTGGTGCTGTTCACGCTGATTTTCTTCCTCTACGGCGGCCGCAACATCTGGCAGTACGTCCAGAAGATCTTCCCGGCCCACGTCCGCGAGCGAGTCCACAACGCCGGTCATGCCGGATACGGCGCGCTGACCGGGTACATTCGTGCGACCTTCCTGGTCGCCCTGACCGACGCGGCCGGGGTAGGGGCCGGGTTGGCGATCATGGGCGTCCCACTCGCGCTGCCGTTGGCATCGATCGTTTTCCTCGGCGCTTTCGTGCCGCTGATCGGTGCCCTGGTTTCGGGACTGCTGGCTGTGGTGGTGGCATTGCTGGCCAAAGGCCTGCTCTATGCGCTGCTGACACTGGGTTTGCTGATCGTGGTGAACCAACTCGAGGCGCATGTGCTGCAGCCGCTGGTGATGGGTCGCGCGGTATCCATTCACCCGCTGGCGGTGGTGCTGGCCATTTCCACCGGCGGCGTGCTGGCGGGCATCGTCGGTGCGCTGCTGGCCGTCCCCACTGTCGCGTTCCTCAACAATGCGTTGCAGGTGCTGCTGGCTCCCGATCCTGAGGAAGAGGTCGAACAGCAGGAAGACAGTGACGAGGTGTCGGCGATCGTCGAGGCGAAGCCGGACAAGCCCGACGGCTAGTCCCAGCCTCGTCGCGAGGGTGCGTTAGAGGCGACCCTCGCGACGCAGCAGATCCTGGGCGCTGACCCCGCCGCCGCCTCCACGACGGCGACGTCCGGTGTCGGCGCCGTTCTCGTCCTGTATGCCGCGTGCGTTCAGCTTCTCGGTGGCCGTCTCGGAGTCGTCACCTTCGGCGCGCTGGACCGGCAGGGCCGCCGTTTTGTCGGCCGGGTCGCCAGCCGGTTCCGGTGGACGTCGTCCGCCCGCGGCAGGCATCTTGTTGGTCTCGTCGGCAGACGGTGCCGGCGGTTTGGCGGCCGGGGCTTTCGGCGGCGGTACGCGCGTCGGCGGCTGCGTCGTTGCCTTCGACGGGTTCTTCGACGAGCCCGACCCCTTCGCGGGTGGCTTTGCCGGGATCTGGACGGGGCCGTTGCGGGTCGGTGCCGATAAACGCGTCGTCGGCGCCTCCTCCGCGTTGGGTTGGCTCCGAACCGGGTTTACCGGCGCCGGTCCCAGCTCCGGACGGGTTGGCCGGGTCAGTGCCGCCGGATGCGTCGGGTCGTGCGGAGGGCGCGGACCAGTGGGCGCACCCGCGGCCACCAGACCAGCGGTCACAGGCGGCCGTACCGTGCTCGCGGGCCGCTTACGCTCGTCGGGCAGCTGGATCTCGCCCAGTCCGATGCGATTCTGCAGGCGCCTCATCCAGCGCGGTGCCCACCAGCAGTCGTCACCGAGGAGTTTCATCACCGACGGCACCAGGAACATTCGGACCACGGTCGCGTCCAGCAACAGCGCCGCCATCAGACCGAACGCCAGGTACTTCATCATCACCAGGTCGGAGAACACGAACGAACCGGCGACCACGGCAAGGACCAGCGCGGCAGCGGTGATCAACCGCCCGGTTGTTGCGGTACCGATCCGGATCGCTTCCTGGGTGGACATGCCGTTTTCACGCGCTTCGACCATGCGGGAGACCAGGAAGACCTCGTAGTCGGTAGCCAAGCCGTAGCCGACCGCGACGACCAGCGCGATGATCACCACCATCAACGGCGTCGGCGTGAAATTCAGCAACCCGGCGCCGTGTCCGTCGATGAATATCCAGGTCAAGATGCCCATGGTGGACCCGAGCGTCAGCACGCTCATGACCGCCGCCTTGATCGGCAACACCACCGAGCCGAACGCCAGGAACATCAACAGCATGGTTGTGCTGATCAGGACCAGCACCATCAACGGCGCCCGGTCGACCAGGCTGTGAATCGAGTCCTGCTCTAACGCCGGCGTGCCGCCGACGGATATCTCAATGCCCTTGGGTGGCGTGATCGACCGCAGCTCCTCGAGTTTTTTCGCCGAGTCTGCCGGGTTGATCAGGCCGTTCTGCAGCACCCGCACCGACTGATCCTTCGATCCGCCCGGCGCGTGGCTACGTTCCTGCCACATATTGGCCGGGTCGTTGTCCTGCTCGATGAACCCGGTGATCGTCATGGCCTTCGCGCGGATATCGGCAACCTGCTGATCAGTGACCGGCTGGTGGTTCGTCGACTGGATCACCAGGGTCAGCGGATTGGTGCGATAGCCGGGAAAGAGCGTGTCGAAGTGCTCCTGGGACTGGCGTGCCGCGTTGTTGGGCGGTAGATACTTCTCGCTCATGCCGCCCAGCGACATGTTGCCCAGCGGGATGATCAGCAGGATCATGCCGATGATGATCGGGATGGCGAACGCCAGCGGGCGCTTCATCACGAAGTTCGTCAGCTTGCCCCAGAAACCGGCCTCGACCTCTTCGCGGGTCTTGGTCTTCTGCAGGCGGTCGGCCAACCAGTTCAGGTAGGCCCGCGACACCTTCCAGTTACGCAGGAACGGCACCCGGAACGCGGTCCGGACACCGAGTGCGTCGACGTGCTTGCCCAGGACGCCCAGGCAGGCCGGCAGCAAGGTGATGGACAGGATCGCGGCCAACGTAACCGCGGTGATCAGCGCGTACGTCAGCGACTTGACGAAGCCCTGCGGCAACAACAACAGGCTAGCGCCGGAAGCCGCGATCAAAACCGCCGAGAACACCACCGTGCGACCAGCCGTCATCACCGTGCGGCGAACCGCGGCCTCGGTGTCATAGCCCTCGGCAATCTCTTCTCGGAACCGGCTCACGACGAATAGCCCGTAGTCCACCGCGATACCGAGACCGATCAGCGAGACGACCGGTTGGGCGAAGAAATGCACCGGTCCGAACATCGCAATCAATCGCAGGATGCCCAGCGAGCCGGCAATGCTCAGACCGCCGACCATCACGGGCAGGCAGGCCGCGACCGCACCACCGAACACCAGGAACAGCACGACGGCCACCAGCGGCAGCGCCAGCACCTCCATGCGTCGCTGGTCGGTGGCGATGGTGCCGGTCAACGCGCTGGCAATCGGTTGCAGACCGGCGAGTTGGACGGTGCCGCCGTCGAGCTTCTGCAGCGCGGGTTCGATGTCCTTGTAGTTGGTCAGGATGGTGTCGTCGTCGTCGCCCTTGAGCGGGATCGACACGAAGGTGTAGCGCTTGTCGTCGGTGGCCATGCCCTTGATCAGCGGGCTGGTGCTGTCCGGCGCGCGCAGATACCCGGCCCAGCCGAGCACCTCATCGGGGTGATCGGCGACGAATTTGTTGAGCTCGTCGGTGATCTTTTTCGACCACGCCGCGTCGGTGACGGTCTTGCCGTCCGGCGCCTTGAAAATGGCGACGACGTGACCGGTACGGTCACGGCCGTAAACCTGGTCGCCGAGAACGGACGCCTTGACTGACTGGCTGCCGTCGTCATAGAAACCACTCTGGGTGACATGCTTGCCGAGGCTGAGCCCGAAAACGCCGCCGATCAAACAGAGAGCCACCGTGACACCAATCACGATGTACCGCAATCGGTACACAGTTCGACCCCACCAGGCGAACACGTAAGCTCCTTACTGGATCGCTAGCGACCCGCGCAATCCTCTTCTTTTTTCAAGCACGTCGGTCGTCATACACGCGAGGTCAACAGCGCGGACAGCGGCCGGAACGGCTGCAGCCAAGCTCCCTGGTCGGGTAGCGAATCGAGGCCGATCCGCGGCAGTGGCTCCCGGAAAACACCCGCGATGTCTTCCAGGTCGACGAACTCCAAGGTATCCGACGCTAGCGCCCAACTAGCGTGTTCACGAAATCCAAGCACCTGAACAGGGGTTCCAGCGCGGGCCACCTCCTCCAGCGGTTGACGGAACGCCTGGCCGTCGGCGGACGCCACCACCAGGCCCGCGAGACCCTCGCGGTGCCGCAGTTCGATGTGGTCGAGCATGTCGCGGTCGACGTCGCTGTCCTCGTCGACCTTGGGTTTGGCGAAGACGGCAAATCCCACGTTGCGCAGCGCGTCCACCCACGGCCGGACCACTTCGGCGCTGCCGGGCGCGATGTTGGTGAAGACGGTAGCCTCGGGCTCCACTGTCACGCCCGGCCGTCCGGATGCGACCTCGGCGGTGCGAGCGAGCAGCCAGCGGCCCAGCGCGTCGAACCTGGGTCTTTCCAACCCCGTCGGCCGTCGGCCCAGGATGGATCCGAGCCCCATGTCGAGGTTCGGCGCATCCCATACCAACAGCACGCGGTTAACCGACTTGTCGAACGTCGCCAGGCCGTCCTCGGCGAGATCGCCGGCCAACTGGCCGGTCACAGCCACGTCTTCGGTGAGGCTCATCCGTTCATCTGATTCCGGTTCGGTGTCACTGATTCTCGTTTCCAGGCGAACCTTCTCGTTTCCAGACGAACTCGGTGACGGTGCTGCCCGCTGCTTGAGCCTTCGTTTCGTATTTGGTGATGGGACGACTGACCGAGATCGGAAGCGATTCGGAGCCGGGTTCGACGCGGACGAGTCGCGGTTCGGCTTGTTCGATTCCGCGGCCGACCTCCGCGATGTGCTCGGCATAGCCGGGATGGTCGGTTGCAGCGTGCAACACACCTCCGGGGAGTAGCCGATCGGCGATCAGGGAAACCGTGCCTGGCTGGATAAGTCGCCGCTTGTGGTGGCGTGCCTTGGGCCACGGGTCGGGAAAGAACACCCGCACACCAGTCAACGAGGCCGGGCCGATCAGATCTCTGAGCACATCGACGCCGTTGCCGCGGATCAGGCGGATGTTGGTGACCTGCGCGTAGATCTTTTAGTCGGCTTCGAGATTTTCAAGTCGGCCCGATGGCACAAGCCATCGGATAGCGGAATAAT
>NZ_LZLS01000139.1 GCF_001673365.1 Mycobacterium asiaticum
AGCCGGGCAAACAGACACCCACCTCCAGACGGTGACGAGAGCAGCTCCCCTACCCGCCCGATGCGTACTGCAACATCGGCTCCGCGGCATCGACGTGACTGCCGCTGATGATGGTCAACATCGAAGGGCGCACCTGGTAGCGGACGTTGTTGGCAGGGTTGGTGACGTCGAAGCCGCCGGAAGCAGGTACCGCGTTCGCCAGTGAGATATTGGCCCCGTCGCTCAACCGTTCGCCGCGATAGTAGAAACTGCCCTGTCCCGCTTGGCAAATCACCACCAGAGACTGCGCAGTGCGCCCGACGGCCACCGCAGGGTTCCCGGAATCGCAACGGGCCGCATGCCCAATGAAGCCCAATCCGTCAGCGCCGTCCACTGCACGGGACAAGGACGGCGCCGCCGACGTTGTCGGCAACGCCGACGGAGCCGACGGTCGGGAGCCGCCGCCGAAGGCCAACACAACGGCCAGGATCGCGGCGACGACCAACATCAGAACCGCGACGCCACCCAACACGACCGGCAGCCGCCCCAAGCGAGCAGGAACCGCGGGCGCCGCAGCAGGCGGATACGGACTGTAGCCAGTGTCATTCGGGTTAGGAAAGTCCACTGCGAACGGCCGGGTGCCCGATGGCGGCCTCGCGGGCGCACCGCCTGCCGCCACGGTTACGGCCCCCGCGAGCTCTCCCGCGGAAACAAACCGTGCCGCAGGCTGTTTGGCCAAGCCGGTGGCAATGATCCCGTCGAAAGCACGGTTGATCCCGCGGCGCATGATGCTGGGTCGCGGTGGCGCAGCGTACAAGTGCGCGTGCATGACCTGCTGGGGCTCGGCGAACTCGAACGGTGGCCCACCGGTGAGGCACTCGTAAACCACGCACGTCAGCGAGTACACGTCAGCGGCCGGACCCACCTGATCGCCCCTAAATCGTTCGGGCGCCATGTAGAGGTACGACCCGATCGGCGCGCCCGCGGAGGTCATGCTGGGATCGCCCCCGCCACGCGCGATGCCGAAGTCGACCAGGTAGGCGAAATCGTTGGCGGTGAGCAGCACGTTCTCGGGCTTGACGTCGCGATGCACCAGTCCGTCGGCATGGGCGGCGTCCAGCGCGGAGGCAACCTGCGCGATGATCGACGAAGTCAGCCCGGGGTCGAGTGGACCACGCGCGCGTATCAGATCTTTGAGGCTGCCACCGTCGACCAATTGCATGTCGATGAACTGCACGCCGTCGATCTCGCCGAAATCGTGCACCGGGATGACATGCGGGTCTTGCAGTCGCGCCGCGACCCGGGACTCGTATCGAAAGCGCTCCTGAAATGACGGGTCCGCGGCCACGTCAGGCCGCAACAACTTGACCGCAACCATACGATCTTTCACCTTGTCATAGGCGCGATACACCTCGCCCATTCCGCCCGCACCAAGCAGCGATCGCAGCTCGTACGGCCCGAACCGCCTCATGTCCCGATCTTTGCACACGTAGGCTGACCAGCTATGGCGACCAATAGCCGTCTGACGGTAGACGATTGGCTGCAGGCCGGCTACGGGATCGTGGCCAACGAGGGCCTACCTGCGCTCAAACTCGACCGACTCTGCACACACCTTAACGTCACAAAGGGCAGTTTTTACTGGCATTTCGCCGACCTGGCCGCCTACCGAGAGGCGCTGATCGAGTCATGGGCGCAGCTCAAAGATGAAGAACGACGCGACATCGATGCGATGGGAGACATCGAGCCACGGCAACGACTCTCGCAAATGATGGCGTCGCTAATCAGACCGCGGCACTGGACCTTGGAGCGCGCCATGCGCGAATGGGCGCGCAACGACGACAAAGTCGCCGCCGCCGTGCAAGCAGCCGATCGCCGGTTGCTCCAGTCCGTACGACAAGCGTTCCGCGACTATGGTTTTGACGCCGATGAGGCAGACCTCAGAGCCAACACCGCGTTTGCCGCCGGCATCGGGCTGCTGCATCTGTCCGGTTCGACACCGAGGAAGCGGCAACGCGATAAGTTCGTAGACTTCCTCCTTCGTCCGTGACCATACCAAAAGGTATGGTAGCTGCATGATCAACGAGGACCTTGTCGAACGGATCCGGCAACGCGCCCCGGAGGCTGAAAAGTTGCGGCGCCTGCCCGCCGACACCGTCACAGACCTGCACGAATCAGGACTCTTCGACCTGCTCAAACCGGTCCGTTACGGCGGCCACCAACAAGAATTCCAAGTACTTCTGGACCCGGTCCGGCGCCTGGCGCACGGTTGCACCTCCACCGCCTGGACCGCTGGCTTCTTCACGCTGCACAACTGGATGCTGGCCCTGTTCGATGAGCAAGCCCAAAACGACGGGTTCACCAGCACGCCGTTCCTGGCCTCGTCACCGTTGGCGCCCACCGGGCGCGGCACGCCCGCACAGGGCGGTGTGAGGCTGACGGGGCGCTGGTCGTGGGCAACGGGTGTGATGGAAGGCAATTGGACCATCGTCGGCGCGCTCTGCGGTCCCGACGACGGCATCTACCCAGCACTGGCACTACTGCCCGCCGGCGACATCACCGTCGTCGACGTCTGGCATACCGACGGGATGCGCGCCACCGGCTCCAACGACGTCGTCGTGCAGGACGTCTTCGTCCCCGAACACCGCCTGGTCAAAGTCACCGACATCTACGGTGGGACCGCGCCCGGCGCCGTGCTACACGACACCACTCTCTACCGCTGGCCAATGGTGCCCGCGCTTGCGTTTCTGGCATCGATGCCCGCACTGGGTACCGCGGAGCGGGTGGTGGAAATATTCGCCCAACGGCTGTCCGAACGGGTCATCGCCTACGAGGGCACCAGCCAGAAAGACAAGCCGGCGGCCCAAGCGCGACTGGGCGAGGCCCGCGTCCGGTTGCGCGCGTTGCATGGACTGCTCGCCGACAACGTCGGGCGCATCGAGGCGTTACTAGCGGCCGGAGACCGGGTGCCGCGCACGGTGCGCGCCGATGCGCGCCTCGCGGCGGCACACGTCGTCAAGGAATCACGAGGCGTGATCGCCAACCTGCTCGAGGCCTCCGGGGCCAGCGTGCACTTCCTGGACAACCCGCTGCAACGCGCCAAGCGCGACGTCGACGTGCTCAGCGGGCACGTCATCTTCGACTATGACACCAGTCGAGAACTAGCCGGCGCCTTGGCAATTGGCCTTAAAATCTCGCCACTCGCGATGGTCTGAGCTAGCCTCGCCCAGCCAATCGATCCACGTCGATCACCTCACCACGGTTGATGCTCACCCAGTCACGTCCGTCCAGATATGGCCGCAGACTGCGGCCGATCAACTCGGCGTCGGCCCCCGACTTAACCCGCTGCAATTCGTAGACGTGCGGCAGCGAGGCCATGCCGGACACGACGTTCCACAGCGTCACCGCAGCCTCACCGGACGGCGGATTTACCAGCACCGGCCCAAACAGGCACTGTCCGCCCAGAAAGAGCGTGGGTACCCCGAATCCGCCTGCGTTCACAACTTTTTGGTGTTCGGTGCGGACCTCGTCGTGAGTGGTGGGATCGGCGAGCGCGGCGTCCAAAACCGCTGCCTCCGAACCGATGTCGACCAGTAGGCGCCGCGCCACGGCCGGGTCGTGCGGCTTGCCGCCCAGCGTGTGCAGCTCACGACCGATTGCGGCGTACCAGCGGTCCAACGACGACATGTCGGTACGACGCAGCAGCGCCCCGATGCGCATCAGCGACCAACCGTAGGACCAGTCACGTTCCCACGGGTGCTTCTTGCCGTCGACGCGGTTGATTTCCTCCAAGCTGAAGAAGCGCCAGTCGATCGTGATGCCCAACTGTGAACGCACCTCGCGAATCCACAGCGACGTCTGGTAGGCGAACGGGCACATCGGGTCGAAATGAAAATCAACGGTCGTCATCACTGCACCGTTACATTCGCGGTGAATGTGCAGGTGGGTGCGGCATCGCCGACCACACTGCCGTAGCTGGCCACGATCGTCGTCTTGCCCGCTTTCAACGCCGTGAACATCCACACCTCGGTGCCCGGGGCGCCTACCCGGCCGGTGTGCTCCGACACGTACTTGTGGCTGTTCTGCTTCAACACACCGGCATCGCCGATCTTCGGATCAGGTGTCCAACGATATGGCGTGGTGTGATTGGCACCCAGCGACAACTTCAGCGTGTCACCGGGCGCCAGAGTGATATCGCGGGTAATCGAGCTTTGGTTCATCACCTCGTCGATGGAGACATCGATGGTTTTGGTCGCCTCCTGGCTCAGACCGGAACAACCCACTAGCACGGCAACAGTTGCCAGGAAAATAGTTAAGAGCCTGACCTTCATTTCTGCACAATAACCCCAAGTTCGTCGGTCTCCTATGGCCGCGTGGGAGTCTAATCGTAATCCTTTGTGCTGCTGTGGCTTCGAGTGTGAAACCAGGGCGGGATTTGAGCCGAATTGCCACCGCACGCGCACACTCGAAGCCGTGACTGCACACCTACTGGCAAGCCAGACGGCGTATATCCGCGCATACCAGCAAAGTGTCCGGTAATTTCAATGCGTGTTTGGCATCATTCGGCCCTGCCGGCATCGGCTCGGCGGCGAACTCACCGCGGCCTGGCGGGCCCAATTGTGTGGACTGTGTCTGGCGTTGCGCGACGACTACGGCCAGGCCGCGCGCATCGCGACCAATTACGACGGCTTGATCGTCTCGCTATTGGTCGAAGCGCAATCTGAGGCGGGACCGACCAGACGAACGGCCGGCCCGTGCCCGTTGCGCGGCATGAAGCGCGCGGATGTGGCCACCGGTGAATGCGTGCGGCTGGCCGCCGTCGTCTCCCTGGCCCTGGCGGCGGCCAAAGTCCGGGACCACGTCGACGACCACGACGGCCTGGTCGGCGCCGCCCCGATGCGGCCCGCCGCGCGCCGCCTCGCCGAACACTGGGTACGCCGCGGCACTGACACCGGCAACCAGCTGGGTTTTGACGCCGGCGTGCTGGTGGCCGCGATGGACCGACAGGTCGAGCTCGAAGCCATGGCGGGGCCGGGTAGCTCCTTACTGGCCGTTACCGAACCCACCGAAACCGCAGTCGCCGAGGCGTTCGCCTACACCGCGATCTTGGCCGGCCGCCCGGCTAACGAAGCGCCGCTGCGTGAGATCGGCCAACTGTTCGGACGGGTGGCACACCTGCTCGACGCGGTCGAGGACTACTACGACGATGTGACGCGCGGTAAGTGGAACCCGTTGGCCGCCACCGGAACTCCGATGAGCGAGGTCCGCACGCTGTGTGACGACGCGGTGCTGGGCATCCAACTCGCGCTGGCCGACGTCGACTTCACCGAGGGCCGGCTGCCCCGTCGGCTGTTGACCAAGGAACTACGCCGCTCGGTCTCGCGCACCTTCAACAACTACCCCGGCGGCGGCACCCCGTACGGCCAGCAGGATGGCATCAACTTCGGCAGCCAGCCCTTCGGCAACTTTCCGCCCGGTCAGCTGCCGCCCGGCCAGCTCCCCCCGGATCCACAACGCAAGCAGACCTGCTGGGACACCTGCAAAGACACCTGCTGCGAGTGCGAGTGTGACTGCTGCTGCGACTCCTGCTGCGAAGGCGATGGTTGCTGCTGCGATTGCGGCGACTGTTGCGACTGCGGCGATTGCTGCGACTGCAGCTAGCAACTAGCCGCTCCGGCGCGCCAACCGCCGGGCCATAGGCAAAGATGGGCGAGTGTTCGCGCTTGTCGTCATCGTCGCGCTGGTTTTCACGGTCGTCATTGGCACCGTCCTGGGTCAGCGCTATCGCGTCGGCCCTCCGGTCCTGCTCATCTTCCTGGGCACCCTGCTGGGTCTGATCCCCCGCTTCGGCCACATCCATATCGACGGCGAAGTGGTGCTGCTGCTGTTCCTGCCGGCGATTCTGTACTGGGAAAGCCTCAACACCAGCTTTCGCGAGATCAAGGCCAACATCCGGGTGATCGTGATGACCAGCGTCGGTCTGGTGATCGTGACCGCCGTCGCGGTGTCCACGACGGCCCGTGCGCTGGGTATGGAGTCGCACGCGGCGGCTGTGTTGGGTGCCGTGCTCTCCCCCACCGACGCCGCCGCAGTCGCCGGGCTGGCCAAGAAATTGCCGCGCCGCGCGCTGACCGTGCTGCGCGGCGAGAGCCTCATCAACGACGGCACTGCACTGGTGCTGTTCGGCGTCACGGTGTCCGTCGCCGTCGGCGGCAACGAGGTCAGCCCGCTGGCGTTGACCGGCCGGTTCGTCTACTCCTACCTCGGCGGTATCGCCGCCGGGTTGATCGTCGGCGCTCTGGTGACGCTGCTACGTCGCCGCATCGACGCACCGCTGGAAGAAGGAGCGCTGAGCGTGCTGACGCCGTTCGCTGCGTTCTTGCTGGCTGTGGAGTTCGACTGCAGCGGCGTGGTCGCGGTACTGGTGTCGGCGCTGGTGATCACCTATGTCAGTCCGCGGGTGATCCGGGCTCGGTCCCGGCTGCAGGCTTTCGCATTCTGGGATATTTCGACATTCCTGATCAACGGATCACTGTGGGTGTTTGTGGGAGTTCAGATCCCCGACGACGTGCGGGCTATCGACAACGTCGATGGCGGTCTCCGCCACGCCGTCTGCCTGGCGCTGGCGGTCACCGCCGTCGTCATCCTGACGCGGTTCGCCTGGGTGGAAGTCACCACCGTGTTGGGCCGCCTCATCGACAAGAGCATGCGCCGACCGGTCCAGCAGGTGGACTTTCGGCAGCGCTGCGTAACCAGCTGGGCCGGCTTTCGCGGCGCGGTCTCGCTCGCCGCGGCGCTGGCGGTGCCGCTGGAGACGTTCAATGGCGGCGATTTCCCGGACCGCAGCCTCATCATCTTTGTCGTCTCGTTCGTGATTCTGGTGACCGTGCTTATGCAAGGCAGCACGTTGCCGCTCGTGGTCCGGTGGGCACGATTGCCAGAGGACGTCGCCCGGGCCGACGAACTACAGTTGGCCCGCACCCGCGGCGCCGAAGCGGCATTGGAGGCATTGCCCGAGGTCGCCGCCGAACTTGATGTCAGCCCAAAGGTTCTGGCTCGGCTGCAAAAAGAGTACGAGGAGCACGCGCTGCTGGTTGAGGCCACCGGCGACGACTCTGGCAACAACCACCTGGCCGAAGTGGGCGACACGATCCGCGAAGTGCGGCTGCGGGTGCTGGACCGCAAACGCCAAGCCATTACCGAACTTCGCAATAAGCGGCTGATCGACGACATCGTGCTGCGGGAACTGCAGGCCGGCATGGACCTGGAGGAAGTGCGGCTCCTCGGCCCGACCGACATCGACTAGCCACTACCCGTGCTGCACGGAAGTCGTTTGATGCCATGAAAAAACGATGACCGCAGGCGATCCGGCTCGCCGGTGACGGTGAGTCCGGGCACATTCGGGTAGAGCTCTTCCATCATCACCCGTAGCTCGAGCCTTGCCAGCTGTGCGCCGAGGCAGAAATGCACTCCGCCGCCGCCGAAGGCCGCGTGGCCCGCATCCGTTCGGGTGACATCGAATTCGTCGGCCCGCTCGAACACGTCTTCGTCGCGGTTTGCCGACAGATAGTGCATCAGCACCCAATCACCGGCGGGGATGTGCTGCCCGCGGATCTGCACGTCACGGGTGACGGTGCGACGGAAGTGCATTACCGGCGTGGCCCAGCGCAACAATTCTTCGACAGCGGCCTTGACCGCGTCGGGGTCGCGCGCAAGTAGGGCTTGCTGGTCGGGGTGCCGTGAGAGCGCGAGAATGCCGTGGCTGAGCGTGTTTCGGGTGGTTTCGTTGCCGGCGATCGCCAGCAGGAGGAAGAACTCGTTGAGCTGCTCGCGGTTGAGCTTTTCACCGTCGACTTCCGCGGCGAGTAGGGCGGACAGGATGTCGTCGGTGAGGCCGTGTTTGCGTCGGTGCTCGACCAATTCGCCGCAGTACCGGAACATTTCGGCGGCGGCTTGGCCGAGGGCCGCTGGAGTCGGGGCGTAGTCGGGATCCTCGATGCCCAGGGTTCCGATGGCGTTGCTCCAGCGGAACACCTCCATGCGGTCTGCGGCGGGCACCCCGAGCACATCAGCGATAACCTGTAGCGACATCTCCGCGGAAATATCTGGTACGGCGTCGAATTCGCCCTTCTCGGTGATGTCGGCGACGATGTTGCGGGCGACCTGGCGCATGTGCGGTTCCAAGCGCAGGACGTTGCGGGCGGTGAAACCCTGGTTGATCAGCTTGCGATAGTGGACGTGTCGCGGCGGGTCGATTCCCGGCAGCATCGCCGAGGTCGGCCCGGCCTCCACCTCGACCAGGGTATTGCCCCTGCTCGATGTGAAAGTCTCGGTGTCGCGGCTGACTGTTCGGACATCAGCGTGCTTGGTTAGCAGCCATGTTCTGGGCAGGCCGGCCAGTTGCACGGGGTGTACGGGGGCCTCGGCGCGCAGCCGTTTCAGTGCGTCGAAAGGTGTTGCGGTGACGAAGGTGTCGGGGTCGAGCACCGCGGCGGCGTCGCGATCGGCGGCACCCTCCTGGTTTTCGACGGTCAAGGAACCCAGTCTCGGAATGGTCATTACTCCCCCTCGGATGCCTTGATACCGGCGATGATCACGTTCAGTCCAGCGCGAAAACGCGAGGCCGCACCCCGCTTGCCGCGCGCCTCCTCCAGGCTGACCGAGCCCAGCAAGTAGGTGTAGAGCACCGTATGCGAAGCCGCTGCAACGGATTTCGGCAGGCCCGCCGCGGCCAGCAGGGAACGGCTTAGCCGGTCCAGCCGACGCGCACTTTCCCCGCCGCCGCTGATCTGCAGGACGCCGGCAAGTCCCGGGACGGCGAGTATCACCTCGCGCGCTGAACAGTAAAGCTCGGCCAATTGATCGTCCCACGGGCCGTCGTCGGGCACCGCAATGCCGGCCAATACAGACTCGGCGAGCAGTTCCAGCGCGGCCTGTTTGCCGGGGACGTGGTAGTACACCGAGGGCACGGCGACACCGAGTTCGGCGGCCAGTTCCCGCATCGTCACCCGCTGCACGCCGACCCGACGCGCAAGCGTATACAGGGAAGCCACCACCTGCTCGCGGTCCAATTCGCCGTAAGCACGCCGCGCGGTCGGCGTCATTCGAGCCATGTTCGAATCAATTCGAGCACTGTTAGAATCTAGCGCGATGAACGCCGCAATCGCAAAGCTTTCCGTCGCTACACCCGTGGTCACCATGTTCCCCGGCGTGAGCGCCGACTGGGAGATCGACGCTTCGATCGAGGACATCGCGCAGATCGCCGAAGCCGCGGACCGGCTCGGCTATCACCACCTGACCTGCAGCGAACACATTGCGCTGCCGGCCGCCGAGCGGGATCGCCGCGGTGCGCGCTATTGGGATCCACTGGCGACGTTCGGTTACCTGGCCGCACGTACCCAGCGAATTCGCTTGGCCACCAACGTTTTGGTGCTGGGTTATCATCATCCACTCGAAATTGCAAAGCGTTACGGCACTTTGGACAAGGTCAGCAATGGCCGCCTCATCCTCGGCGTCGGCGTCGGCTCGCTCAAAGAGGAATTTGAGCTGATCGGCGCGGAGTTCGAGGATCGCGGGGCCCGCGGCGACGACGCATTGCGAGCTCTGCGTGCGGCGCTGTCGGTGCCTGAACCTGCCTACCAGGGCGAGTTCTATTCGTTCGGCGGTATGCTCGTCGACCCGTGTGCCGTTCAGGACCACGTGCCGATCTGGGTCGGTGGACGCACGCTGCGATCGTTGCGCAGGTCCGTCGCCCTGTCCGACGGTTGGGCACCGTTCGGCATCAGCTTGCAGCAGGCGCGAGATTGGTTGGATCGCTGCGAGCTTCCGCACGGATTCGAGGTGGTGCTGGGTCCGGCAAAGCGGCTAGACCCGCTCGGTGCGCCGGAGCGGACCCGTGAGCTGATTGCCGAAACTGTCGCGCACGGTGCCACTATCGTCAGCGTGAACTTCACCCACACCTCGTTGCAGCACTATCTGGAGAACCTGCATGCGCTTGCCGAGCTGAACGTCTCGTGAACCGAGTTAAGGCAGGTATTTTCAGCCTGACGGCGCCCGCCCCGGCCGACATGCACGCTGGTGGTTACTTGCGTTGGCACTTGCTGGACCACATGCCCGAGCAATATAAGTTGCCGGGCATTGTGTCCGGGCTGCGCTGGATCGCCGACGGCGACTATCCGGCGCACCGCATCGCGGCGGATGGCGCGCTTGGCGACATCGGCAACGTCGTGCACTACCTGGTCGGCGACCCCGTCCGCGAGACGCTGGACGACTTCGTCGAGCTTGGCCGTGCACTGCGGGAGAACGGACGCATGCCCGTCATGCGGCCGCTGTTACAGATCTCCGGACTTCGTCTGTTGCAATGGCATTCAGCGCCGCAAGCATTGGTGTGTGCCGAAGTGGTGCCGTTTCGGCCGCACCGCGGCGTGGTGCTGATCCTGGAAGAACCGACCGGCGAGCGCCCCGATCGATGGCTGCAATGGCTGCACACCGAGCACTATCCGGCGCTGCTGGCCACACCTGGCACGGCGGGGGCGTGGATGTTCGGGTCGGTGTTGGCGCCAGCGCCACGGGGCTGGCGAGCCGAACCGCATTACGTCACCGTGGTCTATCTCGACGGTGACCCGCTTGCCACGACCGCCGCCCTGGCGCCTCTGGTCGAAGAACGCTGGCGGTCCGGAGCAGTACGGCCGCTGTTCGCCGGGCCGCTGCGCAGCATGATCAGCTGGGACGCCTGGCCTCCTTAGCGGTTTGTGCGGCGTGTGCGGCGATCACGACGTCGAGCCCACTGAGCAGTCCAGGCCTAGCGTCACATACGGCCGGGATCGCGTTCACCACTCGTGCCGCGTGGCCGTCGAGCCCGGTAGGTCACCGCCGTTTAGCGAGAAGTCAACCTGCACAGGAGGATTACCGTCGATGGTGATCCGTGTCAACCGCCGGCTGGGGCTGTCCGCTGTGATGACCGGTTGCCAGTCTTCCAGAGGTTCATCGGGCATCGACCAGATCGACGAATAGTGAATCCTCGGTTGGCCGTCGACGATGGCATCGAAGCGCATCCGCACGCTCACGATAGTGCCGGGTAGGATTTCGCCCGCCGCGAACTTGTAGTGCCGATCGGCCACCGCAACATCGCGATACTCGCGGATCTCCTCCACCGTCACGCCCAGGCCCTGCGCGACCAACCGCAATGGCGGCGCCAAGTGCGGAATCATCGCTCCCGGCGGGTATGTCGCGGCATCCTGTTCGGGTGTTCGGCCGAACCCCAACATCGCAAAGAAGCCGGGCACACTATAGGAACCGCACGGAATGCGTTCTTGCACCGACACTCTCGTGGGTTGCTCAGACATGGTCGCGACATGCACGGCAAGCATGTCGCTGGCGAAACCGGGCGCTATTCCGGTCGCCAGCAATGAGCTGTTGCCCGCGCGGCAAGCCGCTTCCAGCTGTTCGCGGGCGGAGTCATCTAGGGATGGCGGGTGGAACAACGCGGGATATGACGGTGTGACAACGTTTTTTCCGCTCGCCAGGATGGCGCACACTTGGTCAACGATCTCGCTAGGGTCGCGCCCAGCGACCGCCGCGAAGTAGGTGACACAGTCGGCCTCCAAGGCCAGGAAGGCCGCCGGGTTGGTTGTAGTTGTGACGCCGACCGGCGACTCCCCCAGCAGTTCACCCGAATCGCGGCCTGCCTTCTCGGGACTGTGGACCAGCTGACCGGCGAGCTCCAAGTGAGCCGCGCGCAGTATCTGCCTCAGCGCGATCGACCCCGTGTAACCGGTACCGACGTGCGCAACCCGGTAAGTGGTCCCCATGCGAACAGGAGCGTACGCCTCCGCGGATAGCCTGAACAGATGAACAGTCGCGAAAAGATCCTGATCACCGCCGCCGAACTAGCCGATCTGCTTAAGGCTGGTAGCGGCGTTTCGATCCTCGATGTGCGCTGGCAACTCGACGCCCCGGACGGGCGCGCGGCCTACCTTGATGGGCATATCCCCGGCGCGGTGTATGTGTCGCTGGAAGAGGAGCTCAGCGATCACGGACTCACCGGGCGAGGCCGGCACCCACTGCCGTCGGGCAGTGCTCTGCAGGAATCGTTGCGGCGCTGGGGAGTTCGTGAAGGTATACCGGTGGTGGTGTACGACGACTGGAACCGAATGGCATCCGGCCGGGCCTGGTGGGTGTTGACGGCGGCGGGTCTGACCGACGTGCGCATTCTGGACGGTGGGCTGTCGGCCTGGCGGGATAACGGTGGCGAGATGGCATCCGGAGCGGTCGAGCCTGCGCCCGGGAATGTGACTGTGCTGCACCAGGATTTGTATGCGGGCGCCCTACCGACACTGACCGCAGAGCAGACCTCAAGCATGCCGTTGTTCGATGCGCGGGCGCCGGAACGTTACCGCGGTGACAGCGAACCTGTCGATGCTGCGGCCGGCCACATCCCCGGCGCCAAGAATCTTCCGTTTGCGAAGCTGCTGACCGCGGACGGAAAGTTTGTGGACGATTTGGCACCGCTGTTCTCCGAGCGCGGGATTGCAGCCGGCGTGCCGGTCGGGACCTACTGCGGCTCGGGTGTCAGCGCCACCGTGGTGATCGCCGCGCTTGCCGCCGCCGGTCACGACGCCGCGCTGTTTCCTGGTTCGTGGTCGGAGTGGACGTCGGATCCTTCGCGGCCGGTCGAGCGCGGGGACGGGTAGCTGTCGCTCGGAGGCGGGCAATGTCGCACTTGGTCCTGACTAGTGGCGGTGAGGAGGGAGGCGGATTTCCCGCGAACAAGATACGTCTGGCGCTGGAGTTGGTGGGTGTCTCTGTGCCCGCCTCCGAGCGACAGC
>NZ_LZLS01000140.1 GCF_001673365.1 Mycobacterium asiaticum
GACTCCGTCGTCGCCTACGGAACCACCGAAGCCATCGCCGCCCGGCTCAATGAACACCTGGACGCCGGCGCCGACCACATCCCGGTGCAGGTCCTGACCAAGAGCGAAAACCTGGTCCCCGCGCTGGCCGAATTGGCCGGGGCACTCACCCGGTAAACGGGTATAGGGGGGCACGTGACCGACATCGTTTCGCTCAAACCCGACCTGGGCCGCTTTGGGGTATGGCTGGGTAGCCGTTCCATCGATCCCGAGCTGGCCGCCCAGATCGAGTCGCTCGGCTACGGCGCCGTCTGGGTCGGTGCCTCACCGGAGGCCGAGTTGGGCTGGGTCGAACCCGCGCTGGCGCAAACCTCGTCGCTGCAGCTGGCCACCGGGATCGTCAACATCTGGTCGGCGCCGGCCGCGCAAGTTGCCGCGTCCTACCACCGCATCGAAGAAGCGCATCCTGGCCGCTTTCTGTTGGGCGTCGGCGTGGGCCATCCCGAGCACACCCAGGAGTACCAGAAGCCTTATGACGCGTTGGTCTCGTACCTTGACGAGCTCGACAGCGCAATGGTGCCCAACAGCCGCCGGGTACTGGCCGCACTCGGCCCGAAGGTGCTGCGCCTGGCCGCCGAACGCAGCGCGGGCGCGCATCCGTACCTGACCACGCCCGAGCACACCGGCACGGCCCGCCACCTGGTGGGCAACTCTGTTTTTCTGGCGCCCGAGCACAAGGTCGTCCTCACCACCGATGCCGACGAGGCGCGAGCGGCCGGACGCAAATTCGCCGACTTCTATATGGGGTTGAGTAACTACGTGAACAACTGGCTGCGGCTGGGGTTCACCGACGAGGACGTCCGCAAGCCCGGCAGCGACCGGCTGATCGACGCGTTGGTGGCCTACGGCACCGCTGACGCGATCGCCGAGCGTCTGCATGAACATCTGGACGCCGGTGCCGACCATGTGGCCATCCAGGTGCTGGGCGCTTCGAGCCCGGAGCGGCTGGTTCCCGTCCTCACAAAACTGGCCGAGGCGCTGAGTCTTAACCGTTAGGGTCTGTACCCATGCGACTGCTGGTCACTGGGGGGGCGGGTTTCATCGGGGCGAATTTCGTGCACAGCACGGTGCGCGAATACCCCGACGATCAGGTGACGGTCATCGATGCCTTCACCTATGCCGGCAGACGCGAGTCGCTGGCAGACGTCGCCGACTCGATCCGGCTCGTGGAGGGCGATATCTGCGATTCGGAGTTGGTCTCGGCACTGGTAGCCGAGTCCGACGCCGTCGTACATTTCGCCGCGGAATCCCACGTGGACAACGCGTTGGACGATCCGGAACCGTTTCTGCACACCAATGTCATCGGGACGTTCACGATCTTGGAGGCGGTGCGACGCCACGGGGTGCGGCTGCACCACATCTCCACCGACGAGGTGTACGGCGACCTGGAACTCGACGATCCGCAGCGGTTCACCGAGTCGACGCCCTATAACCCGTCGAGCCCGTACTCGGCGACCAAGGCCGGAAGTGACATGTTGGTGCGAGCGTGGGTGCGGTCCTACGGCGTACGCGCAACCCTGTCGAACTGTTCGAACAACTACGGACCGTTCCAGCACATCGAGAAGTTCATACCGCGTCAGGTCACCAATGTGCTGACCGGCCGCCGTTGCAAGCTCTACGGGGCCGGAGCCAACGTGCGTGACTGGATCCACGTCGACGACCACAACAGCGCAGTGCGGCGAATCCTGGACAAAGGCGAGATCGGCCGCACCTACCTGATCAGTTCCGAAGGAGAACGGGACAACCTGTCCGTCCTGCGCACCTTGTTATCGATGATGGGCCGCGACCCAGACGACTTCGACCACGTCACCGACCGTGTCGGCCATGACCTGCGTTACGCCATCGACCCGTCCCTGCTCTACAACGAATTGGGTTGGGCGCCAAAGCACACCGATTTCGAAGACGGCTTGCGAGCCACCATCGACTGGTACCGCAACAACGAATCATGGTGGCGGCCACTAAAAGACGCGTCCGAAGCCCGCTACGAAGAACGCGGTCAATGAGCATGCAGGTACGTGAACTAGCCGTCCCAGGCGCCTGGGAGATCACGCCCAAGCTGCACGGCGATTCCCGCGGGATCTTCTTCGAATGGCTCACCGACAAGGGCTTCACCGCATTCGCCGGCCATCGACTGGACGTCCGTCAGGCCAACTGTTCGACATCCGCGGCGGGCGTGCTGCGCGGCCTGCATTTCGCTCAACTACCGCCAAGCCAAGCCAAGTACGTGACCTGCGTTCGCGGTGCGGTGTTCGACGTTGTCGTCGATATCCGGGAGGGCTCACCGACATTCGGCACCTGGGACTCGGTCCTGCTCGATGACCAGGACCGCCGCAGCATCTACATCTCCGAAGGGTTGGCGCACGGTTTCCTTGCGCTGCAAGATGATTCGACGGTGATGTATCTGTGCTCGGCGGAATACAACCCACAGCGCGAGCACACCATCTGCGCCACCGATCCGACGCTGGGGGTCCAGTGGCCGCTGGTGGACGGTGCTGCCCCGAGCTTGTCCGAGCGCGACGCGGCGGCGCCGAGCTTCGAGGATGTGCGGGCTTCGGGCCTGCTGCCCACCTGGGCCGAGACTCAGGAATTCATCGGGCGCTTGCGTGGTGACGTTCGGCCTAGTTGACAAACATCTGTACGGCAGGGTCCTGGCCGTAGATACTGCTTGTCAGCATTTGCTGCGGTGCAAATCGCCATGGACCAAAGGAGACCCTGATGAAGCGTGAGCTGATTGTCTTGAGCGCAGCGACCCTCGTCGCGGGCATGGCCGGATGTTCCAAGGACGACCAGCCATCCGGTCCCTCGTCCAGTTCCCCGGCGTCAAGTTCCGCAGCTGCGTCCAGTGCCGCCGGCAGCCCCGCCGCCGCGCCCGCCGCCGCCGGCGAGACGAAGGTCATCATCGGCGGTCAGCCACAGACCGTCAGCGGTCCGGTGGTATGCGAAACGAATCAAGGCAGGTTCTCGATTGCCATCGGCGACATGATCACTGGTGTCATCGTCGGTTTGGAACAGGACGCGTCCGCCGTACGCAGCGCCGGCCTGGGCACCGTCGACGGCGTGGTGCTCAGCTTCACCGAAGGCGCCCCGGGCAACAGCGCCAAGGCAACAAAGAACGGCAACGCCTACCAAATCACCGGCACTGCCACCGGCGTGGACAACGCCGGACAACAGGTCAGCAAGACCTTCGAAGTCGACGCCACCTGCCCCTAACCGAGCGGATCACCGTCGAAATCAGCACCCACTCCTACACCCCGGTCGGCATCGGGACAGTCGTGTTCGATTCGCTGCCCGCTTAACCGTTCAGGAAGCCGTTCAGGAAGCCGTTCAGGAAGCACTTCAGGCACTGTTTGACCTGCGACAACGTACCGTCCTTGCAGGCCTGCGCCGGAGTTACTAGGATATCCAAGTATCTCTGAAATCCTTAAACTACTTCTCCCGGGACAACCATGACCACGCAGATTCCGCATTTCATCGACGGGCAGCGCAGCACCGGCCAATCCGGCCGTATCGCTGATGTCCTCAACCCCAGCACCGGTGAGGTGCAGGCAACTGTCTCGATGGCCAATCAGGCCGATATCGACGCCGCCGTAGCGTCTGCCGCGACGGCCCAAAAGGGTTGGGCCGCTTGGAATCCACAGCGCCGCGCCCGCGTGCTGATGCGCTTTGTCGACCTGGTCAACAAGAACATCAACGAGCTGGCCGAATTGCTGTCCCTCGAGCACGGCAAAACGCTGGCCGACGCGCGCGGCGACATCCAGCGCGGCATCGAGGTGATCGAGTTCTGCATCGGCATCCCGCACCTGCTCAAGGGTGACTACACCGAAGGCGCCGGTCCGGGCATCGACGTCTACTCGCTGCGGCAGCCGCTGGGTGTGGTCGCCGGCATCACCCCGTTCAACTTCCCGGCCATGATTCCGCTTTGGAAGGCAGGCCCTGCTTTGGCATGCGGAAATGCCTTCATTCTCAAGCCAAGTGAGCGTGATCCGTCGGTTCCGGTGCGGCTGGCCGAGCTGTTCTTCGAGGCGGGCCTGCCCGCCGGTGTGTTCCAGGTTGTGCACGGCGACAAGGAAGCCGTCGACGCGATTCTGCACCATCCTGATATCCAGGCGGTGGGCTTTGTCGGCAGCTCCGACATCGCGCAGTACATCTACTCCACTTCAGCTGCCACCGGCAAGCGCTCGCAATGCTTCGGCGGCGCCAAGAACCACATGATCGTGATGCCCGACGCCGACCTCGACCAAGCCGTCGACGCCCTCATCGGTGCCGGCTACGGCAGCGCCGGCGAGCGCTGCATGGCGATCAGCGTTGCCGTCCCGGTCGGTGAGCAGACCGCAGATCGGTTGCGCGCCAGGCTGATCGAGCGGATCAATGGCCTGCGCGTTGGCCACAGCCTGGACCCGAAGGCAGACTACGGCCCGCTGGTCACCGAGGCAGCGCTGCAACGGGTGCGCGACTACATCGGCCAGGGGGTGGATGCCGGTGCCGAGTTGGTCATCGATGGCCGCGACCGCGCCAGCGACGACCTGACTTTCGGGGATGCAAACCTCGAAGGTGGCTTCTTCATCGGCCCCACCCTGTTCGACCACGTCACTGCGGACATGTCGATCTACACCGACGAAATCTTCGGACCCGTGCTGTGCATCCTTCGCGCACACGATTACGAAGAGGCCCTACGCCTGCCCTCAGAACACGAATACGGCAATGGCGTAGCGGTTTTCACCCGCGACGGCGACACGGCTCGCGACTTCGTCTCCCGCGTCCAGGTGGGCATGGTCGGCGTGAACGTGCCCATCCCGGTGCCGGTGGCCTACCACACCTTCGGTGGTTGGAAGCGCTCCGGCTTCGGCGATCTCAACCAGCACGGTACAGCCTCGATCCAGTTCTACACCAAGGTCAAGACCGTCACCTCGCGCTGGCCGTCCGGCATCAAGGACGGCGCCGAGTTCTCCATCCCCACAATGGATTAGCCCAGATGTTTACTCTCGACGACGAAGAACGGGTGATCACCGAGACGGCGGCAGCCTTCGCCGAGAAGCGGATAGCCCCGTACGCCCTGGACTGGGATGCCAGCAAGCACTTCCCCACCGACGTGCTGCGCGAGGCCGCCGAACTCGGCATGGCGGCCATCTATTGTCGCGACGACGTGGGCGGCAGCGGACTGCGCCGACTGGACGCCGTGCGCATTTTCGAGCAGCTGGCCATCGCCGACCCGGCCACCGCCGCCTTCCTGTCCATCCACAACATGTGCGCGTGGATGATCGACCGGTTCGGCACCGACGAACAGCGCAAGGCGTGGGTGCCACGTCTGGCCGCCATGGACGTCATCGCCAGCTACTGCCTGACCGAGCCCGGCGCCGGTTCCGACGCCAGCGCGCTGAGCACCCGCGCGGTCAAGCAAGGTTCGGACTACGTTCTCGACGGGGTGAAGCAGTTCATCTCCGGCGCAGGGGCATCCGATGTTTACGTGGTGATGGCTCGCACCGGAAGCGAAGGGCCGCGCGGCATTTCGGCGTTCGTCATCGAAAAGGGCACTCCGGGGCTGAGTTTCGGCGCGATGGAGGAGAAGATGGGCTGGCACGCCCAGCCCACCGCGCAGGTGGTGCTCGACGGCGTGCGGGTGCCTGCCGAAGCCATGCTGGGTGGATCCGACGGTGAAGGCACCGGCTTCGGCATCGCGATGAATGGCCTCAACGGCGGCCGACTCAACATTGCGGCCTGCTCACTGGGCGGCGCGCAGGCGGCCTTCGACAAGGCGGGTGCCTACGTGCGTGAACGCCAGGCATTCGGCTCCGCCCTGCTCGACGAGCCGACCGTACGGTTCACCCTGGCCGACCTGGCCACCGGCCTGGAGACATCACGAATGATGTTGTGGCGGGCGGCAAACGCACTGGACGACGATGCCGCCGACAAGGTCGAGTTGTGCGCAATGGCCAAGCGCTACGTCACCGACACGTGCTTCGAGGTTGCCGACAAGGCCCTGCAGCTACACGGCGGCTACGGCTACCTGCGCGAGTACGGCCTGGAAAAGATCGTCCGCGACCTGCGCGTGCATCGGATCCTGGAAGGGACCAACGAAATCATGCGGGTGGTCATCGGCCGAGCTGAGGCCGGACGTTTTCGCGCCAACCTATAGAACACCGTATAGAAAGGCCGGCATGACAACGTCTCTGGCGATTGCGTTCCTGGGGCTCGGCAACATGGGTGGGCCGATGTCGGCGAATCTCATTGGCGCAGGACATCTCGTGCGCGGCTACGACCCGGTGCCCGCAGCGGCGACAACGGCCGCCAACAATGGCGCGGTACTGTTCGACAGCGCCGCCGAGGCGGTGGCGGGGGCGGACGTCGTTATCACCATGCTGCCCAACGGCAATGTGGTTAAAAAGTGCTACACGGAGGTGCTGCCGGCGGCATCCGAGGGCGCGTTGTTCATCGACAGTTCCACCATCTCGGTCAACGACGCCCGCGAGGCCCACGAGCTGGCCGCCAAGCACGGGATGGCACAACTCGACGCGCCGGTCTCCGGCGGGGTCAAGGGGGCGGTGGCCGGGACGTTGGCATTCATGGTCGGTGGCGAAGAAGCTGCGCTGCTGCGCGCGCGTCCGGTGCTGGAACCCATGGCGGGCAAGGTCATTCACTGTGGTGCCGCGGGCGCCGGACAGGCCGCCAAGGTGTGCAACAACATGGTGTTGGCGGTACAGCAGATTGCGATTGGCGAGGCGTTCGTGCTGGCCGAAAAGCTCGGGTTGTCGGCGCAGTCGCTGTTCGACGTGATCACCGGCGCCACCGGCAACTGCTGGGCGGTCAGCACCAATTGCCCAGTGCCCGGGCCGGTTCCGACCTCGCCGGCCAACAACGACTTCAAGCCCGGTTTCGCCGCCGCGCTGATGAACAAAGACCTGGGCCTGGCGATGGACGCGGTGGCCTCGACCGGTTCGGCTGCCCCGCTGGGCACACATGCGGCAAAGATCTATGCCGAGTTCGCCGCCGAGCACGCCGATAAGGATTTCAGCGCGGTCATCGAGATGCTGCGCAGCAATTGAGCTCCTCAAAAGCAGTCGACAATTATCACAGAAAACTAGTGACGCGCTCCTACGGCGGCGCTACGCTGCGGGCCTAGCTAATTTTTGGACAGCCTGTGGATTGGGCTGTCCTCAAGATGCGGGAGTCGCGCCCATGTCGTATGTCTTCGCATTACCGGCTTCGATGAGTGCCGTGGCCACCGATTTGGCCGCAGTCTCCTCGGCACTAAGTACAGCAAATCATGCTGCTGCCGGCGCCACTACTGAGGTTCTTGCAGCAGCCACCGACGAGGTATCCGCGGCTATCGCGAATCTGTTTGGCGCACACGGTCAGCAGTACCAGGACATGAGCCTGCGCGCGGCAGCGTTTCACGACCAGTTCCTGCGCAACCTGGCGGCTGGGGCAAACTCCTACGCGACTGCGGAGACCGCCAGTATCGAGCAGTTGCTCCTCGGCGCGATCAACGCGCCCACCCAACTGCTGTTGGGACGCCCCCTGATCGGGCGAGGCTACGACGCAGCACCCGGATCCGGGCAGGCCGGTGGTGCGGGCGGGTTGTTGTGGGGCGATGGCGGCAACGGCGGCAACGGTGGTGCTGCGGGGTTGTTCTATGGTGACGGTGGATTCGGCGGAAACGGTGGGTCCAG
>NZ_LZLS01000141.1 GCF_001673365.1 Mycobacterium asiaticum
GTCCAGCCGGAAACTGCGGTGATCGCGCGCCTTCTCCACCACGTTGCGGACAAAGCCGGCGTTGCCCAGCATGTCGATGCCGCGAATCAGATCGCCGTCCTCGGAATAGGTTTCATCGGAGTAGAACTTGGTGTAGGACGGCAGCAAGATCGCGGCCTCGTGCTCGGTGATCACGTCTTCGTTCTCGTTGCCCATCAGGATCGTCAACGCGACCAGCTCTTCGGGCGTGTAACTGAAGAACTCGATGACCGTCGAAAAGCGCCGTCGCAGGCCCTGATTCACCTCGAGCATCTTTTCCATCGCCTTGGCATACCCGGCTCCGAACACCACCAGTTCGTCGCGGTGGTTCTCCATGTAAAGCAGCAAGGTGTTGATGATTGCGTTGCCGTACGGGTCGCCCTGCGAATAGCCCTTCTCGTGCAGCGTGTGCATCTCGTCGAAGAAGACGGCACCACCGAGGGCGCCTTCGAGCATCTCTTCGGCGTTCTTCTCGGCATCGGCCATGTAGCGGCCCAACAGCTTGGTGCGGCTGGTCTCCACCACCAGCGGCTTGCGCAGGACGGTCAACCCGCACAGCTGCTTGGTGAAAGCCCTTGCTACCGAGGTCTTTCCGGTACCGGGCGGCCCCAACAGCAGCGTGTGCCGGGACGTCACCGGAACCGGCAGCCCCATCTTGGCGCGCGCCAGGTTGACCTTGGTGGTCGACTTGATGAGCTTGATTTCCTTCTTGGCCTGGGCCATGCCGAGCATTGCGTTGAGTTCGGCGTCACCTTCGGCCAGGTACTTCGCCGCCTCTTCGGCGTGCCGAGCCGCCTCGGCTTGCGCGCGGGTCGGTGCGCTGTCCGGATCCCACGGGTCGGTGCGCGCCTCGATCGTCTCGGGGTCGGTCAGCACCAGCCGGAAGTTGGGGTTATCCAGCGCTTCCCGCGCCGGGGTGAACTTTGCGTCGCGCGAGTACACGCGGCGCAGCAGTTCGACGGCTTCCTCCTCCCGGCCGACGTGGCGCAAGCACATGCCCTGGGTGTAAAGGGCGATGTTGGCCGCCCCAGGTACCCGGTCACCTTCGATGGCTTCCTGGCCACGTCGGAAGGCTTCCTCGAAAACCCCCAGCGACGCCAACGCGGTGGTGGCCATCGCCGCCCCCGCCGCCTTCAGTTCTGGGTGTCGCCACGGGGTCGCCTCGGGAAACTGCGCCAGCACATCCGGCCACCGTTTGGTGCGGAAGTACAGAACGCCGCGCACGTAGCTCACCAGCTCGGCGTCGAAGGGATGCCGCGGGTCGGTGGTGTCGAGCAGGTCCGCGGCCTCTTTGTACCGCTTGTTTTCGGCCAGCACTGCTGCGTACGCGCACGCCAGCGAGTCCACGCTGGTCACCGCCAGTCGCAGGAACAACCCGTCGGAAACCTCGGGACGGAACTGTAAGTCGGTGACACCCAGCCGGCGGGTCTCCCAGCCGAATGTCCTTACGGCCGACCACGCACCGGCGAGCACCTCGATGCTTTGATCCCCGGCCAGTATCCGCGCCAGCCAGGCGTCGCACATCCCGTGATCCAGCGTTGTCGCGGTCGTGAACATCTGCGCGGCGACCTGGGGGTTATGACTGGGCTGCAGTCCGTTGACCGAGATTCCGGACGCCAACAAGCCCGCCACCATGGCGTTTCTGGCATCGTCCGCAGCTGACTGCGCTCGGGTCATAGCGGTGCTGAGCCTACGTGCTCCGGCTCCTGAGCCACTGGCAACTCCAGCTCGTCGTGGTCTTTGAGGTCGCGGCCCGGCACGACCAATTGTGGGCGACTAGAGGGGGCGGGCAGGCTGGCGCGGACGGCCGCCAATTGGCGACCGGTGAGCCGGTTGAGCCCTGCCGTGAGGTCTTTGGGCACTCGGCCCTCGCTGTGGTAGCGCACGAACGCCGACAGTTGCGGGCGCCCGGCCCGGGTGGTCAGTCGGATGGTGAGGACGGTCGCTCCCACTTCCGGGGCATCCATCAGCCACAACTGGTCCAGCTTTTCGGAGTCGATGTCAGAAGGTGACACCCAGAAACTGGTGACGAAGCCATTGAAGTGCTTCAGGTGACGCCACCCCGGCCGGCTCCAGGTCGGTTCCAGGTCCGCCAGCACCGCGCTGTCGACCTCGGCCAGTTCGTCGGCGGTCAACGGGCGAGCCGCACAGGTTTGTCCGTCCAGATCCTGGACCAGTCGCTCGGTGGCAGCCACCAAGGTCGACGCCAGCGAGTCGCGGCACACCACGGCGGCCACGTTGCGCTGCGGGTTCATCCGCAGCACCAACCAGGTGCGGCGACGGTCCGGGGCGGACCGATCGCCGGCCCCCTCGTTCGCCTCCCAGCCCTCCGGGCCCCACTCCGCCAGCGAGGCCGACGCCTTTGCGGCTGCCGCCCCACCGCGCACCTGCACGGACACGATGTCGATGCCGTCCAAGTGAATATCGAACTGGCGCAACCCATCCGCGACGGCCGCCACCGGCAGGAACGGGGCCCCCCCCGACGAGACGGACCGGTGTCGGTGCCGACCCGACGCATCGCCGTCGCCGCCGTCAACCTCGACGACCGCCACCAGCAGGCCGCGGTACTCGCGCACGCCTACTGTGTCGCGGCCGAACTTGCGCTTGTAGTCGATCGCCGGCGTGCATCCGGCGCCCAGCGCGGTACCCGGGTCGGCCGACCAATCCCACAACCAGGAGGCCAACCCGGAAGTCACCGTGATGCCGTGATAGGTGACAAGCGAGAGCAGTGTCACCAGCACCGCGACACCGACGCCGACCCACCATGCGATGCGGTTCTCGCCCTGCCACGACTGCGGCGCATGGCTGGCGATCACCAGGATGAGCACGTCGACCAGGAACACCGCGGTCACGCGCGGCCACGACAACGCCAACCCGAACTTGCGCTGGGCCTTCATCGTTGTTTCCGCGATCGTCGCATCAATGTCGCTGTACCGAACACTGCTCCGCCTATCAGTAGTGCCGCTGCCAGGCCGCCCGTGGCCACCCACACCGGCGCCATGTTGCGCGGGGCGGGCGGTTTCGGCAGCGACAGCGGCGCCGAGAGTTGCTTGGGTGCCTGGGGCGGTCCTTGCGGGACATCCCATGTCAATGCCGCGACGGGGTCGACCACACCGTATCCGACCTGGTTGTCGACGCCACGGGCGGGCGGCCTGGCCGTGTGGATCAGCCGCTGCATGATCTGGTACGCCGAGAGCTCGGGGAACTTGGCGCGCACCAGTGCAGCCACGCCCGACACAATCGCCGTGGCAAAACTCGTGCCCGCCGGAACCAGCAACGTGTTGTCCGGGCCGTCGATCGCGTTGATCAGCCCGTCGTCACGGGGCGAGAGGCCCATGACGTCGGTACCCGGTGCGGATATCGAAACCCACGGCCCGGCGATGCTCATCTGCGACAGCGGCTGGCCGTTGGTGTCGACCGCCCCGACGGTGAGGACGTAATCGCTGAACCACGAAGGTGTCACAACCGTCGTGACGGCGTTCCAGGCGCGTGGGTCACCGGGCGACAGCGGGTCGAAGATCGTGTTCTGCTTGCAGTCTTTCTTGCTGCTGTCGCCGGCCGCGGCCACGATCAGCGCGTTCTTGTCGACCGCCGCGTAGCGCACGGCGGCACCCAGGACGCGCTGATCGATCACGTTGCGGGCGCTCATGCAGGACACATCGGAAATGTTGATCACCGACGCTCCCATGTTGGCAGCATGCACGATGGCGCGGGCCATCGTCTCAACGTTGTCGATCTTGGCGGCCGTTTGCGGATCTTCGTCACCGGTGTAGGCGTCCTTGAGCCCGAACGCCTGGCTGGACTGCCGAATCGAGATCACCTCTACCTCGGGGGCGACCCCGCTGAAGGCGTCCGGCGGTGGTGCCGCTTGCGGACTCGGTCCCGGCGGAGGTGGCGGGGGTACCGATGTCGAGGAGGTCGAGGACGGCGATGTCGTCGTTGTCGTGGGGGCCAACGGGAACGGGGTCCGGGGGTCGGACCCAACGACAACGGGACGTACCTTCCCGCCGCCGGAGTAACCCGGAATGGTCACGGTGCCACCGCCATGATTGGCGGACGGCGCCTGCCCGGGACCTGGTGCCGGTCCCGGTCCTGGTGGCGCACCTTCTGACGGCGCTGGCGCCGGAATCACCGTGATGGTCGGACCCGGCACCGGTGACAGGGTCACCGTCTGCGGAGGTGGTGGCTTTTCGGTGGTGGGAATGGTCACCGGCCGCCTAGGCGACGCCGGCGGGGGTGCCGCGCCGTTGGCGGGAGCGCCAGCGATCATCGACGCAACCAGCGTGCCGTGAGCGTCGCAGTCCGAGAGCCCGTCCCCGCCGGCCATCACGTAGTCGCCGCCCGGGATCAGCCGCGGCAGCCGGGGGTGCGGGGTCACGCCGGTATCGATGACGGCAACCTTGATGCCTTCACCACGCCCGAACTGCCACGCCTCCTTGAGGTTCAACATCTCCATGTACTTCGGCGGCACTTTGAAGTCGGTGCCCGGCATCACCCCGACCTCGGTGCAGTAGGAGTTCTGCTTCATGGGTGCCACGGGTCCAGGTGGGCCATCCGGCGGCAACGCCCCCGGATCTATCGTCGGGGGCGAGATGGCGTGCGCGGCCGGCATACCGGCTAGTGCACCCGAACAAAGCAGCATCGCGGCGACGGCCGCGCTCATCGCGCGACCGCGCCGCGAGCGGCGGCTAGCGGTATCGAATAGCTGCATAGACATTCATCAACCACAATGCCAGCGGGAAGATCGGCATCAGGCAGAGGTATTCCAACCACTCCACGAACTTGCGGAACAGCGGGCTGTAAATGGTGTTGGGCACAACTGCCGCGGCGGTCAGGCCCGCGGTCGGCAGCGCAACCAGGATGGCCGCCGCGACGGACACCGACAAGGGCGAGGCCAGTACCAGCGCGTAGCGCACCAGCACCGCGGCGATGATGATCACGGCGGTAGCGGCCAAGGTGATGGATTGCCAGCGGTCGACGTACGAACGGCCACGCAGCATCAGGAACCCGGCGCTGAAGCCGGCCAGCAGCAGGGGCAGCCAACGCTCGTTCGTGTGCGGGTTGGAAAGGGCGGTCAGGCACACGACCATCAGGACGCCGAGTCCCACCAGCAGACCGCTCAAGAACGAGCGTGCCCGCTCGGCCTGCAGCAGCACATCGCGGACCGACGCCGGCCCTTCCAGCGTCGGCGGACCGCCCTCTGACCGCACCACCGTCGTCGGCAGGTCGGGACGGGCCTCGAACACCCACCGGCTGGTGGCTGACGGGAACACCGGCAGGCGGATGCCGGCGAACCGCCGGGACAGTGCCGGCGCGGCGTGGTACAGGATCACGCAGGTCAGTACCAAGCAAGACAGCAACGTCACCGCACTGGTGGCCGCCACCATCCTCGCCACACTGGCGATCGTCGTCAGGCCGCAGATGGTCACGACCGCGGTGTAGATCGACAGCCGACGACCGGTGAACCGCAGCGCCAGCGTCGCGGCGACGGTGAGGACACCGAAGCCCAGGACGGCTTGCGGGGCACCAACCGGGCCGGGCGGTGCCGCGGCGGACGCCACCGTAAGTGGAACGAGTCCGCTCATCAGCAGGATGTCGGCAACGCGGCGGTCCGCGTCCGTCTTGGCCCGCATCAGCAGCAGCACCGACACCGTCAGCACGAGGACGGCGACGATCGCGGCGAAGATCGTGGTCAACCAGGTGTTGTGGTGCCAGCGCCACCACCCCAGCACGCCTGATGCCAGCACCACGCCGGTCGCCACCATGCTGGCACCGACCTGAACCGCGACAATCGGGTCGATGGAAGCGAACCGCTTGCTGAGGTTGGACGAGACGGCCGTCGAGATGTGCTCGATGACCTGCGATCGGTGTTCGCTGTCCGGAATGAACCGGATCCAGAGCCGGTCACCGTCGTAGATGTCCTGCTCGGTCAGCGACTGAGTGGCGCGCAGCGGGGTCCCCTCGACCAGGCACAGCGCCCACCGGCCCCGACCGGTGGCATCCAACGGGGTCTCCCCCAGTTCCCGGAGCCGGCTGTTGACCACCTTCAACAGCGGGTCGGTCATCACCGACACCGGGGCGTTGGCATCCAGCAACACGCCGATCTGAACGCCCTCGCCGGCCATGATGCCGACGACGACGGCCCGAGGCGACGAAATGCCCTCAATATCAGTCTGTGGCGCATCAGCTACTGCGGTCATCGTCCTGCACCCCCTGCCATAACGATTCTGTGGATAGATGTCGGCCGCGTGGGGGTCTGTGTCAGTGCACTCACCGCGGCGCCTGTGCCGCCGTGGAGCAGCGACTGGACTGACTCCATTTTCATTTGCCTCGCCTCGCGGTTATTTGTTGTTGTCGGGACGTAATGCATTCAGTTTTGCAGTCCGCTTCGAAAGCAGTATGCCGTGTCGGCATCACACTCGCATTTTATGTTCAAAAACGTTGTTGCACTGCGCGTTTGGTAACGGCGTTGTTAAACCCTGCTGTGTGTTTTCCACTCGCCGTACGGCAAAGTGTCCAAAACGGTCTTGACCCCCACCTGCACCAGCTGCGGGGTGGCCGGACAAATAGCCAGCCATGCCTCGCCGGAGCCGGCCGTGCGTGCCTGTTGGTACAGCGCGATGCGGCCGCCCGACCCGTCTTTGAGGGACAACACGGACGCGCTGGGTC
>NZ_LZLS01000142.1 GCF_001673365.1 Mycobacterium asiaticum
CAGCCGACTTCGGGCCGACCCTGGGCCGGCCGGTCGGGGCCAGTGGCGAACAGACCCGGCGCCGGATTCTGGCCGCGACCATGCGTTGCGTCGCCGAGGTGGGCTACGCGCAGGCCACGATCCGCGAGATCGCCCGTATGGCGGACGTAACCAGTGCCAGTTTGTACAACTACTTTCCGAATAAGGCCGAACTGATCAAGGCCACCCTCCGGGCCAGGGCCGATGCCTCCATCCCTCGACTGCGCGAGGCCGCACACGGCCCCGGCAGTGCTACCGACCGCATCGAAGCTGTGCTCGACGAATGCGGGGACCTGCTGCGCACTTATCCGCAGCTTGCGGCATTCGAGTGGGCGATTCGCGCCGAAGTCGTCGATCCCGCCATCCGCGAGGTGGCGTTGGGGCCCGGCGGCGACGACACAACCGCCAGTTTCGGGAGGTTTCGCGAAATCCTCCGGAGTCTGGTCGAGGAGGCGTGCCTTAACGGCGAATTGCTCGGTGGCGACACCGATTCGGAGGCCGCGCTGGAGGCGATTTACGCGCTCATCTATGGCCTCACCGAACTCGCGGCGGTGCTACCGCCGCACGAATACCATGCCGCGCTGAGTGCTTCGAAAGTCATGGTCCGCGGCGAGTTGTTCGGTCCGGTCAACGATCAATCCCGGAGAGCGGGGTCGAGAACTTGACCGACGCCGTCGGGTGCGCCTTCGACGTCGACGCGTTGCGCCAGAAATACGCGCAGGAGCGCGCCAGACGGCTGCGCCCGGACGGGATCGCGCAGTACGTCGAGATCGCTGGGGAATTCGCGCGCTTCGGCGACGATCCGTGGGCGGATCAGAACTTCGCCCGGGAACCGCTCTCGGACGAGGTGGACGTGGCGATCATCGGCGCCGGCTTCGGGGGACTGTTGACCGGGGTACGGCTGCGCGAACTCGGTGTCGAAAGCATCCGGCTGATTGACCGGGCGGCTGATGTCGGCGGAACCTGGTACTGGAACCGCTATCCCGGTATCGCCTGTGACGTCGAGTCCTATGTGTACATCCCACTGCTGGAAGAACTCGGCTACATCCCGGAACGCAAGTACGCGGCCGGTGCGGAGATCCTGGCGCACTGCCGGCGTATCGCCACGCACTACGACCTCTACCGCGATGCCTGTCTGCAGACCGACGTGCACGAAATACGTTGGGACGAAAGGCGTTCCCGGTGGATCATCCGGACCAATCACGGTGACGAGATGCGGGCGAGGTTCGTCACGATGGCCAACGGGTACCAGGCCAGGCCCAAACTGCCAGGCATACCCGGCATCAGCGACTTCCGCGGCCACACCTTCCACACCAGCCGTTGGGACTTCGGCTACACCGGCGAGCAATTGGAGAATCTAGCCGGCAAGCGGGTCGGCATCGTCGGCACCGGGGCCACCGCGGTGCAGTGTGTTCCGCACCTGGCGGCGGCGGCAGCCCAGCTCTATGTTTTTCAGCGCACGCCATCGTCGGTCGACGTCCGAGGCAACGGACCAACAGATCTGCAGTGGGCCAGCACATTACAGCCGGGTTGGCAGCGCAAGCGCATCGACAACTTCCAGGTCCTCACCGCCGGCGGACAGGCGGAGGAGGACCTGGTTGCCGATGCCTGGACGAGCATCACCCGCAAGCTTCCGGTCATGCGCCACGACACCGACGGTACGGTCAGTCCCGAACAGCGGACGCGTGACATCGAAATCGCCGACTTCGCCAAGATGGAGGAGATCAGGGCGCGGGTAGATGAGATCGTGGGGGATCGCGACACTGCCGAGGCGCTCAAGCCGTGGTACGGCTACTTCTGCAAACGGCCCTGCTTCCATGACGACTATCTGCAGACGTTCAACCGCGACAACGTGATGCTGGTCGACACCCGCGGCCAAGGCGTGGAACAGATCACCGATGCCGGTGTGGTGGTCGACGGGGTGACGTACGAATTGGATTGTCTGATCTTCGCAACGGGTTTCGAGGTAGGTACCGACTACTGTCGTCGTACCGGATTCGAGCTGATCGGTCGCGACGGCGTGACACTGACCGAGCGGTGGCGGGACGGCGTGCGTACCTTTCAAGGCTTGTGCGCCAACGGATTTCCGAATTGCTTCATCGAAAGCATCGCCCAGGCCGGGCTGACGGTGAACTTCCCGTATCTCCTTGACGTCCAGGCCACGCACGCTGCCTGGATCATCGCGTGGGCACTGCAACACGATGTCGCCGAGGTCGAGGCTGCACCGGACGCGGAGGCCGAATGGGTCCAGACGGTGGTGCAGCGCTCGGCGGCGAGTGCGGAGCGCGCCAAGACCTGCACGCCGGGTTACTACAACCGAGAAGGCAAGGCGGACACTAAAACTCGACAAGGGAGTTTCTTCTTCGGTGGGCCCACCGAATACGCTGACATCCTGGCGGCGTGGCGGGCAGCCGGCGACCTGGTGGGGTTCCAGGTGCGCCGCTACGGAGACGGTCGATGAGGTACGTTCTCGGCCGGATCCGCGCCGCGACCCGCCGCCGACCCTCGCCGAAGGTCGCAATCATCGGAGCGGGGTTCGGTGGCCTCGGTGCCGCGGTAGCACTGCGCCGGGCCGGTATCGACGACCTGGTGATCATCGAAGCCGACGATGGCGTCGGCGGGACCTGGCGACGCAATACCTACCCCGGCGCGGCCTGCGATATCCAGAGTCATCTGTACTCGTTTTCCTTCGCGCCCAACAGATCCTGGAGCCGAACCTATGCGCGCCAGCCAGAGATCTTGGCGTACCTGGAGTCGGTGGTTGACCACTTTGACCTCGACCGCCACCTCATGCTCGACACCAAAGTGATTTGTGCCCAATGGAACACCGACACCTCGCAGTGGAATCTGCAACTGGGCCGCGGCGGTTCAGCTCAGACGCTGGACGCCGACGTCGTGGTCTGCGCCACCGGACTGTTCGGCGCGGTGCGACTTCCCGACATCGTCGGCCTGACCGATTTCGGCGGCACCCTCATGCACACCGCGCAATGGGACCACGGCGTGGACCTGACGGGCAAACGGATCGCGGTGATCGGCACTGGGGCTAGCGGCGTGCAGGTCGTCCCCGAACTGGCCAAGGTGGCCGGGCACCTGACCGTGTTTCAGCGGACGCCGCCATGGATGGTACCCAAGGACGACCGTGCCTACAGCACAACCGAATTGGCGCGTTACCGACGAAACCCGTTGGCCGCGCGCCGCACCCGCTGGCGAATCTGGAAGCTGCAGCACGACAACACCGCCACCATGGCCGACGATCCGAAGGCCACGACCATCGCCGGTTTCGCGACAGCGTTCTTGGAGCGCACCGTGCCCGATCCGCGCTTGCGCCGCGCCCTCACGCCGGCCTATCCGTTCCGCTGCAAGCGCGTGCTACTGGGCCATGATTTCTACCGTGCGCTGCAGCGTGACAACGTCGCGCTTGTCACCGATCCCATCGAGCGGCTCACCCGGACGTCCGTCGTCACCACCGCAGGGGATGCGGTCGATGTCGACGCCGTCGTGCTGGCCACCGGGTTCGAGACATCGCACTACTTGTCGGGCATCGAGGTGGTCGGAGCGGGTGGGCAACCGCTGCACGAGCGCTGGGGCGTGGATCCCAGCGCCTATCTTGGGGTCGCCGTCTCGGGATACCCGAACTTCTTCATGCTCTACGGACCCAACACGAACCAGGGCGGCAACTCGATCGTCTACGTTCTCGAGGCTGGCGCGCGACTGGTGGCCAGCGCAGTGGCTCGCATAGCTCGCCGCGGCGGATACCTCGACGTACGTCCCGAGGCCGAACAGCGATACAACGACCAGCTCTCGGCGGATCTCGAGCGCAGCATCTGGACGCAGTGCGATAGCTACTTCCGGTCGCCCAGCGGCCGCATCGTGACCCAATGGCCCTACACCGAACTCGAGTACGCGCGCCGCACTTGGCGCATTCGGCGGCGGGACTGGATGCACGGCATCGGGTCGGTGGTTAAGGACCGGATTGCCCAGGCCAGCCCGCCCGAAATTGGTGCAGAGACCACGGCGCAGCGACCCTAAACTATCAACTGATTGATTATTTGCACGAAAACCACCCGGAGTTTTGGGCAATGTGCATATGATCAAGCGATTGATTATATGTGATGGGCGGAGGGCGCGCAGTGTCGTATGTGATAGCGGTTCCGGAGTTGTTCTCGATGGCGGCGAACGACCTGGCAGGCATCGGGTCGGCGTTGGCAGCCGCCAACGCGGCGGCACAACTGCCGACCACGGGAATCCTGGCTGCTGCCGGGGATGAGATCTCGGCCGCGGTCTCGGCGCTTTTTGCCGGTCATGCTCGGGAGTACCACGCGGTGAGTGCGCAGGTAGAGGCATTTCACCAACAGTTCGTGGGACTGCTGACCTCCGGCGCCCATTCCTATGCCGCTGCTGAGACGGCGGGTGCCAACCAGCTGGAGCAGGCGGCGTTGAACCTGGTGAACGCACCCACCCGCACCTTGTTGGGTCGTCCGTTGATCGGTAACGGCGCCGACGGGTTGGCCGGAACCGGCCAGGACGGCGGGGCCGGTGGACTGTTGTACGGCGACGGCGGCAGGGGCGGATCCGGAGCACCTGGCCAGGCCGGCGGTAACGGTGGCAGCGCCGGCCTGATCGGCAACGGTGGTGCCGGTGGCCAGGGCGGCGCCGGATTGGATGCTGGCAAGGCGGCACCGGCCGGCGGGCGGGGCGGCAACGGTGGGCTGTTGCACGGCAACGGAGGCGCCGGCGGCCTAGGTGGATCCGGCGTGCTCGGTGGCGCAGGGGGTGCCGGCGGCAACGCCGGACAAGTTGGCGACGGCGGCAACGGCGGTGACGGCGGGGCCGGCCAGACCCCGGGATCCGGGGGAGCGGGCGGTTCCGGCGGGCAACTTTCCGGACAGGACGGATCTGCCGGAGCGACGGGCACCAAACTGAGCAGCCCGACGAACCCGAGTGGGCCGACGAACCCGACTGAGCCGACGAATCCGACTAATCCGACCGAGCCGACTAACCCGACTAACCCCACCAATCCCACTGATCCCACGGATCCCACGGATCCGACGGATCCCACCAACCCGACCGGGCAGAACGCCGTTGACGCGGCCCGGGACGGCGACCTCCGTTCTTCCAATGGCGGAACCGTTAGCGACAGCAACATCAAGGAAATCTCCGGCATCGACGCCGGCATCAACAACCCGAATGTGTATTGGACGCACAACGATTCGGGTGACTCCGCACGCATCTTCGCGATCGACGCGAAGACCGGTGACACGCTGGCGACCTACAAGCTCACTGGCGCGACCGCCAAGGACTGGGAAGACATCGAGGTCGCCAAGGGTCCCGACGGCAAGTCCTACATCTATGTCGGCGACATCGGCGACAACGGCCACTCCCGCAGTAACGTCGTCGTCTACCGCGTCCCCGAGCCGATAGTGACCGGCACCGCGAGCAACCCGACCAACGGCTCGCTGTCCGGGGTACAAGAACTCCGCCTCACCTATCCGGGCGGCGAGAAGCTCAACTCAGAGGCGCTAGCCGTCGATCCCAAGACCAACAAGCTGATGGTGTTCGAGAAGACGAGTGACGATATCTCCCGGGTGTACACGACATCGGACAACGGGTGGAGCAACGCGGGCAGCGGCGGTGCCGCGAGATCGCTGGATCAGGTTGCGACGCTCGACCTGTCGGATGCCGACTCGCAACTGATAACCAGCGCCGACTTCTCCCCGGACGGTTCGCAGCTGGCGGTCCGGACCTACGACGACGTCCTGCTGTGGGACCGTGCTCCGAACACCAGCGCCTTCTCCCCGCTGAGCCAGCAGCCAGTGAACGGACCGGTGGTCGACGAGACCCAGGGCGAAGCAATCGCCTTCCACCCAGACGGCCAGGGTTACGTCACGATCAGCGAAGGCACCAGCCAACGGCTGCACGAATACAACATCCGCTGACCTTTGATCAAGGCTTGGCGGCCTTGACCGCGGCGACGACGCCACCGTCTACCAGCAGGTCGGTACCCGTGATAAAGGAGGCGTCGGAGCCGAGGAGGAAAGCGGTCGCCGCGGCAATGTCTTCGGGCGTGCCGATGCGGCCGGTGCCGGACATAGCGATCATGGCCCGCATCCCGTCACCGACGGGAGAGGCGAGTTCCTGCTGCCCCATCGGCGTGGAGATGATGCCGGGGCTAATCGAGTTGATGCGGGCGCCGCGCCGACCCCACTGCGCGCTGGCGGCGCGGACACGAATGTGGTTGGCCTGCTTGGCGATCGGGTAGGCAAAGTTTGGCTCGGTGATCTTGCTGATGAACTCGAGCTCCAGTAGTTCGCTGGGCGGATTGTGCGCCAGAGCCTTTTCCTGCTCAGCTGTCAACGGCGGCCACATGTGACCGGCCATGCTGGCGATCACCACGCCGGCTCCGCCCGGCGCGATGATTTCACCGAACTCGTCCAACACCAATGCGACGCCGAGCAGATCGACCGCAAGGATCGCCTCCGCCGAGGCCTGCGCCGGAGATAGTCCGGCGGTGTGGGCAAGTTGGGTGAGGTTACCGAGCGAGGCGGCGAACTCGGCGAGCGCGTGCACGGACTCGGCCGACGAGACATCTACGGATTGGCTTTTGACGTCATAGCCGTCGGCCGCAAGCGATTCGGCCACCGTCGCCAGACCTGTCTCGTTGTTGTCGGCCAGCAACACAGTCTTGGACGATCCCAGCCGTCGGGCGATCGCCTGGCCCATACCGCCAATGCCGATCACGGCCAGCACTTCTCGGTGCACCGTCATTCCATCTCCCTCGCCAAGCAGTATGTCCCTCGAAGCCAAGTGAATGCCGCAGTTCCCGCAGGTAGTTCCTGCCGACACATTCGAAGGATATGGTCTCTCGCCAATATTTCGGCCACTGACCTAAATTCGACCAAGTGTCGACCCAGCAGCCATGGAACATCAACATTCACTACAACGCGCTCGTGGATGCGCAGGTCCAAACCGATGCGCGAAACGCCCTCGACGTCGGGTGCGGGGACGGCTTCCTGGCGGTCCGGCTGGCACAGCGGATACCTGACGTCACCGCACTGGATGTGGACGGGCCGGTCCTGGAGCGTGCGGTATCTCGGTTTCCCGACGCCAAGGTGCAGTGGATGCACGGTGATGTCATGACGGCCGAGCTACCCCAGTTTGACGCGGTGGTTTCCAATGCCGCGTTGCACCACGTCGACGACACCCGGGCCGCGTTGGCTCGGCTGGCCGGTCTCGTCGCGCCCGGGGGGACGCTGTCGGTCGTGACCTTCGTCAGGTTTTCGCTGCGGACGGCCGGGTGGCAAGTGATGTCCTCGATCGCGTGTCTGGTCGCCAATCGGGTCAAGGGCAAGTGGGAACACACCGCCCCCATCAAATGGCCGCCGCCGGATACGTTTTCGCAACTGCGCGCGCACGTCCGGGCCACGTTGCCGGGGGCCGGGATCCGACGGTTGCTCTTCGGCCGGGTCCTGATCACTTGGCGAGCACCGGATTAATGCGTAAAACCCGGACGGCGGGGGCATAAAGACGCCATGACGCAATCAGAGGAGTGTGGAGGCGTCGACGAGGCGACCGTGCAGGCAGTCGGCGCGTTGTCTGAGGCGTTGGAATATGTCGAACGTGCCCGCGGCGAGTTATACACATTTCACCACCTGATGGGGCACGCCGACCTGTTGCTCGGGCAGGCGTGCGACAAGTTGCGCGATGCCGGCCACGGTGCGGTGGCCGATCGCCTGCAGACCGAGCTGGTCGGGCGCAACGTCCTGTATGGCCGATGGACCTTTCAGGTTGTCGAGGAGTTCGACGACAACTACTGGTCGCACTTTCGTGACCACGAACGGCGCGTACGAGACGAACTTCAATGCGGTGTCCGGCACCTGCTCGAGGCGAGGATGAAAGACAAGCGCCGCACCGCGGGACGCCCCGGCCATGAAAGCAGCCCCTGAGGGTTTCAGCTGTCAGAACCCATCGCCGCCGCGCTGGCCGCCGTGATGAGTTCGACGGCCTTGTTTCGGCTGAGCGCGCCAAGCATCTGCATCGCGGCGCGCAAGTCTTCGCCGACTATCCAGGTCGGGCCATTGGCCAGGTTCGCGAAAGCCTCCGCGATGACGTCGTCGACGGGTACGGCCCCGGCGGGAACATCGGCGGGAGAAGCGATCTGGCCTCGGCTGAACTCGAGTTCACGCAGGGCAGGGGTGTCGGTTTTACCCAGGATGAGACCGAGAACGTCGACGCCCTTCGGGCGCAGTTCGGCCCACAGCGCCTCAGCGAAGACCATGTCGAATGCCTTGGACGCGGCGTAGGCCACCATGTTCGGCCCGCCGGCGAACCCGGCGCCGGACCCGAAGATGACGATGCCGCCGCGTCCGCGCTCGACCATCGCCGGTGCGAACTGATGGCAAAGCTGCACCGGCACCATGCAGTTGCGCTGCACCATCGCCTCGGCCGCCGCTAGCGAATTATCAAGAAACGCCTTGAAGTTGGGATCCGCCCCTGCGCAATACACCATAAAGCCAATGTCCAGATCCTTGGTGGCCTCGGCGACGGTGGCCGCCGCGCCTGGCCTCGCGAGATCGAGGGCGATGGTTCGGGTCTGCACGCCCGTCGTCGAATTGATCTCCGCGGCAACCTGATCCAATACAGCTTGGCGGCGCGCCAGCAATACCACGTTGACGCCCACGCGTGGCGATGCCCCGGGCGAATGCGGCGCCCACACCGTCGGAGGCACCGGCCACCAGCGCCCACGGTCCGTACTTCGACGCGAACATCAGTTGACTGCCACCACGCGCACCGAGGTGAACTGACGGCGGGCGATTCGCCATCCCGCGGCGGTTCGAATGACCTCATCGTCGTAGAAACCGGCGGCATTGACACCGCCATTGTTGTCCGCGGCCATGATCAAAGCGTCGATGTAGGTGCGCGCCCGGGCCCCGTCGCCCTCGAGCGTGATGGCGATGTTGCTCAACCGGTGCAAGGTGTATCCCGCCATGGCGTGCGCCAACTCCATGAACTCGATGACCGCGCTGGAGCTCTGCCACGCGCCGATCTCGCCGTAATCAACATCGCACTCCGCGGTGAATACGGTGCCGAGTAGCTGCCACTCACGCCGGTCGATCGCCGTGGCATAACGCACCAACAACTCCGAAATGGCCTGCCTATCTTCAAGTTCGGTCATGTCACGTCTCCGTTGGGATGCACGACGATTCGTGGCGGTCCCTCCGACCTCCTGGCCCGGTCGAGTGCTTCGGGAACTTCGTCGAGCGTGATGATTTCGCCGACACTTGGCATCGGGTCCAGCCGTCCCGATGCAATCGCGTCGAGTGTTCCGTACCAGTCCTGCGGATGTGGCCCACCACCGAACTGAATAGTCACACCTTGGCGGGTCGCCGTCGTGATGTCCAGCGTGTCACCGGTGTACCAGCCGCCCGCGCAGTAGATCCGGGTGCCCATCTCTGCGCTCTCGACGATCTGCTGGATCAGACCTGATGCGCCCACACATTCGAAAACAATTGCCGGACCGGGTAATCCACGGTCGGCGCGTACTTGGTTGAACACGTCGAAGACGGATGCAACGGCCGGGTCGACGAGCACATGTGCCCCGAAGCCCGTCCGGGCCAATTCGCGGCGTTCGAGCTGGTAGTCGGACACGACGATCGGCTCGATGCCCCGGCTCGCCAGAGCGGCGACCGCGGAGAGTCCGATGGCGCCCGCACCGATCACGATGGCGACTTCACCCGGTTGGATCTGGGCCGAGCGGACATAGAACTCGCCGACCGCGAACGCGTCGGTCAAACAGACGGCATCGCTGGAGACGTCGCCGGTGACCAGGTTCGCCGCAGCTTCGGAAACCACCAGCAGTTCGGCAAAACTGCCCGGTGCCGCCGGGTGCTGGCCGATGATGCGCAAGCCGCCGGCGCCGCCATCCACCAGTCGCACCGGCATCGCGGTCACCCGCGAGCCGAGCCTGAACTGGTCCGAACAGCCCGGCCCAGACCCGATCACCTCGCCGACGAACTCGTGTCCCAGCACGATGTCTTGATTCGCGTCGTAGAGCGATCGGCCCGTCGGATCGGTGATACCCAGATCCGGATGATCCATGAAATGCACGTCCGACGCACAGATTGCGGTGCTCAGCGTTCGCAGCAGCAACTCGCCGTGACCCGGAACCGGGTCTGGTGCGTGCCCGACGTGCAACTTGCCGTCACGCAATACGACAGCGCGCACCCTGGCCTCGTATCCATCTCGAATGTTTGTCTTGACTGTAGGAACTCGGCAATGAGGCAGTCAAGGGCGGCGACATCCCGACGACGGTACAGGCGATTTTGAGTCAGCTATCAGTCGAATTCACTGCCAGCAGAACATTATTCGATGAGGTCGGCGATCGCGGCCCGCAATTTACCGGCGGCGGCGTCGGCCACGTCCTGCATGCCCGGTTGGTCCATAACCTGGACCATCAGTTGCGGATCCATTGCCTCGACGATGACCGCGCCCTCGGCCGACGGATCGGAACGCACCACCACGTTGCACGGCAATAACTGGCCGACCTGGCGGTCGACGCCGAGCGCGCGGTAGGCGAGCGAGGGATTACACGCACCGAGGATTAGGTAGTCCTCGATGTCTTCGTCGATCTTCTGCTTCAGTGTCGCCTTGACGTCGATCCGGGTGAGTACGCCGAAACCTTGTTGGGCCAGCGCCGCAGTAGTCTTCTCTATCGCGTCGTCGAACGAAACGTGCAGTGTCGTCGCCAGACCCTCGGTTTGCAATGTCATTGGATATCAGTCCTTTTCACGCTAGTGCCAAAAAGAGCTTCTCTAGCTCGGCCTCGGTTAGTGGGGTGCTGTTCCCATGCCGGTCGCCGTTGATGCAGTCGCGGAGCCCGGTTGCGACGATCTTGAACCCGGCACGGTCGAGCGCCTTCGATACTGCGGCGAGTTGGGTCACGACATCTTTGCAGTTGCGGCCCTGCTCGATCATCGCGATCACACCGGCCAATTGTCCTTGTGCGCGACGCAACCGGTTTAGCACGGCGGCCATGCTCTCTTCTGTGTTGTCCATGAATGCCTTTCTGGGGACTTTGGCAGTATATACCTATACGGGTAGGGGTATCAGGCCAACCTCGAATAATTTTGGACAGTCAGGGCCACACGTTTGCGGGGCGCCGGGCGGGTTCTGACGGTTCGGCGTGCGCGCGTCCCCTTGCGTGGTTTGCTGCTTGCGTTGATGATCGGCGTCAAATCCGCCTCCGAAGGAGCGCACGTGGCCAAGAACAAGAACCGCGCTGTCAACCGATGGGAATTGGTCACCTGCGCGGTCTCTGGCCACGCCACCTACGCACCCGATGACGAGGAACTAGCCGAGCGGCTCAGCGCCAAGACCAAACTGGGCGAGGTGTGGCGGTGTCTGCGCTGCGGTGACTTTGCACTGGGCGAGCCGCATGGACGCGGGCGTCCGGAAGATGCACCACTGATCATGCGCGGCAAGGCTTTACGTCAGGCGATCATCATTCGCGCGCTGGCCGTCGAAAGGTTGGGGCGGGCCGTGATTCTGGGACTCGCCGCATGGGCGGTGTGGACATTTCGCGGTTCCCGCGGCGCCATCCAGGCCACCCTCGACCGTGACCTGCCGATCTTCCGCGCCGCGGGATTCAAGGTCGACCAGATGTCGGCCATTCACGAGCTGGAAAAGGCGCTCGCGGCCAAGCCGTCCACCTTGGCGCTGATCACCTGTCTGCTGGCCGCCTACGCCGTGCTGCAGGTGGTCGAAGGCGTCGGCCTGTGGCTGCTGAAACGCTGGGGCGAATACTTCGCGGTGGTGGCCACCTCGGTGTTCTTGCCGCTGGAAATTCACGACCTGCTCAAGGGCGTCACCACGACCAGGGTCGTCACCTTGACCATCAATATCGCCGCGGTGCTGTACCTGGTGATTTCCAAGCGTCTCTTTGGGGCGCGCGGCGGGCGCAAGGCCTACGACGAGGAGCTGCACGGCGAACAGTTGCTCGATCTTGAACGCGCCGCCATGGCGACCGAGTAGTCCCGTGTGATCCAGGCGACATCCGCCCTGACTTGACTTGAGTTTAGTCAGCTACGAATATCGTCGTTATGACCGACACAGCCTGCGCGCCGGCTTTGGGCGCCCACGAGCGGACTCGCACCATCGAATGGGCGGACCCGCTTGGCGCGGCGAAACTCGCCCGTAGCCGCAGCGGCCTGGAGTTCCTGCAGGCGATGGTCGACGGAGAGATACCGCCGCCGCCCGTGATGAGCACCATTGGCGGCCGCCTCGAATCCGTGTCCGCGGGCACCGCAGTCTTCACGTTGACGCCCGCCGAGTACCACTACAACCCGATCGGCTCCGTCCACGGCGGCATGTACTGCACGCTGCTGGACTCGGCCGCCGCGTGCGCCGTGCACAGCATGCTGCCCGCCGGCGTCGCCTACACCAGCCTCGACCTATCGGTCCGATTCGTCGGCGCGATCAGCGTCGAGACCGGACCGGTCCGGTGCACCGGTACGGTGACTCACCTCGGACGGCGCACCGCACTGGCCGAGGCGACTTTGACCAGCAGCACCGGCAAGCTGTTGGCCACCGCAACCAGCAACTGCCTGATCATCAATCCGGTTGTCGGAGAACAGAACCGAACGACCAACAGCTGAAAGGGGTTCGGGGCGAAGTGAAGCTATCGGGACGACTCGCCGACCGGGACCGCTGGACGGCGGCCGATTGGTGTCCGATGGAGTACGCGCTGCAGTTCATCGGCACCCACTCGGCCATGGTGCTGCTGCGCGAAGCATTCTTTGGTGCAACACGTTTCGACGAACTGGTCCGCCGTGCCGGGGTGACTGAACAGATCGCCGCCAAGCGACTGAGGCAACTTGTTGACGCCGGGCTACTGGAAAAGCGTCCGTATCAACAACCCGGGCAGCGCATGCGCTACGAATATGCCCTCACCCAACGCGGCCGCGACCTTTTTCCGGTCCTGATCAGCTTGATCGAGTTCGGCAGGGTGCTACAAGGCGATTCCAGCGCAACCGAACTCGTGCACGAAGGCTGCGGCGCACCCATCGTCCCGCAGGTTCGATGTAGCCTGGGCCACGATGTTTCGCTGGCTGATGCTGCGGTACGAATCACGAAGCGCTGACCCGGTTTTTGTGATGCGCCCGGTGACCGTGCCGTGGTGTGCCGGATCCCACAACGGCGATTTGCCTGAAGTTAACCGCAGCGCGGTACCCCGGTAAAGCCATCGGGCTGGAATTAGACCAACTGCACTCACAAAGGATCAAAGTCGTGACAGCAATACCGAACGAGATCAACGAAAGCCCTAGGGGCGCTGACCTCGTCACCCCGGTCAAGGCGCACGGCTGTCACGCACATGCCGCGTTGCGGGACAAATCGCGCCACGGATCGGCACGGTCGCGCAGCGGCGCAAGCCTGATGCGGCGCGGCGTCGAACGCTGCTGACTCATCCGCATCTAGTCCGTGTGGTCGCGTTGCCGCCGGCGGGCGCGCGACGCTCGTAGGTTGGCCGCATTTCCGCATGTCTTCACGTCGTGCCAGACACCGCTGTTGTTCTTGGACCGGTCGTAGAACGTCGACGCGCACAACGGGTTCCGGCACCGCTTGATCCGCCGCCAGGTGTCGGTCTGCTGGCTGAGCAAAATCTCTGCCCAGAGCGCGGAAGCTAGCCAACGCCAGTCGCTACCAACGGGTTCCAGGCGTACCTCACCGCGGTCGGACAGCGTGAATGACGCTGAAACTGATCTGATTCCGGTCGGTACTGAGTCTGCGGCGACAAGTTCGGCAATGGTGTCACGTAAGCCGGCGAGCTTCGACACGTCCGCGTCACTCAGGATGGGTGCTGCCACTTCGATGCCGCGCTCGGCCGACCAGTTCCGCACCGCCTTGGTCGCCCACTCGCGGGCGTCATCGCCGTCGGCCAGCAGGTCGGATCCGTAGTCGCCGATGCCGACCGTGTTGAGGAAGTCCTGAACGAGGGCCAAACCGCGCGGCGCCGGCGCCAGCCCGTAGCGCTGTGACGCAAACCACGAAATTGACATAGGCAAATTATACTTGCATATGTCAGCAGGACTAACTAGCGTGACGCAGGCAAAAGAGTTACACCTATGTCTAGGAGCGTGGATCGTGGTCAGCATTCAAGGGTCGACGGCAGTGGTCACCGGCGGTCAGCGCGGCCTCGGGAAGGCCATCGTGGACGAGTTGTTGCGACGCGGCGTGGCGAAGGTGTATGCGACCGCAAGGGTGCCCCGGCCTAACGACGATCCACGAGTGGTGAGCGTGGCGCTGGACGTCACGGACGCTAATTCCGTTGCAGCACTGGCCGATAGGGCCAGCGACGCACAGATCGTGATCAATAATGCTGGCGTCGCCGGTGGTCACAGCCTGCTCGAGAGCAATTTGGAGGAGATCCGCGCCGTCTTTGAAATCAACTACTTCGGCGCCCTTCGGGTGGCGCAGGTCTTCGCACCGATCCTGGCCCGCAACGGCGGTGGGGCGTTGGTCGACATCCACTCGGTCCTGTCCTGGATGGGTGGTTTCGGTGCCTACGGAGCCTCCAAAGCCGCATTCTGGTCGGCGACCAACTCGTTGCGGATTGAACTCGAAAAGCAGGGCACCTTGGTTACCGGCGTGCACCTCGGCTACACCGACACCGACATGATCGCCGACCTCGACGCTCCGAAGAACGACCCACGTGACGTTGCCCGGGCGATCCTCGACGGCGTCGAACGCGATGACGTGGAGGTTTTGGCCGACGACTTGACGCGGTATGTCAAGAGCGCATTGTCCGGTCCGGTCGAGGCGCTTCGGGCGGGATAGGCTCCGCGCCGACCGGTACGGTCACGTTATGGCTCTTCCAGCAGCAGCAAACAGCAGCGCCGCCATCGTGACGGGGGCATCGTCGGGTATCGGGGAGGAGATCGCGAAGATCCTGGCGAAACGCGGTTACCAGGTCGTCCTGGTCGCCCGAAGCGCCGATCGCCTGGAAGCCCTGGCAGGACGGCTCGGCCCGGCCGCGCGCCCGTTGCCCGCCGACCTCTCCCAGCGCGCCGATCGGGCGAACCTGCTGGACCGCGTCGGCGAACTCGGGCTGACTCCGGACATCCTGATCAACAACGCCGGCCTGTCCACGCTGGGAGTGGTCGCGAAGTCGGATCCGGAAAAAGAACTGAACCTGGTCGAAGTCGACGTAGCCGCTGTTGTCGACCTGTGCAGCCGGTTCCTGCCGGGCATGGTCGAACGGAAGCGCGGAGCCATCCTGAACGTCGCATCGGTGGCGGCATTCGGACCGCTGCCGGGACAGGCGGCGTACGGCGCGGCCAAGGCCTTCGTGTTGTCCTACAGCCACAGTTTGCGGGGCGAGCTGCGCGGCACCGGGGTAACCGTGACCGCGCTGTGCCCCGGACCAGTCGACACGGGATTCGGCGAAGCTGCCGGGTTCTCCAAAGAGGAAGCCGATGCCGCGCTGCCGCGGGTGATGTGGATACCCGCCGATCAGGTCGCGAAAGCGGGCATCAACGGTCTGGCAGCCGGCAAGGCCGTCGTCGTACCCGGCCTGGCCAACCGCATTTCGTCGGGACTGTTTCGGGTTGCGCCGCCCGAGTGGATGCTGCCGCTGCTGACCCGCAGTCACCCCGCGATGAAACGCAAGTAGCGAACAGCTATCCGGTCAGGTCGCTTTCGGCTGCCGCGCGCTGCAGATCGTCGCGGGCCCGCGCAACCCGGGAGCGAACCGTGCCGACAGGGCAGCCACAGACCTCCGCAGCCTCGGCGTAGGACAGGCCCAGGACCTGCGTGAGGACTAGTGCTTCGCGTCGCGTGGCGTCCAATCCGTCGATCAACATGCGGATTTCCACCATGTTCTCGATCCGGCTGCCGCGACGAGCGCTTTCCAGCGCACCCTCCAGATCGGCCACATAGGTGGTCCGCGGTCGGCTCGTGTTGTGGCGAATCTGGTCGACGACGACCCGACGGGCGATCGACAACAGCCACGTCCGCGCGGTCGAGCGGCCGGCGAAGCGCGGCAAAGCCGGAATGGCCCGCAGAAACGTTTCCTGGGTCAGATCGTCGGCACTTGCCGCGTCGGTGAGATAGGCAACCAGTCGCCACACATCGCGCTGAGTCGCCTGGATGAACGCCGCGAGGGCCGCCCGGTCACCCCGCCCCGCGGATTTGGCGAGCTGAGTAATTTGGTGATCGTCGCCAAATGTCGCCACGGGTGTTGAGCGTAAGCCATGACGGCGGGGTACTTGCAGGGAACCAGCGACCCCGTTCTTACGACTTGTCTGGGTGGGACGGTTCTACAGGAGGTGAGGAGCCACGATGTCGGTGACGACCGCGGTGACGGACGCACATCCCGATGACGTGCAGCAGGTGCAACTCGACATCACCGGGATGTCCTGCGTTGCCTGCGCGCATCGGGTCAAGTCGACACTCAACAAGCTCCCCGGGGTCCGTGCGTCGGTCAACTTCGCCACCCGGATCGCCACCGTCGAGGCCGGCGCGGACGTCACCACCGACGAACTGTGTGAGGCGGTCCGGCGAGCCGGCTACGACGCCGAGCCGCATCAGGCCCGTAACGAGCCAGCCAGTGACCCCGACGCCGATCATGCGCGGTACCTGCTGGTCCGGCTGGCCGTCGCTGCCGTTTTCTTTGTGCCGTTGGCCCATCTGTCGGTGATGTTCGCTGTCATGCCCAGCTCGCGTTTCACCGGCTGGGGATGGGTGTTGATCCTGCTGGCGCTGCCGGTCGTGGGTTGGGCGGCGTGGCCGTTCCACCGGGTCGCGATGCGTAACGCGATGCACGGCGGTGCGTCGATGGAGACGTTGATTTCGGTCGGTATTACCGCCGCCTCGCTCTGGTCGATCTACACCGTCTTCGGCGAGCACCAGTCCGCCGAACCCAAAGGCGTATGGCAGGCGCTGCTGGGCGGCGACGCCATCTACTTCGAAGTGGCCGCGGGAGTCACCGTGTTTCTGTTGGCCGGGAGATATTTCGAGGCCCGCGCCAAGTCGAAGGCCGGTGGCGCGCTGCGGGCATTGGCCGCGCTGAGCGCCAAGAACGTCGCGGTGCTGCAACCCGACGGGACGGAATCGGTCATTCCGGCGGGTGAGCTGCAGGAACAGCAGCGGTTCGTGGTGCGCCCGGGCGAAACGATCGCAGCCGACGGCCTCGTCGTCGAAGGCTCCGCCGCCGTCGACATGAGCGCGATGACCGGCGAAGCCAGGCCGGTCCGATCGGATTCTGGATCAAAAGTCATCGGCGGCACCACCGTGCTCGACGGCCGGCTGATCGTGGAGGCCGCGGCGGTGGGCGCCGACACCCAGTTCGCCAGCATGGTGCGGTTGGTCGAGCAGGCGCAGGCCCAAAAGGCCGAAGCGCAGCGACTTGCCGACCGCATCGCATCGGTGTTCGTTCCGTGCGTGTTCGTCGTGGCCGCGCTGACCGCCGCGGGTTGGCTTCTCGCTGGGGCTGACCCCGCTCGGGCGTTCTCGGCCGCGATCGCCGTTCTGGTCATCGCCTGCCCGTGCGCGCTGGGCCTGGCCACGCCGACGGCGATGATGGTGGCTTCGGGTCGCGGTGCCCAACTCGGCATATTTCTCAAGGGTCTGCAATCCCTGGAAGCCACTCGGGCCGTGGACGCGGTGGTCTTCGACAAGACCGGCACCCTGACCACTGGCCAACTGACGGTGGCGGCGGTGGCGCCCGCGCCCGGGCGGGATGCCGATGAGGTGCTCAAGCTGGCGGCTGCGGTGGAAGCGGCCTCCGAGCACGCGGTGGGACTCACCATCGCAGCGGCTGCCCCACAGCGCGAACCGGTCACCGATTTCCGGGCGGTGCCCGGCCGTGGCGTGAGCGGAACCGTTGCCGAGCGGCGGGTTCGGGTGGGCAAGCCGTCGTGGATTACCGCCGCGCCCGTCACCGCAGCGCTGCACGCGGCCCGCCGCGACGCCGAATCCAATGGTGAGACAGCAGTTTTCGTCGAGGTCGACGGTGTAGTGGCCGGGGTGATCGCGGTTGCCGATGCGGTGAAGGACACAGCGGCAAGTGCGGTGGCCGCACTGCACGAGCGCGGATTCCGGACTGTCCTGCTGACCGGTGACAATCCGGACTCGGCTGCCGCGGTGGCCGCCCGCGTCGGTATCGACGAAGTGATCGCGGACATCCTGCCCGAAGGCAAGGTCGACGTCATCGAACAGTTGCGGGAGCGCGGTCACGTGGTCGCGATGGTCGGTGACGGGATCAACGACGGACCGGCACTAGCCTGCGCGGACCTGGGCATGGCGATCGGGCGCGGCACCGATGTCGCGATCGGTGCCGCCGACGTCATCCTGGTCCGCGACAACCTCGAAGTGGTGCCGTTAGCCCTTGATCTGGCCGCCGCAACGATGCGGACCATCAAGATCAACATGGTGTGGGCTTTCGGCTACAACATCGCCGCCATCCCGGTTGCCGCCGCCGGATTTCTCAACCCGCTGATAGCCGGTGCGGCCATGGCCTTTTCGTCGTTCTTCGTGGTGTCCAACAGCCTGCGGCTGCGTAATTTCGGGAGCTAGATATTGCGCTGACACGTCAGGGCGACGCCGAAAGATAAACTGCGCACACGACACGCCGTAAAACG
>NZ_LZLS01000143.1 GCF_001673365.1 Mycobacterium asiaticum
ACCTTTACGGCGACAGACGCAAAAAGAGCCAAACACCGAGTGATCTAGACCCAACCACCGCAACGCGGCAAAGTCACCATGACACTGAGACGCAAAAGCACCTTGGAGCCTGAGCTCCAAGGTGCTTCTGGGTACTTTTCGCGCTACTAGCCGCGGCGGCCGCAGACCGGCCAGGCGCCGATGCCCTGCGTACGCAGCACGTTCTCGGCTACCCGGATCTGCTCTTCGCGGCTGGCACCGGCAGCCGAGCCGGAGCCGCCGTTGGCACGCCAGGTGCCGGCGGTGAACTGCAGGCCACCGGAGTAGCCGTTGCCCGTGCTGATGCCCCAGTTACCACCGGACTCGCACTGGGCGATCGCGTCCCAGTTCACGCTGTACGCCTTGATCGGCGCAGGCGCGGGGACCTCGTCGACCGGAGGCGCGTCCGGGGCCGGCAGGTTCGGGTCGAAGCCCACAGGCTCGGGGGCGGGCGGCGCGTCGACAGGCGGCGCATCCAACGGCGGTGCGTCGGGTGCCGGCAGGTTCGGGTCGAAGCCCACGGGCTCGGGGGCCGGCGGCGCGTCGAACGGCGGCGCGTCGGGTGCCGGCAGGCCGGGGTCGAAGCCAGGTGCCACGTTCGGGTCCACGCCCGGGACATCCGCATGAGCGATGCCGGTGGTCGGCACGGTCACGAGCGTCCCTGTAATCGCGGCGACGATGAGCGTCTTGCGGACGTTCTTCAAAAGTGTTCCTTTCGTTGCGCGCGCGCTGAAACCAGCCCACAGATGTGGGTCGGGTGGTGATTGCTGCGATAAAGACGCTGAAATCGCTGGTTCAGGGCGTGCCGTCTCGTTTCGGCACGACAGCGGAGGGCTCTAGCTCCCGGTGCGGCGCTAACCGACACCCACGGGCGGCCTCGCATCGAGCGCCGTCCCGCACTCCGCTCACACGCGGGTCCGTGGATTCAATTTTTCATCTGTTTATTGCCGCCCGTAATGGGCTAATAGGGACCGTACGATAACAATTCGGATTCGTCATCTCCCCCGGACGCCTATATCTGTTCAATAACGCGCCGATCGCGGCAGCGCAGCCGAATAGTCCCCGCAGGTCAGCAGGCTATTTCAACTTCATACCGACCTCGCAGCACATTGGCAGTTCGTGAGCCTAATCACGCACTTTTTGTGAGCTGGACCACGGAATTTGTTATCTGACACGCGCGGAATTCCGCCGCCGCGATACCTATCGAGTGACTTGGCACACAGCTAGGTAAAGCCTTTCGCTGCAACACTTTCCGCACTGGTCGACGATTGGACTTGCGGCTCTGGCGCACCGGGCGCCCAGCCCTACAACATCTTTCGCGATCAGTCAATCGAACGCTTGCCGTCGGCACCGAATTATGCTGGTTACCAACAATTTTCGTGCCCGCAACTCCGGGCGCAGGTAGGGGATGGCACTTGCGTCGGGTGTCCAAACCGCGTAAGGCTACGCGCAATGCATTTCTGCTGGGCGACCACCGAATTCTCTGCGCGACAACGTAACTCGACCACCGCGGAACCCATCCCAGGAATGAACGAAGTTACCGCCGCAATCAATCACAAACCAATAAACCCAAACTGTTCCACAGCTGACAGAATGGCGAGCGCGGAGATATCGTCAGCGCGCGGGAAGGACCAATGCGCGCAGGTCGTCTGAGGTGTTGATGTTTGTCAGCGACCCGGAGTCCGGCAGCACGATCTGCTGCGCGTCCGATGCGTCGATCAACGCACTCATCCGGCGCGCCCCAGCGGCAACCAACCCGTCGATCCGGTCGGCGAGATCGGTCCGGTAGACCGCGGCCAGATAGTGGCTGCGGCCATCCCACGGCATGACAACTTCGGCGTGGGTCTCGACGGCGAGGCGAAGCAGTTCGTCGATCAAATCGGCTGTCAGCGAAGGCATGTCGACCGCTGAAACAAACGCATAGCGCGCCCCCGCCTCGGCGGCGGCGCGCAATCCACGCCCGGTCGCCGGGAGGGGGCCTAGCCCGCGCACCTCGTCGCGCAGAATGTGCGCCGACAGCGCGGGCAGCCGCTGCCCGGGGGCGGCGACCACATAGACCGGCGAACAACGCTGCGACAGCACGTCGACAACGTGTTCCACGAGCGTGCCGGTGCCGCCCGGTAGCGGCAGCGTCGCTTTGTCACGACCCATGCGGCGGGATTCGCCTCCAGCGACTACAACCCCGGCCAGTGAGTCAACCGATGCAACTTCGTCAGGCACCTGTGCCGCCACCTCAGTCCACGGTCCAGGTGTCACGCCCACGCAGCAGCGACTGCAGTGCGGCCTCGTCGGAGGCCGCCGAACTCTGAGCGGCCACCACCTGTGAGCGGGCCGCATCGTCATAGGTGGGTCGGCTGATGTCGCGGAAGATACCCATCACCATGTGGTCGAGGTTCTGATCCGACAATCGCGACAATGCGAAGGCATACGCCGAGTCGTCAGCGTGCGCGTCGTGCACCACAATCTCGTCTGCGGACACGTCGGCCGTCTTTGCCACGTCGAGGCCAAAGCCCGATTTCACCACGCAGTATTCACCGTTGGCACCGAAGACGATCGGCTCGCCGTGGCGCACGTTGATAACCCGCTCCTCGGCGCCCTCCTTGCGCAGCGCGTCGAAGGAGCCGTCGTTGAAAATTGGGCAGTCCTGCATGATTTCGACCAGAGCGGCACCGCGGTGTTGAGCCGCACCCCGCAGCACCTCGGACAGCCCGGCGCGATCGGAGTCCAGGGCGCGGCCGATGAAGGTCGCCTCGGCGCCCAGCGCCAGCGACACCGGGTTGAACGGGTGGTCCAGCGATCCCATCGGAGTCGACTTGGTGATCTTGCCGACCTCGGACGTCGGTGAGTATTGGCCCTTGGTCAGACCGTAGATCCGGTTGTTGAACAGCAGGATGGTGATATTCACGTTGCGGCGCAGCGCGTGGATCAAGTGGTTACCGCCGATGGACAACGCATCGCCGTCGCCGGTGACCACCCAGACCGACAGGTCCTCGCGGGACAGCGCCAGGCCAGTGGCAATCGCCGGTGCCCGTCCATGGATCGAGTGGAAGCCGTAGGTCTCCAGGTAGTACGGGAACCGGCTCGAGCAGCCGATACCGCTGATGAAGACGATGTTCTCGCGACGCAACCCGAGTTCGGGCAGGAAGTTGCGGATGGTGTTGAGGATGACGTAGTCACCGCATCCGGGGCACCAGCGCACCTCCTGGTCGCTGGTGAAATCCTTGCCTTTCTGCGGCTGATCTGTGGTGGGCACCCCGTCGTTCTTGGTCAATTTCGGGGTGACACCAAGGTCGGTGCCGATCACGCTGGTCATGCGCGCCGATCCTCCTCGTTGCTTTTCATCGTCGCCGACGGAGTCATGCGCTGGCTCCCGCTTCAACCGTCGCCGCCGACAACCGGGCGACCATCGCTTTATCTTGTTCGATATCGGCCAGCGTCCCGCCCAACGCGGCGCGGATGACGCGACCCACCTCGTCGGCCAGGAACGCCAGTCCATGCACCTTGCTCACCGATTGCACGTTGACCAGGTACTTCGCCCGCAACAGCATGGCCAGCTGCCCCAGGTTCATCTCCGGGCACACCACCTGCGGGTAGCGGCGCAGTACATCGCCCAGGTTGGGCGGGAACGGGTTGAGATAGCGCAGATGGGCGTGCGCGACCTTGATTCCTTTGCGCCGCGCGCGCCGGCAGGCTTCACCAATCGGGCCATAAGAACTACCCCACCCGATGAGCAGCAGTTCGGCATCGTTGGTCGGGTCATCGACGTCGAGATCCGGGACGCTGATGCCGTCGATCTTGGCCTGACGGATACGAACCATCAGGTCGTGGTTGACCGGTTCGTAGGAGATGGCGCCGGAGCCGTTGGCAGCTTCCAGACCTCCGATGCGGTGCTCCAGGCCAGGCGTGCCGGGTACCGCGAATTGGCGCGCCAGGGTCTCGGGATCGCGGGCGTAGGGCTGGAAGGGTTCGTCCGGCTTGGCGAACTTGTGCTTTATCGGCGTCAGCGTGCTGACGTCCGGGATGCGCCATGGCTCAGAACCATTGGCGATGGCGCCATCGGACAGCACGATGACCGGGGTGTGGTAGGACACCGCGATCCGCACCGCCTCGATTGCGGTTTCGAAGCAGTCCGACGGCGAGCGCGGCGCCACCACCGCAACCGGCGACTCACCGTTGCGGCCGAATAGCGCCTGCAGCAGGTCGGCCTGCTCGGTCTTGGTGGGCAGACCCGTCGACGGTCCGCCCCGCTGGACGTCGATGACCATCAGCGGCAATTCGGTCATCACGGCAAGCCCGAGCGCTTCGGACTTCAGCGAGATACCTGGTCCCGACGTACTGGTGACTCCCAGCGCACCGCCGTAGGAAGCGCCGATGGCCGAGCAAATGCCCCCGATCTCATCCTCGGCCTGGAAGGTGATGACGTTGAAGTTCTTGTGTTTGGACAGCTCGTGCAGGATGTCCGATGCCGGGGTGATCGGGTAACTGCCCAGCATGACCTGCTTGTCGGCTAGTCTTCCGGCCGCGACGATGCCATAGGCCATCGCGGTGTTCCCGGAAATTTGGCGGTACTCGCCGGCAGGCAGCGACGCCTTGGAGACCTCGTAGGTGGTGCCGAATGCCTCGGTGGTCTCGCCGTAGTTCCAGCCAGCCTTCAGCGCCAGCACGTTTGCCTCGGCGATGTCCGGTTTGCGGACGAACTTCTCCCTGATGAAGTTCTCGCTGGTCTGAATCGGGCGGCTGTACATCCACGACAGCAAGCCGAGCGCAAACATGTTCTTGGCGCGCTGGCCGTCCTTTTTGGTGGCACCGATTGGCTCGACGGCCCCGAGCGTCAGGGTGGTCATCGGCACGGCGTGAACGACGTACTCCTCGAGTTCGTCGGTCTCCAAGGGGTTGGTGACATAACCGACTTTGGTCAGGTTGCGCTTGGTGAATTCGTCGGAGTTGGCGATCACCATTCCGCCGCGTGGCAGATCACCGATGTTGGCTTTGAGCGCTGCGGGGTTCATGGCGACCAGAACGTCGGGTCGGTCCCCCGCGGTCAGGATGTCGTAGTCGGCAATCTGGATCTGGAAGGACGAGACGCCGGGCAGGGTTCCTGCTGGGGCACGGATCTCGGCGGGATAGTTGGGCTGGGTGGCCAGGTCGTTGCCGAAAATCGCGGCCTCTGAGGTGAACCGGTCACCCGTCAGCTGCATACCGTCGCCGGAGTCTCCCGCGAATCGGATAACGACATTTTCCAGGCGTTGCCGGCCGGACCTCTCGTGAGACTCTGCCGCGGCGCCATTGCCGTTCGGATCCACGTCTCCGCCTTCCAATCTGTATTCGGGCAGGCACTAGGCTGCAGCGTCAAGATTTCGCGCGCCGAAGTGCCTTCTCCGCTGTCACGTTTTTATGTCACTGGCGGTACCAATTATGACACTTCTCTAAGGGTCTATGGCCGACCGCGGACGCTCGTTACCGGCGAGTACGCAGGTAAAAGCCGAAGTCAGCGACGGGCGGGTGGGGACGGAAATAAAAACTGTGGCATTGGTCACTTTACCGGGCCGATACCTAAGAGAGGCCTTAACGAAACAGTGGCTGGGCCGTGCCAGGCAGATTTGTGAGTCGGACTTCTAAGACTCAGGCGGTCTTGTCGCGCCGTTCGGACCTCGACGGCTTGCGGGGCACGATCGTCGGCAGCACATTGTCCTGCACTGTCTCCTTGGTGACGACCACCTTGGCGACGTCGTCCCGGCTGGGGATGTCGTACATCACCGGCAGCAGGACTTCCTCCATGATGGCGCGCAGACCGCGAGCACCGGTGCCGCGGTGAATCGCCTGGTCCGCGATCGCTTCCAGCGCATCTTCTTCGAACTCGAGTTCCACGCCGTCCATCTCGAACAGTCGCGTGTACTGCTTGACCAGAGCGTTCTTCGGCTCGGACAGGATCTTGACCAGCGAATCCTTGTCCAGGTTGGTGACCGAGGCGACCACCGGCAGACGACCGATGAACTCGGGAATCAGGCCGAACTTGATCAGGTCCTCCGGCATTACTTCGGCGAAGTGATCGGTGGTGTCGATCTCGGCCTTCGAGCGCACCTCGGCGCCGAAGCCCAGGCCGCGCTTACCGACGCGCTCGTAGATGATCTTTTCCAGGCCCGCGAACGCACCCGCCACGATGAACAGCACGTTGGTGGTGTCGATCTGGATGAACTCCTGATGCGGGTGCTTGCGGCCGCCCTGCGGCGGGACCGAGGCCTGGGTGCCTTCCAGAATCTTCAGCAGCGCCTGCTGGACACCTTCGCCGGAGACGTCGCGGGTGATCGACGGGTTCTCGCTCTTGCGAGCGATCTTGTCCACCTCGTCGATGTAGATGATGCCGGTTTCGGCGCGCTTGACGTCGTAATCGGCGGCCTGGATCAGCTTGAGCAGAATGTTTTCGACGTCCTCACCGACGTAGCCGGCTTCCGTCAGCGCGGTGGCGTCCGCGATGGCGAACGGGACATTGAGCATCTTGGCCAAGGTTTGGGCCAGGTAGGTCTTGCCGCAGCCGGTGGGTCCAAGCATCAGGATGTTGGACTTGGTCAGCTCAACCGGCTCGTAGCGCGAGTCGCGGCCCTTCTCGCCGGCCTGGATTCGCTTGTAGTGGTTGTAGACGGCTACGGCCAGCGTGCGCTTGGCGGTGTCCTGCCCGATGACGTAACCCTCGAGGAAGTCCCGGATCTCGATCGGCTTGGGCAGCTCGTCGAGTTTCACGTCGTCGGCGTCGGCAAGTTCCTCTTCGATGATCTCGTTGCACAGGTCGATGCACTCATCACAGATGTACACACCGGGACCCGCAATGAGCTTCTTCACCTGCTTCTGGCTCTTCCCGCAGAACGAGCACTTCAGCAAGTCACCGCCGTCTCCGATGCGCGCCATGATGCTTCAGGGCCTACTTCCTGTGTTGCCGTACCTCTTGCTTGCCGCGTGTATCCCACGACGCTACCCGGTTGTTCCGGCCCGCCGCGACCGTTAACGCCGAATAGCTTCCTTGGTATCACTGGATGCGGGTGATTCTTGTGAATGCAACATATCGCTCGACGGCGTCCCTCACTCGTCGAGACGCGCAATAGGTTCCCTGGCGTGTCGCGGTTGTTACGCCAGACCAGCGGCAGAAAACGCAAAAGCACGCGTGCGTGCGCGTGCTTTTGCATCTGTTCGCCAGTCAGGCGTTCTGCGCGGAAAGCTTCCGGTACTCCAGAACGGTGTCAATAATCCCGTAGTCCTTGGCGTCCTCGGCGGTCAGGATCTTGTCCCGATCCGTGTCCTTGCGAATGACCGCGGCGTCCTTGCCGGTGTGGCGCGCCAGTGTCGTCTCCATCAGGGTGCGCATCCGCTCGATTTCGGCGGCCTGGATCTCCAGATCGGAGAACTGCCCCTGGATCACGCCGGACAGCGACGGCTGATGGATCAGCACCCGCGCGTTGGGCAACGCCATCCGCTTACCCGGCGTTCCGGCAGCCAGTAACACCGCCGCGGCCGAAGCGGCCTGACCCAGGCACACCGTCTGGATGTCGGCCCGCACGTATTGCATGGTGTCGTAGATCGCCATCAGGGAGGTGAAGCCACCACCGGGCGAGTTGATGTACATGGTGATGTCACGGTCGGGATCCAGCGACTCCAGCACCAGCAGCTGCGCCATGATGTCGTTGGCCGACGCGTCGTCGACCTGCACGCCGAGGAAGATGATGCGTTCCTCGAACAGCTTGTTGTACGGGTTGGATTCCTTGACGCCGAAGCTGGAGTGCTCGATGAACGACGGCAGGATGTAGCGCGCCTGCGGCTGGATATGAGAGTTCACTTTGCTTCTCCATTTGTGATGTGGGCGGCGCGGGTGATGATGTGGTCGACGAAGCCGTATTCGAGAGCTTCCTGCGCGGTGAACCACCGGTCGCGATCCGAATCCGCCTCGATCCGCTCGATCGGCTGGCCGGTGAACTCGGCGTTGAGCCGGAACATCTCCTTCTTGATGACCGCGAATTGTTCGGCCTGAATTGCGATGTCGGCCGCGCTCCCGGTCACGCCGCCCAGCGGCTGGTGCATCAGAATTCGGGCATGCGGCAGCGCGTACCGCTTACCTTTGGTGCCTGCCGCGAGCAGGAACTCCCCCATCGAGGCGGCCATGCCCATCGCGTAGGTGGCGATGTCGCAGGGCGCCAACACCATGGTGTCGTAGATCGCCATGCCGGCACTGATCGATCCGCCGGGAGAGTTGATGTAGAGGTTGATGTCCTTGTCACTGTCCTCGGCGGCCAGCAGCAGAATCTGCGCGCACAATCGGTTGGCGACCTCGTCATTCACCTCCGAACCCAGGAAGATGATGCGCTCGGACAGCAAGCGCTCATAGACGGAGTCCGTGAGATTAAGACCCAGCGAGTTCGAACGCATGTCAGTCACGACTCGGTTACCTGCTTTCTCGTTTTCCTTGTTGCACCGACACTAACCAACCCGACCCACCCTTTGACCACTCGAAAAGGGCGCGTTCGCTCACAGCGTCACGAGCTGGCTTCGCCGGCCTTCTCGGTCTCGGCTGTTTCGTCCTCATTTAGAACGGGGTCTAGACCCACGTCCGAGTCCTCGTCCTCGTGATCGTGGTCGTGGTCGTGGTCGTGGCCTTCGTGATCATGGTCATGCGCCGCGGAGCGCTTGCCGAAGAACTCGCTGGTGTCGATCGGGTTGCCTTCGCTGTCGGTGACGGTTGCCTTGTCGATCACCGCCGCAACGGCCAACCCGCGTCGCACGTCGGCAAACATCGCGGCCAACTGGTTGTTCTCTTGCAGGTACGCGAACAACTGCTGCGGCTCGATGCCGTACTGCCGAGACGTGAGCACCAGTCGTTCGGTCAGGTCTTCCTGGCCGACCTCGACGTTGAGCTCGTCAGCGATCGCGTCCAGCAGCAACTGACGCTTGACGTTGTTCTCGGCGGCAAGGCGCGCTTCGGCGTCGAACTCCGCGCGCGAGGAGCCCTGCTGCTCGAGCACCTCGGCGAACTTGGCCTGGTCCTGGTTCAGACCACTCATGGCAGCCTGCACGGTCTCTTCGATCTGGGACCGCACGATTGCGTCGGGTACCGGAACGTCGACCTGCTCGAGCAGGGCATCCAAAGCGGCGTTGCGGATCTGGTCGGCCTGCTGAGCTCGCTTGACGTTGCTCACCTGGTCGCGAAGGCTGGCGCGCAGTTCGTCGATGGTGTCGAACTCGCTTGCCAGCGCGGCGAAGTCGTCGTCAGGTTCGGGCAGTTCGCGTTCCTTGACCGACTTCACCGTGACGGTGACCTCGGCCTCCTGTCCGGCGTGGTCGCCGGTCGCCAACTTGGCGGTGAACACCTTGGACTCGTCGACGGAAAGCCCAACCAGGGCGTCGTCCAGGCCCGCGATCAATCGACCGGAGCCGACCTCGTGGGACAAACCCTCGGCCGCGGCATTTGGCACATCCTCACCGTCAACCGTCGCCGACAGATCGATCGAGACGAAGTCTCCGGTCTGGACAGGCCGGTCCGCGCCGATCAGCGTGCCGAATCGGGCCCGCAACGACTCCAGCTCGGCGTCGACCTCGTCGTCGCTGACCTCGATCGGGTCTACCGAGACGGTCAGTGCGTCCAGGTCAGGGATCTCCAGCTTGGGCCGAACGTCGACCTCGGCGAAGAACTGCAATTCCTCGCCGTACTCCTTTTTGGTCACCTGGATGTTGGGCCGGCCGATCGGTTGCACGTCGGAATCGGTAAGGGCCTGGCCGTAGCGGCTGGGCACCGCTTCCTCGATGACCTGCTCAAGCAGTGCCTCGCGGCCGAACCGCGCCTCGAGCAGCCGGGCCGGCGCCTTGCCCGGCCGGAAGCCGGGCAACCTGACCTGCTTGGCCAACTCTTTGTAGGCGCGCTGAAAATCCGGCTCAAGCTCGGTGAACGGCACCTCCACGTTGATGCGAACCCGGGTAGGGCTCAACTGCTTTACGGTGCTCTTCACGGCGTGCTCCTCGTTTGTGTCGTTCCTGCGTGCGCCAGTCGGGCTGGTCGGGGTGACAGGATTTGAACCTGCGGCCTTCCGCTCCCAAAGCGGATGCGCTACCAAGCTGCGCTACACCCCGCGCTGACCACGCGATCCTACGGCCCGACGGCGTCAGCTCCGCACCGACCTCCTGGGATCTGGCGGGGATCTGGTGAAGGCCCAGGCGCGCTCACAATGCGGTCACATGACTGCGTCGATTAGATTTGATCTCCGCCACCACGTATCGTCTGGCTCGACTAATACTCGCGGGCGTAGCTCAATGGTAGAGCCCTAGTCTTCCAAACTAGCTACGCGGGTTCGATTCCCGTCGCCCGCTCTGAGCTAACATTTTGCGTGACCAGAAAGGCGCCATGAGCGACCTCGAAGACGTCAGTATTCAAGGCTCATGCGCCCCGGACTTCGTCGGAGTTCGCGACGCGTTCGAGCGTAACTTTGCGCTGCGTCACGAGGTCGGCGCGGCGGTCGCGGTATGGGTCGACGGAAATTTGGTCGTCAACCTCTGGGGCGGTTCGGCCGACGCGGCCGGGAGGCGTCCCTGGCAAGAGGACACCCTGACCACCGTGCTCTCCGGCACCAAGGGACTCACCTCCACCTGCGTCCACCAACTCGTCGACCGGGGTGAGCTGGACCTGCATGCGCCGGTGGCCCGGTACTGGCCCGAATTCGGACAGGCCGGCAAGGAAGACATCACGCTGGCCATGGTCATGAGTCATCGGTCCGGTGTGATCGGGCCGCGCACCCGGGTGACCACCGAACAACTCTGCGACTGGGACTACGTCTGCAAGCACTTGGCCAGCGCCGAACCCTGGTGGAAGCCGGGCACCGCGCAGGGTTACCACATGACGACCTACGGCTTCATCATCGGCGAGGTGTTCCGCCGGGTCACCGGCCGCACCGTCGGCCAGTACCTGCGCAGCGAGATCGCCGAGCCGATCGGCGCCGACATCCACATCGGCCTGTCGCGCTTCGAGCAGCGTCGCTGCGCCGAGCGGGTGAATAAGCCGACCGGCCGCCAGCTGCTGGCCGACCTGCAGGCTCCCAGCGATCCGACCAGGCTGGATGAACACCCCAAGGCCGGGATGGCGATCTCGATGGGGTTTCTCGCCGACGATGATCTGGACACCGAGAACCTCGACTTGTGGCGCGAGTTGGAGTTCCCCGGCACCAACGGCCAGGTGTCCGCTCTGGGAATGGCGACGTTCTACAACGCCCTGGCCCAGGAAAAGTTGCTCAGCCGCGAGCACATGGACCTGGTCAGGGTGTGCCAGGGCGGGTTCGAGCCCGACCTGGTGCTGGGGCCCCGGGTCGCCGACCACGGCTGGGGCCTGGGCTACATGCTCAACCAGCGTTGCATCAACGGTCCCAATCCCCGGATGTTCGGCCACGGCGGCCTGGGCGGTTCCTTCGCGTTCGTCGACCTCGAACACCGGATCGGCTACGGGTACGTGTCCAACCGCTTCGATGCCAGCAAGGCCAACGCCGACCCGCGCAGTGTCGCCTTGAGCAACGAGGTCTACCGAACGCTCGGGGTGGCCATCAGCTAACCCCGACTAACCCCGCCTAACCCCATCCCGCCGAGAGTGCATTTCTCGACAGCTGCGCGGCTCAGGCTCAAGTGATCGCTGCAACACCTTGCCGAAGGTTTTGGTGCTGCATGAGTTACTAGACGGGTTTTCGGGGGCGGGGCAGGGCAGGTTGGGCTGGGCAGGGCTGGGCCGGGGAGCCGTCAGGTTTGGCAGGTCGGGCACCAGAACACGTTGCGTCCCTCCAGCACCGCGGTGTGCACCGTCTCCCCGCACACCCGGCACGGATCGCCGGCGCGCCGGTACACGTAGGTACGGGGCCGACCGGGTGCGTACGAGGGTGCGCCGTGGTCGTGCTCGGGACGGACCACGACGATCTTGCCGCGCCGCAACCCGACCTTCATCAGCGCCAGCAGATCGGTCCACATCGCGTCGAATTCGGCCTCGGAGATCTTCTGGCCACTGCGGTACGGGTCGATACCGTGGCGAAACAACAACTCGTTGCGATAGACGTTGCCGACTCCGGCGATAACGGTCTGATCCATCAGCAGTGCACCAATAGCCTTGCGCGACTTGGTGATTCTCGACCATGGCCGAGTGGGCTCGGCGTCGGCGCGCAGCGGGTCGGGACCGAGTCGGGCGACGACGTCGTCGACCTGGCTGACGTCGATCAACTCACACACCGTGGGGCCGCGCAGATCGGTGCCGTACCCGGACCCGACCATGCGCATCCGCACCTGTCCCACCGGCTCAGGGGGAAGCTCGCCCTCGGGCAGTTCCCATTCGGTGAAGCTGCCGTACAACCCCAGGTGCACATGCACGACGGCACCGCCGTCGTAGTGGTGGAACAGATGCTTGCCCCAGGCGCTGGCGCGGCGCAGCACCTTGCCGTTGACCGCGGCCGCATCGGTAAAGCGACCTTGCGGGCTGGACACCACCACGGGAGCGCCCGCGAAGCGGCGCTGGTGCAGCCGGGCCAGCCGGTGCAATGTGTGGCCTTCGGGCACCCGTCGTTAACCTCCGGGCACCGGCGGTGCTTCGTGGGTCCGTTCGTAGTCGGCGAGAATGTCGATACGACGTTGGTGGCGTTCGACATTGGACCAGGGGGTGGACAGGAAGGCGTCGACGATCGCCAGTGCCTCTTGCGCCGAGTGCATGCGCCCGCCGATGCCGATCAACTGCGCATTGTTGTGTTGGCGCGCCAACGATGCGGTCTCGACACTCCACGCCAAGCCGCAGCGCGCACCGGGCACCTTGTTGGCGGCGATCTGCTCACCATTGCCCGAGCCGCCGAGCACGATGCCCAGGCTGTCCGGGTCGGCGACCGTGCGGGCTGCGGCGGCGATGCAGAACGCCGGGTAGTCGTCCTCGGCGTCGTAGTTGAAAGCGCCGCAGTCGATTGGTTCGTGTCCGGTTTTCTTCAGGTGCTCAATGATCAGTTGTTTGAGCTCGTAGCCGGCATGATCGGCACCCAGGTAGACGCGCATGGAAGCACATTGTGCATTAGACCGCTCAGTCGAACTGAGGAGACTCCGTGCGACTCCGCTTGAGTTCGAAAAAGTGCGGGTAGGACGCGAACGTCACCGAGGCATCCCAGAGCTTGCCGGCCTCTTCACCGCGCGGGATCTTCGAGAGCACCGGCCCGAAGAACGCCACCCCGTTGACGTGGATGGTCGGAGTGCCGACGTCGAGTCCCACCGCGTCCATGCCGGCGTGGTGGCTCTCGCGCAGGGCCTCGTCGTAGTCAGTGCTGTTCGCGGCCTCGGCCAGTTCAGCCGGCAGGCCCGCGTCGGCCAACGCCAGTTTGACGACCTCGTCGAGATCCTTGTTGCCCTCGTTGTGAATCCGGGTTCCCATGGCCGTGTAGAGCGGCTCCAGCACCTTGGCACCGTGTGCCTGTTCGGCGGCGATCGCGACCCGCACCGGTCCCCATGCTCGCTTCATGTTTTCGCGGTACTGCTCGGGCAGGTCGTCCCGATTCTCGTTGAGCACCGCCAAACTCATGACGTGCCAGCGCACCTCGATGTCGCGAACCTTCTCCACCTCGAGGATCCAGCGTGAGGTGATCCAGCACCAGGGACACAACGGATCGAACCAAAATCCGGCTTCGGCTTTCTCGGCGGCTTTCTCGGCGGCTTTCTCGGCCATCACGGGGTCCTCTCCTCGACACACAAGACAGTGCGCTCAGACACAACCGTAATCGCGCCCGCTGTGTTCCCGCCGACCTGCCGGTCGCATGCCGAGCCGATATGTTGGAGCCCGTGGCCCTTCCCAACCTCACCCGGGACCAGGCGGTCGAACGCGCCGCGCTGCTCACCGTGCACAGCTACCGGATCAACCTCGACATCACCGACGGTTCTGGCAATCCGGGCGAACGCAACTTCCGCTCCACCACCACGGTGGTCTTCGACGCGCTCGCCGGCGCCGACACGGTCATCGACATCGCCGCCGACATCATTCACAGCGCCAGCCTCAACGGTGTGGAGATCGACGTCTCCGGCTACGACGAGTCGACGGGGATCACGCTGCAGGGATTGGCCGATCGCAACGTCGTCGTGGTCGATGCCGACTGCCGCTACTCCAACACGGGCGAGGGTCTGCATCGCTTCGTCGACCCCGTGGACGACGAGACCTACCTGTACTCGCAATTCGAAACCGCCGACGCCAAGCGGATGTTCGCCTGTTTCGACCAGCCCGACCTCAAGGCCACCTTCGATATCCAGGTGACTGCACCCGCACACTGGCAGGTGGTGTCCAACGGCGCCCCCGTTTCGGTGAAAGACGGCGTGCACACGTTCGCCACCACCCCGCGGATGAGCACCTACCTGGTGGCGTTGATCGCCGGCCCGTATGCCGTCTGGAACGACACTTACGGCGACGAACACGGGGAAATCCCGTTGGGCATTTACTGCCGGGCTTCGCTGGCGCCGCACATGGATTCTGAGCGGTTGTTCACCGAGACGAAGCAGGGTTTCGCGTTCTACCACAAGAACTTTGGCCTGCCGTATGCGTTCGGTAAGTACGACCAACTGTTCGTACCCGAATTCAACGCCGGCGCAATGGAAAACGCCGGCGCGGTGACGTTCCTGGAGGACTACGTCTTCCGTAGCAAGGTCACCCGGGCGTCCTATGAGCGACGCGCCGAGACCGTGCTGCACGAGATGGCGCACATGTGGTTTGGCGACCTGGTCACCATGACGTGGTGGGATGACTTGTGGCTCAACGAATCCTTCGCCACGTTCGCCTCGGTGCTGTGCCAGGCAGAGGCAACCGAATACAGCGAAGCGTGGACAACCTTTGCCACCGTTGAGAAGTCGTGGGCCTACCGTCAGGACCAGTTGCCGTCGACCCACCCGATCGCGGCGGATATCCCCGACCTGCACGCAGTCGAGGTCAACTTCGACGGGATCACCTACGCCAAAGGCGCCTCGGTGCTGAAGCAACTGGTCGCTTACGTGGGTTTGGATCATTTCCTGGCCGGACTGCGGGACTACTTCGAAACCCACGCCTTCGGCAACGCCACGTTCAGCGATCTGCTCTCCGCCCTGGAGAAAGCGTCCGGTCGTGACCTGTCGAATTGGGGTCAGCAATGGCTGAGAACTACCGGGCTCAACACGTTGCGCGCGGACTTCGATATCGATGATGAAGGTGCGTTCACCCGGTTCGCGGTGACCCAAAGCGGCGCCGCGCCCGGCAAAGGCGAGACGCGGGTGCACCGGGTAGCCATCGGCATCTATGACGACGACGGTTCTTCCAAGCTGGTGCGGGTCCACCGGGAAGAGTTGGACATCGACGGCCAGAGCACCGAAGTTCCTGCGCTGGTTGGTGTTTCGCGTGGCAAGCTGGTGCTGGTCAACGACGACGATCTGACCTATTGCGCGCTGCGGTTGGATGCGGACTCGCTACAGACCGCGCTGACCCGGATCGCCGACATCGCCGAGCCGCTGCCGCGGTCGTTGGTGTGGTCGGCGGCGTGGGAGATGACGCGGGAGGCCGAACTGCGCGCCCGCGATTTCGTGGCGCTGGTGTTGGGTGGGATCCAGGTCGAGACCGAGGTGACGGTGTTGCAGCGGTTGCTGCTGCAGGCGCAGACCGCGGTGGGTTCCTACGCCGAGCGGGGCTGGGCGCGTGAGCAGGGTTGGCCTCAACTGGCCGATCGGCTGCTGGAGTTGGCACGCAACGCCGAACCCGGTTCCGACCACCAGCTGGCCTTCGTCAATGCGCTGTGCACGTCGGTGCTGTCACCCCAACACGTGCAGGTGCTGTCCGCCCTGCTCGACGGCGACCCTGCCGAACAGGGATTGGCCGGGTTGGATATCGACACCGATTTGCGCTGGCGGGTGGTGATCGCCTTGGCCACCGCGGGCGCCATCGACGCTGACGGACCGGAGTCACTGCGGATCGATACCGAGGTGGCCAACGACCCGACGGCCGCCGGCAAGCGGCACGGCGCACAAGCGTCGGCGGCGCGACCGCAACTCGCGGTCAAGGAGGAAGCGTTCACCAGGGTCGTCGAGGACGACACGTTGGCTAACGCACTCAGCCGAGCGATCATCGGGGGCATCGGCGCGCCCGGACAAGCCGAGTTGCTCAAGCCGTTCACCGCACGGTACTTCGAGGCGATTCCCGGAGTCTGGGAGCGGCGCAGCAGCGAGGTCGCGCAATCGGTGGTGATCGGCCTGTACCCGCATAGCGATATCAGCGAGGATGCCATCGCGGCTGCCGACAGGTTCCTGTCGGATCCCGATGTGCCGCCGTCGCTGCGGCGACTGGTGCTAGAAGGTCAGGCCGGCATCAAGCGGTCGCTACGCGCACAACATTTCGACGGCAGCGCCTAGTCGCTTGCCGGCCCGGCCAAACCCCGGCCATACCCGGCCAGCCCGATGCTCACGCCGGATTACCGGTAGCCGCCGTCACTGAGACCGGCCTGCTGCTCGAGCCGGTTTGTTCTGCGAAAGATCAACTCGCGCAACAACTCCCAGCAATAGGAACGGAGCATACCCAGGTAACCGAGCGAGGCCCACTGCGCGCTGTGCCGCTCCTCGTGATGCAGCAGCCGGGCCAACGCGAGCCCGTCCCCGGCCCTTACGATGCGACGCAGCACGGCAGCGGGGTCGGCCACGCGGCCGGTGTTGACCATGAAAATGTCGCCCCAAGTCGTGCCGCCGCGCTGCGCGAACAGACGCTGCAGCCAGTTGCCGCCGGCACCCATCAGAATCCCGTATGGCGTCGTCATCAACCGTCCGCCGTTGCGGTGAACAAACCGGACGTCCCGGTCGTAGCTCCAACCATTCGCCCGCTGGCGGTTGATGATTCGCGTGACCTCGGCAGTGGAGTAGGCGGTCTCGAGGAAGTCGTTGACCACTCCGGGCCGTTTCCCCGCCTCGGTGTAGTCGGTGCCCGCATTGAGCACATAGGTCAGCAGCGCCGCGCGGCGTACGTGGTCGGCGCTGGTTCCGACCGGAATGAGGAAGAAAGACTTCCCGTGCGAGTCGGTGATTTGCTCGAACGTATCGAGCAGACTCAGCGCCGCGGCGTCGATGCCGTGGTGTTCGGCGATGTCGACGACGACGCCCGGCTCAATATCGCGACGCGCGGCGTTGTGCAACCACCGTCGATAATGATCCACCGTGCAGGTGTGGCGCTGATGGGCCCAGCTAGGCCGGCGAGATCCCCGCGCTGAGCACCCGAATTGCGCTGACCAGACCATCGATCAGGTGGCCCTGCTCGAATGCCGACGAAGCGGCGGCGACCCCAAGCGGAGCCGCCGACTCAGCCCCGCGGCCGCGCACCTGCGAGCCGTAGACGACCTCGATTGCCGACTGATCCGGCGAGACGGCAAGCAGCACCGCATTGTTCGGCGTCGGGACCTTGGCCAGAATCTCACGGGCCCGCGCAGCCGTGTCGCTGCCGAGGTCACCCAGGTAGACGGCGAACCGCGCCCTGGATGCGCGCGAGGCGTACTTCAGCGCATCGTCCACGGCGACGAGATCGTTGATCGGGAATGGGTACCGCACCGAGAGCTCACCGGGCTCGGTGACACCGGAAATCCGTCCGCTCGTGGTGAGCACCCAACCCTTTGGCAGGTCGGCAGGTTCGACCGTCGCGACTTCACCATGTGCCACTTGCGCCACCTCCGACCGTGAATTCTGACCCGTGGCCGCCGTGTGCACCGCCGACAGCCTCATCGGTGGCAGCCCACAGTATCGGCTCATGTGTCCACTTCTGGGACAGGTCGTAGGTCGCCGGGTGTGGCCCCTTGCGGGTCAGATAAATCAACCCGAGGACGATCAACAACCCCAACGGGATCCCGACCAGGTATAGGTGCATCTCCATTGAGCTCACGACGCAAACCGTATCCCACCGGACCGAGAAAATCTTTAGGCGGCGCCCTCACCGAGGTATCGCGCCCAGGACGGATCGAGTTCCTTCACCGTCGAGAGCAGTCGCCAGTGCTGCCCGGTCGGCGGCAGCGGCGCCCGCCGCAACGTCCAACCGAGCTCGGCCAAAAGTCGGTCGCCTTTGCGATGGTTGCACGTCGAGCAGCACGCGACGCAGTTCTCCCACGAGTGGTCGCCGCCGCGGCTGCGGGGCACCACGTGGTCGACGGTGTCGGCCTTAGCTCCGCAGTAGGCGCAGCAGAACCGGTCGCGGTGCATCAGAGCGGCGCGCGTCATCGGCACCCGAGCTCGGTAGGGCACCCGCACATAGGCGCGCAGCTGGATGACCGAGGGCACCGCGATCGACCGGGTCGCGGAATGAATGACCGTCCCGGCGGGGTCGTCGTGCACCACGTCGGCCTTGCCGCAGATCAGCATCACAATGGCACGTCGCATCGGCAGCGCGGTGAGCGGCTCGTAGGTGGAGTTCAGCAGCAACACCCGTCGGCGACTCCAGATCGAAGCGGCCTCGGAGCGGGTGGGGGGATGTGAATCGACACTGTGCAGACATGACGCGGTCGCGGGCCCGACTCCGTTTGCCGCGGCACCGGAACTGCGGTGGCTGCGGCGTTTGTTGCGCTGCGCCATAAATCCTCCGCCGACAGTCCACCACGATTTGCTGCCAATCGCACGACAATTCCTTCAGCCACGCCGTGTCGAGACGGTGAACAGCTGGAGCGTTCGCGGCCCAAATCGTGAGTGGCCCACAGGTGGCCCACAATGGACTGCGATGGATCAAACAACAGAGTCTTTCTACGACGCCGTTGGCGGCGCCGACACCTTCGAGGCAATCGTGGGGCGCTTCTACGAGCAGGTCGCCGAGGACGAGATACTGCGCCCCCTCTATCCCGAGGAGGACTTGCGCGGGGCCGAGGAACGCCTGCGCATGTTCCTCGAGCAGTACTGGGGCGGCCCCCGCACCTATTCGGATCGGCGCGGACACCCGCGGTTGCGGATGCGGCACGTGCCGTTCCGAATCACGCCGATCGAGCGGGACGCCTGGTTGCGCTGCATGCACACCGCGGTCGCCTCGATCGACTCGCAGACTCTGGACGACGAGCACCGCCGTCAGTTGCTCCAATACCTGGAAATGGCCGCCCATTCTCTAGTCAACTCCGCCTTTTGATGGGCGGCGAAGCATCGTGGTGGCAGTCCGCGGTGTTCTATCAGGTCTATCCGCGGTCATTTGCCGACAGCGACGGCGACGGCGTCGGTGACCTCGACGGCCTGGCCGACCGCTTGGACCATCTCAAAGACCTTGGGGTAGATGGCATTTGGCTCAACCCGGTCACCGTCTCGCCGATGGCCGACCACGGTTACGACGTCTCGGACCCCCGCGATATCGACCCGTTGTTCGGCGGCATGGCCGCCTTTGAGCGGCTGGTTACCGCGGCGCACGCCCGCGGCATCAAGGTCACGATGGACGTGGTACCCAACCACTCGAGCTCCAAGCATCCGTGGTTTCAGGCGGCATTGGCCGCCGGTCCTGGCAGCGAAGCACGAGATCGATACTTCTTTCGCGACGGCCGCGGTCCTCGCGGAGCGTTGCCACCTAACAACTGGGAGTCGGTGTTCGGCGGTCCAGCCTGGACCCGGGCGACTGAGCCGAACGGCAAACCAGGCCAGTGGTATCTGCACCTCTTCGATTCCGAGCAGCCGGATTTGAACTGGGACAACCCGGAAATTTTCGACGATTTCGAAAAGACGCTGCGATTCTGGTTGGAACGCGGTGTGGACGGCTTCCGCATCGACGTCGCGCACGGCATGGCCAAGCCGCCTGGCTTGCCGGACGCACCGCAAGTGGGCAGCGAGATTCTGCGTCACACCGATGACGATCCGCGGTTCAACCGACCTAACGTGCACGCCATCCACCGCGACATCCGCGCTGTCATGGATGACTACCCGCAAGCCGTGACCGTCGGCGAAGTATGGGTGCACGACAACGCGCAATGGGCGCAGTACGTGCGACCCGACGAACTGCACCTCGGCTTCAACTTCCGGCTCACTCGCACCGAGTTCGACGCGACCGAAATCCACCAGGCGGTGCAGAACTCACTGGACGCCGCGGCGTTGCAGAACGCGACCCCGACCTGGACCCTGGCCAACCACGATGTGGGCCGCGAGGTCACCCGATATGGCGGCGGCGAGATCGGGCTGCGCCGGGCAAAGGCGATGGCGATGCTGATGCTGGCCCTTCCCGGCGCGGTGTTCATCTACAACGGCCAAGAGCTGGGTCTGCCCGACGTCGATCTGCCCGACGAGGTGCTGCAGGACCCGACTTGGGAACGCTCGGGGCACGCCGAACGCGGCCGGGACCGATGCCGGGTCCCGTTGCCCTGGTCGGGCGATGCTCCCCCGTTCGGCTTTTCCACCAACGCCGACACCTGGCTGCCGATGCCTGCCGACTGGGCGCCGCTGACGGTCGAAAAGCAGGCTGCGGATCCCGGCTCCATGTTGTCGTTCTTCCAGCGGGCACTCGAATTGCGCAGGGGGCGTAGCGAATTCGCGGGACACCAGATTGACTGGCTGACGGTGCCGAGCGGCGCACTGGCTTTTCGCCGTCGCGGCGGCGGACTGGTGTGCGTGCTGAACGCGGGCACGGGGCCGATGGCGCTGCCGTCCGACGAGCTGTTGCTGGCAAGTGCGCCTGTGTCGAACGGCCAATTACCCGCTGACAGCGCAGCCTGGCTGGTTTGAGCCCTATAAATCTATACGGAGCACGTGCTCTTGGAGCGTATGCTCCGGTGCAAAACATTCGCTGGCGACTGACAGGCTGGTCGCCCGCACGCACGGGAGCATCGAATGTCGTATGTGATCGCATCGCCAGACTGGGTGGCAGCGGCCGCAGCCGATTTGGACGACATCGAGTCTGCGATTACCGCAGCAAATTGGACAGTGGCGTCTTCGACAACCCGAGTACTGGCGGCGGCCGGCGATGAGGTATCGGCGGCCATCGCGGCCCTGTTCAGCGCGCACGGCCTGAGTTATCAGGCGCTCAGTGCGGAGGCGGCGGCGTTTCATGCCCAATTCACTGGCACCTTGGCGGCGGGCGCGAATTCCTACACCACCGCCGAGTCAACGAGCATCGAGCAACTGCTGCTGGGCGTGGTCAACGCGCCAACCGAGTCGCTGCTCGGACGCCCACTGATTGGCGACGGCACCGACGGAGCCCCGGGTACTGGTCAAGCCGGCGGCGACGCGACCGGGATGTTGTGGGGCAACGGTGGAAAAGGCGGATCGGGGGCGCCCGGGCAGGCCGGCGGCAGGGGCGGCAATGCCGCCCTGTTCGGTAACGGTGGCGCGGGTGGGGCCGGTGGGATCGGCCTCGCGGGCACGGCAGGCGCGGCCGGCGCGCAAGGCGGCACGGGCGGTATCGGTGGCGCCGGCGGGGCCGGCGGTGCCGGCGGAATCCTGTGGGGCAACGGCGGCGTCGGCGGCGATGGCGGGATGGGCGGCGTCGGCGGTACCGGTGGAACCGGCGCAGACGGCGCGCCCGGAGAGGGCCGCAGCAACGGCGGCGTTGGCGGCACCGGCGCCGACGGTGGTCAAGGCGGCACGGGCGGCCAGGGCGGTGAACGTGGAGATGGCGGCCGTGCCGGGGGACTATTCGGCGGCTCAGCAGGCAGCCACGGCGTCGGCGGCATCGGCGGTGCCGGCGGCGACGGAGGCACCGGCGGGGCCGGCGGCCTCGGCGCTGACGGGGTTGGCGCCGGCAACGGAGCCGACGCCTATGGCGGCAAGGGCGGTCAAGGCGGCACCGGCGGGGCCGCCGGACTGGGTGGTACCGGCGGGACCGGCGCCGACGCAGGCGCCGCGGGCACCGGTGGTACCGGCGGTCAAGGCGGCATCGGCGGCAGGGGTAGCGACGGCACCAACGCCCAACCCAACGCTGCGGCCGGGACCGGCTATATGGGCGGCTTCGGCGGAAACGGCGGTAACGGCGGCGCCGGCAACGGTGGGACAAACGGCAGCGGCGGCAGCGGGGGCATGGGCGGTACCGGTGGTAACGGCGGAGCAGGACTCGACACCGGTCCTGGCTCGGGAACCGGAGGTCAGGGCGGCCAGGGCGGCACCGGCGGGCTCGGCGGCGCAGCGGGCTCAGGCGGCGCGGGCGGTGTCGCCGGTGACAGCGGCACCGGCGGTACCGGCGGTAAGGGCGGCACCGGTCGTATCGGCGGCGAGGGCGGCGCCGGCGGCTTTTCGTATAGCTACGGAACCGCAAATGCGACCGGCGGCAAGGGCGGAGTCGGCGGCACGGGCACCGTCGAAGCCGGCGGTCAGGGCGGAACAGGTGGTGGTGCGAGTACCTACGGAAGTGGAAACGCCGTCGGGGGCGGCGGCGGCCTCGGCGGCAGCGGCGCGGCGGGCAGCGGCCGCGGCGGGACCGGCGGATACGGATATGCCGAGGGCACCGGAAATGTGACCGGAGGGGCCGGGGCGCCCGGCATCAGCGGTGGCACGACCCAGGACGGGGGCGCTGGCGGTGACGGCGGCGGTGCAGGTGTCTTCAATGTGACTTCCACTGGGACCGTGACCGGCGGCGCCGCCGGAGCTGGCGGCGACGGGATCACCGGCGGGCAGGGCGGAAAGGGCGGTACGACCTACAACTACGGCCTGGGATTAACCCACGCTGCCGATGGCGGCAGCGGCGGCGGCGGCACTACCGGAAACGGTGGAAGGGGCGGCGCCGGCGGTGACGTGGTCGTTCCCGAGGAACAGGCGGCCGACGCCTTCGGTGGACGCGGAGGGGCCGGTGGTGCCAGCACCTCTGGTGCGGGCGGCGACGGCGGCGTGGGCGGCGGTGGGTACAACTACGGGCCCGGCGACGCTTTCGGGGGCCGCGGCGGTAAGGGCGGCAGCGGTTACACCGCTGGCGGCACCGGCGGCGATGGCGGCGAGGCAAGAATTCTGAATGCCACGTCGACGGGAATCGCCACCGGCGGCAATGGCGGTGACGGTGGCAACGGCACGGGTCCTGCCAGCAACGGCGGCAGCGGCGGCAAGGGTGGCGCTGGCGACGTCACCGGGGAACCCGGTTCCACAGGAAGCCCGTAGCGTCGTTTCGCGTTTTGTCGTGCGCTGCTCTATATCTGATGCATGGCGACCTACGCGTGGACAGTGATCGGGGCCGGGCCTGCCGGCATCGCCGGGGTGGGACGGCTGCTCGATCTAGGCATCCCGGAGGACAGGATCGCCTGGATTGATCCGGCATTCGCTGCCGGCGACCTGGGTCAGAAGTGGCGGCCCGTGTCAAGCAACACCATTGCCGGCACTTTTCTGGGATACCTGAACGGATCCAAAGCTTTTCGGTTCTCAGAGGTGCCCCCGATGCCGCTGCTGAACGTCGACCCGGAACAGACGTGCGAGCTTGCGCTGGTAGCGGATCCGTTGCTGTGGATCACTCAGCAGTTGCGTGAGCGGGTCTGCGTGTTCCAGACGATGGCAACCACACTCTTTTTGGAGCAGCGGCGCTGGCGGATCGAAACCGAAAGCCACACAATCTCTTCGGAGAACGTCATACTCGCCGTCGGCGCCATTCCGAAAAAACTGGACTATCCGCAGCTTGACGAAATCCCGGTGGAAGTTGCTCTCGATCCGGAAAAACTGGCTGAACAACCGCTCACCGGCGCCACGGTTGCCGTCTTCGGTTCATCTCACTCGTCGATGATCGCGCTGCCTAACCTGCTGCGCCATCCAGTCAAGAAAGTGATCAACTTTTATCGTAGCCCGCTCAAATATGCTGCATATCTGGATGATTGGATCCTCTTCGACGACACCGGCCTCAAAGGCCGAGCGGCGGACTGGGCCCGGGAAAATATCGACGGGGTGTATCCAGAACGGCTGGAACGGTGCTGGGTGTTCAGTCCGGAATATGAGGAGCAGCTCGCAACGTGCGATCTTGCTGTTTATACCGTCGGGTTTGAACGCAGAAAACTTCCCGAAACGCCACAGTGGGGCGAGCTGCACTACAACCAGCAGAACGGCATCATTGCGCCGGGGCTATTCGGGCTGGGCATCGCGTATCCGGAGTACGCCGAGGACCCCTACGGCTTCGGGCAATACCGAGTCGGGCTCAAGAAATTCATGGACTACCTGAACAGTGTGTTGCCGTTGTGGTTGAGTTACGGCACCTAGCGCAGCACCAGAGCGGGATCGCCGCGGCGCCGGTACACCGAGCCGTACCGAGCATCGATCCGTAACCATGTCGGCAGCACCCGTACCCGGATCATCTCATCGGGGTCGGCCGCCGCGGCCGACTGTGGCAGGAAACCCATTGCGGTTAAAGCGAATACGCAGCGCATCGGTAGCCCGACGGTAATGTCGTTCGAGCTCACCTGAATGACCTCCTGGTCGAGCAACGAAACCGGAGGGCCATGGGAACTGCTGTGCTCCTTGGCCAGCTCCGCGCCTTGGGAGGCCAGATCCAGCATCACCCGGGCGGGCACGTCATCGAGGTGGATGAACCCGGATTCCGGCGGCAACGCGCCCCGCCACGCTGAATCCATCGCGTAACCCGGATCCACGTAACCCGAGTTGTCCATCGCAGCCAATCCCCGGACCAGTGCATCTGCGCCGACCGACAAGTCGTCGGGCCGCACCTTGCCCGCCACCACCCGGCTGGCGAGAACGTCGAAACCCGTTGCTACCCAAGCGGTCAGCAACCCAGCCGAGCGGGCGCGGATTCGGATGATCGCGGCAGCGTCGAGCCGCGTTGCGTGATCGGCGAATTTGGCCAGATCGGTGCGGTGAGCCGTCGCGGAGTCCGGACCCAGCCACAAGCCGCGCTCGGCTGGGCCATTTGTTCCCGGCGTTATTCCCTGAGCCACCGCTGCAAGTACTCCCGGTGGTGAGGTGCCAAACGCACCAGCCGCTGTTCCTCGATGTGGACCGCGGCCAGCTGGGATTCGGCGATGACAGCGGGCTTGGAGTCCGGGTCGGCGTTGACCGAGCGCACTTCGTAGCCCAGGGTGAAGTCGACCGCCCGCAGCCGCTTTGTCCAGATCGTCACTTGCAGCGGCGAATCGACCAATCGCAACTGGTCTTTGTAGGTCACCCGGACGTCGGCGATCAGGAGGCCGATGGTGGTGATGTCGGCGCCGAACGGCTCTTTGAGGAACGGGACCCGCGACTCTTCGAGGATGGTGACCATGGTGGCGTGGTTGACGTGCTGGTACATGTCGATGTCCGACCACCGCACCGGCACGGAGGCGACGTAACCGATACTCACCCTGACGCGCCCCGTCCGCTGGTGCGGGTCATGCGGCGGATCTGGCGGGCCGCCACCGACAGCGTCGCGAGATCGGTCGCACCACTCTCGCGGATCTCCTCGAGCGTCCGACGGGCCCGCTCGACCCGGGACGCGCTGATGTGTTCCCACTCGGCGATCTTCTGCTCACCACTTTCATCCGGCTCCCCCACCGCAAGCACGTCGAAACACAACGATCGCAGCGACGCGTAGATGTCGTCTCGAATTGCCAACCGCGCCAACGAATGCCACCGGTCATTGCGCGGAAGCTCGGACACCGCAGTCAGCAGCGAGTCAGTACCCAACCGATCCATCAACGCGAAATACGTGTCAGCGACGTCGGCGGACTCGATCTCGGTGATGTCTGCGATGTCGATGATGTCCAGCAGGCTGTACCGGTAGAGGCCGGCGGCAACCCGATACGCCAGGTCCTGCGGTGCTCCCTGGGAGGTGAACTCCGCTGCTTCCTTGTCAACGATGGCCTTGTCGTCGCCGCGCAGCCACGCCGACATCTGCGGCGTCAACGCCTTGACCTTGGCGGCGAACCGGTTGATTTCGGCGCCTACGGCCAGCGGCTGAGGACGGTAGTTGAGCAGCCAGCGCCCGGCGCGGTCAATTAATCGGCGGGTGTCCAGGGTCAGCCGGTCAGATAGGGCAACCGGCAGATTGGCCGCACGGATGCGGTGCCAGATGTGACTGATACCGAAGATCGCGTCGGTGGCAGCGAAAGTGCGCACCGCGTGGATCTGCGGCACACCGACGTCCTCGGCGAGCCGGAACGCGTAGCTGATCCCGGCGGTGTCCACCATGTCGTTGATCAGCATCGTGGTGACGATCTCGCGGCGCAGCTGGTGGGATCGGATCTCCGGCGTGAAGCCCTCCCGCAGCGGCTTGGGGAAGTATGCCGGGAGCCGGGATGCGAACACCTCCTGGTCGGGCAGTTCCGTGTTCAGCAGGTCCTCTTTGAGTGCCAGCTTCACGTGCGCCATCAGCGTCGCCAGTTCGGGCGAGGTGAGCCCCAGCCCCACCTCGGTGCGCCGTGCGATCTCTTTTTCCGACGGCAGTGCCTCCAGCTCGCGGCTGACGCCACGCTCGGCGACCAGGTACTTGATCTGGTCGGCGTGCACCGGAAGCAGGCTGGCCGCGTTGGCTCGGCTGGTGCCCATCAGGTCGTTCTGGTCCTCGTTGTCCCGCAGCACCAACGTGGCCACTTCGTCGGTCATCGACTCGAGTAGTTGCTTGCGTTCCTCGGCTTTGACCTTGCCGGCGGTGACCAGCGAGTCGATCAGGATCTTGATGTTGACCTCGTGGTCGGAGCAGTCCACGCCGGCGGAGTTGTCCATCGCGTCGGTGTTGATCCGGCCGCCGGACAGGTCGAACTCCACCCGGCCGCGTGCCGTCACACCCAAGTTGCCGCCCTCGCCGATTACCTTGGCGCGCACTTGATTTCCGTTGACGCGCACCGGATCGTTGGCGCGGTCACCGACATCGGCGTCGGACTCGGTTTCGGCCTTGATGTAGGTGCCGATGCCGCCGTTGAACAGCAGGTCCACCGGGGCCTGCAGGATCGCCCGCATCAGGTTCGGCGGGGACATTTCCATGACTCCCCCGGCTTCGGCGCCGTCGATACCCAACGCATCGCGGACCTGCGGGCTGACCGGGATGGACTTCTGCTCGCGGCTGTACACGCCGCCGCCCTCGCTGATCAGCGACTTGTCGTAGTATTCCCAGCTCGAGCGCGGCAGGTCGAACATCCGTTGCCGCTCCACCCAGGACGACGCGGCGTCGGGGTCCGGGTCGAGGAAGATGTGGCGGTGGTCGAACGCGGCGATCAGCCTGATGTGCTTGCTCAACAGCATCCCGTTGCCGAACACGTCGCCGCTCATGTCGCCGACGCCGACGACGGTGAAGTCCTCGCTCTGGGTGTCGACGCCGATCTCCCGGAAATGCCGTTTGACCGCTTCCCAGGCGCCCTTAGCGGTGATGCCCATGGCTTTGTGGTCGTAGCCGACGGAACCACCTGATGCGAACGCGTCACCTAGCCAGAAGCCGTAGGACTTCGCGACGTCGTTGGCGATGTCGGAGAACGTGGCGGTGCCTTTGTCCGCAGCCACGACCAGGTAAGCGTCGTCGCCGTCGCGGCGGACCACATCGGCCGGCGGGTTGACGGCTTTGGTCGCGTGGTCGACGTTGTCGGTGACGTCGAGCAGTCCGGAAATGAACAGCTGGTAGCAGGCGACACCTTCGGCGCGGGTGGCCTCACGGTCCGCGGCAGCGTCCCCGGTGGGTATCGGTGCTCGCTTGAGTACGAATCCGCCCTTTGCTCCGACGGGAACGATGACGGCGTTCTTCACCGCCTGCGCCTTGACCAGGCCGAGGATTTCGGTGCGGAAGTCGTCGCGACGGTCCGACCAGCGCAGCCCGCCGCGCGCGACCGGACCGAAACGCAGATGGACCCCCTCCACGCGAGGTGAATAGACGAAGATCTCGAACTTTGGTCGCGGCAGCGGAAGTTCGTCGATCAGCTGGGCGTTGAGTTTGACCGACAACACATCGCGGCTGCGGGCCGAACCTTCGCTCGTCACAAAGTAATTGGTTCGCAACGTGGCCTGAACCAACGATGCGAACGCCCGCAGGATGCGGTCGGTGTCCAAACTCACCAGGGCATCGATGTCGGCAGCGACCGCAGCGGCCGCGGCCTGTGCGTCGCGCGCGCTACCCGCCGAGCCCGGATCGAACAGCGCCTCGAACAGCGCAACCAGCGAGCGCGCGGTCGAGGGATGCTCGTTGAGTACCGACTCGATGTAGGACTGGCTGTAGGGAAAGTTCGCCTGCCGCAGGTATTTTGCGTAAGCGCGCAGCAGCATGACTTGCTGCCAGGTCAACCCGGCACGCATGACCAATTCGTTGAACCGGTCGATCTCGACCCGGCCGTGCCAGATCGCGGTGACGGCGTCGGCGAATCGCTGCGCGCCCGCATCTCGCTCCGCTTCGGTCTCCGCCAGTGGGATGGTCGGGTGCGGCTGGATCATGAACTGGTAGATCCACACCGGCAACCCGTCCGCCCGGGTGACGTTGAAGGGCCGCTCTTCGAGCACGACAACGCCCATGCTCTGCAACATCGGTAACAGCTGGCTCAGCGAGGCCGTCCGACCGCCGAGGAACCAGGTCAGCTGGGCAACGCCATCCTCGTCACGGTCGGAGAAGACCAACTTGACCGAGTCGTCACTGAGTTCGTTGATGATGGCGATCTCGTCGATGGCGTCGACGGGGGTAACCCACTGTTTATAGGTCTCGGGGAATGCGGCGGCGTAGTGCTCGGCGTCGGCATGGCTGACCGAGGTGGTGGCGGCGGCGGCAATCAGGCGGTCGCCCCAGGTGCGGGCGGCTTCGCTCAACATCGACTGCAGCCGGATCCGGTTGGGTTCGGAGACGTCGACGGAGCCCGGCTGGGAATCTTCGGGCAGCCGCACCATGAAATGCATTAGCGCATAAGGTGATTCACTGACCCGGGCGGTGAATTCCAAACGTGTACCACCGAATTCGCGGACCAGGATGTCCTCGATTTGCAGGCGAACCGCGGTGGTGTAGCGGTCGCGGGGCAGATACACCAGGCAGGAGACGAAGAACTGCAGCCGGTCGGCGCGCAGGAACAACAACGCGCGTCGCTGCGAGCCCATGTCCACCACGGCTTTTGCCATCGCGAGCAGCCGTTCGGCGCTGAGCGTGAACAGCTCCGGACGCGGAACGGTCTGAATGACGTCGAGCAGGAGTTGGCCGGGGTGGCTGGGATCGCTGCCGGCCAGGGTGAGCGCGTCGCGGACCCGGTGGGCGATGGTCGGAATTTCCAGGACGTCGGCGTTCATGGCCGCGACGGTGAAAAGCCCGACGAAGCGGTGCTCGAAGACCGCGCCCTCTTCGCCCGCGTCTTGACCGTCCGCATATTCGCGGACCGCGATCGCGTAGGGGTAGGCGCCGTAGCGCAGGTAGCTGCCGACTGCGGCCTGAGCCAAGACCAGCAGCTTGGATTCGTCGGTGAGCCGCGGCCGGGTGCCTGATCGCGCGCGCAGCACGCCGAGGCCGCTCGACCCGTCACCGATCACCAAACCGTCCTGCACCCGGGTTCGCTGGTAGCCGAGCAGCAGGAAGTTTCCCTTCCCCAGCCAGCGCAGCAGTTCGGCGATCTCCTGGCGATCGGGGGCCTGATACCGGCCCTCGGGGTCGTTGTCGACGTCGGTGGCTACCTCGCCGAGGGTGGCGATCAGGTCCGCCGCGTCGGTGGCTACCCGCTGAACATCGGTGAGGACTTTGGGCAGCAGCCGCTGAACCTCGGCGAGCACCTTGCTATCGACCGATGGGGAGAGCTGGACGTGGATCCATGCCTCACCGACGTAAGGTGACGCGTCATCGGCTTTGGGTTCGACGCGCTGCAACTCCCCTGACTCATCGCGGCGCACCTCGAAGACCGGGGTCATGATCGCGGTGTAGGCCAACCCCAGCCGGTGCAGCAGCACGGTGACCGAATCCATCAGCATGCTGCCCTGGTCGGTGACCACCTGCAGTGCCGGTCCGAAGCCCGAGGGGTCGTCGGGCAGGTAGACAGCGACGGCGCTTTCTCCGGCCGGCCGATGCTGCGCGAGTCGCGTGTGCGCACCCACGACTGCCGGGGTCACCAGCGAAGTAGAGTTCGCCGACGACTCGGGTCCTTCGTCGTGCGGTCCGCGGTAGCTGGCCAGGTAGGCATCGAACACCCAGTCGGGTGTATCGGCGCCGTGCGTGACCGGGGTCCACGCCGCGACGTCTTCCTTTGGTCCGGGATCGATCGTCATTCCGATTGCTCCCAACTCGCGACGGATACCGCTGGGTTACTGCCCCGCTCCACAGCGATCGTTGCGACCGCGTTGTCACAGAGCAGTGCTGACATTAGTCGCGTGTCAGCTTGCGGTGGGTCACTCTGTGCGGACGCGCCGCTTCGGCACCGAGTCGTTCGACCTTGTTCTCCTCGTAGGCACCGAAGTTGCCCTCGAACCAGAACCACTTGGCCTCGTTGTCGTCGTCACCCTCCCAGGCCAGGATGTGCGTGCAGGTTCGGTCGAGGAACCAGCGGTCGTGGGAGATCACCACCGCACAGCCCGGGAAATTCACCAGCGCGTTTTCTAGCGAGCTGAGGGTTTCCACGTCCAGGTCGTTGGTCGGTTCGTCGAGCAGGATCAGGTTGCCGCCCTGTTTGAGGGTCAACGCCAGGTTCAACCGGTTGCGCTCGCCACCCGAGAGCACCCCGGCCGGCTTCTGCTGATCGGGACCCTTGAAACCGAAGGCCGACACGTAAGCCCGCGACGGCACCTCGGTTTGACCGACCTCGATGTAGTCGAGTCCGTCGGAGACGACCTGCCACACGGTCTTCTTCGGGTCGATGCCCGAGCGGGTCTGGTCGACGTAACTCAGCTTGACGGTCTCGCCGACCTTGACCGTGCCGCTGTCGGGCTCCTCGAGCCCGACGATGGTCTTGAACAACGTGGTCTTACCGACACCGTTGGGGCCGATGACGCCGACGATGCCGTTGCGAGGCAGCGTGAACGACAAGTCTTTGATCAAGGTGCGACCCTCGAAGCCCTTGTCGAGGTGCTCGACTTCGACCACGACCGAACCCAGCCGGGGGCCGACCGGGATCTGGATCTCCTCGAAGTCGAGCTTGCGCGACTTCTCCGCCTCGGCGGCCATCTCCTCGTAGCGCTGCAACCGTGCCTTGCTCTTGGCCTGACGAGCCTTGGCACCCGAGCGGACCCAGGCCAATTCCTCCTGCAACCGCTTCTGCAGCTTGGCGTCTTTGCGCCCCTGCACCGCGATCCGCTCGGCTTTCTTCTCCAGGTACGTCGAGTAGTTGCCTTCGTATGGATAGGCGCGGCCACGGTCGAGTTCGAGGATCCACTCGGCGACATTGTCGAGGAAGTAGCGGTCGTGGGTGACCGCCAGGATCGCACCGGCGTAGCTGGCCAGGTGCTGCTCGAGCCACTGCACGGATTCCGCGTCCAGGTGGTTTGTCGGTTCGTCGAGTAGCAGCAGGTCCGGCTTTGACAGCAGCAACTTGCACAGCGCAACGCGGCGGCGCTCGCCGCCGGACAGGTTGGTGACCGGTTCGTCCGGCGGCGGACAGCGCAGCGCGTCCATGGCCTGCTCCAGCTGCGAGTCGAGGTCCCACGCGTCGGCGTGATCCAGATCCTCTTGCAGCCGACCCATTTCCTCCATCAGCTCATCGGAGTAATCGGTGGCCATCAGCTCGGCGACCTCGTTGAACCGGTCGAGCTTGACCTTGATCTCGCCCAGGCCCTCCTCAACGTTGCCCCGAACCGTCTTCTCTTCGTTCAGCGGCGGCTCCTGCAGCAGAATGCCGACCGACGCGTTATTTGCCAGGAAAGCGTCGCCGTTGTTCGGCTTGTCCAACCCGGCCATGATCCGCAAGACGCTCGACTTTCCGGCCCCATTGGGGCCGACGACGCCGATCTTGGCGCCGGGGTAGAAGCTCAACGTCACATCGTCGAGAATCACCTTGTCGCCGTGCGCCTTGCGGACCTTCTTCATCGTGTAGATGAACTCAGCCATGCCGCGGTGTTGCCTTTCTGGTCTTGAAAAGAAATTTCTCCGTGAAATATCCGCGGACCATCCTATGCACCGCCCGGAATGGCTAGGCCGACAGTGGCAACGCGCTGGTGACAGCGACGGCGTCTTCGGCGGGTTCCGTTTCACCTACTTCGGCGCCGGCGGGGCGGTCAGCTGCGGCGCCCTCGGCCGCCGGGGCTTCCAGCGGATTCGGGCCGGTGTAGCTCGGCTTCTCGATGCGCACGATCGTGCGCGCCAAGTCCGGTCCCACCGCCGTCGCCCGCATTTCCACCGATGACCGGCGATTGCCGTCGCGGTCCTCGTACTCACTGGTGTAGACGTGACCCACCACTATCACCGGTGCGCCTTTGGCCAGCGCGGCGCCGACTCCGGTGACCAACCGGCCCCAGCAGTTGACGGTGACGAACAGCGAGTTGCCCGACTCCCAGCCACCGTCGGAGGTGCGTCGACGCGAATTGCTCGCAACCCGGAACTTGATCACTTCTTCGTTGCCGACCCGGCGGCGCTGCGGGTCGGCAACGATGTGTCCGACGATGGTCAGCGGTGTTTCGAACATTGGCTCAACTTTCTCTCGTCTCGGGGTCGTGCTGGTGTTGGAGCCCATTTAGCTCGCCACCGCCGACGAGATGGACCAGCCAACTGCGCTGTGTCGACCCACCTGTGGAGAAAGTCGCAACTGGGGACAACTCGTGTCCCGCGGACTCTCAGCGATCGCGCTCCTGGCGCGCCTTGATTTCGCGTTCGGCGAACTGACTGCGGGCGATCCGCCCGACATAGCTGAAATCACGCAGAATGTCGCGCAGTTCGTTTCGGAACGCGGCCCGACGTTCAGACAGCTCTGGTGCCGAGCCGATCAGGTCTTGGTCCGCGACGACCTGGCGCGCGGTCGCGAACAGCAGCGTCGACACCGATTCGCTGCTGCGGACCCGTCCCTGGGCCACGTACTGGCGTCCGACCCCAAGGGCCAGTTCCGTGAGGTCCTTCTGGTTGATATCCGCCGGGGCATCGCGCAGAACGTCGGCGACGATCTCATAGGCCTCGAAGAACACGCGCAGCATCGCCTCGGACATCAGCGGTCGTTTGGCCTGCAATATTCGTTCGATCGCCTCACCGCCGGCGGCGAGTTGTGATTCCCAATCCTGTTGCCACGCCATCTCTTTGGCGATGTTGGCGCGGAATGCAGCCGAATCGGCGAAATAGAAATCGAACTTGAGCAGATCGCGCAACCGCATTGCTTGCGCCCAGAACGCTTCGACCCGATCACCTTTGGCGTTGCGGGTGTGGGCCAGCGCCAGTTCGACGATCGACGTCTCCAAAAATGCGTGAATCACCGAGTTTCGATAAAACGCTCCGGCGTGCTCGTCCTCGGGAGCGATGTACCACACCGGCTCCCGACCGCTGTCGACACGAGTTACCGGGTGCCCGTTGGACAATGCATCCACCGCCGCGCGCACACCGTCGCGCGAGCGCAACCGCAACGCACTGGTGGACACCGGCGTCTGCTTACGGTCGAGGTAGTCCAACGAATCCTGCAAGGTGCGGTGCAACTGATCGAGAGTCAACGCCGTCCCACGAGTCGTGAGCAGCAGCGCCGAAACCAGACCCGTGGCCGTCACTGGAGTGGACTGCAGAATGCGCCATGCAACTTCGAACGACATCTTCTGCAGCGCAAGGCGTTTTGCTGCTTGATCTTGTGCCAACGGACCGTTCGGTGGGCCCAGATACTGTCGCATCGAGACCGCTTCGGGAAAGCGTACGTAGATCTTGCCGTAGTTACGCTCACCCTGGGCTTTGATGAAGTTGTACAGCCAGCTGAAGCCTTCGGGTGTCTTCTCCGCCCCCTGCGCGTACGCCGCGTACTCGGCGATCTCGTGCAATTGGTCGAAGCAGATCGAAACACCCTGCAGCAGAATGTCTTCGCTGCGACCGTCCAGATAGGCGTCGGCGACGTAGCTCATCAGGCCGAGCTTTGGCGGCAGCATCTTCCCGGTTCGCGAGCGGGTTCCCTCGATGGACCAGCTCAGGTTGAACCGCTTCTCGACGATGTAACCCACGTATTCTTTGAGCACGTACTTGTACAGCGGGTTGTCACCGATGTTGCGTCGAATGAAGATGGTGCCCGACCGGCGCATGAGCGGCCCCATGACGCCGAAAGACAGGTTGATGCCGCCGAACATGTGCACCGGCGGTAACCTGTTGTCCTGCATCGCCACTGGCACCACGGCACCATCGATGTAAGACCGGTGCGAGAACAGCAGCACCGCGGGGTGGGTTTCCAGTGCGGCACGCATCGCCGCGACCTGATATTCGTCGTAGTCGAATTCCGGGTCGAACCCGCGGCTGAGCATCCGCCCCAACACCGAGATCACGTCTACCGATGCCTGGCTCCACCCGGTAGCGAGTTCGTCGAGCATCTTGCCCGCTTCCTCGACGGTGGCGCCGGGAATGGCTTCCAGGCCGCGGCGAAATCGCGCTGAGGCCAACATCTCCGGCTTGACAAGACGAGGTGACTTGTACTGCGGCCCGAGGATTCGGTATTCGGAGCGCGCCAACGCCAGCAACGCGCGTCGGGTGACGAACTGGGCGAACTCCAAGGCGTTCTCGCCTACGGTGGTGTCCCGCCATTGCTGGCGGAGTTCGGCCACGCTGGCCGACTCGCCGGCCACCACCCGGGCCCGCCACGGCTCGGTGCGCAGGATGCGCCGCTGCTGACGTTGACTGGGGTGGTAGGGATCTCGGCCCGGCAGTAGCGCCGCAACCTTTGCGACCTTGCCGCGGTCAGGGGTCGGCAACCAGAACACGCGGACCGGAACCACTGACCGGTCGTCGTTGGTCTGCGAGCCGAGTTGCTCGACGAGGGCCGTGAGGGACCCCGGCGCGTTGGTGTCGGGCGGCAGTTTCAACACGTCGAACTTGGTCTGCGGGTGGCGGGCACGTTGCTCGCCCACCCAGTCCATGACCAACTCCATCTCGACGGGCGTGTCCATGGATGCAAGTACCAGTGCATCTTCGGCAGTCAGCACTGCGCTGGTGTCGGCGGCCGGTTTTGTCACGGCCGCCCTCAGGGCTTCGGGGTCGAGGAGTCGGGCTGCTGCGGGCTGGTCTGCGCTACTTCGACGTTGTTGAGCTCGACGGTGGATTCGTGCGGCGTGACGTTGTCGGTCGCTTTCGGAGTTGCTTTCGTGGCAGCCTTTTTCGCGGTCTTCTTGGCGGTAGCTTTCTTGGCAGTCGTTTTCTTGGCAGTCGTTTTTTTGGCCGCGGTCTTTTTCGCGGGAGCCTTCTTGGCGGCCGTCTTTTTCGCGGGAGCCTTCTTGGCCGGCGCCTTCTTAGCAGGAGCCTTCTTGGCCGGCGCCTTCTTAGCGGGAGCCGTCTTCTTCGCCGGTTTCTTGCTATACAAGGCGACCTCGGGAAGCCCGTCGGTCGGCCAGTCGGCCAAGGTGTCGAGATAGAGCTGACGAATTTCGGCGATCCGTTCGGGCAACGTCTCCAAAGTCCAGTCCTCAACCGGAATCGGCGGGAACACCGCAACGTCGACCGTGCCCGGGTTCAACGTGGTGGAGTTGCGGGACGCGATGATCTCGGCGTTGCGAATCACGATGGGAACAACGGGAATTCCCACTGCCATCGCAATTCGGAACGGTCCCTTCTTGAAGGGTCCGACTTCGGTGGTGTCCAACCGGGTGCCCTCCGGGGCGATCACGATGGACAGGCCGTTGCGCGCCCGGTCCTCCACAGTGTGCAGCATCTCCACCGCGGAGTTCGCATCGTCGCGATCGATGAACACCCCGTCGAGCAGCTTGCCCATGGTGCCCATGATCGGGTCGCGTTCGAGTTCCTTTTTGCCTACGCCAACCCAGTTGTCCTTCACCAGTGCACCGGAGATGATCGGGTCAACCTGGTTGCGGTGGTTGAAGATAAAGACCGCGGGGCGCTGCGCTGTCAGGTTTTCCTTCCCGAGGACGTTCAAGTGCACGCCACAGGTAGCCAACAGCAATTGGGAGAAGTTCGAGGTGAAAAAGTTCACCCCACGGCGCCGGTTGCGGGTCAGCAGACCGAGTCCCACCGCACCGGCCGCGACCGGCACCATGGAGCCGAATCCGGCCAGCGTGCGGATCTGACGGCGAAGACCGACCCCGCCACGGCTGTCGAATTTCAGGATCGGCCATCCGCGCCGCTTGGCAACCGCGGCCATCTTGCCTTCGGGGTTGGTCGGGCGCGGGTTGCCGACCAGGTACATCAGCGCGACGTCTTCGTCGCCGTCGGCGTAGAAGTAACTTTCCTTTAGGTCGATGTCGTGTTCGGCCGCAAACCGTTGCACCGCAGACGCTTTGCCCGGACCCCACAGAATCGGCTTGACGACGCCGCCGGTAAGCAACCCGTCCTCGTTGGTCTCGAATTTGTTGGTGAGCGTGTTGGTGATGCCCAGGAAGCGCGCCACCGGGTTGACTTGGATGGTCAACGCCGAAGAACTGAGCACCACGGTGTGGCCGCGAGTTACGTGCGCGCGCACCAGTTCTCGCATCTCCGGATAGATCCGCGACTCGATCCGCTGGTTGAACAGCCGCTCGCCGATCTCGTCCAGGTCGGTCAACAACCGTCCCGCAAGCGCCATGGACGCCTTGCTGATCAGGTCCTCGAACTCGATGCGTCCCAGGGTGTGGTTGAGGGCTCCTTGGACCATGCTGAGCAGTTCGCCCACGCCCATATCGCGGCGCCGCAGCCGCTCCTGGGTCAGGATGACTGCGGTGAATCCCGCGACCAAAGTTCCGTCCAGATCGAAAAACGCGCCGACCTTCGGACCCTGCGGACTGGCCATGATCTCGGCCACCGAACCGGGCAGCCGCAGATCCTTGCCCTGCTGACGGTCCCCGCCGTCCTTTTCGTCCGCGGCACTCATGAGACCGTCACCGATCGAGACGAGTCAGCCAGGTCGGCATCGAATGACGCCGCCACCGCACGCGGCGGCGGATCGCCGGCCAGGGCGAGGATTTCGTCGAAAGCTTCCAGCAGGCATTGGGCGAACAACTCGTCCTTCTTCACCGAAGCCCGGTCGTAGCGCACGGTAATCGTGCACCATCCGCCACGAGAGATCAGCACCACCATCATCGCAACCCCGGGCAGTGGGCCGATCCCGTACTGCCGCAACACCTTTGCACCGGCGATGAACGTATCGCCGGGATAGACCGGGACATTGCTAGCTTGCACGTCGTTGCCGATCACCGAGCTACTAATGCTTTCCAGCACCGCGGTGGGCAGCACACTGAGCACCGGCGCGATGGACCCGATGATGTTCATCGCGGGCTCTTCGCGACGTTGAGTCATCTGCGCCCGAATTTTCTTGATCCGGGCCACCGGATCAAGAGTGCCCACCGGCGCTGCCAGATTCACGCCGGTGAACTGGTTGCCGCCGGCGGCATCGCCTTCGGCGCGCAGGTTCACCGGGACCGCCATCGGCAGGGTGCTGATCGGCACACCCATTGCTTCGTGGTAGCGGCGCAACGCTCCGCACAGACCGGCCAGATAGGCGTCGTTGATGGACCCGCCACCCGCCTTGGCCGCCGCGTGCAGATCCGAAAGTCGAATGTCGATGGCTTCGGAGCGGCTGGTGAGGCTGCGACGGCGGAGCAACGGCGACGGTTCGGCGGCCCGGTTCAACACTCGGGCGCCCGATGTCGCGTAGCCGAAGATCCCGGACACGGTGGAAAGCGGGTCCATCACCGCTCGCCCGGCCGCCGACACGGCGCCGGTCAGCGCGCCTAACGCACCACCGACTAGTGCGATGGGCAGATGGTTGATGCCTTCGCGCATCAGGTCATTAGGCGTCAGATCTTGGGGAATGGGTAGCGGCGGCGTGGGCCGTGGAGCCGGATCCCGCTCCAGGTCGTAGATTTCGGCAAACATCTCGACGCTGCCGACCCCGTCGGTGACGGCATGGCTGAGGTGCAGCAGGGTTGCCGCCTTACCGTCGGGCAGGCCTTCGACGAGCGTCGCGGTCCACAACGGACGCGAAATGTCCAGCGGCGATTGAAGCATCACCTCGGCGAGGTCGAATACCTCGCGCAGGGTGCCGGGTTCGGAAACCCGGACCCGTCGCACATGAAAGTCCAGATTGAAGTCGGGATCGACCACCCAGCGCGGCGAGGCGGTCGGCAACGTCGGCACCACGACTTTCTGCCGCAGGCGCAGCACCTTTCGGGAGGCGCTTTCGAAACGAGACCGGAAACGATCCCAATCCGGTGTGCTGTCCAGGATTTCCAGCGCCATGATCCCCGAGCGGGTACGTGGGTTCGCCTCGCCCCGGTGCATCAGGTAGTCGACCGGCCCGAGCTCGTCGGACATCCCGATAGCTCCGTCGGACTCAGCCATTCTCACAACCCCAAATGCGCCGGGTTCGACACGTCAACCCTCTCACCGCTGATCCACCCTCCCGCTGTCCGGACCCGCCACCAGAATGCCCACTCAACGCTAGTCCCGTTCTGGCGGTGTTGAAAGTAACCCCCGCCACGGTCTACCGGACCGTCGCAGCGGGCACGCCCTGCAGAAGTGACGGTCGAGATCTAGCTGGCCGGAGAGGCAGACAGGGCCAGCGAACCCAGCAGCGAGTTTTCCCGCCGCCCGTAGACGACGCCGAGGAAGTCGGCAACGGCGTCAGCGGCCAGCCGGGAGCGGACCGTGGGGGTGATGTCGAAGGCGTGGTGGGCATTGGCGAGCTCAGCGTGCGCCACGGTGGCCGCGCCGGCCCCCCGCAACGCCGCGCAGAAGGACCGGGCCTGGCCGCTGGGGACCAGCTGGTCTCGTTCGCCGTGCAACACGAAAAAGGGCGGGGCGTCGGCGTGCACATAGGAGACCGGCGACGCTTCGACGAATCGTTCCGGCTCCTGGTCGTAGCGGGCCTTGATGACGAACTGCTCGAGGAACGGCAGCATCATCTCGTGCATGTTGTCGAAGTCGGTGAAGTCGTAGACGCCGTAGTAGGGGGCCACCGCTTGGACGGTGGTGTCGGCGCGCTCGAAACCCGGCTGGAACGTCGGGTCGTTGGGAGTGAGCGCGGCCAGCGAAGCCAGGTGGCCGCCGGCTGAGCCACCGGTGATCGCGATGAAGTCCGAGTCGCCGCCGTAGTCGCCGATGTTCTCCCGCACCCAGGCGATGGCGCGCTTGACGTCGATGATGTGCGCCGGGAACTTGGCGCGCGGGCTCTTGCTGTAGTTGATCGAGACGCATATCCAGCCGAGTTCGACCATCCGGCTCATCAACGTGTACGCCTGCGGCCGCTTGCCGTTGACGCTCCACGCGCCGCCGGGGACCTGGATCAGCACCGGCGCTCGGTGCCCGGGTGCCAGGTCGGGCCGACGCCAAATGTCGAGCAGATGCTCGGTGCCGCCAGGCCCGTAGGAAATGTTGGAAGTTTTGGCCGCATAACGGCGGTGGGGCCCGGGTTTGGGCTTGGGCAGCCGGCTGCGGCGTGAGATGGCGGCTGGATCGGTGGTCGGGTGATACACCTGCTCGCGGAAGCTGGGTCCGAAGCACGCTTCCAGCGCGGCGGTAAGCGCCAGGTCGGCGCGCTGCGCGGCCCAGGTGGTGCCGACCCGGTTTATCGACTGCGGCGAAACCCGGCATAAGGCATGCCCGGTCAGGACGTGCGGAGGGAATTCGGTGGCCACCCAATTGGCAACCCAACCGACAGCAAATGGCGATCCACGCAACAACAGCGAGCCGGCCCGGTAGGTGTCTCGCGCACCTGCCGCGAGTTCCGCACCCTGCCGCAAAGCTTCAGCACCCACCCGCGAACACCGCGAAGTGACATCGGCCAAGCACATAACTAAGCACACCCCTCGACGTCAGGCACACGCCTCGTTGCGGTCCACGGCCGATTACCGGCCGATGTTGTACGTGTGTCGAGGCTCACACCATAGCCCATTTCTCGCTCACTCAAACGTCTTTCGGACACGTTGTGTCGCTTGAGCCGCTTCGCTTTTCGGCTTTGGATAGACTGACCTGCGCATTGCCTCCGTAGCTCAGGTGGATAGAGCAAGGGCCTTCTAATCCCTAGGTCGCACGTTCGAGTCGTGCCGGGGGCACCAGATGTGGTGTTTGGCGCCTCGTGTGGCCAGTGTGGCCAGTGTGATTTAGGTGATCGATGTGTCACCGCATTTTGAGCCTGCGCCCAACCAGACATGTCGCTCCTCGAATTCATCCGATTGGTTTGTTACACCACCCTTTTTGTCAAAGGGCGGTGAACGAATACCGCAATAGCGATGAAATGCCCAGCTCAGAAGGGCTGAGAATGCGAGGTCTTGCGCGAAGGGCTATTAGTCCTGCCGTAGCGATCGCTCAGGCTGGGACCACCGCACGGCTGCGCACGTCGGCAGAGTTCGTCAGTTGCAGCGCGGTGTCGACCACCGAGTCGTTGCGCAGCAGCTTCACGTCGCTGTGGTAGCTCATCGACGTCAGCCACGGCCGACCGGCGCCCTGCCGAGGCAGCAGGTCAACGGAGCGCTGCACATAGCCCGCCGCGAAGTCCAGCAGCGGCCGAGTCGCCATGTCCGGGTCGGACAGGACGGGGCGTGCGGTGTCCAAACCGTTGGCATCCATGTGGCTCAGCAGCCGGCAGAAGTGTTCGCACAACAGCCCGACCTTGAGCGTCCACGACGAGTTGGTGTATCCGATGGCGTACGCAAAGTTCGGCACGTCGGACAACATCATGCCCTTGTAGGCCACGTGGTCGGGCAGGTTGACCTGCTCGCCGTCGACCGTCAACGACATGCCGCCGAACACCTGCAGATTCAAACCCGTTGCGGTGACGATGATGTCGGCATCGATTTCGCGCCCGGACTCCAACAGGATGCCGTTCTCGGTGAAGGTGGCGATCCGGTCGGTAACCACCGAAGCGCTGCCGTTGCGGATCGCCCGGAACAGGTCGGAGTCGGGTACCGCGCACAGCCGCTGGTCCCAGGGGTTGTAGGCAGGGCTGAAATGCTCGTCGACGGGATAACCGTCGGGCAGCCGCTTGGCGTTGACGTTGCGAATGATCTTCTTGGCAAGCGCCGGGTAGCGCTGGCAGAACTGGTACACCGCGCGCTGCTGGCCGATGTTCTTGCGACGCGCCAGCGCGTAGCCGAGCTTGTCTCCCAGCAGTTTCTTGGCCGCGTTGGCAAAGGCGTCCTTGGACGGAACCGGCATGATGTAGGTCGGCGAGCGTTGCAGCATGGTCACGTGCCCAGCACGTTCGGCAAGTGCCGGCAGCAGGGTGACCGCGGTGGCGCCGCTGCCGATCACGACGACGTTCTTGCCGGTGTAGTCCAGGTCCTCGGGCCAGTGCTGGGGATGCACGATTCGCCCGGTGAAGCGGTCGCGGCCCTCGAAGTGCGGCGTGTAGCCCTCGTCGTAGCGGTAGTACCCGCCGGCGCAGAACAACCAGTTGGCGCTGATCTGGGTCCGGGCTCCGACGTCGGAGCGCTCGACGTCAACGATCCAGCGCGCATCGGCGCTCGACCAACTGGCGGAGTGCACCTTGTGGTGGAAGCGGATGTTGCGGTCGATGTCGTTCTCGGCGGCCGTCTCGCGCAGGTACGCCAGGATCTTGTCAGCGGTGGCGATGGCGTGGTCGTCGCGCCACGGCTTGAATTCGTAGCCGAAAGTGTGCAGGTCGGAGTCCGATCGAATGCCCGGATAGCGGAAGAGATCCCAGGTCCCGCCGGTGGCGCCGCGTGCCTCCAGGATCGCGTAACTGCGGCCAGGGTGCTCGCGCTGCAGGTAGTACGCGGCGCCGATGCCGGAGATGCCTGCGCCGACGATCAGGACGTCGACGTGCTCGATGCCTGCATCGAAGGGGCCGGCTACGAAGTTGCTGGACATGATCGGGGCTCCTGACGCGTCGGTGCGTTGTCGTGTTCCATCGTCGCGGGTCCTCGATGTCCCCACCAAGATAAGATCTGACCAATAATGGTGGTCGCCTGGTGCACTTTGCACCAATATCTTACGGTGGCTAAATGTCGTGGAAGCGTCCGTCGGAGCCGGTCAGAGAGCTGATCAGGCAGTGTGCCCAGATCACCGTCAACCCGCGCGCTGAATGGCTCGAAGAACTCGATGCCGAGGTGCTCACGGCCAGCCCCGCGCTGGCTGCCGACCCGGAACTCGCCGCCGCGGTCGGGCGCAGCAACCGGGCCAACATGTATTTCTGGTGCGCTGCCAACGTGCGCGATCCCGGGGCGCCGGTCCCGCCAAACACTGGACCCGAGCCGATGAACATCGCACGCGAAGTGGCCCGGCGCGGACTCACCCCGTTCACACTCGACGCCTACCGCATCGGGGAGGCCGTGGCGTGGCGCCGCCTGATGGAGATCGCGTTCGAGCTGACCTCCGATGCCGCCGAACTCCACGAGTTGCTCGACGTGTGCTCACGATCGATCAGCGCTTTCATCGACGGCACGCTGGCTGGCATCGCCGCGCAGATCGAGCAAGAGCGCGACGATCTCACCCGCGGCACCCACGCCGAGCGGCTCGAAACGATCGCACTGATTCTCGACGGCGCCCCGATCACCCGGAAGCGAGCCGAAGCCCGACTCGGTTACGCCTTGACCGGGCCGCACATCGCCGCGGTCATTTGGAGCGACGACGCAGCCGGTGACATGGCCCGGTTGGATTCCGCCGCCGAGTCGCTGGGGCATGCCGCCGGGGTACGGCCGCTCACCGTCCTGGCCAGCACCGCCACCCGCTGGGTGTGGACCCCGACGCGGTCCATAGACGTTGCGGCGCTGCGTGATTCGATTGACGCCATGCCCGATATCCGCGTCGCGATCGGACCATGCGGTGACGGCATCGACGGATTCCGGCGCAGTCATTTCGACGCGATCACCACTCAACAGATGTTGGCCCGCCTGCGATCACCGCAACGCGTCGCGCGCTTCGCCGATATCGAGTTGGTCGCGTTGATCACCGCCGACGCCGATCGCGCCAACGAATTCGTCCATCGCACACTCGGCGATCTCGAAGGAGCGGGACGCGAAATACAGGAGTTCGTAAGGATATTCATCGACGAACAGTGCAACGCCTCGCGCGCCGCCGCACGCCTCTACACCCACCGCAACACGCTACTGCGACGCCTGGCCCGCGCCGAGGAATTGCTGCCCCGTCCATTAGCCGAAACGAGTGTCAACGTGGCGGTCGCGTTGGACGTGTTGCGCTGGCGCGGGCGATAGTCCGACCACCAAAGTCAGCCCGCTATGCCTGCGGCGGCATCGACTCCGTCGGGTTGACCGACCGTCCCGCCGCCACTGCCGGTTTGCGGTGACACTCGACTTACGCGAGCGAAGGCAACCACTCTGATCGAAGCAAGCAGGTTTCGCGCAAACTGGACGTGGAAGGCCAGCACCTGCAAGCAGATCTGCGGCACCACTAGGACAAACGACATAAGACACCTCCGGTGCGCAACATCCTGCCTCACCAGGCCTGCACAATTGTGGAATCGGCTGGTCAACATGTCTGCCGAAAAGTTGCTTTGCGCTTGAATCCGGTCCGGCAGGGTTTCGGCGCTCAAATCGCGTCGTGCAGTGGGATCGCAGTGGGATGATGTCAAAGTGGCTGACGCCGAACCGAACCCAGATGACACCGGCAAGCCCATCGCGTCGGAGGGCCCGGCTGCTATGCCGGGACCGGGGCAACCCGCCGCACCTCAGGCCGGTCCGGCCCGGCCCGATCCGCCGGTCGGGACACCGCCGGTCTGGAAAACTCACGCCGCTACCTGGGGAACTCACCTCGGCAACGGCCTGACCCACGTGGGCACGTGGCTGACCCATCTGGGCAGCTGGCTGGCCCAGCTCATCAACCGACTCGCACGCCTTGTCGAGACAAAGCCGAGCCCGCTGCAGACACTGGCGATACTCGCCGGGCTCGCCGTGCTGAGCGTCCTCGGCGCTCTCGCCTTCCCCACTAACGCGTTCGGGAAGGCATGCGTCATCGCATTTGTTCCCGGGCTTTGCATCGCACTTGGCATCCGCGGAACGCGCTGGTATCGCGGACAAGCGCTGAACCAACATCTGACGCACGCGGCGCAAGCCACGCTGCAGTTGAAGCGATCGGTCCGCTACGTCGACGACCGGCTCGCAGAGGCACAACGCCACTGGGAAAGCGGCGCTAACGACAGCGCGCTCATCGAAGTCGTGCGAGCCAAGACCGCCACCGAATTGGCGTTGGGCACTGCCGAGCACGCAACGCGCCAATGGACTTCACTAGCACCGGGATTCGACGACGAGGGGTCCCAGAGGTCCATCACCGACGGCAACATCGAAGGCAGTGTCGCGCGCGTCGAAGACCAGTACACCTTGATCATCAACCGCGGAGCTGAGCACGGCACGAAGGCCGACATGGTGTTCGCTGTGCTGACCGAGGGCGGCGATCAAATCGTCGATCCCGAAACCGGCGCGGTGATCGGAGAGTTGCCGACCGAAAAGCTACGCGTGAAAGTAGTCGACGTACAACCGAAATACTCCCGTGCGGTGACGTTCCGTGCCATCGCACCCGCCAAGCGCAGCCATCCCGCCCTGACCGGATCCGCCGGGACGGCTTCGGGTTTGGAAATGCCTGGGGCGTTTGACTCGCTTGACGAGTCGATCAGCAGACTGCTCGAGAACGAGTTTGGGGAACCGATTTCGGTTCGAGAGACCACCGCCAAAATGCGGATCGACGTAGGCGATCGGGTTCGTCAAGTGCGGTAAGACAGAGTCGTTCACCTGGCTTCGCCGAGTCGTTCAGCTGGCTCCGCCGATACCCACCCCTAGCAGGACGCACCCGAGCACCACCAGCACCACTGCGAGCTCGAGTTCGCGGCGCGACCTGATCCAATTATTCAGCCGAGTCATCACGTTGCTGGTCGGCCCCGGCGCCAGCCAATACGCCACGAACGGGATCTCCACCGCCACGAATGCAACGACGTTAAAAGTCAGCAGCGCCGCGACCTGCGTCAGGGCTGAAGTGCCCGACGCGAGGATTACCGCCAGTGCGGCTAAGTAGTCCACTGAGGGCAGCGCGATCCCAAAGCCGGCCACCGCAGCCACAGACAGCGAGCGTCCGTCCATGAATCGCTGGAGCGGTCTCAGCAGCATTCCGGGAGCGGCGTCGCGGTCGGCGGACTCCCCTCGGCGCGGCCCGCGTCCTCTGGCCATGGCGATTCTGATGATCAGCGCCGCGCCCACCAGCAACGCCGCGGCGCCGATCAGGATCTGCACCCTGGACAACGTGAGGTAAGTCGACGAACCGAGCCATTGCCGGAACACGAACAGGACGACCAGACCTACCGTCATGCCCATCGCGAATCCCCCACACAGGAACGCGAACAGCTGCAGCAGGGGTCTCGGCCGGTTGAGCATCAGCACGGTCATGCCGATCCGAAACGGCTCAAGGCTTACCGCGATGGCCATGACCAGGATGGTGATCCACATGTCAGATGTCGGCTGCCGGCTTACAGGTCAGGAATCGACTCCCCTGCACGACGCAGCATCGCCTCCGCGTGACGCAACACCGGAGAGTCGACCATCTGCCCTTCGAACGCGAACACCCCGCGCTCGGATCTGGACGCGTGCAGCACCTTTCGTGCCCAGGCCAGCTTCTCGTCGTCGGGCCGATAAGCCTCGCGTACCACGGCGACCTGGCTCGGGTGGATCGCAACGGTCACGTCGAAACCAACAGTCGCGGCGTCGATCGCCTCCGCCCGCAGACCCTCGATGTCGGGGATGTCCAAGTGCACGGCGTCCAAAGCCAGCCGCCCGTACGCCGATGCCGCCAATAGGATCTGAGAACGGACGTGACGCGCCACATCCCGGTAGGCGCCGTCGGAACGCCGGCTGGAGCTGCCGCCTAGCGTGGCGACCAAGTCCTCGGCCCCCCACATCATGCCCACGGTACGTTCCGCGGCGGCGATCTCGGCGGCGAACAGCGCGCCACGCGGGGTCTCCACCAGTGCGATGACGTCGCGCGGCGCCAGGGCGTCCACTTCGGTGGCGGACTCGGTCTTGGGCAGCATCACCGTCGTATACGCCGTGTCCGCCAGCGCCTCCAGATCGCGGGACTGGTCGTCGGTGCCGGCGGCGTTGATCCGCACGACGGTGCGTTGGGGGTCAAGCGGGGTATCGCGCAAAGCCTGTCGCGCCGCCGGCTTTTCCGCCGCTGCGACCCCGTCTTCGAGGTCGAGGATCACGACGTCGGCAGCCGCGGCGGCTTTCGCGAACCGCTCGGGGCGGTCGGCCGGGCAGAACAGCCAACCAGGACCGGCCTCGCGCAGGCTCATTCGAATTCCTGGCTGGGTCGCTTGAGCACCAACGTCTTACGCACCGCGCGCGCGACGACGTCCCCGTGCTGGTTGCGTCCGGTGTGCTCCAACGTCACAATCCCTTCGCCGGGACGGCTTTTCGACTCACGTTTGCCGGTGCACACCGTCTCGGCGTAGAGGGTGTCGCCATGGAATACCGGTTTGGGGAACGACACTTCGGAGAAGCCGAGGTTGGCCACGATAGTGCCCAGCGTCAACTGCGCGACGGACAGTCCGACCAAGGTGGATAGGGTGAACATCGAGTTCACCAACCGTTCTCCGCCGAAGCCTGGCTGCTCGGCGGCCCACGCCGCGTCGAGATGAAGCGACTGGGTATTCATCGTCATCGTGGTGAACAGCACGTTGTCGGCCTCGGTAACGGTACGGCCGGGCCGGTGCAGGTAAGTCGTACCGACCTCGTACTCCTCAAACCACAAGCCGCGCTGGACAACCCTTTTCCCGCCGTCCTTCTCGCCGAGTGTGCATTCTGCGACGCGACTCGCCGATTCAGCGTCGCCAGATTCACTCTCGGCCGCGGGAGGCGGCTCCGAAGCCGCACTCATGACAAACCCAGTGATCGCGCGATCAGCATCAGCTGTACCTCGGTGGTCCCCTCGCCGATCTCCAGGATCTTGCTGTCCCGGTAGTGACGAGCCACCGGGTACTCGTTCATGAAGCCGTATCCGCCGTGGATCTGGGTGGCGTCTCGGGCGTTGTCCATTGCCGCTTCCGAGGAGATCATCTTCGCGATCGCCGCCTCCTTCTTGAATGGCTTGCCCGCCAACATCTTTGCCGCGGCGTCATAGTAAGCGGTGCGGGCCACATGCGCGCGGGCTTCCATCCGCGCGATCTTGAAGCTGATCGCCTGGTAAGAGGCGATCGGTTGACCGAACGACTGCCGCTCATTGGCGTATTTCACGCTCTCGTCGACGCAGCCCTGCGCCACCCCCGTCGACAACGCCGCAATCGCGATGCGGCCTTCGTCGAGGATGGACAGGAAGTTCGCGTAACCCTTGCCGCGTGCACCCAGTAGATACTCTTCCGGGACGCGGGCGTCGTCGAAGCTCAGCGGGTGGGTGTCCGAGGCGTTCCACCCGACCTTGTTGTAGGTCGGCTCGACTATGAATCCCGGTGTGCCGTTGGGCACGATGATCGTTGAGATCTCTTTCTTGTCGTCCCCGATGGTTCCGGTGACCGCGGTGATGGTGACCAGCGACGTGATGTCGGTGCCGGAGTTGGTGATGAATTGCTTGCTGCCGTTGATAATCCATTCGCCGCCCTCCAGGCGGGCGGTGGTGCGGGTGCCACCGGCATCGGAACCTGCACCGGGTTCGGTGAGCCCGAATCCGGCCAGCGCGCGGCCGGCGACCAGGTCAGGCAGCCACTTTTGCTTCTGCTCCTCGCTGCCGAACCGGAAGATCGGCATAGCGCCCAACCCCACACCGGCCTCTAGTGTGATGGCGACCGATTGGTCGACCTTGCCGAGCTCCTCGAGTGCCAGCGCCAAGGCGAAGTAGTCGCCTCCCATGCCGCCGTACTCTTCCGGAAACGGCAGTCCGAACAGCCCCATCTCGCCCATCTTGGCGACGACCTCGTACGGGAAGCTGTGCTCCTCATCGTGTTTGGCCGATACCGGGGCGACTACGGTGCGGGCGAATTCGGCGACCGTATCGCGCAGATCCTCGTATTCTTTCGGCAATGTCCCCGCGGGAATTGTTGTCGTCATGATTTCTCTAACCTTGCTTTCCTTCTTCTTCGTTGGCGGTCGGGACCAACCGGGCCAGCACCTGCTCGAAGGTCACCTGGTCTCCGACCGACACCAACACCTCCACCTGTCCTGAAATCGGCGCGGGCAGTGAATGTTCCATCTTCATCGCCTCGACGACTACCACGACGTCGCCTTCTGAAACTTCGGCGCCGGATTCGACCTGCACCGCGATCACGCTGCCCGGCATCGGGCTGACCACCTCCGCGGGCCGCTCCCCTGCCGCGCGGTGAATCTTGCGCTCTTCGGCCTCGCGAATGTGCCAGGTGCCGCGCTCGTCGGCGATCCACAGATGACGGTCGGCCTCGGCCCACCGGTAGGTGCGGCGAACCCCGTCCAAGGTCAACCGCATCTCGTCACGATCCAGTTGCACGCTCGCGGAATGGATTTCACCATCTCCGACCTGGATCTGCGCGGCCTCCGGTAGGCCCCAGACCGATACCGTCTCGGTCCGCAGCGGCGTGCGCATGGCGGTGCGGACGGCTGCGGAGGCGCCACCGATGCGCCATCCGGTCGGGGCGGCCCAGAGGTTGCCGCGCGCACGGCGATCCAAAGCCCATTGCACATACAGCCCGCCGGCGGCGAACACGTCGTCGGGCGCAGGCAGCGGCTCGAAGTCGGCCAGTCGCTCGTCGAGCAGGGCGGTGTCCACGTCACCGGCCTGCACCCGCTCGTCGGCCAACAGGAAGCGCAGGAACTCGACGTTCGTCTGGACACCCAGGACGGCGGTCTGCGACAACGCCTGGTCAAGTCGGGCCATCGCCTGGGCACGATCGGCGCCGTGGGCGATCACCTTGCTCAGCATCGGGTCGTAGTCACTGCCGACCACCGTGTCCGCCAGCAGCGAAGAATCCACTCGCACACCGGGTCCGGACGGCTCGATCACCTGCAGCACCCGACCGCCGGTGGGCAGGAATCCCCGTGCGGGATCCTCTGCGTACACCCGCGCCTCGATAGCGTGCCCGGATAGCTCGATGTCGTCCTGGACGAAGGCCAACTTCTCACCGAAGCCCACCCGGAGCTGCCACTCGACGAGATCGAGCCCGGTGACCGCCTCGGTGACGGGGTGTTCCACCTGCAGCCGGGTGTTCATCTCCATAAAGAAGAACTCGTCTGGGCGATCGGCGGAGACGATGAACTCGACGGTGCCGGCGCCCACGTAGTCCACACTGCGGGCGGTGTTGCAGGCCGCCGCACCGATCCGCGCTCGCGTGGCTGCATCCAACAGCGGTGAGGGAGCCTCCTCGATGACCTTCTGATGCCGTCGCTGCAGGCTGCACTCACGCTCACCGAGGTGTACCACGTTGCCCTGCGTGTCGGCGAGCACCTGCACCTCGATATGCCTGGGGCGCAACACAAACCGCTCCAGGAACAGAGTGTCGTCACCAAACGCGGACGCCGCTTCCCGGCGGGCGCTGACCAACGCCTCACGCAGGTGCGCCGGGCCTTGAACCATCCGCATGCCCTTGCCGCCGCCGCCCGCGGACGGCTTCACCAGCACCGGGTAGCCCACCTCATCGGCGGCGGTGACGAGTTCGTCGTCGGTCAGTCCGGGTTTGGCGATACCGGGCACCACCGGCACATCGAAAGCGGCGACCGCGTTCTTGGCGGCGATCTTGTCCCCCATCACCTTGATCGCGCTCGACGGCGGCCCGAGGAAAACCACCCCCGCGCGGTCACATGCCGCGGCGAAATCGGCGTTCTCGGAGAGGAATCCGTAACCGGGATGGATTGCCTGTGACCCGGTACCAACCGCGGCATCGATCACTTTGGCGATGTCGAGGTAGCTTTCGCGGGCCGGGGCCGGTCCGAGCCGCACCGCGGTGTCGGCTTCCACCACATGCCGGGCACCGGCGTCGGCGTCGCTGTAAACGGCTACCGAACGAATATCCAACCGGCGCAATGTCCGGATCACCCGCACCGCGATCTCGCCGCGGTTGGCCACTAGTACAGTGTCAAACATTTCACATCCGGAAGACGCCGTAGGAAACCGATTCCAGCGGAGCGTGGGCACACACCGAAAGCGCAAGCCCGACAACAGTTCTGGTATCAGCAGGATCGATGATGCCGTCGTCCCACAGACGGGCGGTCGAATAGTAGGGGTTGCCCTGGTCTTCGTACTGGGCTCGGATGGGCGCTTTGAACTCTTCTTCCTCATCCGGCGACCAGGGCTTGCCGGATGCGGAGAGTTGCTCGCCGCGCACCGTGGCCAGTACCGACGCGGCCTGCTCACCACCCATCACCGAGATCCGCGCGTTGGGCCACATCCACAGAAAGCGCGGCGAGTAGGCGCGCCCGCACATTGAATAGTTGCCTGCGCCATAGGATCCGCCGATCACGACGGTGAGCTTCG
>NZ_LZLS01000144.1 GCF_001673365.1 Mycobacterium asiaticum
CGACGAAAGCGCTGCTCGAACGTGGCGTCGCCAGCGAACTGAGTGGGCAACACCTTCAGCGCCACTACTCGCTCGGTAACCGTGTCGAAAGTGCGCCACACCTCGCCCATGCCGCCGCGTCCGAGCAGGTCGATCAAGCGGTAACGGCCGAACGGAGTCCCGTCCACAGAGCCTCCCCCAATCTGCTGTCGCCAACGATAAGGTTCCGGCAAAGAATTTTCCGACGAATACGCGATCAGGGCGCGATGGCGTCGGCCTCGGCGCCGCGTGCGTGGTGCTGATCGCGGCTGCCTCGGAGATTGCGTTGCCGTGATCTCGGGCAGAGCACAGACACGCAACGACCCCCGGGTTGATGCACGGGGGTCGTTGCGGGTGACCCGGCTGTGTTCGACGGCAGCACCGACGTCGAAAGCCAAGCAGCTCCCTGCGCTATGGATTAGGCGTGTAGGGCACGGCACTTCCTTGAATTCCGCCCGGGTTGCCTCCCGCGCCGCCCACGGCACTGCCGGTGTGAGCGGTGGCGGCGTTGCCGCCGTTGCCGCCGCTGCCGCCGGGGCCACCTCCGTCACCTCCGGCGCCGCCTGTCGTAGCTCCGGTGCCAGCATTGCCAGCCCCCCCACCTTTGCCGCCGTTACCGCCGACCGTTCCGCCGTCACCGCCAGTTCCTCCAGTGCCGCCGGTGACGTCGAGTGTCGAGGTGCTGTTGCCGATTACCGCGCTTCCTCCGTTACCGCCATTTCCGCCGGAGCCGGTGGTGCCGGCGCCCCCGTCGCCACCGACTCCGGCGGTGACGTGCCCAAGTTCGGTGTTTGTAGCGATGCCGGCCGCACCGCCTTGACCTCCGCTAACGCCGTTGCCGCCGTTACCGCCGCTACCGCCGACGGCATTGCCCGTAGCAGCGCTCGTAGTGAAGCTGCTTCCTGCGGTGGCGTTGCCGCCGGCGCCGCCGGCACCACCGGTACCCGCGCTGCCTGCACCACCCTGGCCGCCGTCGCCAGCGGTGGCAGTTCCGTTGCCGGCGATCTCTGCGAACAGCCCACCGGCGCCGCCGGCCCCACCGGTGGTGCCGTTGCCGCCGGCGCCGCCGTTTCCGGCGGTGGCGTTGCCCGCGGAATTGGTGTTGAGCGACTGGGCCCAGCCACCGGCACCGCCCGCGCCCCCAGCGCCGGTCGTACCGTTCCCGCCACCGCCGCCGATACCGCCGGTCGCGTTCCCAATGCCTTGGGTAGTCGCACTGCCACCGGCACCGCCCTGACCGCCACCGGCGCCCCCGTCGCCACCCGTACCGCCGCTGCCGCCGCTCGCGGTCGCGGACGACCCGGTGTTGGTTATGTACCCGCCTGTTGCAGGGGCGCCGGCGGGGCTGTTGGGATCGATGTAGCCACCCGCACCACCGTTGCCACCGAAGCCGCTGACACTGTCGCCCCCGTTGCCGCCGCTTCCAGATGTGGCGTTTCCGGTGCCCAGACTCACCGCTAGACCACTGTTGCCACCGGCACCGCCGTTACCGGTGGTGCCGGCGCCACCGTCACCACCAGCGCCACTGATGATGTTGCCGGATCCGCCGCTGCTTACCTGCCCGCCGTCACCACCTCTCCCCCCGGAGATGCCGTCGCCGCCATGGCCGCCCTGACCCCCGGTAGCGGTTCCAGGACCGGCCGCAGCGGTGGGGTTTGACGGATCGAGCACTGAAGCGGTACCACCACTGCCGCCTGCGCCTCCAGCCCCTGCCGTGCCTTTGCCGCCGTCACCGCCTGCCCCGCTGGTGGCGTTCCCGGTGCCTGCATTCAGCGCCGAGCCGCCCTGGCCACCAGTGCCACCGGACACGCCTTCGCCACCGTGACCGCCCGCCCCGGCAGTGGCATTCTGCGCTCCACTGAAGACGGCTGTGGTGGCGCCGTCGCCGCCCGTGCCGCCCTGGCCCACCGAACTGCTGCCGCCAGTGCCGCCCGCGGCGCCGGTCACACCATCACCTGAGATGCCACCTGTGCCGCCCTTGCCTCCCATGGGGTTGGCGAGGGCGTCGCTGTGCCCACCGGTACCGCCGATGCCGCCAGCGCCCGCAGCACCCCCTGCCCGGCGGTGCCACCGGTGCCCCCGGTACCACCCTGACCAGCTGCAACACTCGCTGACGCGTCACCACCGGTACCACCCATGCCGCCCTGACCACCATTGCCGCCCACGCCGGCAGCACCGGCCTGACCGAGCAGCGAGCCGTGGCCGGCCGCCCCACCGGCTCCGCCGACTCCACCGGTTGCGCCATCTCCACCTTGGACACCCGCCGAGGACGCGTTCACCCCGTGCCCGCCGGTACCGCCGGTACCGCCGATGCCGCCGCTCCCGCCATTGCCGAACAGCAAGCCGCCATTGCCGCCCGCGCCACCGCTGCCGGCATTGCCGCCCGCAATGCCGGTTCCGCCGGATGCGCCTGCGCCGCCAGCACCACCGAGGCCGCCGTTACCGAACAGTCCGGCGTCGCCGCCACGGCCACCGGCCTGCCCAGTTGCACCCGAGCCGCCGTTTCCGCCATTGCCGAACAGCAGGCCGCCGGCTCCCCCGTTTTGCCCGGTCCCGGCGGCCCCGTTGGTGCCGTCGCCGATTAACGGTCGCTGCAACAACAGCTCAGTGGGCGTGTTGATAATCCCCAAGAAGGCATCGAGCGGCGAGGCGTTCGCCGCCTCAGCCGCCGCATAGGCGCCGCCGGCGCTGGACAATGCCTGCGTGAATTGTTCTTGGAACGCGGCAAGCTGCGTGCTCAGCGCCTGGTACTGCTGGCCGTGCGACGAAAACAGCGCCGCGATCGCAGCTGAGACCTCATCCTCAGCCGCCGCGAGTAACCCGGTTGTGGCTCCTGCCGCAGCCTGATTAGCCGCGCTGATCCCCGTTCCGATACTGGTCAAGTTTGCCGCCGCTACGGCCATCGCCTCCGGCGCTGCGATTACAAATGACACGTTCCGCCCCTTCTGAACATCTCGCTGTAGGGACCAGCACGAGTGCTTCCCGAGAGCATTGAGGCTGGTTCGATGCGGCAAACGTAGTAACGCGAGTCACCTGTCCGATACAGGGTTTTCCCTATACTTTTCAGTCCAGGCCCCCGGATCGTGCAGATATTTTTCGCTCGGGCTCTGGCGCACCGGCTTAGCTACTCAAGGCGCGATCGCGTCTGCTTCTCGGTCCTGCGGCCCGGCCTTCTTCTCCCGTTTCTCCCAGCGCCGCAAAGCTTCCCGGCACGGTGATTCGACCAGCGCGTAACTCACCGCGGCGATCGCGGTACCCAACAGCAGCGTCAACACCAACACCGTCGGCATGTGACCGTTGAAGGCGAAGATGCCCAACACCGGGAACACCATGTCGAGGGCGGCCAGGTGCCAGATGAACAGCCCGTAGGACCAGCGGCCAAGCGTCACCATCAACGTGCTGCCCAGCAACCGGTGCGGCGTGTCAGGCAGGTCCAACACCAGCGGAGCAACCAACGCGAACGCCACCACCGCGCCCATCGCCGTCTTCACCGAGAACTGCACCGGGCTGCTGGGCACCAGTCCCGCCGGACCCGCCAACGGCGAGGCGGCGACCAGATAGGCGGCCAGGGCGATTGCGGCCATCAACACTCGTCGCCTCGCTAGCCGATGTACCCAGCCGATCCGACTGTGCACCAACTCGGCCAGCACCATGCCCGCGGCGAACCAGGAGAAATAGGCCGGCGGCCAGTTCGTCGGGTTGGCCCCCGGCCCGCCGCCCAACACCGCCAGCGGCAACCAACCCCAGGCCCAGCTGCACACCCCCAAAGCCGCGATCACCGGAATGCGTGCCTGCACCGGAATCCGACGCGCCAGGAACGCCAGCACCGGCAACGCCAGATAGAACGTCACCTCCACCGACAGGCTCCACATCTGCGTCAGTCCCCCGGTCAGGGTGAGCGGTACATAGATCTGGGTGAGGGTCAGGTTGGCCAACCACACCGTGAAGTTGGCGTGGTTGGAATCGGGCAGCAGGGTCAGGATCACCACGACCGCCACCAAATAGGCGGGCATGATGCGGACCACGCGGGAACGCAGGTAGTGCCCGGTGCGCGGGCGGGCCGCCAGATCGCGTTCGGATGCCGCGTGCCCGCGCCACAGCAGGAATCCCGACAGGGCGAAGAACACCGCCACGGCCAGGTCGAAGCGGCCGAACAACCGGCCGTCGACGCCGCTGGAGTGCCCGGTCTGGAAGGCGACGTGGGTGACGACGACACCCATGGCCGCGCAGGCTCGCATACCTTCGACAGCGGGCAGGAAGCTGCGGGTGCCACCCACCTGCTCGTCAGTCACCGTCACAGTCTGCCCGTGCGTATCCGGCTGGCGTGCGGGCACACCGGACTACCCGTCACGCGCGGTTCGGCTGTTAGGGTCAAACCGGTTTGCCTCGCTGCTTGGTCAGGTCATAGCGGGTCATCCGTTTTGGAGGCCAGAAGGAGGTCACAGCAACGTGAACCGAGCAGTCATGTTGCGCATCGCCGCATGCGGGACTATCGGCCTCGGAGCCGCGCTGCTGATCGCTGCGCTGCTGTTGTCGACCTATACCAGCAGCAGGATCGACAAAATCCCGCTCAGTCTCGATGCGACGCTGATCAGCGAGGGCAACGGAACCGCGCTGGACGCGGCGTCACTGTCCACCGACCACGTCGTGGTCAACCAGAACGTGCCGCTGGTGGCGCAGCAGCAGATCAGCGTCGAGGCGCCCGCCAACGCCGAGGTGGTCACCCTGCAGGTCGGATCCTCGGTCCGGCGCAGCGACAAGCAGAAGGACAGCGGCTTGCTGCTGGCCATCGTCGACACCGTGACCCTCAACCGCAAGACGGCACTGGCGGTTTCGGACGACTCGCACCCGGGTGGTTTCGTGCAGAAGCCGCGCGGCATCGGCGACCAGAACCCGCCAACGCCCATGCCGTTGCGGCACGAAGGCCTGGCCTACCGCTTTCCGTTCAACACCGAGCGCAAGACCTACCCCTATTTCGACCCGATCGCACAGAAGCCGTTCGACGCCAGCTACGAGGACCAAGAGGACGTCAACGGGCTGACTACCTATCGGTTCACCCAAACCGTCGGGATGAACAGCGACGGCAAGTTGGTCGCCCCCATCATCTATCCGTCGCTGTACGGCGGCAACGAAGACGGCAAGATCACCACCAGCGCTCAGATGTGGGGTGTACCAGGGGAACCCGGTGAGCAGATCACCATGACCCGCTATTACGCCGCCAAGCGCACCTTCTGGGTCGACCCGGTGTCCGGCACGATCGTCAAGCAGACCGAGCAGGCCCACCACTACTACGCTCGCGACGCGCTCAAGCCCGAGGTCACGCTGGCCGACTACAAGGTGACCTCCACCCCGGAGACCGTCGAATCACAGGTCAACTCGGCGCGCGACGAACGCGACCGGTTGGCGTTGTGGTCGCGGGTGCTGCCCATCACGTTCACCGCGCTCGGACTGATCGCGTTGATCGGCGGGGCCGCGCTCGCCTCGTTCAGTCTGCGCACCGAAAGCGCGCTGACCGATCCCAGCCTGGATCGCGACGACACCGATTTCCTGCGTCGCAGCGGGTTGGAGCCACCGGTGCCAGGCGCCGAAGCTGAGACGGAGAAGATTCCCGCGCAGCGACCAGAGCTGCAGGAAGGCGATCCGAGTCCGCCAGGCGCGGATCCCCCGAAGGTCCCACCCAATGAGCCGCCCCCAGATCATCTCCCGGATCGGCCCACTGAACCCGGACCGACCGAACGGACCTAACGCTGTTGCGGGCCTCGTTGGCCCGGCCGGCCTATGCGTTGGCGCTGGCGCTGCTGGTGGTCGCGCCGCTGTTGGGACCCGGCTATCTGCTGCTGCGCGACGCGGTGTCCACGCCGCGTTCGTATCTGTCTGACAGCGCGCTGGGGTTGACGGCCGCGCCCCGGGCCACCCCGCAAGATTTCGCGGTTGCGCTCGCCTCGCACGTGCTGGACGGCGGCATCGTGGTGAAGGCGCTGCTGGTGCTGGGCTTGTGGCTGGCGGGCTGGGGTGCGGCCCGATTGGTCGCGGTCGCGTTGCCGGAGGCCGGCAGTGCCGGTGAGTTCGTCGCGATCACGTTGGCGATCTGGAATCCCTACGTTGCCGAGCGGTTGTTGCAGGGCCATTGGAGCCTGCTGCTCGGCTACGGCTGTCTGCCTTGGGTGGCCGCGACAATGCTGCGCCTGCGGGATTCCGGCACCGGATTCTTCGCGCTGGCGTTCTGGATCGCGCTGGCCGGGCTGACCCCGACGGGTCTGCTGCTGGCCGCGACAGTGGCGCTGGTCTGCGTGGCCGCCCCCGGTGCGGGTCGATCGCGTTGGTTGTGCGGGATCGCGGTATCGGGTTTCGCGGTGGTCGGTGCGCTGCCCTGGCTGGTGGCTTCAGCGTTGGGAGCGTTGGGTTCGTCGCTGAGCGGCGGGGCGCCGGGAGTCGATGTGTTCGCGCCGCGCGCCGAGCCCGGTTTGGGCACCTTGATCAGCCTGGCCAGCTTGGGCGGCATCTGGAACGGTGAAGCCGTACCCGCCTCGCGGACAACGTTTTTCGCGGTGTTGGCGGCGGTGGTACTGCTCGGGGTGGTGGCGACCGGGCTCGTGTTCGCTGCCCTTCAGCCAAAGGTGTTGCCGTTGCTGGTGCTGGCCGGGGTGGCCGTGCTGGTGCCCGCGGCGTTGGCCACCGGCCCGGGCCTGGACGTGTTGCGAGCGGTCGTCGACGCCGTGCCCCCGTTGGGGGTGCTGCGCGACGGGCAGAAGTGGGTGGCTTTGGCGGTGCCTGGATATGCGCTGGCCGGCGCGGGGGCTGTGGTGACGCTGCGCCGCTGGCTGCCGGCGCCGACCGCCGCCCTGGTGTGCTGCCTGGCGCTGCTGCTGGTCTTGCCCGACCTGGCTTGGGGGGTGGGGGGCAAGGTGACGCCGGTGCGTTATCCGCCCGGCTGGACGGCGGTCGCTGCGGCGGTCAACGCCGAGCCAGGCACGGTTGCGGTGTTGCCCGCCGGGACCATGCGGCGTTTCGCGTGGTCGGGCCCGGCCCCCGTGCTGGATCCGCTGCCCCGCTGGGTCCGCGCCGACGTGCTGACTACCGGTGACCTGGTCATCTCCGGGGTGACCGTGCCCGGGGAGGGCGCCCACGCCCGCGCCGTGCAGAACCTGCTGCTGTCCGGTCCGGAACCGTCAGCCCTTGCCAAGGAGGGCGTGACGTGGCTGGTGGTCGAATCCGACAGCGCCGGGGATATGGGCGCGGCCGCGCGCACCATCGCCGCGCTGGCGCCGGTGTACCGGGATGGGGATATAGCGCTGTACCGCATCGGCCCTCAGACCGGCCGCGCCTCTTCGACAGCTACGCGTATGACGATACTTGCGCATCTGGCCTGGCTTGGTTTGCTGCTCGTCGGCGCCGCCGGGGCACTCGGGGCGCGGTTACGACAGCGCTTCGATTAGCTCGCCGACCGTGTGGCCGGCCTCCAACGGGTGGCGCAACTTGCCCTGGGGATTGAGCGTGTAGACGTTGCGACGGCCGTCCTTGGACTTGATCAGGTATCCCTCGTCGGTGAGATCCGCCAGGATCGCTTGCACCGAGCGCTCGGTGATGCCGATGCGCAGTGACAACTCCCGCGCGGTCATGGGCGCGCTGCTGGAAACGCACAACAGGACATGACCGTGATTGGTCAGGAACGTCCATCCGCGTTCGGAGTAGCCAGCAGTCACGCCTCCGATATTACTACAAGTCTTTTCATGTAAAACATTTCGTCAATTCGTGCGTGGCTCGGCGGACGCAACCCGGCTACCGCTCTGGCCAAATTCATACGAAAGATGATTGATGAAGAAAATTTCGGTAGATAAACTTCGTGTCAGGTTTGGTCCGGTACGAAAGGGGGTTGCGCTGATGGGTGTTGCCAGGGAAACGACTCGCGATGGCGACTCCTCCACGCGGCGAGCCGTGCTCGGCTACAGCGCATTGCTGGCGTTTGTCGCCGGCTTCGTCAACGCCGTCGCCTTGCTCATCCTGGCGGTTCCAGTCGCCAACCTGACCGCGATCACGACTCAGCTGGGCATGAACACCGCCAACCCGTGGCTGTATGAAGGTCACGTTCTCGCCGGGATCGTGATCGGCTTCGGGGGCGGCGCGGTCGCGGCCGGAGTGATCCTGGGCAGCGACAAGCACCCGAGACGGTCACACCACGCCACCGTCTTGACTCTCGAGGCAGCGCTGCTGCTCGCCGCCGTCGTGGTCGCCGAAACCGCGGTCAAAGGCTTGATCGGCATCGAGGGGCCCGTCCTGCAAGCGCTGCTGGCCGCGGCGGCACTCGGCATGCAAAACGGACTCACCTCGAGCTTCCGCGGAATGCCCATCCGCACCACCCACTTCACCGGCACGGTGACCGATCTCGGGATGATGCTGGGCCGAAGCCGCCAGCACGGCATCGACCGGTGGAAGGCCACCATCCTTGCGACGACGCTGCTGCTCTTCCTCGCCGGCGGCACCGTCGGGGTCCTGGTCGGATCATCGCTTGACGGCTACGCGTTGGTGGTGCCGGCCGCGATCTGCCTGGCCATCGCCATCGCTTACGTGCTGCGCAGTGTCCGGGCCAACAAGCGGGTCCCGGCCGTCGAACAATTCACGGCCGAACTGGCCCCGGCGACAGCCTAGACCAGTCCGCTGACGCGCCTTCGCTCCTGCACCTCACACAGGACGGTCTGCAGCGCCTCGGCGCTTTGGCGCCAGGAGAACTCCACGCTGCGCGCTTGAGCTTTGGCCCCCAACTGCTCGCGCAGCACCTGGTCGGACAACAGCTGTTCTAAGCGATCCACCAACTCCGCGGTGTCGTCGACCAGGACGCCGGTCACCCCGTCGATGATCGAGTCGGACAGGCCGCCGGAGGACCGGTAACCGATGGTCGGGACGCCGTGCTGGCCGGCCTCGATCACCGCCAGCCCCCAGCCCTCCTTGCGCGACGGCAGCACGTGCACCCAGGAACGTTGCAGCAGATGATGCTTGGTGACGTCGTCGACATGACCGTGAAAGGTGACCGCGTCGGAAAGGCCGAGGCTGTGCGCGTGGTCGACGAGCCGCTGGCGCCACCATCCGCCGCCGACGACGTCGAGGTGCAGACCCGGGATCCGGGGCCGCAATTCGGCGATCGCGCCCAGCGCATCCTCGATCTGCTTGTGCGGCACCAGCCGGGACAGCACCACCACGCGCGGCGCGACCGCCCGCGGGCCGTCCAACGTTTGTACCGGCGCCTCGTCAAGACCGTTGCGCACCACGGCAATTCGGCCGTCGTCCACGCCTAACGCGACAAGATCGCGGGCAGAGGGCAGCGACACGGTCACGTACTGGTTGCGTCGGTGCAGGCGCGGAGACAGCCGCGACTCGACAAACCAGCCCACCCTTGACAACACCGGGCCCGCCACCGGCCACTGCTCGCGGTGGCAGTGGTGTACCAACACCACCGTCCGGCGTCCGTAGATCAGCCGAGCCAGGAACGGCAATCCGTTCTGGGTGTCGACGACGACGTCGGGTTTTGCTCGCCGCAACGGGCCGAGCCCGACCCTTGCGGCCGCCATGGCCAGCATGGCCCAGATGTAGACGGTGTAGCGCCCGCCGGCCCGGCTGACTCGAACGCCGTCGACGACCTCATGCCGGGGTGCGCCCGCATACCGCGCGGTGCGCAACGTGACCTCGACGCCGGAAGCGGCCAGTTGCGCGCCGATGCGCTGCAGATAGGTTTCGCTGCCGCCGCCCTGGGGATGCCCGGTATCGCGCCAGCACAGCAGCAGGACGGAGCGCACGGCAAACATTGTTGACAGCCTAACGGCCCTCTAACGGTCCCCGCCGCCACCGCAGACTTCGCGCCCGGACGCATCTCGTAACCGGCCGTATTCGCAACTTTGCTGCTGCGGTCGCATATATGAGGAATCATTGAGCCCACTGAGAATCGGTCACGACGGGTGCCGGGGCGGGGAGGGTGCTGTGGAGGGGACGCCGTTCGGCCGCTACCAGATGATCGAGTTGCTGGGTCGCGGCGGCATGGGCGAGGTATGGCGGGCGTTCGACACCGGCACCGAGCGGGTGGTGGCGCTAAAGGTGTTGTCGGGCCAGTTCGCCGACGATGCGACGTTCCAGGAGCGGTTCCGCCGCGAAGCGCGCTCAGCAGCCGGCCTCGACGAGCCGCACGTGGTCCCGATCTACGACTTCGGCGAGATCGACGGACGACTGTTCGTCTCGATGCGCCTGATTCAAGGCCGCGATCTGCAAACCATGCTGGCCGAGGGACCGTTGGATCCGGCGCGCACGGTCCACATCATCGACCAGGTGGCCTCAGCCCTCGGCGCCGCGCACCGGATCAACCTGATTCACCGGGACGTCAAACCGTCCAACATCCTGGTCACCGAGGACGACTTCACCTACCTGATCGACTTCGGCATCGCCCGCGCCAGCGGGGAAACGTCGCTGACCAACACCGGAGGCGTCATCGGCACCTGGGCTTACCTGGCTCCGGAGCGGCTGACCAGCGACCACAGCGACCACCGCTCCGACATCTACGCCCTGACCTGCGTGATGCACGAATGCCTCACCGGTAGCCAACCGTTTCCGGGGAAAAGCCTCGAACAACAACTCGGCGGTCACCTCGCCTCACCGCCGCCGCGCCCGTCCACCTTGCGCGCGAACCTGCCCACCGAACTCGACCTGGTCATCGCCAAGGGAATGGCCAAAGACCCGGACAATCGCTACGACACCACCAAAGAGCTCAGCGCCGCGGCCCGCACGGCGATCACCGTCCCGATCCGGAAGCCTCAGCCTCAGCCTCAGCCCCAGCCTCAGCCGAGTTGGCCCACAGCACCGCCGCCGTCACGACCTCCGACGCCTCCGGGACCGCACCAGTCCGGACCCATCCCGCAACCTGCTGGCCCGCCCCAACCACCGCAACACCAATACCCCGCTCCGCCCTACTCGATGCCGTATTCGAGTGAGCCGACCCAGGTCCGCCCGACCCCGTTCATGCCGCCCAGCGGGCCCCAGCCCAACCCGCTACCGCCTTCGCAGCGCGGTGGCGCCAAGGTGTGGGCATGGGCCGGTGCTGCTGCAGCACTGGTCGTCGTTGTCGTCGCAGTGATCGCAATCGCCGTGGGCAGCGGCTCGGACGGCTCCAGCGAGGCCAGCTCCGCGGCGACCACCACGACCACCGTCGCGCGGCTGGTCGCGCCAGGCGCATTAGACGGTCTGCTACTCAACGCCAATTCGATCAACCAGGCGATGGGCGCGACCGGAATGGCTTCCTCGGCCGGACACCACCCGATCACCGACAACCGCTTCACGGTGACTCCGACGGAGTGTCGAGTCGTCTACACCGTGGAAGCCGCCACGTACAAGGGCAGTGCGTGGACGGAGTCGGTCGAGGAGCAAGTCTCGGAGAACCCTTCGCACCACTGGGTTGATCAGGCCGTTGCGCGTTTCCCGTCGGCGGCGACGGCCGCTTCGTTCGTCAGGGATTTGGCACCCAGATGGTTCGCCTGCGCCAACCGCGGCTTCACCGTGACCAAACAGTCCGGCGAAACCAAGGAATGGACGGCCGGGCCGGTGTCCAACACCAACGGCACCCTCAGTGTCGTTGTGAGCGACAGCAGTTGGCGCTGTCAGCAGGCGATGCTGGCGGCCAACAACGTGGTCGTCGACGTCCAGGCTTGCTACGCCAAGCTGACCGACGAAGGTGTCAGCATCGCTAACCAGATCGCCGCACGGGTGCCCAGATAGGCACCCGTAGCGTGTGCCGCGTGGACGTGCTTTTCGCTCGGCGCGCGACGTTGCGCCGGTCGGTGCGACTGCTATCGGAGTTTCGCTACGAGCAGCGCGATCCCGCCCGCTTTTACGGAGCGCTGGCCACCGACACCGCGCTCATGGTCGGCGATCTGTGGCGCGGATTGAGCGGTTCGGACCTGACCGGGCGGCTCGTGCTCGACGTCGGCGGCGGGCCGGGATACTTTGCATCGGCGTTCGACGCTGCGGGGGCCCGCTACATCGGCGTCGAGCCCGACCCCCAGGAGATGCACGCGGCTGGACCGGCCGTGGGGCAGCACGCTGGCACCTTCGTGCGCGCCTCGGGCATGGCGCTGCCCTTCGCCGACGACTCGGTGGATATCTGCCTGTCGTCCAACGTTGCCGAACACGTGCGCCGACCCTGGCAACTCGGCAACGAGATGTTGCGGGTGACCCGTCCGGGAGGACTGGTGGTGCTGTCCTACACCGTCTGGCTGGGACCGTTCGGCGGCCACGAGATGGGCCTTACGCACTACCTCGGCGGCGCCCGGGCCGCCGCTCGATACGAGCGCAAACACGGCCGTCCGGCCAAGAACAACTACGGGTCGTCGTTGTTCGCGGTGTCGGCCTCCGACGGCCTGGAGTGGGCCGCGAGCACCGGTGCTGCCGTGGCGACTTTCCCGCGCTACCACCCGCAATGGGCCTGGTGGCTGACCTCGGTCCCGGTGCTGCGGGAGTTCCTGGTGAGCAATCTGGTGCTGGTCCTTTCGCCGCAATAATGGAACAGGTTCTAATCCTGCGGCGGCTTGGGTAGGGTGGCGCGTATCACTGCCGGCCGGTAGCGGCCAGGACGCGGCGTGAACCACAACGAGGAGGAACGGCGGACATGACCCAGACCGTGAGCCAGGCGACCGAATACGACAAACTCTTCATCGGCGGCAAGTGGACCGAGCCGTCGACGTCTGAGGTGATCGAGGTGCACTGCCCGGCCACCGGCGAATACGTCGGCAAGGTGCCGTTGGCCGCAGCGGCCGACGTCGACGCAGCCGTTTCTGCGGCCCGCGCCGCGTTCGACAACGGCCCGTGGCCCGCCATGCCGCCCAAGGAACGCGCGGCCGTTATCGCGAAGGCGCTGCAACTGCTCGAAGAGCGCAAGGAACACTTCGCGAAGTTGCTCGCCGACGAGACCGGCCAGCCGCCGATGACCATCGAGACCATGCACTGGATGGGCACTATGGGTGCGCTGAACTTCTTCGCCGGACCGGCCGTCGATCAGGTCAAGTGGCGGGAAGTCCGCACCGGTTCCTACGGCCAGACCATCGTGCACCGCGAGCCGGTCGGCGTGGTGGCCGCCATTGTGGCGTGGAATGTTCCGCTGTTCCTGGCGGTGAACAAGCTGGGCCCGGCGTTGCTTGCCGGGTGCACGGTAGTGCTCAAGCCGGCAGCCGAAACACCTTTGACCGCAAACGCTTTGGCGGAAGTATTCGCTGACGCCGGCTTGCCCGAGGGGGTGCTGTCGGTGGTGCCCGGCGGCATCGAGACCGGACAGGCACTGACTTCCAACCACGACGTAGACCTGTTCACCTTTACGGGCAGCTCGGCCGTCGGCAAGGAAATCGGTCGGCGCGCGGCAGAGTTGCTCAAGCCATGCACGCTGGAGCTCGGCGGTAAGTCGGCGGCCATTGTGCTGGAAGACGTAGACCTGGCTTCGGCGGTCCCGATGATGGTGTTCTCCGGGATCATGAATACCGGGCAGGCGTGCGTGGGACAGACCCGCATCCTGGCGCCGCGTTCGCGGTACGACGAAATCGTCGATGCGGTAAGCACTTTCGTGCAGGCGCTGCCGGTGGGCCCGCCGTCCGACCCGGCCGCGCAGATCGGGTCACTGATTTCAGAGAAGCAACGCGCCCGCGTCGAGGGTTACATCGCCAAAGGCATCGAGGAAGGCGCCCGAGTGGTGTGCGGCGGCGGCCGTCCCGAAGGTTTGGATAACGGATTCTTCGTGCAGCCCACCGTATTCGCCGACGTCGACAATAAGATGACGATCGCCCAGGAGGAGATCTTCGGGCCGGTGCTGGCGATCATTGCCTACGACACCGAAGAGGACGCGGTCAAGATCGCCAACGACTCGGCATACGGGCTGGCCGGTAGCGTGTGGACCACCGACGTGCCCAAGGGGATCGAGATCTCGGAAAAGATCCGCACCGGGACCTACGCGATCAACTGGTATGCGTTCGACCCGTGCTGTCCGTTCGGTGGGTACAAGAACTCGGGCATCGGGCGCGAGAACGGACCCGAGGGCGTGGAGCACTTCACCCAGCAGAAGAGCGTGCTGATGCCGATGGGCTACACGGTCGAGTAAAGGGCGCTCGGCCTCTAACGGCCCTCGAACCGGGCCGCGCGGCGCTCAATAAACGACTGCACACCCTCGGCGGCGTCCGCACTGGTGAACAATGCGGCCGCGTCAGAGCGCAGCCGCTCGATCGCCGCTGCTTCTCCCTGGGTGCGGGCCAGATGCGCCGATGCCAGCG
>NZ_LZLS01000145.1 GCF_001673365.1 Mycobacterium asiaticum
GCGGCGCGGAAGGCGGCAGATGTCCGCCCGACGGTGAGGCACCGGATGAGCCAGGCGGCGGGGGCGGTGGCGGGTACGACCCGCCGGGCTGATCGGTCATCGAGAACCCTCCCAGTGCAAACTTTGCTGAACTAAGCCGGTTACAGTACCCGAGCGCAGAGACCGACATCACAGCCACATGTCAGCGTCGTCGCGTGCCCTCGGAAAGGAAGCCGAGCAGGTCGTAGCGGGTGATCACCCCGACCGGCTTACCCTCCTCCACCACCATCAACGCGTCCCAGTCCCGCAACGCCTTGCCGGCTGCACTGGCCGATTCGCCGGCTCCGATGAGCCGCAACGGCGGGCTCATGTGTTGGGACACGGCGTCGGCCAGCTTGGCGCGACCCTCGAAAACCGCGGACAGCAATTCCCGTTCGGAGACGCTGCCGGCGACTTCACCGGCCATCACCGGCGGTTCGGCACCGACGACCGGCATCTGCGATACGCCGTACTCGCGCAGGATCCCGATGGCGTCCCGCACGGTTTCCGACGGGTGGGTGTGCACGAGGTCGGGCAGCGCACCGGACTTGCGGCGCAACACATCACCGACCGTGGACTCCGCGGCCGAGCCGTCCAGCCGGCTGCGCAGAAACCCGTACGACGACATCCATGCGTCGTTAAAGATCTTGGCCATGTAGCCGCGGCCGCCATCGGGCAGCAGCACGACCACCACTGAGTCGGGACCAGCTTGCTCGGCCACTTTCAGCGCGGCGACCACTGCCATGCCACAGGAGCCGCCGACCAGCATGGCTTCTTCGCGGGCCAGTCGCCTGGTCATGTCGAAGGAATCGGAATCCGAAACGGCGATGATCTCGTCCGGCACGGACGGGTCGTATGCGGCCGGCCAGAAGTCCTCTCCGACACCTTCGACCAGGTAAGGGCGCCCGGTGCCGCCGGAGTACACCGATCCCTCCGGGTCGGCGCCGATCACCCGGACCCGCCCGTCGGAGACCTCTTTGAGGTAGCGGCCGGCTCCGGTGATCGTTCCGCCGGTGCCGATGCCGGCGACGAAATGGGTGACTTTGCCGTCGGTGTCCGCCCATATTTCCGGGCCGGTGGTGGCGTAGTGACTGGCCGGCCCCTCGGGGTTGGAGTACTGGTCGGGTTTCCAGGCCCCGTCGATTTCGCGGACCAACCGGTCCGAGACGCTGTAGTAGCTGTCCGGGTCCTCCGGCGGCACCGCCGTCGGGCAGACGACCACCTCGGCGCCGTAGGCGCGCAACACATTTCGCTTGTCTTCGCCGACCTTGTCGGGGCAGACGAACACGCACTTGTAGCCGCGGCGTTGCGCGATCAGGGCAAGTCCGACGCCGGTGTTGCCCGATGTCGGTTCGACGATGGTGCCGCCCGGCTTCAGCGCTCCGCTGGCCTCGGCGGCGCTGATCATCCGCTCGGCGATCCGGTCCTTGGAGCTGCCGCCCGGGTTGAGGTATTCGACTTTGGCAGCCACGATGCCCGCCCCGTCCGGGACGACGGAGTTGAGGCGCACCAAGGGCGTGCCGCCGATGAGGTCGCTGAGGTGCTGGGCGATTCGCATGCGCCTATGGTCTCAGGCCGCCCCGCCGGGCGTGCGATCGCCGTGAGTTCGATAGCGCTTGCTAGCCGGTGGCTTCGCGGATGTACTCGCCGATCTGCCGCAACGAGCGGGCTGCCTCCGGCAGCATCGGTCCGGCCACCTGGAAATCGTGCACCTGGCCCGGCCACACCCGCACCTCGGCCGGCACGCCAGCTGCCGCCAGGCGACTGGCCGCCAGTTGTGCGTCGTGCAGAAGCACCTCGGACCCGGACACGTGAATCAGCGTCCGCGGCAGGCCCGGTTCGATGTGCTCCAGAGGCTCGTAAATCTCTTCGGGTTTTCCGTTCACCTTATTCTTGGCTGCACAGCTAGCAACTAATTCACCGAGCGCATCGAAGGCCCTTGACGGGAACATCGCGTCCGTCTTTATGTTCGGATGCGACTGCTTTTCCTCCTTTGCCAGCTGCAGCAGTGGCGAGATCGCCACTAGTGCCGCGGGCTCCTCGCCTTCGCGCAACAAGCGTTGGGCGAGGGAGAGCGCCAGGTACCCGCCGGCCGAGTCTCCGGCCAACACAATCTGGTCCGGGTCGTACCCCAACAGCCGCAGCCAGCGGTAGCCGTCGTGGCAATCGTCGAGCGCCATGCCGATGGAGTGCTTGGGCATCAACCGATAGTTGACGACGAGGATGGGCGCGTCAGCGAACTTGGACAACGCCTCGACCAGTCGGCCGTGTGAGTTCGCTCCGCACGTCAGGAACGCCCCGCCGTGCAGATAGAGAATTACCCGTCGAGTGCCGTCTGCCGGCAGTACCCCCGCCGCGCGAACCAGCTGCGCCGACGCATTAGGCAAGGTCACATCGGCCCTGACGGTGTTGGTCGCAGGTAGCAGGACGCGGGCGGCCTGGTCGATCAGACCCCACGGCCAAGGCAGATTGGGAACGTAGCTGCCGACAGCCAGAACCGGGCGGATCGTCGCGCGGGAAACCAACGTAGCTAACCGCGCGGCAACGCTCGGGCCAGATTCGAGAACTTCGACGGGAGCACCGTCGCTGATTGCGAATCTGCGCGCTTCGAGTCTACGAGCCTTCAGCGCATCGCGCGGGCGAATGGCGACTCTAGGTGCGCCAGAAACCTCACTGGGTGCAGTCATGCTCAACACTTCCTACGCCGTTGTAGTCCGATACAGCATGCAACGAAGAAGCTGAGCAGTTTGTTCAGCCAACCTCGCAACTTAGCTTGACAGTCGTTTACCCGTTCAACATCCACTTATGCAGTTCGATATCGCATCTGTTTCACACCGTAACCGGTTTGTTCCTCAGCTACCCCCGAAATCAGCACAACCGTCCTAAACTAATTCCGTGGGCATGCACGTGCCGAGGCGCTCAACGATCGCTTTGGCCACCGCCGGTGCACTCGCCTCGACAGGCTCGGCCTATCTGGGCGCACGCAACCTGCTGGTTGGCCAGGCGATCCATGTGCGCACGGTGATCCCTAAGTCCTGGGAAGCGCCGCCGCGCGCCGACGGCGTCTATGTCAACGCGTGCGACCCGGTGCAGCGCTGGCGGTACGGCACTCCCTTCGATCTGCACCTGATGATCTTCGGCGACTCGACGGCGACCGGGTACGGCTGCGCGACCGCGGAGGAAGTGCCGGGCGTGGTCATTGCGCGCCGATTGGCCGAGCAGACCGGGCTGCGAATCCGGTTGAGCACCAAAGCCATCGTCGGGGCCACGTCCAAGGGCGTCTATGGCCAGGTCGATGCGATGTTCGTGGCCGGGCCACCGCCAGACATAGCGATAATCATGATCGGTGCCAACGACATCACCGCCCTCAACGGCATCGGACCGTCCGCGCAGCGACTCGGCGCCTCGGTACGCAAGCTCCGTAATCGTGGCGCGGTCGTCGTGGTTGGCACCTGCCCGGATTTCGGGACGATAACCACCATCCCGCAACCGCTACGTTCGGTAGCGCGCACGCGTGGGTTGCAGCTTGCCCGCGCGCAGGCCGCGGCGGTCAAGGCCGCCGGAGGTGTACCGGTGCCGCTGGCACATCTGCTGGCCCCCAAGTTCCGGAAGATGCCCGATCTGCTCTTCTCCGCGGACCGCTACCACCCGTCGGCGGCCGGGTACGCGCTGGCCGCCGAAGAACTGCTGTCGGCGCTGCATGAGGCACTCGGGGAGAAGATTCCGCAGTTGCAGCAATCCGAGGTCAGACCCGCCGCCGTGCCACGCCGCACGTTCGTGTCGAAGTTGTGGTCGCGCCCGGTCGCCGCGCGGGCGGCCGCTGCCGCTGCGTTGAGTTAGCCCTCCAACTCGCCAGCTGCACGTCCGGATAGGCTCGGCATCGCCCCACCCCAATCGAGGAGCCGTCATGCCGGAAGCCGTCATCGTTTCAACCGCCCGCTCGCCGATCGGTCGCGCCAACAAAGGGTCCCTGGTGAACATGCGGCCCGACGATCTGGCGGTCCAGATGGTGCGTGCAGCGCTCGAGAAAGTTCCGGCGCTCAATCCGCACCAGATCGACGACCTCATCCTGGGCTGCGGCCAGCCCGGCGGCGAGTCCGGTTTCAATCTCGCCCGCGTGGTCGCCGTGGCGCTGGGCTATGACTTCTTGCCCGGCACGACCGTCAACCGGTACTGCTCGTCGTCGCTGCAGACCACCCGGATGGCGTTCCACGCGATCAAGGCCGGCGAAGGCGACGCTTTCATCTCTGCCGGGGTGGAGACGGTCTCGCGGTTCGCCAAGGGCAATGCCGACGGTTGGCCGGACACCAAGAACCCGCTGTATGACGAGGCCCAGGAGCGTACGGCGGCCGCTGCCGCCGGTGCCGACGAGTGGCACGACCCCCGCGCCGACGGGAATCTGCCCGACATCTATATCGCGATGGGTCAGACGGCCGAGAACGTCGCGCTGATGACCGGTGTCTCCCGCGAGGACCAGGACCACTGGGGAGTGCGCAGCCAGAACCGGGCCGAGGAAGCGATCAAGAGCGGATTCTTCGCACGCGAGATCAGCCCGGTCACCCTGCCCGACGGCAGCACCGTCACCACCGACGACGGTCCGCGTGCCGGAACCACCTACGAGAAGATCAGCGAGCTCAAGCCGGTGTTCCGGCCCAACGGCACGGTGACGGCCGGCAATGCCTGCCCGCTCAACGACGGGGCCGCGGCGGTCGTGATTACCAGCGAAACCAAGGCCAAGGAGCTGGGGCTGACCCCGCTGGCGCGCATCGTGTCCACCGGCGTCAGCGGCCTGTCCCCCGAGATCATGGGGCTGGGTCCGATAGAGGCAACCAAACAAGCGCTGGCGCGTGCCGGCATGTCGATCTCCGACATCGACTTGTTCGAGATCAACGAGGCCTTCGCGGTGCAGGTGCTGGGTTCGGCCCGCCAACTCGGGATCGACGAGGAGAAGCTAAACGTCGCCGGCGGCGCTATCGCCCTGGGTCACCCGTTCGGCATGACGGGCGCCCGGATTACTGCCACGCTGCTCAACAACTTGCAGACCCACGACAAGACGTTCGGCCTGGAAACCATGTGTGTGGGTGGTGGCCAGGGCATGGCGATGGTGATCGAGCGGCTGAGCTGACTTTTTTCGGCTTGACCTGCGCCTGGGGCGCCCGCCACTCGCATTTCGTCGCCCTTGACGCAGAGTCAACTGCGATGTCGGTGCGCGCTGCCAGTATCCCGGCATGGATTACGGACGCCAGCCGTTCATCGGCAGTGAGGCACTCGCTGCGGGCGACCTGAGCAGGCATGAGTTGCGCACGTACTACCGCGCGATCATGCCGAACGTCTACCTGGACAAACGCATCGAACCGTCGTTGCCACAACGCACGCTTGCAGCCTGGCTTTGGTCGCATCGGCAGGCGGGGATAGCGGGCACGGCGGCCTCGGCAATGCACGGCTCGAAGTGGGTCAATTCATCAGCGCCGATCGAGCTGACCTGGCGCAATGCTCGAACTCCGCAGGGCGTTGTGACTCGTGACGAACTACTGCTCGACGGTGAGTCTCAGCAACTCAACGGTCTTCCCATCACCACACCGGAGCGAACCGCCTTCGACCTGGGCCGCCGCGCAGGCTCAACGCAAAGAGAAAAGCCGGCACGCCAAACGGCGTGCCGGCTTTGCCCGTCAGAGGCTAGTCGTTCCGAGCTAATCGTTCTGCAGATAACTCAGCAGACGCAGGATCTCCAGGTACAGCCAGACCAGGGTCACGGTCAGGCCCAGGGCGATACCCCACGCGGCCTTCTCGGGCGCTCCGGCGCGGATCATCTGGTCGGCTGCATCGAAGTCGATCAGGAAGCTGAACGCGGCGATACCGATGCACACCAGCGAGAAGATGATCGCGATGGTTCCACCGCTGCGCAGGCCCAGGCCTGTGCCGCCGCCGACGTTGAACAGCGCCAGCACGAAGTTGCCGAGCATCAGCACCAGCACACCGAACATCGCGGCAACGAGCATGCGGGTGAACTTGGGGGTAACCCGGATGGCGCCGGTCTTGTAGACCACCAGCATCCCGAAGAACACGCCCAATGTGCCTAGCACGGCCTCACCGATGAGCATGCCGGCGTTGGCCGAGCCCACCGAGAAGTTCGCCAAGACGAACGAGATGGCACCGAGGAACAAGCCCTCGAGCGCGGCGTAGCTGAGCACGATCGCCGGGTTGTCCTGCTTGCGGCCGAAGGTGGCGACCAGCACCAGCGCCAAGCCGCCCAGCGCGCCGACCATGGTCAACGGCATCGCCAGCTTGAGATTGGTCGCGACCAGGAAGTACGAGACCACCGCGGTAATCGACAGGGTGGCCAGCGTCAAACCAGTCTTAGTGACGACGTCGTCGATGGTCAACGGCCGTGCGACACGACCCTGCTGATACGGGGTGTAGGGGTCGGCCGGATAGCCCTGCTGCACGCCAGGGCCGAATTGCGCGTACCCGCCCGCCTGTCTGGGCAGCGAACGAAATACCGGGTTGCTTGTCTCCCGCACCGTCGGATCCTCTCCTAAATTGCTGTGGCTCGAGCCGTAGCGGACACGTGCTCAACGAGTGGTGGTCCGCCCGAGTTCCCAGCGGAGCTGCTGTTTTGTAGTTAGTCCGGGACGCCCGGATCACCATAAACCTTAGCCCCGCCAGGATCGCCGAGCGAGTAACGAATTAGATTGCTGGTCAAACTCATGGTCAGGTCGGCGAGGGGAGACGGTGCGTGACTGGTGGCATGACCGGAGGCGTGACGGGAGCCGTAACTGGGGAATCCGACGAGGTCCTGACCAGCGTCGCCGGCAACGTCGGCTACGTCACCCTCAACCGTCCCAAGGCGATCAATTCGCTGAACCAGAACATGATCGAGCTGCTCAGCGCCGTGCTCATCCGGTGGGAGCGTGACGAAGCGATCCGCGCGGTGGTGCTGACCGGTGCCGGGGAGCGCGGGTTATGCGCGGGCGGCGATGTCGTGGCCTTGTATCACAGCGCCCGCAAGGACGGAGTCGAAGCGCGGCGGTTCTGGCGCGACGAGTATCTGCTCAATGGCCGGGTCGGCCGCTTCGCTAAGCCGTACGTCGCGGTGATGGACGGCATCGTGATGGGCGGCGGCGTCGGCATCAGCGCCCACGCCAACACGCGGGTGGTGACCGACGGTTCGAAGGTCGCGATGCCCGAAGTGGGCATCGGGTTCGTCCCCGACGTCGGCGGGACGTACCTGCTGTCTCGAGCTCCCGGCAAGCTGGGTCTGCACGCCGCGCTCACGGGCGCGCCGTTCAACGGGCCTGACGCCATCGCACTGGGATTCGCCGATCATTACGTGCCGCGCAGCGAGCTGGATGCGTTCACCGCGGCGGTCGCCACCGACGGTGTCGAAGGCGCGCTGGCCCACCATGCGGTCGAGCCGCCGCCGAGCGAGCTTGCCGCACAGCGGGAGTGGATCGACGAGTGCTATTCCAAGGAGAGTGTGATCGACATCGTGGCCGCGTTGCGAGACCATGATGCGGAACCCGCCAACGAGGCCGCCAAGTTGATCGGCACCCGCTCGCCGATCTCGCTGTCGGTGACCTTCGAGGCAGTTCGTCGCGCGGCCGAGTTGGAAACACTGGAAGATGTTCTCGTACAAGACTATCGGGTGTCCTCGGCGTCGGCGCGCTCGCACGATTTCGTCGAAGGCATCCGAGCGCAGCTGGTCGACAAGGATCGCAAGCCGAAGTGGTCGCCGGCCAGTCTGGACGAAGTCACCGTGGCCGACGTCACTTCCTATTTCGAACCGGTGGACGACGACCTGACGTTCTAGAGAGGTAGGAAATGGGATACGACACCATCCTTGTCGAGCGCGAAGACCGGGTCGGCATCATCACGCTGAACCGGCCGAAGGCGCTCAACGCGCTCAACTCCCAGGTGATGAACGAAGTCACCAGCGCCGCAACCGAACTGGACAACGATCCAGGCATCGGAGCGATCATCATCACCGGTTCGGCCAAGGCTTTCGCCGCCGGCGCCGACATCAAGGAGATGGCCGGGCTGTCGTTCGCCGATGCGTTCGGCGCGGATTTCTTTGCCACCTGGGGCAAGCTGGCCGCCGTTCGCACCCCGACCATAGCCGCGGTCGCCGGGTACGCGTTGGGCGGCGGTTGTGAACTGGCGATGATGTGCGACTTGCTAATTGCCGCGGACACCGCGAAATTCGGCCAGCCTGAAATCAAACTCGGGGTCATCCCGGGCATGGGTGGCTCGCAGCGGCTGACCAGAGCGATCGGCAAAGCCAAGGCGATGGACCTGATTCTGACCGGACGCAACATTGACGCTGCGGAAGCCGAACGCAGCGGGCTGGTTTCGCGGGTGGTACCCGCCGACGACCTGCTGACCGAAGCCAAGGCCGTCGCGACCACCATCTCGCAGATGTCGCTGCCGTCGGCGCAGATGGCCAAGGAGGCCGTCAACCGGGCGTACGAATCGACACTGGCCGAAGGGCTGCTCTACGAACGTCGGTTGTTCCATTCGACTTTCGCCACCGACGACCAATCCGAGGGGATGGCGGCCTTCATCGAGAAGCGTCCGCCCGACTTCACCCACCGATGAGCGAGTCCGCGGCCACCGACAAGGATTGGGCCGACAAGGAACTAGCCCAAGCATCGGCCGAAGAACCCGCCGAGGCGCCTCCCAAGAGGGCAGCACGGCGGCTCCCGGCCCGGTGGTGGGTTCGCAACTACACCTACACCGGGACGATGCTCGGCTTGATTTTCGTCTGGTTGTCGCTGACCCCGTCGCTGCTTCCCCGCGGGGCCCTGTTCCAGGGTGTGGTGAGCGGCTTTTCCGGCGCCACCGGTTACGGGCTGGGCGTGTTCACCGTCTGGTTGATCCGCTGGTTGCGCTCCAAGAACTCCACTCCCCCGGCACCCATGTGGGCTTGGCCACCACTGCTCGTGGTCGGCGTGATCGGCATCGTGGTGATGGCGATCCGTTTCCACGTCTGGCAGGACGAGGTGCGCGACATGATGGGCGTCGAGCACCTGAAGTGGTACGAGTACCCGTATAGCGCGGCGTTGTCGATCATCGTGTTGTTCACCCTGGTCGAAATCGGCAAATTCATCCGCTGGCTGGTGAATCTGCTTGTAGCGCAAGTGGATCGGATCGCGCCGTTCCGCGTCTCGGCGGCCATCGTGGTGATCGGACTCACCGTATTGACCATCACCCTGCTCAACGGCGTGGTGATCAAGTTCGCGATGCGTTCGATGAATGGCAGCTTCGCGGCGGTCAACAACGAGATGGATCCAGACAGCAACGCGCCCAACACGAAGTTGCGTTCCGGTGGGCCCGAGTCGCTGGTGTCGTGGGAGTCGCTGGGGCATCAGGGGCGTCTCTTCGTCGAGGGCGGACCTTCGGTGAAGAAGCTCAGCGCATTCAACGGCAAGCCGGCCACCGAGCCGATCCGGGCTTATGCCGGGCTGAAATCGGCCGACGGCATCGACGCCACCGCGGACCTCGCCGCACGCGAATTGTTGCGCACCGGCGGTTTGCAACGGGCTGTCGTCGCCGTGGCCACGACTACCGGCACGGGGTGGATCAACGAGGCGGAAGCCTCGGCGCTGGAGTACATGTACAACGGTGACACCGCGATCGTGAGCATGCAGTATTCGTTCCTGCCGAGTTGGCTGTCGTTCCTGGTGGACAAGGAGAACGCCAGGCACGCCGGCCAGGCCTTGTTCGAGGCCGTCGACAAGCTGATCCGGCAGATGCCAGAGTTCAAGCGCCCCATGCTCGTTGTGTTCGGTGAGAGCTTGGGATCGTTCGGCGGGGAAGCCCCGTTCATGAGCTTGAACAACGTGTTGGCCCGCACCGACGGCGCACTGTTCAGTGGACCGACATTCCAGAACACCATCTGGACCCAGCTCACCAGGACCCGCGATTCTGGTTCACCGCAATGGCTTCCGATCTACGAAGAGGGCCACAACGTCAGATTCGTTGCCCAGCAAGAGGATCTGGACCGTCCGCCGAAAAAATGGGACCGCCCCCGGGTGGTGTATCTGCAGCATGCATCCGACCCCATTGCGTGGTGGACGCCGGATTTGCTGTTCAGTCAACCGGATTGGCTAAAAGAGAAGCGCGGCTCCGATGTGCTGCCGGACATGCGGTGGATCCCGATCATCACGTTCCTGCAGGTTTCAGCGGACATGGCGGTGGCCGTCGACGTGCCCGACGGGCATGGTCACCGCTACGTCGCCAACTGCGCCGACGCCTGGGCGGCGGTGCTGTCACCGCCGGGTTGGACGCCGGACAAGACGGCCAAGCTGCGACCGCTGCTGCACGCGAATACGACGTTGGAAAGTCCGACGAGCGCCTAGTGCGCCTCGGCCGGCGCAAGCTCGGCCAGCACACCCGCGGCCACCAGCGCGTGGTAACCGCCGGCGACGTCGGTGGCCCGATACAGACCGAGGTCCAGTAGCGCCGCCGCCGCCAGACTCGAGGTGTATCCCTCCGAACACAGGATCACCCATTCGATATCGTCGCCGGTCGCTTCCGGCAGTCGGGCGGCACTGGTCGGGTCGCAACGCCATTCCAAGACGTTGCGTTCGATCACCAAAGCGCCGGGCACCTCTCCTTCCCGGGCACGCTGCGCCTGCGGCCGGATATCGACGAGCAGCGCACCGCGGCGCAGGGCATCGGGCACCTGCTCGGCGGGCAGACGGCGATAGCGGCTACGGGCCGCGTCGAGCACGGCGTCGATTCGGCTCATCAGGGGCCTTCGGGTGCGTCGGTGAGTTCGGTGCGGCGACGGCGCAGCGTGTTGCGTTCGGTCACGCCGTAATAAGACATTGCGGTCAGCGGAGGTGAGTAGGCGTGCACGCTCAAAGTCGGCTCGGCCGTTTTCAATTCGGGTTTGAGCAGCGATACCGAATCAGGTGCGCGCCGCGGCGCCCACACCACGTCGTGCACCCAGCCCAGCGGGAACCCGGCCTGGTCGCCGGCATCGAGCCGTCGACGTCGCAACTTTCTTCCGTCCCAACGGTATTCGTTGAGCGCACCGGACAGCACGGTCAGCGCCCCCAGCGACCCGCCGTGATCGTGCAACTCGGTCGAGTGCCCGGGCACCCAGCTGATCAGCCAGATGTCGAGTTCCTCGTCGCCATGAATCCGGGTGAACCAGCGCTCGGTCTCGGGGACACCGCCCTCGGGCAGCAGGTGGTCGCAGCGGCCGCTGAGCACGTCGTCGGCGGCCTGGTCGGTGGCGTGCAGCAGATCGGGCACCCGCAGCCGGGTCGGCCCGGGGTAGGGCACGGTCAGCGCGGTCGAAGGCGGGGGGTACGCCCCGGCGAGGGGCGCGGCAAGTAGAGAAGCCATGAGAGAACTCCGGGAGGTGAGGACGGACAGGGCAAGCGGCGGCGCGTCAGGGCCGACAACACTCGCTGAATCCGAACCGTTCCATCACCCAGAGAGTGTTGCATAGATTGGAGCGGTGCGCGGCTACCGAGATCGCCCCCGACGCCGGGGAGCGCGGTTCGGGGTGCTCGTCGTTGCGGTGAGTTTGGCGGTGGTCGTCGGGTGCTCGCGCGGCGACGACAGCGGCAAGGCGACGTCCTCCCCACCAGCCGCAAATAGTTCGCTGCCGCCCGGTGCGATCGGTGTCGCTCCCGGTGGTGTGACGACGCGCGTCGACGCGCCCGCAGAATCGACCGAAGAGGAATATTTCCAGGCCTGCCATGCCGCGAAGGTGTGGATGGACTCGCAGGGCGGCACCGGCGAGACGTTGATCGAGCCCTATCTGGGCATGGTTCAGGCGTCCGCGTCGGGCGTTGCGGGCAGTTGGAACAAACGGTGGACGGACCTCGGGCCGCCGCGCCAGGCGGCCGTCATCGTCGCGGCGCAGGCGGCCGCCCGCGGCGAATGCGGCTGAGGTCCTGCTGCCCAGCTCCGGAATTGAGATCACGGGTGCATGAAAGTGTCAGCCGGTGCGGGTACGGCACGGGTGGCAAAGCAGAATGAAGCGATGTCCGGACCGCTACCTCTCCCTACGCCTCTCCCTACGCGCGGAGGCTCTGGGCCGCGGGTCGCGTTGGCCCTGGGCAGCGGCGGCGCCCGCGGTTACGCCCACATCGGGGTGATCCAGGCGCTGACCGAACGCGGCTATGAGGTCGTCGGTATCGCCGGCTCGTCGATGGGCGCGGTAGTGGGCGGGGTGCAGGCGGCCGGACGGCTCGACGAGCTCGCCGACTGGGCCAGATCCCTCACCCAGCGCACCATCCTGCGGTTGCTGGACCCGTCGCTGTCCGCGGCCGGGGTGCTGCGGGCGGAGAAAATCCTGGACGCGGTGCGAGACATTCTGGGGCCGATCACCATCGAAGAACTCGAAATCCCGTACACGGCGGTGGCCACCGACCTGCTGACCGGCAAATCGGTGTGGTTCCAGCGCGGCCCGCTCGACCAGGCCATCCGCGCGTCGATCGCGATCCCGGGCGTGATCGCACCGCACGAAATCGACGGACGCCTGCTCGCCGACGGCGGCATCCTGGACCCGCTGCCGATGGCACCGATCGCGGCCGTCAACGCCGACCTGACCATCGCGGTCAGCCTCAATGGCAGCGAACCCGGCACTACCCGCGACGCCGAACCGAACACCACCACCGAATGGTTGAACCGGATGGTGCGCAGCACCACCGCGCTGCTGGACACCAATGCGGCAAAGGCGCTGCTGGACCGGCCCACCGCGCGAGCGGTGCTGAGCCGATTCGGTGCGACGGTTCCGGACCTGGACCCGGACCAAGGCGAAGAGGCCACCGGGCTCGAGCATGCCGAGCACCGGCCGAACGGCCGGGCCGAGGATATCGATGCGCCGGAGCTTCCCCGGTGGGGCAGCTTCGACGTGATGAATCGAACCATCGACATTGCCCAGTCGGCGCTGGCCCGCCACGCGCTGGCCGCCTACCCGCCCGACCTATTGATCGAGGTGCCTCGCACTACCTGCCGGAGCCTGGAATTTCATCGCGCCGTCGAGGTGATTGCGTCCGGCCACGCGCTGGCCTCTCGAGCTTTGGATGCCCTCGAAAACCCCGAGAACCCTGAAAACACCGAAACCGACGAACCGGCATTACCCGCGCGAGAAAGCTGACGCGTTTTAACGACGAAAATTTGTGCCAATTAATTAGTGGCCGCGTGAATTGATGTGGGGACGGCTAGGCGCGCTTGCGGCCGGGCCCGGTGTGGGTGGCGGCTTTGCGCTGCAACTCGGCGATCAGGTCCGTCGGGTGCAGCTGCGCGGCCAACCTGGTCAGCGCGAGTCGCACCACGGCACTACGAGTCGCGTCGACCCGCGGCTTGGCGAAACGTGCTGATGTGCGCACGGTTTCGAGGAAAGCGTCGGTGGCCTCGTCCAGGTAGATCGAAACCTTGGTCAGCTCGCTAGGCGGCGCCGACGGTGCCGGCGCGGGCGGGGTCGGCAGTGGTGCGGGGGCAGCTGGCGCCGGGCCTGCGGCGGCGCGGGGTGGCCCCACGGGCCGAGGCGGAGCCGCGACGGGACCCGGTGTGGGACGACCGTAGTAACGCCTTACGGGAATTGCGTTGTGCGGTGCCGAACCGTTTCTGGCATCCAGGCTATAAGTCATCCTAGTTTCCTTCCGAATTAAAGAAATGTGTCCATCACAGCCGGTGCTATTTAAGCGTTGTGACGATCTGACCCGCTAGGTATAGCACGGTCCGAAGCCGCATTAGAAGGGCCGATTCGCCCACTTCAACGGGATTACATAGCTATTTAATAATTACTCAATCGGGCGCACCGGGCGTGCGTCAAACGCCCAGAAAGTGTGCTACCGCCGGGGCTTCCCGGCGGCCCTGGGCGCGACCGGCCAGTGCCGAACCGACTCGGCAGCGCGGATCCAGCGGGTTGGCGCCGAAGGCCGCCAGCGATTCTGCGTCCGCGAACACGCTGAACGTCGTGCCGTCGAATCCGGAGATCTCGGCGGCCGGCCCGGGCCCGAACGGCGAAGGCGTATCCGCGCCGGATGGCACCAGCACCACGGCAACGTCGCAGTCGTCGGCGACTTCGATGTTCACCGGGCTTTTGACGCCGCCGTCCATGTAGCGTCGGCCGGCGATTGTCACCGGCGGCCACGCGCCCGGTACCGCGCAGCTCGCCGCGACCGCATCGACCAATTCGACCCCGGATTTTGGGTCGAAAACCACGAACTCGCCGGTCTCGGTATCGATCGCGGTGATCCGCAAGACCCGCTCCGGCCACTGATGGGACGGCAGCCGGTGGGCAATCACTTCGCGACGGACGGCCTCGGAGACGGTTGTGGTGGCCAGCGCCACCCCGCCGATCCGTTGCAGCCGGCCGGTCAGGTCGAGCGGTCCCCGTAACGCGTCCAGGAACAACTCGGTGATGGTCTCGACATCGACGCCCGGATCCATCTCCGCCGACGTCTCAGCTATTTGCCGGTCGAACAGCTCGTCCAGGCTGCGACCGCTACTGAGCTGCGCGGCGACGGTCGATCCCGCTGATGTCCCGACCAGCACGTCCGATTCCAGCAGTAGCCGCGCGGCTGCTGCTGACTCGTCGGCGATACCGCGCAGAATTCCTGTCTCCCAGGCGATTCCGGCTACCCCACCGCCGGCCAGCACCAGCGCACGTCTTGATGACATGTTCACTTACTCTGCCAAACCGGCTATCGAGGATGCCGAGTGCCCGGCATGGCATGCTGCGCGCGGAAGACCGGCTGACTCAAGTCATCCCTACGTACCAGGTGCCGGGGTGGGTCGGGAAGCACCAGGTTGCGCTGGATTTCCAGGGCAGCGTCGACGTGGACGAGCTCCCCGGCGTCGAGCAACCGCCAACGCGGATCGTCGTCCATCGGTTCGGTAGCGAAGATCACCGAAGACCGTTCCGTAAGCGGTTCGCTTCGCGCGTGAATTCTGCTGGTGGACATGTCGAAGTCGGGTTGCCCGTCACGGCGGCGATCCAGCATGAACAGCTGGTGGGTTTGCGGGTACCGCAGGGCCCACATCTCGGTGCCCGTGCAGAGCAGGACGTTGATCGCATAGACCGGCACATTTGCGGCGAGCCAGGAGATTGCGTCCACCAAACCTGTTGATACGTCCCCGTTTCGGGCCCGAATGCCGGCGGTGACGAGAGCAAATATCCGCTCGGAATCGGTTTGGCCCAACACCAGGTCAGAGGTGCCGAGTTCACGCAGCCGTTCGTCGACGACATCGAGGCCTTCGATCATCCCGTTGTGCGCGAAGATCCTGCCGTCCTGCAAGAACGGGTGGGTGTTGCGCACGTCGAGCGAACCGGTCGTCGCGTACCGGATATGAGCGATGAACGTGGTGCCGTCGAGCTGGTGCGCGTCGGTGGCGAATTCCGCGTCCTGCCAGGCGGCTATCGGCTCTTTGTGCAGTTGCGGGCGGCCGCGTTCGTCGAACACCCCCAGACCGGTGCCGTCGGGATTCTTGCGGCTCTGTTCGGCGAGGCTGTCCGGGGCGTCCAGCAGCCAGAAGGTGGCCGTAACCACTTCTGTCCCGGCGTGTAGGCCAAAGAGTCGGCACATGGGTATCAGTGCACCAGTTGCGCCGACAACTTCTCCAGCACTATGCGTGCGTAGCCTTTCCACATCTTGGCGAACACCGGTAGTAGCGGCGCGGTCGTCGAGGACTTGGGATGCAGCGTCCACTGCCAGGCAACCCGGGTCCCGGTGCCCGCCGGCGCAAAGGACCATTTGCCGTCCACCGAGCTGACCAAGGTTGCCAACGGGCCGCTGATGTCGGAGAGCGTGTATCCGAACGATTGCGGCGGATCGACACTGGTCAATGTCTCATGCACGCGGCCGCCGCCGACCATGAATATGGTCCGGGTCTGGCCGGGCGCATCCCAATCGCCAACTTGGTCGCGCACGGCCTTGATCGGCGGGATGATGCCGTACCACTGGGCACAGACCACCGGCAGCGATATCGGCAACGTACCGGCGAAAGCATCGTCGACGGTGACCGGTATCGCCCGCGACTGCTCGACGGTGAGGGGTAAAGCGGGCTTGGGCATTCGCATTCCTTTGCGATAGCGGTGCGGTAGGAGATGGTCAGCGGGACGGCCCGAACGGTATCCCTAGTTGTGCGCCTCGGCGACATCGTAGGCGCCGTCGGCGTAGCAGGACCGAATTGTCTTCTTGTCGTACTTGCCCACGCTGGTGCGCGGAATCTCGTCGGCGAAAGCCCAACGCTCCGGCAGCCACCACCGAACCACTTTGTCCGCCAAGAAGTCTCGCAACTCGGCCGGGCTCACGACAGCGCCTTCGCGGGCCACGACCAGGGCCAGCGGGCGTTCCTCCCACCGCTCGTCGGGAACACCGACGACGGCGGCCTCCACCACGTCTGGGTGGGCGATCAGATAATTCTCCAGCTCGACCGAGGAGATCCACTCCCCTCCGGACTTGATGACGTCCTTGGCGCGGTCGGTCAGGGTGATGAAGCCGTGCTCGTCGATGCGGCCGACGTCCCCGGTGCGCAACCAGCCGGAATCGAACTTGGACTCGTCCTTTCCCCGGTAGTACGACCCGGTGATCCAGGGTCCACGGACTTCCACCTCACCGACCGCTTTGCCGTCGTTGGGTAACACCGCGCCGCCGTCGTCAACGATGCGGGTTTCCACGCCGCACACCGGCTGACCCTGAGTGGACCGGAACGCCCAGTGCTGGTCGGCCGGTGTGTTCGGCGGCGGCCAGGCCATGGTGGCCAGCGGCGACGTCTCGGTCATGCCCCACAACTGGCGGATCTGAACGTTGTGCTTGTCCTCGAAGGTTCGCATCAGCATCTCGGGCACAGCTGAGCCGCCGCAGGCGACGAGCTGCAACGAGGACATGTCGTGGCCGGGCTCCTTTTCCAGGTAGTGCATCACGTCGTTCCAGATGGTCGGGACCGCGGCGGCGCGGGTGGGCCGCAGCGTCTCCACGAGGTGAATCAGCGATCTGGCGTCGAGGTGGCGATCGGGGAGGACCAGGTCGGCGCCGGCCATCAACGCCGCATACGGCAGACCCCACGCATTGGCGTGGAACATCGGCACAATCGGCAGCACGCAATCGCTGGATCCAACGCCTATGCCGTTGGCGGTGCACGCCGCCATGGAGTGCAGGAAGCTCGAACGATGGCTGTAGACAACGCCTTTGGGGTTGCCGGTGGTACCGCTGGTGTAGCACATCGCGGCCGCGGATTGTTCTTCGATTGTCGGCCAATCGAATTCGGTGGCTTCGCTGTCGATCAAGTCCTGGTAGCGCAGCACGGTCTTGCCGCATTCTTCCAGTGGCGCAACGTCTCCCGCGCCGACCGCGATCACGGTGTGCACGGTGTCGAGGTCGGGCAGCACGGGGGCGAGCTGTTTGGCCAGTGAGAGATCCACCAGCACCACCTGGTCCTCGGCTTCGTTGGCGACGAAGGCGACCTGTTCGGGGAACAACCGGATGTTGAGGGTGTGCAGCACCGCACCCATCGAGGGCACCGCGAGGTATGCGGCGAGGTGTTCGGCGTTGTTCCACATGAAGGTGGCCACCCGCTGATCACCGGTAACACCTATGCGCCGCAACGCGTTTGCCAGCTGGGCAGCCTGCTGACCCAGCTCGTGATAGGTGGTACGTCGGTAGCCGTCACCGGTGGCGGTCACGACTTCGCGCAATCCGTGGACTCCGCAGCCGTGCCGCATGATCGCGGTGATGGTCAACGGATATTCCTGCATCGTGCTGTACATCGATGTACCGCCTCACGCTTTTCGGCGCAGCCTCTTCTTCCCGTGGGGCCGATGCTATCGCCGTCGGAGGCGATGAGGAATCTGCGGGCTTGCGCAGAGGTCAGACCAGCGCGGCGTCGTACTGCAGCAGTTCAGGGACGAATAGGTCGACGGACCGCTTGCTTTCCAGCGCAGTCTGCTCGACGCCCGATTCGTCACCCGCCGCGATCGGCGCCACGGTGACGGTGCCGGAGTAGTCCGCGATGTACAGGTACTTGCCGTTCGGGCTTTCGACCACGCACGAAGGCTGGGTCGCCACGTTGACCGAGTCGATGACGTCCTGGGTGAGGGTGCACAGCATGGTCACGCTGTCGTCACTGACCAGGTAGGCGCGCTCGCCATCGCCGCTGAGGGTCAGGCGGGTCAGCAGGCCGCTGACCTCCGCGATTTTTCGGGTGCCGGCGATCTTATTGGTGCGGGTATCGACGACGTCGATCACCGAGAACTCGGGACCGGAACTCGCGGCGTAGACCAGGCCGCCGTTGGGGCTGATGGCGACATCGCGCAGGGCCAAGCCGATCTCGATGGTGGCGATCACGGTCGGGCCGGACTTGCCGGCTTGCTTCGCGTTCTTGGACCGGGTGGTCTTGCGACGCCAGCGTGCGCGCGCGACGGTTTCGGCTTCGTCGGTCGCCACGCCGGTGTCGATGACGACGAGCTGGCCTCCGCTTGGAGCGTTGACGCCGACGTACAGCCGGCTGCCGTCGGGGCTGACCCGCACGCATTCGGTGGTGACGCCGGAGGTGTTGGCGATCTCGACTACCTCGACGCGCTCGGTCTCGGTGTCCAGGATCGCGACGTCAGCACCGCGGATTCCGCTGCGGGTCGCGTAGACGCGCTTGCCGTCGGCGCTCACGGTCAGGTCGCTGACGCTCAGGGCCAGCGGGTGCGTCCCGACGACGGTGTTCGTGGTCAGGTCGATGACCTGGATCGCGTCGTAGGACGCCGAGACGGTACTGACGTAGGCGCGGTCGTCACCGCCCAAGGCGATGGAGAAAGGCTCGTCGACGCCGTCGACTGCGTCCACCACGCGAAAAGAGCTGGTGTCGATGATCGAGACGCTGTCGCTGCCGTAATTGGTGACCAGTAGTCGTCGGCCGTCGCGGCTCAGCGCAATTCCGCTGATGGGGCCGTTGTTGACCGGGATCTGGATGTCGACTGGCGCGTCCGGTTCTGCCACGTGCTCACTGAACTCGAGGACCTCGACATCCCGTCCGGTCACCATGCTCTTGAGGCTCATACTGGCACCGCCTTTCGCTGTTCGGTCGGACCTTCTGTTGGATGGCAGGCATCGCGCGGCGATGTGCAACACTGGCATCCGCTAAAACGCAAAACAGCAGCAAATGAACTGTTTTGTCGGGATTGTGAACTATTCTAGCCGGTTAATTCGCGCTGAATCGGACTAAGAATGAATGAAATTCGGGGTTGTTACCCACGTCACGCGGCAGCCTCAGTATACGCTCAGGTTGCGATTCGTGCATATGCGCGAGTTCAGTTCACGGCAAATCAAAAACCGTATCTGACCAGTATCAAAGTGACCTACAGCTATTTGATTACGCTTGTGACACGACGCCGTTGACTAAGAAATTCTTAAAAGTCGCGTAAACGAGGCAAATGTCACACCGACGCGGGCGCGTGTCGAGTTGCTGATTAATTTCCCAACCGCGACCGCTCAGCCGACCTCATCCAACCTCTCACCCGACCTTCACCAGGATTCGCAGCGTCTCCGTCTTGGCGGGCAACTGATCGGTGTCGACGTAGAGGATCTCGCCGCTGTCCTGGGCTCCGTTGGGCAACGTCTTCGGCTTGAGCCGAAGTGGCGGGGTCGCCGAAGCCAACCCGCCCAGCCCAAAGTCGCTGTCGTTAGCCAGGATCAGCGTCTTGCCGCCGTCCGGGGTGATGAGGCCCTCGATTTTGTCGTGCCCATAGAAGTCGCCCTTGGCCGACAGTGAACGCAGCAGCGCACCGACGTCCAGCTGAAGAGTCTTGCGGGCCGCAGTGATACCGGCCGCCTTGAGTTTGCCCAGCGCGTCGGCATCGGTGCTGACACCGACCAGGGTTTCGATGGGCATCCGGTTGACGAGCAGCCCGCCGGCGTCGGGGTCGTAGGTGGCGCCGGGCAGCGTGGACCTCGGCCCGACGTCGGTGGCCTCGGCTACGTCGGCGAGATAGATCTTGGTGTTGTTCTCCGGGGGGCTTTTGGTGTTGCGCTCGTCGATGAGGAAGGTGGTGGCGCTCAGCGCGGTGATGTCGGAAACCCCGACGCCGGAATCCTGCGGGTTGGCCAGCGGGTAGAGGTATTCGTGGACGATGTTGCGGTTGACGAGGTCGATGGTGATGATGCGGGCGATCGGGACGGACTTGGCCGGGCCGGTCAACCCCGGCGTCTGCAGCGCCGACTGCATGACGGCCACCAGCGTGTTGCCGTCCGGGGTGATGGTCAGACCCTCCAGCCCCTGATTCGGGGTACGCAACGAAAGCTCGTGCGGCAGGCTGCCGTCGAACGGCGAAAGTCGTTCCAGCTCTTTGCCGTTGGCATCGAAGTGGATGATGTAGGGGCCGTATTCGTCAGACACCCAGAAGTTTTGGTCGGGCGTCGCGACCAATCCCTCGGGGTCGATGCCGTAGTCCGAAGGCGGCAGCGGTGTCCCGTTGAGATCGATTTGCGTTTCGCCGGTGCTGGCGTGCGGATCGACCAGACCGTCCAGGGGGTGGCCGTCCGGCGCCTGCAACATAATGGTGCGGTCCACGGTCGCGACTCCGTTGGCCAGTTTCAGCTTGGCAATATGCGGGTGAAAGTCCGGTAGCGGCAATACCTTTTCGTTGGGTGCCCGCCCGTCGACGTTCGGGCCGCGATCGGTGAGGCCATAGATTTCGTCGCTGCTGCCTGGCACCGCGGCAATCGCGGACCCGTGCGCGCTGGCCTTGATCCCGACGCCTCCGATGGTGGCCAACGGAAGCTGATCCTCCGAGTAGACCTTGACCGCCCGGCTGACCGTGACGTCGAACTCGTCGGTTCCAGTG
>NZ_LZLS01000146.1 GCF_001673365.1 Mycobacterium asiaticum
GAAGATCATCCTCGGGAAGGTGCGCCCACTTTCAGGCCGCCTCGCCGAGGCTCATCCACAGGTATTGATCATTGCTCTCATGCACGCCAACCCCACCGCGCGCTCGACCCAGTACATGCTCACCGAGTTGGGCGACGAGACCAGGCACATGGTCATGTTCGGCAAGACCATCGACCGCGTCGGGGGAATCCCGGTGCGGCCCAAGCTGTTTCAGCGGGTGATCATCAACTCGCTGCCCTTCGTGTTCCGGGGCCCGGTTTTGTGGGTCGCCGCGCTGGTGGGGGAAGAGATCTTCGATGCGCTGCAGCGTCAGATCCTCGACGACGCCGACGTGCAGCCCATCGTCCGGCGGCTGATGCGGATACACGTCACCGAGGAGGCGCGGCACATCCAGTTCGCCCGGGACGGCCTGCGCAAGGAGGTGCCGGCCCTGCCCTGGCACCGCAAGGTCGTGCTGGCGAATCTGCAGGGTGCCGGGGGCCCGTTCTACCGGATGCTGTTCACGCTCCCGGTGTACTACGACCGGGCCGGGCTCGACGGCAAGGCGATGCGGCGGGTAGCCAGGGCCAACCCGCACTTCCGGCAGAAGTGCCGCGAGTCGTTCATGCCCCTGGCGGCCTTCTTCGAGGAGGTCGGCCTGATGGGCCGGCTGAGCCGGTGGATGTGGCGCCGGGCCGGCTTCCTGTGAACGTCGTCGTCATCGGTGCGGGGGCGCCGCCCGAACTCGGCTTGGGCGCCTGCACCGTGCTCGCCAACGCGGCCGGCACCCGATTCGACAACGACACCGAGACCTGGACGGTCACCGCGGGCGACGGGCGGAGCGTGACGGCCCCGGTCGTGGTGGACGTTCGCCCGTCGGACAGTCCGGTAATCGCCGGCCACGGCTTCCCGAATTATTTCCGCGTTCCCGGGCCCGACACCCGGCGGCAGGCCCGCTACGTCGCACGCTGCCTGCGGATGATCGAACTGTCGGGTGCCGCACGCGTCGAGGCGCGCGGGCGGATCGTCGTGCGCCGCTGGCGTCCGCAACCCGTGGCCGCGCGGTTCTACCTGACCGGCTCCCAGCCGGACCCCGAGCTCTACGACGGCCCGGCCATCGTGCGCATCGGGGGCGATGAGATCGCCCGCCGGGTTCGCCTCACCGGGCATCTCGACGCCATCGACGGCCGATATCACTGGCAGGGAACGGTTTTCGGCGAACTGCCGGATACCGCGCGGATGCGCTCGACCACGGTCACCGTGACCATCGAGGAGCGTACCGCCGACGCCCGGATCGTCGAGCGGACGCCGTGGGGAACGCACATGATCGCCGGTGTCGGCGCGCCGCCGTTCGCATAGTCGGCGGCCGGTCATGCTCTGCGTGTTGTTTGCCGAAACTCCAATCCGGCGTCACTTGCACGGGCGTATTGGCTAGATACCGGATCATTCGGTGATCGTGCTTGGCGGGGCGCCGAATAGCAGGCGCTGACCAGCGATGCCGAAAAAGTCCGCACGGTTATGTTCTCCCGCAAAATCATTGCCCAAATCCGTGCGAGGCCAGGCATTTCCTCATACACTCGGCCAACGATCACGCAGCACTGTGCGTCTGACGCGAGGAGAACAAGCATGCCCAAGGAACCCGACACCGTGGCGACCGGCGTGGCCGGCAAGCTGGAGTGGCTGCGCGATTCGATCAAGGCCCATCCCGAAGGCGCGGCCGATTCGACCTGGGCTTGGATCGAAGAACTGTCCAAGCGGTCCGGGAGCGACGCGGCCGGCGCCGACAGCGACCTCAACGAGCTGTTCCGGCTGGGCACGGCTCCCACCGACCTGCACGGCCCCACCGAGGGCATGCTCGTCATGACCACGACCAACGCCAAGTTCGACGCCGTCGTCCGCACCATCACCGCACTGTGGATGCCCTGGCAGGGCAAGCGGTTCGACAACGCGGCCGCGACGGGCGACAACCGCCTGACCAAGAGCACCGGCTTGGTGGGCAAGCTGCTCTGGCCGCTGTACTCGATGAAGGACCACACCGACGGCAAGCTCGCCTTCGACTTCAAGACCTACGTCGAGGCCGGCAAGGAGGACCCCGACGTCGACGTCATGGTGATCGACTACGCCGACATCGAGAAGAACCCCAAGCTGATCATCCGCAGCGTCCGCGACGAGCTCGTCGAGCTGGTGCCCGGCGTCTACCTCGGCAAGATCCTGTTCAAGACCGACTCGGGCTACAGCAAGATCGGCTATTTCGCGCTGCGCACGCCGCGCTAGCCGCCACCGACCGCGCTAGCCAACACCGACACAGTCCAACCACCACCGACCGGAAACAGACAAGGGGATTAGAGGCATGAGCGACAAGCAGTGGTACGAGCACCCGTCATTGATTCTGCAGATCAAGTCGCTGTCGGGCCTGCGCGACGACCTGCGCGAGCTGAACCTGTACGAGGGCGAGGGCATCCGGCCCACCACCGACCTCGGTGAGCCGTCCGAGGAGGCCAAGCGCGCGCGCACGCCGGACGGCACGTTCAACGACCTGTCCGATCCCTGGATGGGCGCGCAGGGCACCGGCTTCGGCCGCAACGCTCCGCCGAACATGACGATCACCCACACCAAGAAGCTCCTCGATCCCGATCCCCGCCTGATCAGCCGCAAGCTGATGGCCCGCGACTCCTTCAAGCCGGCTGGCATCATCAACACCATCGCCGCGGCGTGGATCCAGTTCGAGAACCACAACTGGTTCTTCCACGGCAACGGCGACGCCGACAAGGTCATCGACATCCCGCTGGGCCCCGATGACGAGTTCCCGCACAACCCGATGCAGATCCGCCGGACCATCCCGATGAACGGCAAGGAGATCGTCGACGGGCAGCCCGCCCCGGTCTTCGCCAACGTCGAGACCCACTGGTGGGACGGGTCGCAGATCTACGGCAGCGGCGCGGAGAAGCAGTCCAAGGTCCGCACCTTCAAGGACGGCAAGGTCAAGGTCCACGACGACGGGCGCCTGCCGGAGAGCCTCACCACCGCCGGGATCGACCTGACCGGCTTCGAGGAGAACTACTGGAGCGGCGTCGGCATCCTGCACACCCTCTTCGCCCGCGAACACAACGCGGTGTGCGACGCGCTGAAGCGGGCCTACCCGAGCATGGACGACCAGCGGCTGTTCGAAACCGCCGTGCTCACCGTGTCGGCGCTGATCGCCAAGATCCACACCGTCGAGTGGACCACCTGCATCCTGCGCCACCCGGCGCTGCAGATCGGCATGAACGCCAACTGGTACGGCGCGCTCGGCGAGACCTTCAGGGACAGGATCGGCCGGGTCGGCGACAGCGAAGCCCTCTCGGGCATCATCGGCTCCACGGCCGACCACCACTCCGCGCCGTTCTCCCTCACCGAGGAGTTCGTAACGGTCTACCGGCTGCATCCGCTGATCCCGGACGACTGGAACTTCTTCTCGGTGGAGTCCGGCGAGCACCTGACCAACAAAACGTTCACCGAGATCCAGGGCAAGTACACCCGCGACTTCATGCACAGCATGCCGGTGGGCGACCTGTGGTACTCGATGGGCATGGCCAGCGCCGGCGCGGTCTGCCTGCACAACTACCCGAACGCGCTGCGCAAGCTGGAGCGCATCGACGGTCAGATCACCGACCTTGCGACGCTGGACATCGTCCGCGACCGCGAGCGCGGGGTGCCGCGCTACAACGACTTCCGCGAGATGCTGCGGATGCCCCGCCGGAAGAGCATCGACGAGATTACGCCCAACAAGCAGTGGGCCAAGGAGATCAACGAGATCTACGGCGGCGACGTCGACCTGGTGGACACCCAGATCGGTATGCAGGCCGAGCAGCCGCCGAAGGGCTTCGGCTTCTCCGACACCGCGTTCCGGATCTTCATCGTCATGGCCTCCCGCCGGCTCAAGTCCGACCGGTTCTTCACCCAGGACTTCCGGCCCGAGGTCTACACCCAGGTGGGCTTCGACTGGGTCAACAACACCGGGATGAAGGACGTCATCCTGCGCCACTACCCGGAACTGGAAGAGGTCATCGGCGGCGTCGACCGGGTCTTCGCTCCGTGGCCCAAGCTGGGTGCGCCCGCCCCGGACAAGCCGAACCGCGTCGTTCAGCTCGCCGACACCGTCCGCGCCTACCTGCCCTGGGGATAAAGCGCAGTGGCACAGGAGTTCCCACGCGCGTCGGTGCTGGAAGGCATCCGCTTCACGGCCCGTATCGGTGTGCCCAATGTGATCCAGGGGCTGTTCAACAAGCGTGAACTGCCCACCAAGATCGCGGCCGGCGTCGGCGTCGACCACCTGGGCTACCGGCTGGTCGAAGGGTTGGTGAAGAAGTACGGGCCTGGCCCCTTCTACGTTCGGGTAGCCAAGGACGAGGCCCTGCTGGTTCACCACCCCGACGACCTGAAGTTCGTGCTGGGCGGCTCCCCGGATCCCTTCGCCTCCGACCCGGAGGCGAAGAAGAAGGGGATGTCCGCCTTCCAGCCCGACGCGCTGACGATCTCCCGGGGAGATCTCTGGGAACAACGCCGCAAGTTCGCCGAGGCGGTGCTGCAGACCGGAAGTCCGCTGCACCAACTCGCGGCGAGGTTCGCCGAAATCGCCGCCGACACGGCCCGGGAACTGACCGGCAAGCCGGTCGATTACCAGGTCATCGACGAGGCATTCCAGAAGATGACCCGCCGGGTGATCTTCGGTGACCATGCAGCCGACGACACCCGGTTGACCGAGGTGCTCGGCGAACTGATGTCGCTGGGCAACAAGATGCCAGGCGAGCCGGGACCGGAGTATCCCGAACTCATAGAGCTCATCGAAGGCCATCTGACGAAGGCGGAGGCCGGAAGTCTGGCCGCGATGATCGCCGAGACGCCCGCTCCTCCCGGAGGGGCGGCGAGCCAGGTGATCCACTGGTTGATGGCGATGGGCGACACCCTGGCGGCCAACACCCTGCGGGCGCTGGCCGCGCTGGCAACCCATCCCGAGCAGCAGGCGGAGGTACGCAACGAGATCGCCGCGGCCGACATCAGCACGCCCGAGGGTGTGGCGTCGCTCAAGTACCTGGCGGGCTGTCTCCTGGAGGCCATGCGGCTGTGGCCGACGACCGGGCTGTTCGCGCGGGTGACGACCCGGGAGGTCGAGTTCCCGAACGGCATGGTGCTGCCCGAGGGCCAGCAGGTGCTGATCTACAACGTCTTCAACCACCGCAACCGGGCGGCGATCCCGTACGCAGACCGGTTCTCGCCGGGAGAGTGGGTCAGTGGGACGGCCGCCGACGACTGGTCGTTCAACTTCATGAGCCACGGCCCGCAGGGGTGCCCGGGCTACGGCATGTCGGTGTTCCTCGGCCAGGCGGTGATGGCGAACCTCATCAAGAGCGGGAAGCTGTCGGTGGACGGGGTCGGCATGGACCCGGGCAAACCGTTGCCCTACAGCGTGGACCTGTTCGGCTTCCGCGTGCAGGTCGACCCGACGACGTAGGTGTTGGGCCGAAACGCCGTGCCCGACGTCCGGATTGAGCTATTAACAAGCCTATGACCACCACCAGTGAGCACTTGCAGCGGACGCTCGACGGTCGCTGGCGCGACACGAAGGCCATGATTCGCGAGAAACTCTCCCTGGAGATCTTCCGGCCGCACTTCACTCCGACCAAGGAGGTCGCGCGAACCCGGGTCAACGAGCAGTTGAAGATCATCGCGGCGGCCGGCCAGGCCGAGGACGGTTTCCAGAAGGAGCGCGGCGGCACCGGTGACGCCGGCGCGGCGGTGACCAAGATCGAGATGCTGGCGATGTCCGATCTCTCGCTGATGGTCAAGGCCGGCGTCCTGTGGGGGCTCTTCGGCGGCGCCGTGGAGAACCTCGGCACCGAGCGCCACCACGAACGCTACGTCCGGCCGCTGATCACCCTCGACCTGCTGGGTTGTTTCGCGATGACCGAGACCGGACACGGCAGCGACGTGCAGCGGCTGGAGACCACCGCCACCTACGACCCGGACACCGAGGAGTTCGTCGTCAACTCCCCGACTCCGTCGTCGCGCAAGGACTACCTCGGCGGCGCCGCCGAGAGCGCCACGGTCGCCGCGGTGTTCGCCCAGCTGATCACCAACGGAAAGAACCACGGCGTGCACTGCCTCGTGGTGCCGATCCGCGACGCCGACGGCAACGACCTGCCCGGCGTCCGGACCTGGGACTGCGACTACAAGGGCGGCCTGCCCGGCGTCGACAACGGCCGGATCATGTTCGACAACGTCCGCGTTCCGCGGGAGAACCTGTTGAACCGGTTCGCCGACGTCGCTGCCGACGGCACCTACAGTTCGCCGATCGAGAACCCGAACCGCCGGTTTTTCACCATGCTGGGGACGCTGGTGCGCGGTCGCGTCACGGTGGGCGGCAGCGCGGCCCAGGCCGCCCGGGTGGCGTTGGACATCGCCGTGCGATATGCGTTGCAGCGCAGGCAGTTCAACGCCCCCGGCGAGGATCGCGAAGTCCCGATCATGGACTACCTCATGCACCAGCGCCGGCTGCTCCCCTACATCGCCGAGTCCTACGCGCTGCAGTTCGCCCAGAACGAACTGGTGTCGGCCATGCACGATCAGGAGACCGCGGCGGTACGGGACGTCGAGGCGCAGCGGGATCTGGAAGCCCAGGCGGCCGGCCTCAAGGTGGTCAGCACCTGGCACGCCAGCGCGGCGATTCAGGAGGCCCGGGAGGCCTGCGGCGGCGCGGGTTATCTGGCGGAGAACCGTCTGGTCGAGTTGCGCGCCGACACCGACGTCTTCACCACGTTCGAGGGCGACAACCACGTCCTGCTCCAACTGGTGGCCAAACACCTGCTCACCGAGTACAACGACGACATCAAGAGCATGAGCCCGTTCGAGTGGGTCCGGTTCGCCGCGAACTACGCCGGCGAGCGGGTGTCCCGCCGAACCGCGGCCGAGCAGATCATGCAGCGCATCATCGACAACCGCGAGGACAACAGCGAGGAAGGCAGCCTCTACAACCGCGGCACCCAGGCCAAGATGTTCGAGGACCGTGAGCAGTACCTGCTGTCCTCGCTGGCGCGCCGCCTGCAGCGCAGAGCCAAGACCATGTCGGCGTTCGACGCCTTCAACTCCGTGCAGGACCATGTGATGCACACCGCCCGTGCGCACATCGACCGCACCGTGCTGGAGGCGTTCATCGCCGGCATCGACCGCTGCGAGGACACCGAGGCCCGCAAGATCCTGGAATTGGTGTGCGACCTCTACGCACTCACGGTCATCGAGAAGGACAAGGCCTTCTTCCTGGAGCACCGGCTGCTGTCGACCGAGCGGGCCCGGGCGGTGAACAACGGGATCAACGAGCGGTGCCGCGTTCTGCGCCCGCACGCCCAGACGCTCGTCGACGCCTTCGGCATTCCCGAGCAGTTGCGCGACGCGGAGATGCTGCATCCAGAGCGACTCCCCGAGCCCGGATCCCCGGCCCGGTGAACATCGCCGACGAGGTCATCGACTGGCTCCGCACCGATCAACTACAGGTCGGGGAGGACTGGTCGTACCTGCTGCCGAGCGGATTCTCCTGGTGGGCCGACGAGTACTGCCAGACGGTCGAATTCGTCGGCGAGGAGACAGGGCCCAGCGGCGAGTCGGGCTACCTGGTGTGCGTGCGCACCGAACTCCTGCGCGACCTGGACCTGACCGAGGACACGCTCACCGAGATCAACGCGCTGCCGATGCGGTGCGCGTCGATGTCGGGCCCGGTTTATGACGCCGAAGCCCGCCGGCTCGACCTGTGGTCGCTGATCCGGGTGACCGACGACAACGGCGCGTGGATGCGGTATCTGCTGGGGGCCGCGGCGGTGGCCCAACTCGCCGAGGCGCGCATGCTGGCGCCCATCCTGGCGGCGGCCACCGCGGCGCAGCCGGCCGGCAGCGAACACCCGGAGAGCGGCCTGCGTGTCGAGCCGGACGAAATGGCTTTCGCCGCAGCGGTTTTCGTCAACTCCGGCGATGAGCCGTGCGCGTGGCCGGAGACCGAGTTCCGCGACACGGTCAGCGCGCACATGGGCAAGCCGCCGGCCCGCGACGCGGCCGCCGAGGGCCTGGGGTTCACCGTGGAGTTCCCATTCGGGGACAAGAACTCCACGTGCCGGGTCGCCGGTGACCAGCCGCACCCGTTGTACGGCAACGGCCTGTTGGTCCTGCAGAGCTTCCCGGTGCCGACCGGCTCGGCCGCCGACGGCATCCGGCTGGCGCTGTCTCTGAACGCCGCCGACCTCACCCGCGAGTCGGCCGGCTACGGCCTGGGCAGTTACAGCTACGGCGACGGCGCGATCCACTTCAGCGGGTTCGTGCCGAACGCGCTCTACCAGCCGGGCCTGCTGCCGAACCTGTACTTCTCCTGCGCCGCGCGGGCGCAGCGGATGGCCGCCCGGTTCGTCGACGACGGTTGGGACGCCGACGCGTACTCCCTGGACGCCGCCGTGCTGGCGCACCGCCGCGAGCAGCGCCGGGCGGCGATGCCGGTCGCCGAGCCGCCGATGCGAGGTTGTCCGATGATGCGCGCCCGGGCGGGAGGCCAGTAGTGCCCAAACCGATTGCACTGTCCGGGGCGTCCGTCGCCATCACCGGTGCGGCCCGGGGCATCGGCCATGCGACCGCACGCGCCTTCCTCGCCGAGGGTGCGCAGGTGTTCATCGGAGACCTCGACGCCGACCTCGCCAAGGCTGCTGCCGACGAACTCGGTTGTGCCGGTATGGGATTGGACGTGCGCTCGCGGGAGTCGTTCGCCGCGTTCCTGGGCGCGATCGAACCGCCGCTGCAGGTTCTGGTGAACAACGCGGGCATCATGCCGGCCGGCCCGTTCGTCGACGAGCCCGACGCCGTGACCGACGCGATCATCGACGTCAACCTCAACGGTGTGCTGCGCGGCACCAAGCTGGCGCTGCCCGGCATGCTCGCGCGCGGGTCCGGGCACATCGTCAACGTCGCCTCGTATCTCGGCGAGGTGCCGGCCGCCGGGCTGGCCACCTACTGTGCGAGCAAGCACGCCGTCGTCGGGTTCAGCGAGTCGCTGCGCGACGAACTGGCGGGCACCGGCGTCACCGTCACCACGGTGCTGCCCTCGGCGGTGCGCACCGACCTCGTCTCCGGTGTGCAACTCGGCGGCATGCTGCCGACCGTCGACCCCGAGGACATCGCCGAGGCGATCGTCGCGACCTGTCGCAACCGGACGGCGATCGTCGCGGTGCCGGGCTGGATGCGCAGCTACGAGGCCGCGTCCGCGCTGCTGCCCGACAAGGTGCTCGGAGCGATCCGCGGCCGGCTGACCCGGCAGCGCGTGCTGCAGAAGCTCGACACCGGTGCCAGGGCGGACTACGACGCCCGCATCCGCCGTGGGGCCGAATCCGGCTTCTGAGTATGGCTGAACTCGTTCAGCGCTACCTCGACGACCTGGTCGCCGAATTCGCCGGCGTCGGCGACGGCGCCCTGGCTGACTACATTCCCGAACTGACCGACGTGGACCCGACCGGGTTCGGCCTGACGCTGTCGTCCACGGACGGCTTCCTGTACGAATCCGGTGACGCCCGAACCGAATTCACCATCCAGTCCGTCTCCAAACCGTTCACCTACGCGCTCGCCCTCGATTCGGCGGGGCCCGACGTGGTCGATGCCAAGATCGGGGTGGAGCCCTCCGGCGACGCGTTCAACGAGATCAGCGTCGACGAGCACACCAAGACGCCCAAGAACGCGATGATCAACGCCGGCGCGATCGCGGCGGTGTCCCTGGTGCCCGGCGGCTGCGCCGATGAGCGGTTCGAGGGAGGAATTGTCAAGACCTGTGGATCGGGGTGTTTCAGGCGACCTCCGTTCCGGCTTGCTGGGCGTCGCCGTCTGATG
>NZ_LZLS01000147.1 GCF_001673365.1 Mycobacterium asiaticum
GCCTGTTCCGCCCGTACCGCCGTTGGTGTGGTTGCCACCGGCGCCGCCGGTGGCGCCGGTGCCGCCGTTGCCGCCAATGCCCGCGCTGCCGGCGTTCGGGCCCACGCCAGCGCCCTGGCCGCCAGCTCCGCCGTGACCGCCCGCGCCACCGTCAGTGACGCTTAGTTGGGCAATAGTGGCGCCCGCGCCGCCCGAACCGCCGATACCGCCCGCGCCGCCGTTGCCATTGGCGCCCACGCCACCGCCGAACAATCCAGACGCCCCGCCGGCCCCACCCTGACCACCCAGACCGCCGTTGCCACCGGCACCCCCATTGACCGGGGAGGACCCTGTTACACCGGCCGCACCAGCTCCACCTGCTCCGCCGGCGCCACCCAGCCCGCCGGCTCCGCCGGCGCCACCAGCACCCCACAAAATCCCGCCATTGCCACCGGCTCCGCCGGCCCCGCCGGCCCCACCGTCGCCGCCGTGCATGCCCGTCGCACCGCCAGTGCCGGTCATACCCACACCGCCAGATCCGCCCCTGCCGCCGGCGCCGAACAGCCCCGCGTCACCGCCGGCCCCGCCGTTCTGCCCGGGCGCCCCGGCCGCGCCATTGCCGCCGTTGCCGATCAACCAGCCGCCCGCCCCGCCGGCGCCGCCGGGCGTTGTGGCATTGGCACCGTGACCGATCAGTGGGCGACCAGTCAGGATTTGACTGGGCGCGTTGACCACATTCAGGACACCTTGCTCCACAACCTGCAACGGTGAGACATTGGCTGCCTCCGCGCTGCCATAGGCGCCTCCCGCCTCGGCCAAGGACCGCACAAACTGGTCATGAAAGGCCGAAACCCGTGCACTGACAACCTGATAGTCGCGGGCATGCGTACCGAACAACGCCGCGATGGCCGCCGACACCTCATCGGCAGCCGCAGGCAATACCGTCGCTGTGGATGCCATCGCCGTCGCGTTGGCAGAGTTGATCGCCGAACCGATTCCCGACAACTCCGAAGCCACCGCAACCAACTCGTGGGGGACCGCGACCAACACCGTGGCATCTCCTTGGATTTGGACTCACCGACACCCAGCTCGGGCCGCAAACGTTGGGGCGCAGGGTCGTTCGTGTCAGCATTCAATGCACGCCGCGACTTTCATAGGGCAAAGCACATAAAGCTGCGCTAACACAAGGTGCAGATTGCACAATGAAGCAGACCGCAACAGCTCCGATTTATCCCGCCTGCGTGCGGCGTGGCGGCCGGACCTCGTGGATGTGTCCGCTGCGCTAGACAATCCCGCCCTAGCATTAGCGGGCGCGCTTGTCTGCCCGACGCGATTTTGATCGGACGACTAGTGAAGGTCGCGCCGAACTGAAGACCGCCGCCCACAGGCGGTTTGGAGCCGTGACGCGGCAGGCGAAGCGTTTACTCAGCCGCAACTCGGGAACGCCGCCGCAGTCGGGAGTACCTAACCCAACATGCTGCTGCTGATGTGCAGCGGCCCGATGCCGATCAGGTGGTCACCAGTCAAAAACAGGCCCTGGTTGTAATTGCCGTTATTACCGATGCCCAACATCTGCAACGGACCTAACGGCAACCCACTATTACCGACACCGCTATTGCCGATGCCCAGGTTGAGCATCCCGGTGTTGAACAGCCCCACATTCTGGCTGCCGCTATTCCAGCCCCCGACATTGTCTAGCCCGTGGTTGCCGATCCCGAACCCACCAAAGGTCGTGATCGGATCGGTCGGGGTGAAGTTCGGGCTCACATTGCCGATCCCCAGGTTCAGGGTGCCGGTATTGAAGAACCCGATATTGCCCTCACCGACATTGCCGTACCCCCAACTCGGCAACGCCGCCGCACCCGGCAACACCTGACCCAACGCCGCACTACTAATGCTCAGCGGTCCGATGCCGATCAGGTTGTCCCCAACCAGGCCGATCCCCAGATTGTGGTTGCCGAAGTTGAACAGGCCGTGGTTGAAGTTGCCGTTGTTACCGATCCCCAGACCGGCAAGGTTGCCGATCGGGAACCCGCCGTTGCCGGTGCCGGTGTTGGCGATGCCGAAGTTACCCAGCCCGTTGTTAAAGAAGCCGAAGTTGCCCATGGTCGGGTTGGCGGGGTCGACAGCAAAGTGGGGGCTCACGTTGCCAAAGCCCAAGTTGACGCTGCCGGTGTTGCCGATACCAATATTGGCCAGCCCATTGTTAAACGCCCCGATATTGCCCGCCATCAAGTTGTTCGGGTTAGGGCTGATGTTGCTAAGACCAAGGTTGCCCAACCCCTGATTCAGAATGCCCAGATTCAGATCACCGGTATTGAAGAACCCGACATTGTTATTGCCGACATTGCCGTAACCGTAGTTAACCCCCAGGTCCGCGGCCGCGGCCGGAAGCCCGCCCAAGGCACCGGCATTGATGTGCAGCGGCCCGATGCCGATCAGGTGGTCACCGGTCAAAAACAGGCCCTGGTTGTAATTGCCGTTATTACCGATGCCCAACATCTGCAACGGACCTAACGGCAACCCACTATTACCGACACCGCTGTTGCCGATCCCGAGGTTGAGCATCCCGGTGTTGAACAGCCCCACGTTCTGGCTGCCGCTATTCCAGCCCCCGACATTGTCTAGCCCGTGGTTGCCGATCCCGAACCCACCAAAGGTGCTGATCGGATCGGTCGGGGTGAAGTTCGGGCTCACATTGCCGATCCCCAGGTTCAGGGTGCCGGTATTGAAGAACCCGATATTGCCCTCACCGACATTGCCGTACCCCCAACTCGGCAACGCCGCCGCACCCGGCAACGGCGGGTTCCCGATCGGCAACCTTGCCGGTCTGGGGATCGGTAACAACGGCAACTTCAACCACGGCCTGTTCAACTTCGGCAACCACAACCTGGGCATCGGCCT
>NZ_LZLS01000148.1 GCF_001673365.1 Mycobacterium asiaticum
GGCCGGCGGCGACTGGGTGAACGCGATCGCGGACGCCACAGGTAACGGCACCGACGGCGGTCCCGGCGTCGGAAACACAAACGGCGCTGACGGGCCGAACGGCGCCAGCCACCCCTAAGGGTTAGTCACTGAGGGGTACACGGTAGCCGCGGTCGGCGCGAAGGCTCGGCCGCGGTTGCCGTTTGGGAGATGCACTTAGGTTGTGGCGTATCACGATACGCAGCAAGTTTGTGAGAACGAATTGTTCTATGCCCCAATGTGTTTAAGCTCCGATATGTTGCTGCTGGTTGGCTAGTTGTTGGTTGGTGGCGATCTTGATGAGTCACGTCAGGTCAGGCCAGTAGGTTCCCCGGAGGGCACGATCAAAGCTGTCCGATCTATCTCGGTCGGGCGAAAGTTGAAAGGGCCGCTAAGTAGGCGGCGCGCACACCGTCGCGATGCGCGAATCGTCACACGACTTGCAGGTCGGCTGGAATTCGCTCTGGGTCACGCCAGAAGGCATCGCTGACAAAGCGATTGAACAAATCAGGGGGCAGCACGGTGTCGCGGGGTTCAGCTTTGACCGCGGGACGTACGGTGTGCAGACCCGGTGTGCCGGCGCGCTCGTCGAACTCGGTCACGTCGTATTCGACGTGGCTGAAATCGTGATCGAAGGCCGGTTCACCGATAAAGGTGTAGATGGCCTGCATCGCTTTGGCTGGGTCGGTAGTGAGGGTTTCGTACTGCAGCACCAACAGTCGATCCCGTTGTGCGCCATAGCAAGCCTGCTTGAGGCCATCGTAGGGAGCGCCGACCATGCCCGTCGGGGCCACTACTTGTTTGGCGCGGGTATAGACCGTGCCGCCGGCG
>NZ_LZLS01000149.1 GCF_001673365.1 Mycobacterium asiaticum
CGATTTCTCCGGGGCGCTCCAACACAAACACCCTCTTCATCTCGTATATCACATCGGGGGGGGGGGGGGCCCCCCGCTAGGGGGTGGGGGGCAGGGCAAGATGAACACATGCGGATCGGAGTACTTACGGGCGGTGGCGACTGTCCCGGCCTCAACGCTGTCATTCGCGCAGTAGTACGCACCTGCGACGCGCGCTACGGCTCATCGGTCGTCGGCTTCCAGGACGGGTGGCGCGGCTTGCTGGAAAACCGGCGCATGCAACTGCGCAACGACGACCGCAACGACCGACTGCTGGCCAAGGGCGGCACGATGCTCGGCACCGCACGCGTGCACCCCGACAAGTTGCGCGCGGGGCTTGACCAGATCAAGCAAACCCTTGACGACAACGGCATCGACGTCCTGATCCCGATCGGCGGCGAAGGCACGCTGACAGCCGCGCACTGGCTCTCCGAAGAGAACGTGCCGGTGGTCGGGGTGCCCAAGACCATCGACAACGACATCGACTGCACCGACGTGACTTTCGGCCACGACACCGCGTTGACGGTGGCCACCGACGCCATCGACCGTCTGCACAGCACGGCCGAATCCCACCAGCGAGTCATGCTCGTCGAGGTGATGGGACGCCACGCCGGATGGATCGCGCTGAACGCCGGCCTGGCCTCGGGTGCGCACATGACGTTGATCCCCGAGCAGCCCTTTGACGTCGAGGAAGTGTGCCGGCTGGTCAAACGCCGCTTCCAGCGCGGCGATTCACACTTCATCTGTGTTGTTGCCGAGGGTGCCAAACCCGTCGCGGGGTCTATCGCGTTGCGCGAAGGCGGGCTTGACGAGTTCGGGCACGAGAAGTTCACTGGCGTCGCCGCGCAACTCGGAAGCGAAGTGGAGAAGCGCATCAACAAGGACGTCCGCGTCACCGTCTTGGGACACGTCCAGCGGGGCGGTTCCCCGACCGCCTACGACCGGGTGCTGGCCACCCGGTTCGGAGTCAACGCCGCAGACGCCGCACATGCCGGAGAGTACGGGCAGATGGTGTCACTGCGCGGACAGGACATCGGTCGAGTGTCGCTGGCCGATGCCACCCGCCAACTCAAGCTGGTGCCCGAGACTCGCTACGACGACGCCGCCGCCTTCTTCGGCTGACACCCGGTTGTTGGCCAACCCGTAGGCCAGGCTTTACCTGATCGCAGGTTTTTGGTCGATAAGAATCGGTTATACGTTGCATATGAATTACCGCGGTCCCCATCGCGGAGTGCTGCAGCAGCCCGTTCCACCGCCCCAGCAGTGGGGCGATTGGCGCTGCGGCCCGGACAGCGGGGCGGCCACCGAACCCCAAACCTGTCGGCCGGAGACTTCTATATACCGGCAAATACCAAGCTCACGACCTGTGCGTTCCGGTCCCGCCGAGGCAGCGACGTTGGCGCTGAGCAAGGCTCCGCAGAAGGCACCGGATAAGACCCTGCACACGACCTTGCAGCCGGCGCCGGAAAAGCCACCGGCGTGGCGTGAGCGGGTGCCGGGTGGAACGGCTCTGGATGCCATCGAGCCCGAGGTGCCCGACCGGCAGGGCTGGCGGGACCTTATCCACCGCTATGCGGGGATCGATCTGGGGCCGGGCAAAGACGCGGCCTACGAAAACGCGCTGCGGGCACAGGTCAACACCCCGCTGGGTGCGGCCTATCCCATCGCCGTACTGAACCTCAAGGGCGGTGTCGGCAAGACGACGGTGGTCGAGGCGCTCGGCTCGACGTTCGCCAGCCTGCGCAACGACCGGGTTATCGCCGTCGACGCCGACGAAGGGGATCTGGCCGATCGGCACGGTCGTCGCAGTCAGCTGAGCTTGGTGGACCTGCTGTTGGACGGCTCGATCACCCGCTACACCGACGTGCGCGCACACACCTTCATGAACAGTTCGGGGCTGGAAGTTCTGGGGCCGCCGGACTACGCCCGAACCCACTGGACGATAGGGCGCCAGGACTTCGTGAAGGCGTACTCGATTCTCCGCGCCCACTATTCGCTCGTGTTGGTGGACTGTCCCAAGCCGCTCAAATCCGGGGTGATGGAGGCGGTACTCCCCGAATCTCGCGCTCTCGTCGTCGTCACCAGCACATCCATCGACGCGATACAGAAAACCCGCACAACCCTGGAGTGGTTGAGCAACAACGGTTATCGGAAACTGCTGAGATCGACGGTCCTCGCGGTGAACCACGTGGAACGCACGCAACTCAGCGCGCTGGCCACCAAGGAGCTCGAGGAGTTGTCCGCGCACGTCGGCGCGACCGTGGTGTTGCCGTTCGACCGACACGTCCATCACGGCCGAGAGATCGGGCTAGATCGGCTCAGCAGGGAAAGCCGACGCTGCTATCTGGAGATGGCGGCCGCATTGGCTCGCACATTTCCCAGTCGGTAGCCCACGTCCCCGGACCGCTCTGCGCCGCAGCGCCACCACTAGGATCGATCCCTATGACGGTTGCTAGGGCCGACCTGCTGGAATACGACGAGGTCATCGAACGCTTCGATCCGGTGCTCGGACTCGAAGTCCACGTCGAACTGTCCACCGCCACCAAAATGTTCTGTGGTTGCTCCACCGTGTTCGGCGCCGAGCCCAACACCCAGGTGTGTCCGGTGTGCCTGGGCTTGCCCGGCTCGTTGCCCGTGCTCAACCAGGTCGCCGTCGAGTCGGCGATTCGCATTGGGCTCGCGCTGAACTGCGAGATCGTGGACTGGTGCCGGTTCGCGCGGAAGAACTACTTCTACCCCGACATGCCGAAGAACTACCAGATCTCCCAATACGACGAGCCGATTGCCATCAACGGCTACCTGGAGGCGCCGTTGGAGGACGGCACCACCTGGCGGGTGGAAATCGAACGCGCGCACATGGAAGAAGACACCGGCAAGCTCACCCACATCGGTAGTGAGACCGGGCGTATCGAGGGTGCCACCGGGTCGCTGATCGACTACAACCGAGCCGGGGTGCCGTTGATCGAGATCGTCACCAAACCCATCGTGGGGGCCGGGGACCGCGCACCGCAGATCGCCCGGGCGTATGTCACGGCGCTGCGAGACCTGTTGCGTGTGTTGGGCGTATCGGATGTGCGAATGGACCAGGGATCCATGCGCTGCGACGCCAACGTTTCGCTCAAGCCAAGCGGCGCAACCGAATTCGGCACCCGCACCGAGACGAAGAACGTCAACTCGTTGAAAAGCGTCGAGGTCGCGGTCCGCTACGAAATGCAACGCCAGGCCGCGGTGCTGCTCGCCGGCGGCCAAATCATCCAGGAGACAAGGCACTTTCACGAAGCCGGTTACACCAGCCCGGGGCGGGCCAAAGAGACGGCCCAGGACTACCGGTATTTTCCCGAACCCGACCTCGAACCCGTGGCTCCCAGCCGGGAGTTGGTCGAGCGGTTGCGCGAGAGCATCCCCGAGCTACCGTGGTTGAGCCGCAAGCGAATTCAGGATGAATGGGGCATCTCTGACGAGGTGATGCGTGACCTCGTCAACGCCGGCGCGGTGGAGTTGGTCGCCGAGACCGTCAAGCACGGCGCGGCGAGCAAAGAGGCTCGTTCCTGGTGGGGAAACTTCTTGGTGCAGAAGGCTAACGAGGCCGGCATCGGGCTGGACGAACTGGCCATCACCCCGGTGCAGGTCGCGGCGGTGATCGCACTGGTCGATCAGGGCAAGCTGTCGAACAAACTGGCCCGCGAGGTCGTCGAAGGGGTGCTTGCCGGCGAAGGTGAGCCCGAGGCGGTGATGACCGCGCGCGGACTGGCGCTGGTCCGCGACGACTCGCTCACGCAAGCTGCGGTGGACGAGGCGCTGGCGGCCAATCCTGATGTCGCGGACAAGATTCGGGGCGGCAAAGTGGCTGCGGCGGGCGCGATCGTCGGCGCGGTGATGAAGGCGACTCGGGGGCAAGCCGACGCCGCGCGCGTACGTGAACTCGTATTGGCGGCCTGCGGCCAGAGCTAGGAGTCTCGGTGCGGTGAGCGACAAACTGCTGTTTCGGCTGACCAAGTTGATGAACAACGCGATGGTCATAGTGACGACACAAGTGACGACTCAAGCCGGCGATCATCGATCGGGGTGTCTGGTCGGCTTCTCCACCCAGGCCGGCATCAATCCGCCCAGATTTCTGGTTTGTTTGTCCCAGACCAACCACACCTTCGAGGTGGCGGCCCGTGCCGAACACCTGGCAATCCACCTGTTGTCGCGCGACGCCACGGATCTAGCTGAATTGTTCGGCGGCGAAACCGACGACGAGGTCGACAAGTTCGAGCACTGCGCATGGCACAGCGGGCCCCGCGGTATGCCGATTCTCGATAAGGCGGCCGCCTGGCTGGTGGGCGAGACGGTCGACCGTATCGACTTCGGTGATCACACCGGGTATCTACTGCAGCCCGTCGACGCCTGGTTCGCTGACGGCGCAGCGGATTTGATCCATTTCGCCGACGTCATGACCATGGAACCGGGTCACGATCCCTAAGAGATCGCTTCGAAAGAGTGTCGGAACGCTCTGCGCGCATCCATCATGGTGGGGTGATCGGTGAACCGTTCGACGACCTGATGACGATGCTGGACACCCCGGTGTACGTGGTGACCACCCAAGCCGAGGGGCACCCGTCGGGTTGTCTGGTCGCGTTCGCCACGCAAACCAGCGTGCAGCCGCCGAGCTTCATGGTCGGGCTGCCGCTGAACTGCAGCACCCACGAGGTGGCCTGCCAATCGGAGTATGTGGCGGTTCACGTGTTGCCGCGCAGCAAGCAGCTGTTGGCGGAGATGTTCGTCAAGCAGGCACCCGGCCACGAGGACACGTTGTCCCACTGCTCGTGGCGCGCCGGCCCGCTGGGGATGCCGATCCTCGATGATGCCGCCGCCTGGTTCGTCGGCAGGACGGTGAGCCGAAGCCCGGTCGCCGACCACGTGGCATACCTGCTGGAACCTGTCGCTACGTGGGCCCCCGACAGTGTCGAGGAGCTGCTCTATCTGTCCGACATCGACGAGGAGTACGACCCGGGTCAGGAGGCGCCGCAGCGGTTGTACACCGGCGAACGCAGTGAATCGGCCCGCAAGTACGGCATGAGATTCACCCTCGACGTTCCGTAAGGGGTAACGAACTAGGTCTTGTCGTCGTTGTTGCGCGGGAACCCGCCACCCTGCGGGAACAACGGGAAGACGACGTCGTCGAGCTTCTCGGCGTCGCCGGCGGTTTTGTTCACCGTCGCGCCCCACACGTTGCCGTCCGGCGACATCCGCAGCGCCCACGCGTGCGCGTGCGTGTCCTTGCGGACCACGTCCGGTTCACCGGTTACCGCGCCGGTCTTGGGCGCCAGGCGTACCGCGACCGTCAGCTTGGTGTTGATCAGGTTGACCAGCACGGTGCCGTCCATGGCCGCACAGCCCGCCACACCCGGCTTGTCCGGCCATGTCCACACCGTGGAGACCTCCGACTTCCTGGTGACGCGTTGCAGCCGGTCCGCACCGGGAGTGCGGTCGGCTACATACAGCGAGCCGTCCACCGGATCGATGCACATGCCGCCGCCGGAACCGATGCCGGACAGCGCGGTCGTCGGCGGCGCCTGGCCGAGCGTGGTCGGTTGCTCGATCCGTAACACCTTGCCGGCCAACGATTTCGGGTCAGCGGCCATGGCCGGGTTACCGGCATCTCCGGTCATCACGACCAGCGTCGTGGGACTGGTGAAGATCAGCGCTCCGGTGTTGCCGGTGGCGCCCTTGGGGATTCCGGTCAGGATGTCCTTGGGGACGTCACCTTCGGCGATCCGGATGACGCGGTTGTCGGTGGGAGTGCTGATGTAGGCATACATCAGCCGGTCCTGCGAGAACGTGGGGGACAGCACGATATCCATCAGGCCGCCGTCGCCGGACGGATCGACCGGGATGACCATCTTCACCTTGGGTTCGGCGCTGACGGAGATTTCCTTGACGGCGCCGGTGGTGCGTTCGGCGACCAGTGCGGTTTTGCTGTCGACACCCATGATCAACCCGCTGGTGCTCTCCAGGCAGCCCTGCATAACCCCTGGTGCGGGGCACGCCTTGGGGAACGGGGTGTGGCGGGCTGTGCGGCCATGGACGGCAC
>NZ_LZLS01000150.1 GCF_001673365.1 Mycobacterium asiaticum
AGTGCCGGTGATGCCGCCGAACAAGGTGTAATTCGGACCGCCAATCACGAAGTTCAGCCGTGGTCCGCTGATCGTTACGGTCGGCACGCTGATGGGACCGACGGTGGAGCCGGCGACCACGTTGCTTATGCCGGCGATCGAGAGCACAGGGACATTGAACGGCTGAGTGGTGATGTCGAGGGTGCCGCCGGCCACCGTCAGGTTCAGTGGGACCCGCATGCCGAAGTCCACGGGTACCTGGTCGATGTGGATTGAGTAAATAGCACCACCCACGCTGCCCTGGGCGTCGCCCCGCAGGAACATCCCGTTGTTCATGTTGCCGGAGTTGCCGATACCGGTATTGATGTCCCCGGAGTTGCCGATACCGGTGTTGAGGTTGCCGGTGTTGAACCAGCCGGTGTTGGTGTCACCACCATTGAAATCACCACTGTTGAAGCTGCCCTCGTTAAAACTTCCGGTGTTGTAGCTACCCCGGTTACCGATACCGGTGTTGAAGTCACCGGGGTTGAACAACCCGGTGTTACCGGTGCCGGAGTTGCCGATACCGGTGTTGTAGCTGCCGGTGTTAAACAACCCGGAGTTGCCCACCCCGGAGTTCAATATGCCCTTCAGATCGAAGCCGGAGTTGCCGATACCGACGTTGCCGTTACCGGTGTTACCGAACCCGATGTTGTTGTCACCGGTATTACCGAATCCGATATTGCCGGTCCCCGTGTTACCGAAGACATCGGTCACCGCGGCCGTCGCAGCCGCAGGATTCACCGTCAACAAACTGTTCAGCTTCACCGACAAATTCGTCCCGCTCAGCAAATTGCTGATGGCCGGGTTGCTCAACAAGCTGCCCACCGCCGGACTACGCAGCAGGTTGCTGACGGCAGGGCTGCTCAACAAATTGCTGACCGCGGGGCTGCTCAGCAAATTGGTCAGACTGCCACTGCTCAGCACAGCGCTCAACGCGCCACTGCTCAA
>NZ_LZLS01000151.1 GCF_001673365.1 Mycobacterium asiaticum
CCTCAAACAACACCTCAAGACGCTCACCGGCATCCACCTCCACGACCCCAGCAGATCCGCTCGACGACATAACCCCATCCTGGCAGCCACCACCGACAAGTCCGGCCCGCGCGGCCTGAGTCCCGCTGGGAACGCATCGACGTGGACCGCAAAAACCGATTGGCAAACGTATTCACACATTTCCTAAAACGTACCGCCGGGAAGAATGCTTTCGAGAAGCGTTCTTGTCTGACCCCGCCGGTAAAATGGACAGATGAGCGATCAACGTCCGTATCCCTGGCTCGGCTGTGCAATTCCGCCCATTTTTTACTACAGCCCATGCGGACACCTAGTTGACTGCTCAGACCCAACCTATTGCCTGGAAGCCAAAAGGGCGCAATTGCGTAAAGCCGACTTCAGGCGGTGCTTGACGGAGGCCATTGCGATCGGCTGTCACGGTCGTCGTTCGAGCTGCCAGCAGGTTGATGTGATGTGTGAAGCGGTCGATGCTGTAGCCATTGTCCCCCGTCCGCAGAATATTTGGCGGGCACAGTGGACGTTCGATAATTACGAAGCTTAGAGGATGACGACAGTTGACCTATCAGATGCCAAGTTAGCCGGCGAAATCCTTCGTCACGAACAACAAGTGGACGATTGCTACTTGAGCAGCGAGCATCGCGAGCCCCGCGCTTAAAGCGAGTGCTCTCATTTTACGGTAATTAGCAACCACCAGTCCCAGTACCAGGTAAATGGTGAGACACGGCAAAATATACCGGTGGACGGCGACCAGGCTGTTGTTGACCGTGAAAAACACGATAGAACACAGTCCAAATATCCCGAGCGGAATCCCTTTGCCCCGGTGCGCGTATAGCAGGTATACCGAACACGTAAATAGCAAGGTGATGCATAGCAGTGGGATTACATAATTGACCGTGATGTCGTTGTCGAAGGGGCGCTCACCGGTCAGGGCTCTGTATGTCTCAAATGCGGATTTGAAAATTGAATAGATAAAATTCGGCTTGAAGGAAAGGTAGTCCCAGGCACGCGTCGACTTGTATGCCTTGAACATCCCGAAGAAGTTGTCACGGACCACCCACAGGTAAATCCCATAGATCACGAATCCGGCGGGCGCCAAGAGGAAGTACCCGAGGTTACGGTTGAGGGCCTTCTTGATGTTCCATTCGTAGGCGCGGAGGTATTCCAGGCCGCACAAGCCGACGAAGAGCAGTGCCGGTAGGCGCGTTGCCGTGAGCAAGCCCAGCGTGATGGCCATCAGCGGCCAACGTCGTTGCAGTGCAAAGAGATACGCCCAGAATCCGAGGGCTACGAAAACCGCTTCGGTGTAGAACAGGTGCATGAAGACGGCGGCCGGTGCCGCCAGGAAGAACGCGACGGTGACATACCGATGGTTTTGGATGCCGAACTCGCGAGAAATTGCCAACAAGGCGGCGATGGCAAATGCGAGGGCGATGGTATTTACCAAGAGACCCAAGTAGGCATAGGGGATGTCATGTGACGTCGTTGCTGATAGCACGCCGACAGCGGAGGGGAATAGCGGGTAAAAAGCAGGAGATGCCGCATTGAGCGCATAGTGTTCTTGCAGGATGTTCAAGTACCAATGGGCGTCCCACTGCATAGTGTGGGCCAAAAATCCCGGGCCACCCCGGTAGAGGGTGGCGCCGATAAGTGTCATTGCCGTTTGCCATCCGACGGCGATGATGCAGGACATCGCAGGGTCGGACAAAAAGATTCTTCGCAGGCCGCGATCCGTCTGAGGAGCGGCCCGCAAGAGGCTCTCTCGAGTCCGAAGTGCCAAGTCTGCAGGCAGACGGGTCAGCGTCTGCTCACTCGTGTCCTGCTGGGTCACGCGATGCTCGCCGATGCTGCGCGACGATGCTGGGACTTGAGCCGCATATACCCCCCCGGGTAGACGTTCTACGTGGATTCACCCAGCAGGGCGAGGTGGTGCATTGAAACTGCGACGGAGCAACGTTGCGTCAGGTGCCGCAGTACCTATTCCTTACCCACTTGCGCAGCGATTTCAACATGGGCTCCCAAGCGGGACTCATCCGGGTTCATCGTGGTCAACGCCGGTGGCAAGATCCGAGCAGTCCACGATCTCTACGTCATCCCGCGGACGGAGGTACACAGCGGCACCGCGGTCACCGGCAACGCAGGAGATCACATCGGGCCAATGTTGGCGGCCGAGCACGACGGGGTGGCCGGGACGGTCACCGTAGTACGCCTGGGCCAGCCCGCTGCTAGCTGATAGCGCGCGGTTCACTACGCGCGACACCACCGCTGCGCCGACGTCCGGGGTGTCGACGACGTGCAGCACGGCGTAGTCGGCGCCGAGTGCGTCGGCCTGTCGAAGGCCGGCGCGCACCGACGCGCTCAGGCCGGTGCGCCATTCGGATGCAAAGACCCCGATGACGCCGTCCGGCAACGGCACCTGCGCCGCACCTAGTACCACGATGACGGTCTCGCATCCGCCCTCGCGCAGCGCCGTCAGCGCAGCCGTCCGCCATTCGTCGACAAGCACTTTCGGCTTTCCGTATCGCCGGCCCGCCCCCGCAGCTAACAACACCCCGGCTACCGACGGCGAGGCGGCGTGGCCAGTCATGCCCGACGCCGGAAAGAGTTACGTTGCAAGGCAGGCGGTTTCAGGCCGCACCGAAGACCACGGCGACATTGTTACCGCCGAGGCCGAAGGACTCCGAGACGGCATAGCGGTAGTTCCCGGATCGGGAACGGCCCGCGACGACGTCCAAGTCGATTTCCGGGTCGACCACGCCGAGATTCAGTGTGGGCGGCACGATTTGATCACGCAGGGCCTGCACGGTCAGCACCGCCTCGACCGCACCGGCAGCGCCCAAAGAATTGCCCAGCGCTGCCTTTGGCGCGTACACCGCGGGGTAGTGAGCGCCCAGTGCCCGGCGGATCGCGCGTGCCTCGGCCACGTCTCCGAAGGTCGTGCCAGCAGCGTGTGCGTTGATGAGGTCGATGTCACCCGGCGTCAACCCGGCGAGATCAACGGCGCGGGCGATGGCGTCACCGGCACGCTCGCCGGTGGGATCCGGCTTCACGACGTCGCACCCGTCCGACGTGATGGCAGCGCCCATCAGTCGGGCCAGGATGGGCGCGCCACGCGCCTTGGCATGCGCTTCGGTTTCGACCAGCAGCAGCGCGCCGCCCTCGCCGAAAACCATGCCGTCGCGGTCTTTGTCGAAGGGGCGGCATGCTCTCGGCGGATCGTCGTTGTCGGTGGAAAGCATCCCCAACTGACAAAAGGCGGCCACGGGCACCGCCTCGATCACGGTCTCAACGCCCCCGCAGATCGCGATGTCGGCCTCTCCGAGAACGATGTTTTGCCAGGCGTGCGCAATGGCCGCCGTACCCGAAGCATCGGCCATCACCGGGGTCATCACACCCGCCTTCGCCATGCGGTCGAGTCCGATCACGGCCGCGGGCGCATTGGGCATGTGCTTTTGCACCGATATCGGCGACACCGCTCGCAGGCCTTTGACCTTCCAGATGTCGTGCCAGTGCGGGATGTCTTCAGTGCTGCCCAACCCCAGGCCCACCGACACCATCAAGCGGTTGGTGTCGACCTCTGGCGTTCCGGCTTGCTCCCACAGTCGTCGGCTCAGCACCACGGCCATCTTCTGCATGAACGCGAACCGGCGCAGCTCGACGCGGTTGAGATGGTCGTCGAAGTCCTCTCGCAGCGGGCCGCCGATGCGCACCGGCGAGTCGAATTCCGAGACGAACGGCTTGTCGAGCTCGCGGACACCGCTGCGGCCATCAAGCAGTTGTTGCCAGGTTTCCTCAGCGTCCGGCGCTACCGCAGTCGTGGACGCCATTGCCGTGACGACGACGTTGGGGAACCCTTCACCGGTTCTCAACATAGCCACGCCAGCCTTCGGGGGCGCCACGAACGGCCCCCGGAACAACGGAAGCGATCACCGATGACCATGGCGCACAGAATGCCCATACAAACCTCACTAAACCAGCCAATCATTTCTGGTGGGTTAGAACCCGCCCGCCCCATGCCTGAGAATGTTTCAGCCGGGTTCGACAGTACTGGATTTGCTACCTGACGTGCACGCGAGCGCAATCGGCGCGCCAGCTGCCGAGCCGTCAGCCGATCCCGTCAAGCCCGCTTCGCCCGAAGATCTGCCCGCCCGCGCCGCCCGCGCCGCCGTCGCCGTCGCTGCCATATTCGCTGGCGCCGCCGTTGCCGCCGTTGCCTCCGTTGCCGATCAACCTAGCGTTGCCGCCCCGACCGCCGCTGTAACCGGTGAACCCGCTGTTCGGCACGTTTCCGCCAGCCCCTCCGGCACCACCGTTGCCAATCAGTCCGGCATCGCCGCCGAAGCCGCCGGCTCCGCCCCCGCTCATGTTGCCGTCGCCGCTGGCCCCGCCATCCCCGCCATTGCCGAAGAGGACACCCGCGTTACCACCCGCACCGCCAGCTCCACCCGTAATACCCACGCCACCTGAACCACCGTTGCCGCCGGCGCCGATCAGCATCGATTTTCCACCGGTTCCACCCGCTCCACCGGCGGTACCCACCCCTCCCAGGCCGCCGGCGCCGCCGGCACCGACCAGAGTGCCACCGATACCGCCTGCGCCGCCCGCACCACCGTTCCCGCCGCTACGGCTGCTCCCGCCGGTGCCACCCGCACCTCCGACGCCGAACAACCCGGCGGCATTTCCGCCGCTACCGCCACTGCCCGCATCCCCGGTTGTGGCGGCTCCGCCGGTGCCGCCGTTGCCGCCGTCGCCGAAGAACATCGCGCCGGTACCACCGTGTCCACCCGCCCCACCGTGGCCCGCGGGGCCGTTACCACTCCCGCCGGTGCCGCCGTCACCCCCGTGGCCGAAAAACAGGCCGGCCTTGCCGCCGCTGCCGCCATCGCCGCCGGTAAGGCCGAAGGCGCCGGTACCGCCACGACCGCCGTTGCCGTAGAGCAGGCCGGCGTCGCCGCCAGCTCCGCCGGATCCCCCGACGTCGCCTTGTCCGCCGGCGCCGCCCCCTCCGCCATTGTTGAAAAATCCACCTGAGCCGCCAGCTCCACCGGTGCCGCCGCCGGGAGCGCCGTTGCCTCCGCTGCCACCGGTGCCCCCGTCGGCGAACAGTCCGCCGACTCCACCGGCACCGCCCGGTCCGCCGACGACAGTGCTGTTGCCCCTACCGCCGGTGCCTCCGTTTCCCCCGATGCCGAATGGGCCACCAGCGCCGCCGGCGCCGCCGGCACCGGCCGCGGTGGTAAGCGCATCGCTGGCAGCGCCTCCGGTGCCGCCGGCCCCGCCGCGACCAAACAGCCCGCCTGCGCCGCCGCTGCCCCCGGCCCCGGCCTGCCCGGCGACGCCCACCACGGCAGCTCCGCCAGCCCCACCTGCTCCGCCAGTGCCGAACAATCCGGCGGCGCCGCCGTTCCCACCGTTGCGGCCGGGTGCGCCGGATCCGCCTGCGCCGCCATTGCCGATCAGGATTCCACCGGCTCCGCCGTTATCACCGGATTTGGGCGCCGCGTTCGCGCCGTTGCCGATCAACGGGCGACCAATCATGGTTTGCGTCGGCGCGTTGATGAGATCCAGCAGCATCTGGCCAGCGTTGGCGGATTCAGCGCTCGCGTACGCGCTCGCGCTGGCACTGAGCATCTGCACGAACTGGCGCTGAAACGCCTCAGCTTGGGAGCTGAGTGATTGAAATGCTTTTGCGTGCCCGCCGAAGAGTGCAGCGACTGCGGCTGACACTTCATCGGCTCCGGCTGCCAGCAGATTGACGGTCGGGTCGGCTGCAGCAAGTCTGGCCGCACTAGCCGCCGACGCGATTCGGGTCAGATCCACCGCGGCGGTTACGACGAAATCCGGGGCGGCAATCATGAATGACATTCGTTACCCTCCAACGCGTTCGGCGAGAACGTATCGGGGTGGTGTTGAAGGATTGTTGAATGCTCGCCCATCCGCTCTGCGGGCGTTGAGGTCAGCGGCGGCCGGCCCGGTGCCGCAGGCTGGTCCGAAGGTGGACCCAAAGCACCAGCACGCCGGCCACCACGATCCCCACCAGGTTCACTCCCAGCTGCATCGCGGACTGCTCGGCGACCTCCCAGTCGCCCACGGTGGCGGCGACTACCGCGAAACCCGCGGCGGGGACCGTGGTCACCGAGATGAAAACACCTACCAGCGCAGCAGATTTCGCGGAGACCAGCGAGAGCATTCCGGCCGCGCCGGCGAGCAGCGCGACCACGAATGACAATGGGCCAACCTGGAAGATGAAGTCCACTTGTTGGAGTTGTCGGGTGCTACTCAGCACGATCCAACCCACAGCTTCACCTGCCAGCACGCCGAGGGCCGTCACTAGCATCGCCAGCGGGAAACCGATCAACAACGCGAGCGCCGCCCGGCGTGCAAGGTTGCGGCGACGCCGCACGATCGCAACCGCGAGCCCGGCCAGCGGCCCGAACTCCGGTCCGACCACCATCGCGCCCACCACTGTGACCGGGGAGTCCGTCACCACCCCGACGGCGGCGATGAGACACGCCAGCGTCAAGAACGTCAGGTAGGTGGCGTTCATCGTGGACTCTTCTCGCGTTCTCTCGGCCAGTTCGTCCCAGATGACCGCGTCGGCGGGATCGCCTTCGGCCTCGTTCTCGGCTCGATGTGCCGCGGTTGATACCACGGTGTCGATCACGTCGAGGCTGATCGCACCGCGCCGTTTGAGGCCGAGCGCCTTGAGTTCGCCGATGACGTCGTTGGCGCTTTCTCGTGCGATGTCGGCGGTAATTTCGTCGCCTTGCGGTTCCAAGGCGGCTTTGCGGTGCACGACGATGTGGGTTACCCCGACTTCGCGGCGAAGGATCTCGAGCACCGACTCGCTCGATTCGGTCGGTGCGATCACTCGCAGGTGGAGCATTCACCGCACATTAGCCCAACGCGGCCCGGTCTTCGGTGAAGCCGGACGTCGGGCTGTGGTTCGGTAGGGCTTACATCAATATGACGATGAGCAGCGCGACGATGACGACGAACTGTGCGGCCAACATCCACGACATTTGCTGGACGTAGCCGGGCCTCGGCTGCGAGCGTCCAATCTGGAACAAGTCCAGTAAGCCAGCGGCCTTCGATGCCTTGATAGACATGCGTCAAAGGTGCCCGTTTTGGACCGTTTTATGCGCGGTTCGCGGTGTTCCCGATCACACTTGCGGCCTCACCTGCGCGACTCGTTGATCCGACAAACCGATTACCGGGGCAGCACCGCCTCGATGGCGCTGATCACCTCCGGTGCGTCGGGTTCGGTCCGAGGCCGAAAGCGGTTCACCACCGCACCATCGGGTGCGACGAGAAATTTCTCGAAGTTCCACTGGATGTCGCCAGCCTTGCCGTCGGCGTCGGCGGCCTTGGTGAGCTCGGCGTACAGCGGGTGACGATCCTCGCCGTTGACATCGGCCTTGGCCAACAACGGAAACGTCACGCCGTAGGTCGTCGAACAGAAGGTCTGGATCTCCTCGGCCGTGCCGGGTTCTTGACCCATGAACTGATTGCACGGGACGCCGACGACAGTCAGGCCACGGGCGGCATAGTCCTTGGCGAGCTTCTCCAGCGCGGTGTACTGCGGAGTGAGTCCACATTTGGAGGCTACGTTCACGACCAGCGTTGCGCCGTCGGACAATTCGGCGAGCGTGGCGGATTCGCCGCCGAGGGTGGTGAGGGCAATGTCTTTGAGAGTCACGCCGACGACGCTAACACTGCGCGCGGGCCGTCAGCGTGCCCCTTGCCGATGGCCAGCCGCGGACTAGATTTCCCGTATGCGCATTGTTCGCCTATTCGCTGTTGTCCTGACAATGTTCACCGCTGGGTTGCTGCTGGCGACTCCGGCTGGCGCGCTGCCGCCGGCCAAGCTCACCGACCGCATCACCGACAACACCGGGGCGTTGACCGATTCGGGGCGCGCGGCGGTCAGTTCGGCAATCGACCGGCTCTACCGCGAACGGCACATCCAGTTGTGGGTGGTTTACGTCGACAACTTCTCCAGGTTCAAACCCGAGAACTGGGCGGACCGGACCCGTGACGCCACCGGGATGGGCGACCACGACGCGTTACTGGCCATCGCAACGAACACCAAGTCGTACACGTTCACAGCGCCTGGTGTCCCAGCGAACGAGTTGAACACGTTGCGCAGCAATAAGATTGAACCGGCCGTAAGCGCAAAGGACTGGAGCGGGGCGGCGACGGCCACGGCCGATGGGCTGAACACCTCGACAAGCACGCCATCGCGGAATTGGCTGCCGATCGCGATCGGCATCGGCATTGGGGTGCTGTTGCTGGTGGTGGTGGTCATCTTGTTCCTTCGTGCGCGCCGCCGTCGGCGCGGGTCGCTGCCCATCGACACCGATCCCGGCCAGGTGAACATCGGTGGGGCTACCCTTCCGTTGGATCAGGCACTGTCCAGGGCAGATGCCAGAGTCCGTCAAATCGGGGACTACGTCGCCCGGCACAAGCGCAGCATCGGCGCCGAGGCCAAGGCCCAGTTCGACGAGGCGAAAAAGCATTTGGCGGCGGCGCACGCCAAGAAGGCAACCGACCAGGAAGCTATCGCCCAAGCCAACGCGGCATCGACACTAGCGGCGCAGGCGCAAGAACTCGCGAACGCCGATGTGCTGGCAGCACACAACGCGCCGCAACGTCGACGCAGCCAATCTGGCCGATAACTAGGCCGAAGGAGGGCTAGTGCCAGCACCGGCGCTCGACCACCAACGGGCCGACGACAACCAGGACTTCAAAGGCCTTCGGTGGGCTAGCGGGCTGACGGCCCTTGTCGGCTATCTGTTCGGGGCGGTGCTGCTGACCATCGGCGCCTGGCGCGACCCCCGGTCCGGTTGGCCTGGGAATTGTTGCGATCAGCAGCAGACGATCTGGTACCTGGGCTGGACTCCCCACGCGCTTGCCAATGGGCTCAACCCGTTCTTCACGACGCAGATCGGCGCGCCCGACGGGGTGAACCTGATGTGGAACACCCCGATGACCCTGCTGGGACTGCTCGGTTGGCTGCCAGCCAAGGTCGGCGGCCCGATCTTCGGATTCAACGTGCTGATGGTGCTGGGCATCGCGCTGAGCGGCTTAACGGCCTGGCTCGTCATTCGACGTTGGACCGGTGACGGGTTGGCGTCGTGGGTCGGTGGTGCTGTCTATGCCTTTTCGCCGTATGTCGCCTCGCACGCGGCGCTGCACTTAAACCTCGCTACAGCCTGGGTGCCACCGCTGTTTTTGCTGCTGATCGACGAACTGTTGGTAAGGCGGCCACCGGACCGGACGCGACCGGCGTGGCAGTGCGGGATAGCGCTCGGAATACTCAGCGTCACACAGCTTTTGATCTCAGCGGAGGTGCTTGCCACCAGCGTCGTGGCAGCCGGAGTGTTGGTCGGGGTGATGGCGCTGGCGCGCCGCGACGGACTTCGGGCGCGGTGCCGCGAGGGCGGTGCCCGGCTGTTCCCGGCGCTCGCTGTCGCCACGGCGACCTTCCTGCTACTCGCGGCCTGGCCGCTGGCCGTCCAATTCTTCGGGCCGCAGCGAATCAGCGGACCGGTCCAGGACTCCAAGACCTTCTCCACCGACCTGCTGAACGTCGTTGTGCCAACGGAATATCAGTTGTTCGCGCCGGATGTGGCCACCCGACTGTCTCGCGAATTCAGCGGCCTCTACCACGAGGCGACGGGGTACCTCGGTCTGCCGCTCTTGGTCCTGTTGGCCGTCGTGGCGGTGCGCCAGTGGGACGATCTGCGCATCCGCGTCGCCAGCATCACCGGTGCGCTGCTCTTGGTGCTCTCGCTGGGGCCGGAGTTGCACGTGGGCAAGCAGGCGCTGCACATTCCGCTCCCGTGGCTGCCGTTTACCCAACTGCCGCTCTTCAAACATGTTCTGCCGGGCCGCTTTACGCTTTACATGTGGCTGGCAGTCGCCGTAATCGTCGCGCTCGTCCTCGCCCGGGCGAAACACCTGGCAGCGCGACCGGCGGCGCAATGGCTAGCAGCGGTACTGGTGGTGCTGATCCCTATCCTGCCCGTCCCGCTCGAACGGCACTCTTCCTACACCCCGGTCTTCTTTCGACAATGGGCAAGCCAGCACATCGGTTCGGACGAAACTGTGCTTGTCGCACCGTATTTCATCGGCACCGACGGACAGGCGGCACCGATGCTGTGGGCTGCGGAGACCGATTACGGGCTGCGGATGCCCGAAGCCTACGCGTACATGCCCCAGCCGGATGGCCGGACGCGCACCGGACCGCCGCCGACGCGCCTCTACCAGATCATGGCGATGATCCAGGACGGCGGCATCGCGCTCATGGCCAGGGGAGAGGTGCGTGCACAGGTCAGAGCCAACCTCCGCGACGCGCAGGTGCGGCACGTGATCGTCGGTCCCATGCGACACTGGCCCGCCATGCTCGAGTTTTTCACCGACCTGTTCGGCAGAACCCCAGAACGGGTCGGCGAAATCGCGATTTGGCGCGACGTCAACATCTTTGGTGTCGTCGGGGCACCTGCCGATCGGTGACGGCGCCCCAGAGTCCAACATCCGGAGTCATCGTAGGGGTATGGTCGCCGGATGACCCATGGTCGTCTCGCCGATCCGGATTGCTCGCTGGGAACTGACCCTCGATCGGATGCGCGAATGGTCAAAGCCGCCGTACGGGCGGGACTCGATGCCAATCTGCCTACGGTGCCAATCACCATCGACGCGCCACTCGATGAGCGACTGGCGTATATCGCGATGTGTGAGGCGGGGAACCGAGCGGTTCTCGATGCGTTCGCACCCGGGGTTCCCGATGCGAACGAGGTGACCACCACGACGACCACGATCACCGGTGTGGACGGCAACGACATCACGCTGTACCTCAGTCGCCCCGATACCGCGCATTCGTCGCCCGACCGACTGCCGGCCGTAGTGCACCTGCACGGTGGAGGCATGGCCATCGGCAGCGCAGCGGATCCTATTTACATGCGGGTGCGCGAGTACGTGGCCGGTACCGGACTTCTCGTCGTCGGAGTCGAATTCCGCAATTCCGGCGGCGCGCTCGGCCCGCACCCGTTTCCGGCCGGATTGAACGACTGCGCGGCAGCGGTTCGCTGGGTAGCCGCCAACCGCGGTGAGCTCGGCGTTAGTCACCTGATAGTCGTGGGCGAATCCGGTGGCGGCAATCTCACTTTGACCGTGGGGCACAAGGCGAAACGAGAGGGATGGCTGCACGAGATCGCGGGCCTGTATGCGCAATGCCCGTACATCTCGGGCCGTTGGCACGAGGTTCCCGACGACCTGCCGTCCCTGCGGGAATGTGACGGCTACTTCATCAATCTTCAGCAGGCCGAGATGATGGCCTCGGTGTACGACCCCGACGGCGTGCACTCGGGCGATCCGACCTGTTTCGCTGGCAAGGCGACCGACGCAGACTTGGAAGGCCTACCCCCGCACGTGATTTCGGTCAACGAGTTGGACCCAATGCGCGACGAGGGCCTGGACTACTTCCGGCGGCTGGTGCGTGCGGGGGTGCCCGCCGTAGGCCGGGTGGTGGCGGGGACCTGTCATGGCGGGGACCTGCTTTTCGCAGGTGTCATGCCCGACGTCTTTGCCGCCAGTATCCGCGACGTCACCGGGTTCGCGAGGAGCCTCGGCTAGCGACAGGCTATGGGCCCGGGGATTCCTGGCCTTCATCGGTGGCACCCGCTAGATCTCGGCTTCTGGCAATGTTTTCGACGATGATCTGGCAGGCCGTGTCGTAGAACGCGCTGATCAACGTGGAAAAGGACAACTCGAACGGGTAAATCATGTGCACGGCAAGGGGTTCCACGGCCCATTGAGGAAGGACCGGCACCATGGTGCCCTCGCGTAGTTCTTGCGTACAGATTATTTGGGTGGGCATGGCGCCGATGCCGAGGCCCTGCAGGATGTACTCCTTGCACACTTGAAAGTTGTTGGCACGGGCACGCACCTGAGGCGACAGCTCGTAGCGTTTTTTGTGTCTGGCAATCGTAAGTCTGCGCGGTCCGGCAAAGCCGAAGTCGATGAAGGGCAAGGCGTCTAACTGACTGGGGGCCGTTACGGGCTCCGGTAGTTGTCGCACGAAATCGGCTGAAGCGCACAAAAACAGGCTCAGGTCGAACACCTTGCGCGCGATCAGCGTGGAATCTTGCAGTGGTCCCGGACCGAATACGACGTCGAACCCATCTCGTATCGGGTCGACCATGTTGTCGACCAACCGGATGTCCAACCGCGACTGTGGATAGCGCTGTAGGAAGGTCGCACCGACCCGAGATGCGTAGTCGATGCCGACGAATACCGGTATCGCCACCCGCAGTTCGCCCTGCGGTTCCTGCCTGCTGCCCTCCACCAAAGCACGCACGCCGTTGGCTTCGGTCAGGATGTTCACGGCGTGGTGATAGATCTTCTCGCCGAGGTCGGTGACGGTGATCTGGTGCGTATTCTTGCGCAGCAGTTTGATGCCGAGGTCGGATTCCAGCTTCGTCAGTTTGCGACTGACGGTGGATTTGGGCATGCCGAGCAGCGCCGCGGCTTTCGACAAGCTGCGGCTTTCTACGACCTTGCCGAACACCAGCAGGGCATCGAGGTCGAACGTCAAGTTGTGTTCCATGGCTCTGTTCCAACTATGCAACAAGGTGTTGCGTTTCTGGGGCTATTTCGACCTTTTCCGCAGCTGTTACCGTCGGCGCAGGAGGGCCTCATGAGTCGCCTGGTGACGAAACCCGTAAGCGGACATTGGACCGACGCGTATCCCGAACTCGGCCGCGGACCAGTCTCGCTTGAAGACTGTGTGTCCGAAGAGTTTTACGAAAAGGAACGCGAGCACGTCTTCAAGAAGACCTGGCTCTATGTGGGGCGAATCGAGCGCGTCCCACACTCGGGCAGCTACTTCACCCGCGAACTGAAGGTGTTGAACACCTCGATCATCGTCGTGCGCGGCAAGGACGGAGTGATCCGCGCCTTCCACAACATCTGTCCGCATCGAGGCAACAAGATGCTGTGGGAGGACGATCCGTTCAAGGAGGTATCCGGCCGCGCGCCGCTGCTGTACTGCCGCTTTCACGGTTGGCGGTACAAGCTGGACGGCACGCTACACGCGCCCACCCGCAACGACCTGCTGCTGGACTTCGATGCCGACAGCTGCCGGGTTCCGGCCGTGCAGTGTGAGGTGTGGCAGGGCTTCATCTTTATCAACCTCAATCCCCGCAACACCGAACCGCTGCGTTCGTTCCTCGGCGAGCTAGCCCACGGCCTCGAGGGCTACCCGTTTGACGGCCCGCATCAGGTGTACAAGTTTTCGGCCGAATTGCAGTGCAACTGGAAGATTTTCGTTGACAGCTTCGCTGAGAGCTACCACGGCCCCTACTTGCACGCGTCCTCGTTCGGCAACCTCACCGCGGAGGCCAAAGAGGCACTCGACAAACCGAACCCGTTCACCGACGCATTGGCCTACCAGCTCAGCGGCCCGCATCGGATGTTCTCGTTCTCCGGTGAACCGTCACAAAAAACCCCGTACTCGAAACCGATCGAGTGCGTGATGGAGGCCAGTGCGGCCGGTCCCTGGAACAAGCGAATCGATAGGGGACCGATGCCGCCGGGGATCAACCCCACTCGAGCGGATAAGTACGGCTTCGACTCGTTCCAGTTCTTCCCCAATTTCGTGCTCATCTTCGGCTCGTCGGGATTCACCACCCACGCCCACTGGCCGACGGGTCCCCATTCGCACCTGTTCGAAGTCGAGATGTTCTATCAGCCGCCCACGACGCACAAGGAGCGGCTCGGCCAGGAACTCACCGTGACGTTCCTCAACGACATCATCCTGGAAGACGCCAGCCCGTCGGAAGGCCTGCAGGCGATGCTCAACAGCGGTGTCCTGAAGCAATTTACGATGAACGACGAGGAGATTCTGCTGCGCCATCTGCACAAGGTGGTCGCCGACTACGTACAGGCCGGCGACACGGCGGAAGCGAGTCGTCAATGACTACCGTTCTGCCGCCGGAGTTTTCCGGCCTCGAGCACCTGGTTCCCGAGTGGGCCATCGAAGACGGCCACGCGCGGTACGTAAAACGTGTCAACAGTTCGATGGCAGAGATCCGCGCATTCTATGACGAGGTCTTTCCGCATGCTGAAGAAGCGGTCGCCTACATCGACAAGTTCGACTATGCCGAACCGCTGCCCGACGACGTCGCGAACCTGCGCAACTTGCTCTACTCGCTGATCACTGTCTCGTTGGCCGTGGAACTTTGGAAGCAGCCCCGGGTCAAGCACTCGGCCAACACCATCCTCACGAGAATGAGCTGAACACATGGGAATTGGCTCAGCCCAGCTGGAGATCGTCGACCTCACCCCGAGCATCGGCAGTGAGGTCAGAACCGACTTGGAGACGCTGCTCAGCGGGCGAGAAGCCGCAACGATCCGCGAGATTCTCGAACGGCGCGGCGTGGTGTTCTTCCGCGGCCTTGAGATCAGCGACGAACAACAAGTCGCTATCGCCAAAACCCTTGGCACACTTGTCGCCAACGAGGGTGAAGGCGGCATCAACAAGATCTCGCTCGACGAAAAGGTGAACCAGCGCGCCAAGTATCTGCGGGGCTCGATGTTTTGGCATTTCGACGGGTCCCTGCAACCGCTGCCCAATCTGGCCACGCTGCTGCGGGCGGTACAACTGTCCGAAACCGGTGGACAGACCGAATTCTGCAATACCTATCAGGCCTACGAGGACCTTCCTGAGGCAGAAAAGCAAGAGATCGCCGACCTGCGGGTGGTGCACAGCGCTGAGCGCTCCCAGTACTACGTCACCCCGGAAATGAGCTACAGCGAGATTGCGTTCTGGCAGAAGTCAGCCACCAAGACATGTCCGATCGTGTGGGAGCACCGGTCGGGCCGCAAGTCGCTGCTGTTGGGTGCGACCTCAGACTACGTGCTTGACGTGTCGGTGGAACAAAGCCGTGCATTGCTTGCGCGTCTTCGTGATTGGGCTACCCAGCCGCAATATGTCTACCGCCACGAGTGGCAGCCAGGTGATCTGCTGATCTGGGACAACACTGGAACCATGCATCGAGTGTTGCCCTACCCGGCCGACAGCGGTCGGCTGATGCATCGAACCATCCTCGCCGGCGAAGAGCCGCTGCAGTGAAGGACGTGCCATGACCGAAGTCGTGCAGGTGTACTACGACCCGTGGGACGTCGACCTCAATACCGACCCCTACCCGATGTTCCGGCGCATCCGCGAGTACACGCCGCTGTACTACAACGCCGAGCACGATTTCTATGCGGTGAGCCGGTTCGAGGACGTCAACCGCGTACTCGTCGACCACCAGACCTTCAGCTCCGCCCGCGGTGTGGTGCTGGAGATCATCAAGGCCAACATCGAAATCCCGCCCGGGCTGGTCATTTTCGAGGATCCGCCCATTCACGATATTCATCGCGGCTTGCTGTCGCGTGCGTTCACACCCCGGCAGATCAACGCCCTCGAGCCGATGATCCGGGACTTCACCCGGCGGTGCTTAGATCCGCTGATCGGCCAGGACCGCATCGACTTCGTCAAGGATCTCGGCGCGATCATGCCGCTGCGGGTCGTGGGCATGCTCTTCGGAATTCCGGAGGACTACCAGAACCGCGTGCAACGGGACGGCGAAAAGTTCGTCCGCACCGAACGCGGCGGCCGAATGACCGACAGCAATGCCAAGCTTGCCGACGGAGAGGTCTTCGCGGACTTCATCGATTGGCGCACAAGCCATCCCGCCGATGACCTCACCACCGAGCTGCTCAACGCCGAGTTCACCGACGAACGCGGAACCACCAGGAAACTGCATCGCGACGAACTGCTGATGTTCATGAAAGTCGTTGCGGTGGCAGGGTCAGAAACCACGACCCGATTGATCGGATGGGCAGGCAAGCTGTTGTCCGAACATCCCGAGCAGCGGCAGAAGTTGGTGCGCGATCGATCGTTATTGCCGCGCGCGGTCGAAGAGATTCTGCGCTTCGAGCCGCCCGCGCTCCAAGCCGGGCGCTACGTGACAAGAGACGTCGAGATGCACGGTGCGACGGTCCCCGCGGGCAGCGCGCTACTGACCTTGATCGGAGCGGCGAATCGGGACGAAAGGCGGTTCGGCGCGGATGCCGAGATGTTCGACGTGTCGCGGGTGCCCCGTCAGCACTTGACTTTCGGAGTCGGTGCACATTACTGCCTGGGCAATGCGCTGGCCCGCATCGAAGGACGAATTGCGTTGGACGAGATCATGAATCGCTTTCCCGACTGGCAGGTTGACCTGGACTCCGCGGTCTTCTCGTCGTCGTCGGCAGTGCGCGGTTGGGACAGCATGCCGGCGCAAGTATCAGCCTGAGCCGATCTGCGGATGCTTGACACCGGGGGGCGTTGGTGGTGGCGTACCAGCCATGCCCACAGATCTGCCTGACACCGCTCTGGAGCTGCGTTCGTTGGTGACGTCGGCTGGCGCCCTCGAACTCTCCCTGCATGAGGTCCCCGTTCCGGCTCCCGCCGCCACCGAGGTGGTGGTGCGGGTGGAAGCTGCGCCGATCAACCCGTCGGATCTGGGCCTGCTGATCGCCAGCGCGGACATGACGCAGGCTACGGTCGCGGGCACGCCGGAACGTCCCGTCGTCACCGCGTCCCTTGCGGAGGGTTCGTTGGGCGCGCTGTCGGCCAGGCTCGACAAATCGCTGCCGGTTGGAAATGAAGGTGCGGGAACCGTGGTGGCCGCGGGGTCCTCGGACGCGGCACAAGCCCTGCTAGGAAAGACGGTAGCGATCGCGGGCGGCGCAATGTACTCCCAATACCGGGCGGTTGACGCTTCGGCATGTCTGGTCCTGCCGCAGGGCGCGTCCGCACGCGACGGCGCCTCGTCCTTCGTCAACCCGATGACCGCCCTCGGAATGACGGAAACGATGCGCCGCGAAGGACATTCGGGCTTGGTGCACACCGCCGCGGCGTCGAACCTGGGTCAGATGCTGGTCAAGCTCTGCCAGAAAGACGGCATCCCGCTGGTCAATATCGTCCGCAAACCCGAGCAGGAAAAGCTGCTGAAATCGCTTGGCGCAGAGCATGTTCTCAACTCGGCGTCGCCGTCGTTCTCGGCGGACCTGTTCGAAGCAATCAAGACGACGTCCGCGACGCTTGCGTTTGACGCGACCGGCGGTGGAACACTGGCAAGCCAGATCCTCAACGCCATGGAGAAGGCGGCCAACGCGACCGCAGCGCAGTATTCACGCTACGGGTCGAACGTCCACAAGCAGGTGTACATCTATGGGGCGCTCGACACCAGTCCGACGGTGCTCAACCGCAGCTTCGGGATGGCGTGGGGGGTTGGCGGTTGGTTGCTTACGCCGTTCCTGCAAAACGCAGGCGCCGAAACGTTCGGCAGACTCCGTGCCCGGGTGGCTGCCGAACTCACCACGACGTTCGCCAGTAGCTACACCCGGGAGGTTTCGCTCGCCGGCATGCTCGGAGCCGATGCCTTCAACGAATACGTCAAGCGGGCAACGGGAGAGAAGTTCCTCGTCACCCCGCACGCAGGCCCCTAAGCCGCTAAACGAAGCTGTGATGTCGAGGCAACAGTAGAGGGGTAATCGGATGAAGTTCGGGATAGCTACCTTCGTCAACGACGACAGCATCGACACGGTGTCGTTGGCTCGCGCCATTGAAGAGCGTGGATTCGAGTCGTTGGTGATCGCCGAACATACGCACATTCCGGCCAGTCGGGAAACGCCATATCCGCTCGGTGGCGAACTGCCGAAGATCTATTACCGCACTCTCGACCCCTTCGTGACGTTGGCCGCAGCCGCAGCCGTGACGTCGAAGATCGAGCTGTTCACCGGCATCGCCCTGCTGATTCAACGGGATCCGATCATCACGGCCAAGGAGGCCGCAAGCATCGACCTGATCTCGGGCGGCAGATTCGTCTTCGGTGTCGGCGCAGGCTGGAACATCGAGGAAATGCGCGACCACGGCACCGAGCCCAAGACGCGTGGGGCGCTGCTAGACGAACGCATCGAGGCCATCAAGGCACTTTGGACCGACGAACCCGCGGAGTATCACGGCAAGTACGTCGACTTCCCGCCGTCCTACAGTCGCCCCAAGCCGGTACGCAAACCACATCCGCCCATCTTTATCGGCGGGGACTCCGATGCCGTGGTGAAGCGGGTCGTTCGGCACCGGGCCGGCTGGATTTCCAACCCATTCCCGATCAAGCACATCTCCCGCCGCGTGGAACAGCTGCGCGGCGCCGCCAACCACGATGTTCCGCTGGCGATGTTCGGTACGCCTAACGATCTCGACTACTGGCGTGCCGCCGAAGATTTGGGCTTTGGTCAGCTGGGGCTGCTGTTGCCGACCAAACCGCGCGATGAGTCGCTACGACTTCTCGATGAGTATGCGGGCCGGGTAGCGCAATATCGCGGTTAGCGCCGGCGTACGCGCAGAGCGAGTGACGGGATTCGAACCCGTGTATACGGCTTTGCAGGCCGCTGCCTAGCCGCTCAGCCACACCCGCGCGAACCACCACCGTGCCAAACGGTTCGCTCTAAGCCCAGTGTTTTTATCGCGCTGATCATTTCGGCCAGAAAGTTGCCGCGTTGTCACGCCGATCGCTTGGCGGGCACGCTTCGGAAGCGAACCCAGAGATGAAACGACAGTATCTAACGGATAGGTTCGTAAATATGCAGAACGACCAAGGTGAATCCAGGTTCACCTGGCATGGCCGGCGGGATCGCGGCAGCCGGACCCATGAAGAGATCGACGAGTTGGTGACCGCGCGCAACCAGCTGGAGCAGCTGGTCCGGGTCATCGTCGAGATCGGCTCCGATTTGGACCTGGATGTCACCTTGCGCCGAGTCGTCAGCGCCGCAATGGAGCTGACCGGCGCCCGTTACGGAGCGCTTGGCATCCGCGCGCCCGACGGCACGATGGTTTCTTTCGTGCACGCGGGCCTCGAGACCGATGCCGCCCGACGGTTCGACGATCTGCCAGTCGGCGAGGGGCTGCGCATCGATGATCTCAGTGCGCACCCACAGGGTGCTCAGCTGCACGCACACGACCCGCCCATGCGAACACTCCTGGCCATACCGATCACGGTGCGAGCCGCCGACTTCGGCAACCTCTACCTGGCCGACGACCGGCCCGACCACGTGTTTACCGATTCCCAGGAGGATGCGGTGCGGGCCCTGGCCACAGCTGCCGCGGCCGCTATCGACAACGCGCGACTCTTCCAGCGCGAACGCGAAGCTGCGAAATGGACGAACGCTAGCCGCGAAATCACCGCCGCAATGCTCTCCGGTGATCCGCAGACCGGGCCGTTGCAACTCATCGTCAATCGGGCGCTGGAGTTGTCCGATTCCGAGCAGGCGATTCTGCTGGTCCCGCGCGAGCCCGATATGCCCGCCGACCAAGTGGAAACCCTCGTGGTTGCTGCCACGGCAGGTCGCTACTCCTCCGAGGTGATTGGCCGACAGGTCCCGATGGAGGGTTCGACCACCGGGGGAGTCGCCCGTCGCGGGCTGCCGTTGATCACTGACTCCTTCCAATACCCGATCGAGGGATTCACCGACGTCGGTGAACGCTCGGCGATCGTCATCCCGCTCATCGCCGACGGTGCCGTGCTTGGTGTGATCGCGGTAGCACGCCACCCACAGCAACCGCCGTTCGGCAGTGACTACCTTCAGCTCGTCAGTGATTTCGCACGACATGCCGCTATCGCGTTGGCGCTGGCCGCCGGTCGTGAACATGCGCTCAACCAGGAACTCGCCCAAGCCGACACCGTCGATGATGCAGTGCACGCGGCCGCCGAAGAACTGCGTCGGCTATGGCGGGCACGCCGCGTGCTGGCCGTTACCTTCCCGGCGCGCGGCACCGCGAAGGCTACCCTGGGCGGGCCGCAGGTGGTGTCGGTCGGTGAGTCGGCGCAATGGTCCGACCTACCTCCCGACACCCGGCAGTTGCTCAGCGCGTTGCGCGACGGCGACCTGCTCAGTCCGAACGCACGCCAGGCGGGGACGGCGGGCATCGCCCTGCAGCATCCCGAAGGTGTGTTGGTCGTATTGATCGATTTGGCGGAACTGCGCCCGTTCACCTTGGAGGACCAGACGCTGCTGACGGTGCTGGCGGGCCGGCTCGGCCAGGGCCTGCAGCGGGTGCATCAGGTTGACCAGCAACGCGAAACCGCCCTAGCGCTACAGCACGCAATTCTGGGACCCTCTCGCCTCCCGACCGGCTTTGCGGTGCGCTATCAGGCGGCTAGTCCGCCGCTTCAGGTGGGCGGCGATTGGTACGACATCGTCGACTTGGACGACGGACGCATCGCGATGGTCGTCGGCGACTGCGTCGGCCACGGACTGCCGGCCGCCACCGTCATGGGCCAGGTACGTAGCGCCTGTCGTGCGTTGCTTTTCGAAAACGCAAGTCCCGGTTCGGTTCTCGCGGGTATGGACCGGTTCGCGGCGCGCCTGCCCGGTGCGCTGTGCACCACCGCCGTCTGTGTGGTGCTCGATCCGGAGACGGGGGAGTTGGTGTATTCGGTTGCCGGGCATCCGCCGCCGATCCTGGTGCAGGCCGACGGTGGCATTCAACTGCTCGACGGTGCGCATTCGCTGGTATTGGGCATGCGGCCGGACTGGTCCCGCCCCGAGGCCCACGTGACGATGCCGGCCCGTGCGACGCTGGCGCTATATACCGACGGTCTGGTCGAGCGTCGCCGCACGGCATTGGAGCGCGGCATCTCGCGCGTCGCCGGACTGGTCCAGGACGGCCGAACGTCGAAGCTGGACGATTTGGCGAACCAAGTCATGTCGGATCTCGCGCCGAACGGCGGCTATCAAGACGATGTCATCCTCATGCTTTATCGCCACCCCGCGCCGCTCGAGTTGAGATTCCCTGCGCACAGCGACCAGCTTGCGCCCGCGCGCAGCGCGTTGCGCAGGTGGTTGAGGCGTGCCCAAGTCACTCCTGAGCAGACTACAAAGGTGCTCATCGCGGCCGGCGAGGCTGTCGCAAACGCCATCGAGCACGGCCATCGGCTAACCCCTGGTGGCACAGTGAGTTTGGATGCGACCCTGTTGGACGACCAGTTGGAGCTGACGGTCAAAGACACCGGCTCCTGGAAGACGCCGCAACCCGTCTCCTATCCCAGTCGCGGACGTGGTATTACGCTGATGCGAGGGCTCATGCATGATGTCACCATCAACCCGGAGACCGCCGGGACCACGGTCCACCTGTCCGCGAGGATTAGCTGATGACAACGTCGCTCACGCTGGACACCACGCGCGGTGATGACGGGAACCTGGTGCTGATCGCAACCGGGGAGATAGATCTCAGCAATATCGAGGTGTTCGACCAGGCCCTCACCACTGCCCACAACGCGGCGGCGAGTAGCGGCGAAACGTTAACTGTCGACCTGAGTGCGGTGGAGTATCTGGACAGCGCCGCCATCAACGCGTTGTTCATTTCCGCCGATCACATCTCTTTGATCGCGCACCCACTCCTAATGCCCATCTTCGTCATGAGCGGGCTGGACAAACTTGTTGCCATCGAATCGGCAGCGCTGCCGGCAGATTCGTGATGACGAGCACGACGCGGAATTGAGTTCAATCTTCTTGAGCGTCTTGGTAACTGACGCCGCAGGCTAGCGCAGGCGGGTCTTTTCGCTGCTACCAGTCGTCGCCGCTCATTTTGGTGACCAGTTGCGCAACGTCGACCAGCTTGGTGTTGCGTTCCTGCGACAGTCGCCTGAGCAGTTCGAAGGCGTGGACGGCGTCGATGTTGAAGCGAGCCATCAAGATGCCCTTGGCTTGGCCGCTAACCGAACGTGACGTCGCTTTCCCGCTCGGAAGGCAGACAGAAACGTTGACAGTGTAACGGTGACAGTGTCACTATTGGCGGGTGGCGGTGCAGGCGTCCTGGACATTGGACGAGTTGGTGGAGCGGGTTGCGGCCGCGCTCGCCACCGTCGCGTACCCAGGATCGCCCAACGGACGAGTTCGGGAACTGCCCGATCGCCGCGCGGTGCGCTGGTACGCAACGACCGGACTCGTCGACCGGCCACTCATGCAGGGGCGCACCGCGATATACGGTAGCCGACACCTGCTGCAAATAGTTGCTGTCAAACGCCTTCAGGCGCAGGGTCTTTCGCTCGCCGAAATTCAGGCCGAACTCGCCGGCGCGACCGACGAAACCTTGCGCCGGATCGCCGATGTACCCGACGATTTGGGCACGACCGCGGCTCAGAAGCCGCCGACCCCAACTCGCCCCGTTCGTCGTAACCGCTTCTGGGCCGAGTCACCTGCCGCACCGGCGTCCAACGGCGAGCACGTCAAGGCCGTCACATCGCTTGCGGCCGTACGCCTTTCTGGTGGCGTGATGCTGCTCCTGCCCGCAATCCCCAACGAAGAAGATGCCCATGCGATCCGCTCTGCTGCGGGCCCGCTACTGGAAGTGCTGGCCGACCGCGGTCTGTTATCCCTCGACGAACGGAGTCAATCATGACCGTCCCGATCACGACCGACGCCGCGGTCTCTGACGCTCCCGATGACGAGGCCGGACTGGGCGCGTTGCAAACCGAGCGTGGGAACCTGCCGCTGGATCGCATTGACGTGCGGGCCGAGATCGTCGGGCTCACAAGTGAGGTCGAGCTGACGCAGGACTTCGTCAACACCTTCGACGTTCCGCTGGAAGCCAGCTATGTGTTCCCGCTGCCGGATCGGGCTGCCGTGACCGGAATGCGGATGACCAGCGGTGCGCGGGTGGTAACGGCCGAGCTTACGGAGCGCGAAACCGCCCGCCGGACGTACGACCTCGCGGTCGAGTCGGGCAGGCGGGCCGCTATCGCCGAGGAGGAGCGGCCCGATGTGTTCACCATCCGGGTGGGCAACATCTTGCCGGGTGAACGCGTCAGCGTCGCAATTACTTTGGTGACCCCGTTGTCTTATCAGGACGGTGAGGCGATCTTCCGGTTCCCGCTTGTCGTTGCGCCGCGGTACATCCCGGGCGAGAACCTGGAAGGTCCTTCGGTCGGTGACGGCTACGCCGATGACACTGACGCCGTCCCCGATGCGTCACGCATCACGCCACCGGTCTTGCTGCCCGGGTTCCCGCACCCGGTTGCGTTGAGCATCGAGGTCGGTATCGAACCGGCCGGTCTCGCGCTGTCGGATGTGCGCTCGTCTCTTCCCACGCAGACCTTGGACAATGGCCGCATCCGGGTTCAACCAGGCGAACGCGCGGACCGGGATTTCGTCCTCCGGTTGCGTTACGGCACAGAGTATCTCAGTGACTCGCTCGTCTTGGTTCCCGACGCCGACGGGGAGGAGGGGACCTATCAACTCACTGTGCTACCGCCGGTGTCGAGTGCGCCGCCGCGGCCTAGAGATGTGGTCCTGCTGCTGGACCGCTCCGGCAGCATGGCCGGCTGGAAGTTGTCCGCCGCCCGCCGAGCCGTCGCGCGCATCATCGACAGCCTCACCGATACGGACAGATTCGCGGTGCTGACTTTCGATGCCCAGATCGCCCACCCAGAGGGTCTGCCGGCGGGTTTGATCGAGGCTACTGATCGTAACCGGTTCCATGCCGTCGAACATCTAGCCGTTGTTGAATCCGGCAGTGGCACAGAACTTTTCCCGCCGTTTCGCAACGCGCTCGAACTCTTGAGCGCAACGAACGGAGACGCTGTCCGCGAGGCGATTGTCGTTCTTGTCACCGACGGGCAGGTCGGCAATGAGGACCAGTTGTTGCTCGGGCTGTCTGGCGATCTGCACCACGTCCGGGTGCATGCGATAGGTATCGACAAGGCGGTCAATGCCGGTTTGCTGGGACGGTTGGCCGATGCCGGCGGCGGACGTTTCGAATTGGTCGAGTCCGAGGACCGCCTCGACGAGGCACTGGGAGCCATCCAGCGTCGCATCGGTACACCACTGGCACATTCGCTGGCGCTGCACGCCGAAAATCTCACGATCATCGATGGCACGACGAGCCCTGCCCGGTTGCCTGACCTGTTCCCCGGAGTGCCGCTCGTGGTCGTCGGCAGGTACCGCGCAAGCGCGGGCGGTTCGCTCGTCCTGCGCGGTACGGACAGCGATGGCACTGACTGGTCGGTTACCGTTGCGGGACAGCGCCTTAACGTATCCGCGGTGACGACCCAATGGGCGCGGGCGCACCTACGTGACCTCGAGGACCGCTATGCCTCGGCTTCGGACCGCAACGGCAGCGGTTCACTTCAGGACCTGGCCAAACGGATCATCGAGACCTCGTTGCGGTTCGGTGTGCTGTGCAGGTTCACCGCATACATTGCCCGGCAGCGCGGGGATGACCGGATCATCGCCAACGGCCAAGTGCCCCACCGCGTGCTCCAACCGGTAGAGACACCGGCCGGCTGGGCGCGCGAAGCAGACGGAGCTGCCGTCCCAAGCCTCCCGGCATCCGGCAAGAGCGCCAGCGTCCCAGCCGCGCGAGCCGAACGGCACGGCGAATCTTCGAGGTCAAAATCGCAGCCAGGTTCGGCTCGCGGAAAAAGAAACGTGGTTGCACTTGCCGTGGTCGGCCTGTTGTTGTTCGGCGGGGGCGGCTGGATCTGGTCACTTAGTGGAGGCGGTCCGTCGTCATCGACCCGCGATGGGATAGCGGCCGGCAAGACCGAGGCGCCCAACCCGTATCGGAGCGAGCCCAGTGGCCGGATCCCGGCCACCATGGGCGGCGGCATTGCCGACCAGAGCCCCGTCAGCCCAGCACCGCTGACGCCGCCGACCGACAACACGCTCAAACGCGACATCATCACCACCGGATCGCTACAGCTGGTCGTCCACGAGCCGGGCCCAGCAGCCGACCGGCTGATCGCCGCGGTAAACGACGCGGGTGGACGCGTGGACTCGCGGTCAGAGCGGTCCGGGCCATCGGGGGACAGGACACCGACGGTTGCTCTGGTATTGCGGGTCCCGGCAGACAAGCTCGATGCGGTTCTGGCCGATGCCAAGAAGCTGGGGACCGTCGGGTCGATGTCGATCAGCCACACCGACGTCACCACTCAACGCGTCGACCTCGATGCTCGCATCGGCGCGCTGCAGACCTCGGTCAAGCGACTGCTGGAACTGATGAGCAAGGCCGGTACCGTGTCCGATCTGCTCGCCGCCGAGTCGTCATTGACCCAGCGGCAGGCCGAGTTGGACTCGCTGAAGGCACAGCGGTCCACCCTCGGCGACGAGATCTCTTACGCGACAATCAATGTCACCATCTCGGCGCAGCCGACGGTGAGCCACGCCGGATTCCTCGGCGCCCTCGCCAACGGATGGCACGCGTTGACCTCCGTGGCTAACGGTGCCCTGCTGGCGGTCGGATTCCTCATCCCGTGGATGGTCCCGTTGGCAGTCCTGGTCCTGGTGCTGGTCCTGATATTGCGCCGGAGGTCGACCTCGCGGACACCGGTCAGCGAGTCGGGTTCGCAAGACTAACGCCCGGGGTACCGTGCACGCACAGCAGTTCTGGTGAGAGCACCGTTGTGGCGGAGAGCAGATGTCGCAGACCGAGGCGCCAAAGCGCCAGCACGTGCGCGATGTGTTGAGGGCGTTGGCTCGTGCGTCGGCCCCTCGTCCGGACGCGGCCAGGCGCGCCGCCACCGATTTCGCGCGGCCGCTGCCATCGGCGGTATGCGCCGAGGTCCGTTGGGCATTTCATCCGCCTCGAACCTGGTTGTCAGGCGTTATGGCCAACCTTGCGCTGGCGGCGGCGTGGTTGCTGGTGCAACCGCTCTCAGTGGTGCACGGGAACCACGCCAGTCGCCACTTTCATCACCATCAGCTCGACTGGGTAGTGCTGGTCAGCACGTATTTTTCCTCGTTCATCCTGGCCGATGTCACCACCACGAATCTGCTTGGTGGCGACCACTATCGGGTCGCGAAGGGCTTGTCCGACGGGGTGCCGCTGTGGCGGATGTTGGTGATCAAGAATTTGGCGTTGATTGCGATCGTGGGGCTGCCCACTTTGGCGGTCGCGGCGGCGCTGACGATCGCGAAGGAGGGCGTGCCGCAGATGGCGATGACGATTCCCAATGTCGCGGTGCCCGTGGTGTCCTGGCTTGGCGTCGGCAACGCCATCTCGGTGCTGCACCCGGTGCCGGCTGAGCCGCTGCTTCGGCGGTGGCGGCAACGGCGCAACATCCGGCGCACTGCTGGCTGGTTGCTGGCGATCACCCTGCCGTACGCGCTTTATTTCGTGGCCGACCCGATGGGCGGTATCGAACATCGGGTTTTGTGGACCCAGCTTCCCGCGGCGATCGGCCCGGTATTCGGCCGGGACACCAAAAGTTTCGTCCATCTGGGTTTCGCTCTGCTGGTCTGGTCGGGCGGGACCATCTTCGCGGTGCTCTGGGCGCGCAAGCGGGGCCTGGGGCGCTAACACAGCCCGCGTGTGGCCAATCGCGTCGAATCCGTCTCACCTGGCTCGGATCGGGAGGACAATCGGCGGGATAGATGGGTCACAAATGGGAGGTATGCCAAATGCGCCAGGTGATGGGCCGCCTGCTACGCCGTTGCGCGATCGGCGTGTTCGTCCTTGCGGCGACGGTATTGCCCGCGTTCGTCACGCCGGCGGTCAGTCGCGCCGACGACTGTGCCCCGGGTTGGGCCTGGAGCGTCGAACTCAACGAATGCATCTTCGTGCTGCCCGCAGCCAACGGACCCGGGGGACCGGGGGGACC
>NZ_LZLS01000152.1 GCF_001673365.1 Mycobacterium asiaticum
CAGCGAGGATCGAAAATCGGCCTCGTCGGTCAGCAGAAGAACGTCCAACTGCCAATCTCCAGACCTTCGGTAGTGCCCATATGTCCCCCGACCCCCGCCGCCATAGCCATCTCAGCCACCACACGGCGGGCCAGCCGCGCAGATAGCACCGACAAATTCGTCGGATACCCCGTTCAAAGTGCGATTATTCCAGTTTTGTTACCGGCGGTGGCTGGAAAGTGCCTAGAAACAGCGAGTTGACATCAAAGTTCGATGAGCCCGGTCCGTGGTTACAGACCGGGCCCATCCTTGAAACAAGCTTCTACTGGTGAGACTGCTGGCGTTGTTCGGCGACCTCGGCGGCACCGCGAGCCGCTTCCGCCTGGGCTTCCTTCTTGGCCGCGTCGCGCTGCGCTTCCGCCTTGTCCTGCTGCGCTTCGCCCTCGTTGACGAGGTCGCCGCGACCAGTGACCGTCCCGACGGCTTCCTTGGCCTTCCCCTTGACGTCCTCGACGACGCCCTTGATTGCCTCAGCCGGTCCCGAGTTGCTGTCCGCCATGACTTCCTCCTCTATCACCGTCGTCAGCCACACCCGCGTGGCCGATTCGAGCTGAAATTGGCCGGGTGAATTTTCCCAGCGCATGGCGATGGGGTCCTTCTTCTCAAGACCGCGATTCATCGCCGCCCTCAGCACATTCCCGAACCCGGAGGCGGTCAAACATGACGGGCGGGCGGCGCGATCAGCTGGCCGAATCC
>NZ_LZLS01000153.1 GCF_001673365.1 Mycobacterium asiaticum
GGCTCGGGGGCCCCAGCCCCAGCTGCGGCCCCCGAGCCCGCACCGGCACGCCCGGCGCCCGTGCGGCGCTCGAGCCAGCGGCCCGTGGCGGTGCCGCCGGAGCCGAAGCCCGAGCCCGCTCCGGCCCCCGAACCCAAGCCGGAACCGGTTGCGACGCCAGCGCCCGCCGCCTCCTCAGCCCCGGGCGAACTGAATGCCGCCGCGGTGCGCAGCATGTGGCCGACGGTGCGCGACAAGGTGCGCGAGCGCAGCCGCACCACCGCGGTGATGTTGTCGGGTGCCACCGTCCGCGCGGTCGAGGACAACACGCTGGTGTTGACGCACGAAGCGGCGCCGCTAGCTAAACGGCTGTCCGAACAACGCAATGCCGATGTCATCGTCGAGGCGCTCAAGGATGCCCTCGGAGTGAACTGGCGGGTGCGGTGCGAGACCGGGCCGCCGGCGGCAGCCGACCTCAGCGCGGCACCGGTACCAGTGAAAGAGGCTGTGCCAGAACAAGTTTCGGCTCAACGTGCCGAAGAGGAGAGCCTGCTCGCCGAAGCCGGCCGCGACGATCCGGCCGAACCGCGCCGCGACCCCGAAGAGGTGGCCCTCGAGTTGTTGCAAAACGAATTGGGTGCGCGCCGCATCGAAGGATAGGCCGCACATATCGTGGTCGGCGACAGCAGACCCGGAAAATTGAGGAGATGCACCTGATGGGACAGGTGAAAGCAGCCAGCACGGTTTTGATCCAGGCCGAGCCCGCGAAAGTGCTCGATGCAGTGGCGGACTATCAGACGGTCCGCCCGAAGATTCTTTCGCCTCAGTACAGCGAATATGAGGTGATCGAAGGCGGCAAGGGCCAGGGCACAGTAGCCAAGTGGCGGCTGCAGGCGACCGAATCGCGAGTGCGCAATGTGCAGGTCGACGTGGACGTCGCCGGTCACACCGTCATCGAGAAGGACGCCAATTCGTCGATGGTGATCAACTGGACGGTCGCTCCCGCGGGGCCCGGTTCCAGCGTCACCATGACGACCACCTGGACCGGCGCCGGTGGCGTCAAGGGCTTCTTCGAGAAGACGTTCGCACCGCTGGGCCTGAAGAAGATTCAGGGCGAGGTGCTCGACAACCTAAAGAACCAACTGGAGAGCTAGCGCGCCTGGCCCTGCGTGGCCAGGCGAGCTAGCGCGCCTGGCCCTGCGTGGCCAGGAACCCGGCGACACCGCGAACCAACGCGTCGGCGTACTTCTGGCGTCCCTCCGCGGACTCCATCAGCGCGGAGTCCGCGGGGTTCTTCATGTTGCCCAATTCGACCAGGATCGACGGGTACTGGGCCAGGTTCAGACCGGCCAAATCCGAGCGCCCGTACAGACCGCCCTGGCCGATGTAGGTGGCCGGTGTAAGACCCGAGGCCTGCAGCTGGTCGCGCATGACCCGCGCGAACTGCACCGACGGTCCGGACTGGGCCGCGTTGAGCGGCGGGGACGAGTAGTTGACGTGGAATCCCCGCCCGGAAGCCGGTCCGCCGTCCCCGTGCAAGCTGACGATGGCGTTGGGGTGCAGCGCATTGGCCATGCTGGCGCGCTCGTCCACGCACGGCCCCAACGCGTTGTCGTTGCCGCGCGACATGGCTGTGCGCACACCCAGCGCATTCAAAGCCGCGCGCAGTCGCAGCGCGGTGTCCCAGGTAAAGGTGTGCTCGGCGTATCCGCTGTTGGTCGACGTGCCGCTGGCCTGACAGTCTTTGGTGCCGCCCCGACCGGTGGGCACCTGGCGACCGATGGACGCGTCGTTGGACCCGTTGTGGCCCGGGTCGATAAACACGATCATGCCGGCGACGCTGCCCGGAGCGGCAAGTGCGGAGGGCATCAGCGGCGCCGAAAACGGCGCTGCGGCGGCGGCCAGCACGCCGATGACCATTGCAATCCCGACACGCAGCCTCAGTCGTACGTCCACTGCGTCAAGGTAACGCGGTGCCGACTACGCTGAATGTTTCAAATCGCCCGACAACCGCAGGCGAAACCAACTCGAGACCAAGATGCGAGGGGACTGTCATGCAACCCGGAGGCGATATGTCGCAACTGCTGGCCCAGGCGCAGCAGATGCAGCAGAAACTACTTGAAGCCCAACAGCAACTGGCGAACTCCGAGGTGCATGGTCAGGCCGGTGGCGGCCTGGTCAAGGTCGTCGTCAAAGGTAGCGGCGAGGTGATCGGCGTGACGATCGATCCCAAGGTGGTCAACCCCGATGACATCGAGACGCTGCAGGACCTGATTGTCGGCGCGATGAGCGATGCGTCCAAGCAGGTCACCCGCATGGCACAGGAGCGCCTGGGTGCACTGGCCGGCGGCATGCGGCCACCCGCGCCACCCACCGCCCCGCCGACACCGCCTCCCGGTGTGCCGGGGGTCTGAACTGCGTCAACATGTTTGAGGGACCGGTTCAGGATTTGATCGACGAGCTCGGCAAGCTGCCGGGCATCGGACCCAAGAGCGCGCAGCGCATCGCCTTCCACCTGTTGTCGGTGGAGCCGCCGGACATCGACCGGCTGACGGCCGTGCTGGGCAAGGTTCGCGACGGTGTGCGGTTCTGTGCGGTCTGCGGCAACGTCTCCGACGACGAGCGATGCCGGATCTGCGCCGACCCGCGCCGCGACGGCACGCTGGTGTGCGTGGTCGAGGAGCCCAAAGATATTCAGGCCGTCGAGCGCACCCGCGAATTCCGCGGCCGCTATCACGTCCTGGGTGGGGCGCTCGATCCGTTGTCCGGGATCGGTCCCGAGCAACTGCGCATCCGCGAATTGTTGACGCGCATCGGCGAGCGGGTCGATGACGTCGACATCACCGAGGTGATCATCGCGACCGATCCGAACACCGAGGGTGAGGCGACCGCCACCTATCTGGTCCGGATGCTGCGGGATATCCCCGGTCTCACGGTTACGCGAATCGCGTCCGGTCTGCCGATGGGCGGTGATCTGGAGTTCGCCGACGAGCTGACGCTGGGCCGGGCGCTCACCGGCCGCCGTGCCATGGCTTAAGAACTCCACCGGAATCGTTTTGATAACGCTTCTGCATCGATGAACGAATGATCTACTGAGCGGCTGGCGGGGCTCGGATCCGAAATCGTGGCAGAAGGGACGGCGATGTCGTTTGTAAGCGCAAAACCGGAATTGCTTGAGGCGGCATCGGCGAATCTGGCGGAGATCGGTTCGACACTCTCGGCCACGAACGCGTTCGTGGCCGCGCCGACGGTAAGCGTTCCGGCGCCTGGCACCGACAGCGTGTCGGCGGCGATCTCGGCGCTATTCGGCTGGCACGGCCACGCGTATCAGCAGTTGAGCGCGCAAGCGGGTGCGTTTCACGACCAATTTGTACAGCTGCTCCGCGCGGGTGCGCGCTCCTACGCGACCGTCGACGCGGCGAACGAGGCGGCGTTGCAGGCCGAAACGGTGGTCGGTATGGCACCCGCAGTGGCCGGGCCCGCGGCGGCCGCCGGGCCGGTAGTGGCCGCAGAGACCGCGATCACCCCGGCGCTGGCCACCGATACCCCGCTCTACGCCGCACTGGCCAACAGCCCCGCATTCGCGGATCTGGGGCTAGCGGGCGCTTAGCCGCTCGCGGCGCAGCAGGTCAACTTCCGGCAGCTGCAGCGCAGGCAACTCGCCCACTACCTGGGTGAGTAAGTGGTCGGACAGTTCCGGGTTGCGCGCCAAGCACGGCCCATGCATGTACGTCGCGATCACGCTGCCCTGAACCACGCCGTCGTAGCCGTCGCCCGCGCGATTGCCCGCCCCCTTGCTGACCGCCGCCAGTGGCGACGCCGCGGGTCCCAGCACGGTGCCGCCCCGATGGTTCTCAAACCCCGTCAGCTGCTGCGTCAACCCATCTATCAGCGGCTTGGACACCACTTCGCCGATGGTTCGGCTGTCCTGCGGCGAGGTCGTCGCATCCAACATGCCGACGCCATTCACCCGTTCCCCAGACGACGTCTCGTACCAATGCCCGAGCACCTGTACGGCCGCGCAGATCGCCAGCACCGGCGCGCCTCGCTCGGCCGCGCGCTGTAACCCCGGGTACCGGATCAGGTGCTTGGTGGCCAAGCGCTGCGCATAGTCCTCCGCGCCGCCGAGCGTGTAGAGATCCAATGAGTCGGGCACGGGGTCGGCCAGCGTGATTTCGACGATCTCGGCGTCGATGTCGCGCAACCGCAGTCGTTGCCGCAGCACCACTGCGTTGCCGCCGTCGCCGTAGGTGCCCATGACGTCGGGCAAGACCAGCCCGATCCGCACTCGCGACTCAACCATGCCGCGCCAACCGCCGGTTGAGCTGCAGGAATGCCGTGTAGTTGGCGACGACCTCCACCCGCCCAGGTGGACAGGACGCGATCGCGGCGACCGTGTCGTGCACCAGCGTGTGCTCGACGCCGGCGTAGCCCAACCGCACCGCGAGATCGGTGCCGCGCTCGCCGGCAGCCACCACCTCGGTTTTTTCGAAATGTTCGAATCGCACATCCCACAGCCAGGACAGATCTTCGCCGTCGGGCACCTGGCCGTTGACGGCGATCACGACGCCGTCGGCGTCCTTGTCCACCATCGACAACGCTTCCTGCCAGCCGGCCGGGTTCTTGGCCAGCAGGATCCGCACCTCGTGCGCGCCGATGCGCACGGTCCGATACCGGCCCGCGACCTCGTCGACCTGCGCCACCGCGGCAACCGCCTTGGCGGGCTCGGCACCGAGGGCTACCGCGGCCGCAACGGCCTGAGCGGCGTTGCCCCGGTTCACCGCGCCCGGCAGCGCCAGCTGCATCGGCAGCGTCAGCCCGTCGGGTCCGTAGAGGCTGTGCTCGTCGAACCACCAATGCGGGCTGGGCCGTTTGAAATCCGCGCCGGTGGAGTACCAGTGGCCGGGTTCGCGGACGATGACTTCGCCGCTGCGCGGACAGCTCACCGAGTCGTTCGACCACGAACCGCCGGCGGCCACCCACACCACGTTCGGACTGTCGTAGGCCGCCGAAGTCATCAGCACGTCGTCGCAGTTGGCCACCACGACCGCTTTCGGATGCGCCGCCAGACCGGCTCGCAGGGTGCGCTCGATGACGTTGATCTCACCGACCCGGTCCAGCTGATCGCGGGAGAGGTTCAGCAGCACGACGGCGGACGGTTCGACGGCATCCGACACGTGCGGCACGTGCATCTCGTCGACCTCGAGGGCCGCCAAGTCCGCGCGGCGGTTGGCCGCCAGGGCGGCCACCAGGCCCGCGTCCATATTGGCACCTTCGGCGTTGGTCGCCACCTCCCCGACGGTCTGCAAAGCGGCCGCTGTCATCCGGGTGGTCGTCGACTTGCCGTTGGTGCCGGTGACGATGACCGTGCGCCGGCCGGCGCCGAGTTGGCGCAGTACCGAGCGGTCCAGCGTCATCGCGACCAACCCACCGATCATCGCCCCGGCTCCGCGGCCGGTGACTCGCGATGCCCACCGTGCGCTTGCCCCGGCGGCAAGGGCCAAACGTGCTCGGGCGGTGATCACCCGGGTGAGTTTAAAGGGCGATCGCAAGCTCGGCGCTTCGTCGCCGAGTGCAAGCTCACCGGAAAAGCCGACACGATGCGTCAGCGAACCTGAGATGTCGGTTCGTCGTGCCATCCTCAAGCCATGAACGGGATGTCCTGGGGACGGCCTGCACGTGAGCCGGACGGGGGATGGGCCGTCATCGACGTGGAGACCTCAGGTTTTCGCCCAGGTCAGGCCCGGGTCATCAGCGTGGCCGCGCTGGGTCTGGACGCGGCCGGGCAAGTCGAACAATCCGTGGTCAGCCTGCTCAATCCCGGCGTGGACCCCGGTCCGACGCACGTCCACGGCCTGACGGCCGCGATGCTGGAAGATCAGCCGCAATTCGCCGACATCGTCGACGACCTGATCGAGGTGCTGCGCGGCCGCACGTTGGTGGCGCACAACGTCGCGTTCGACTATTCGTTCCTGTCCGCCGAGGCCGAGCTGGCCGAGGCTGAATTGCCCGTCGACTCCGTCATGTGCACGGTCGAGCTGGCTCGGCGGCTCGAGCTCGACGTCGACAACCTGCGGTTGGAGACCCTTGCCTCGCACTGGGGTGTGACCCAGGAGCGTCCGCACGACGCGTTCGACGACGCGATGGTGTTGACCGGGGTGCTGGCCGCGGCGTTGGAGCGCGCGCGTGCTCGTGACATCTGGTTGCCGGTGCACCCGGTGACACGGCGTCGGTGGCCCAACGGCAGGGTGACCCACGACGAGTTGCGGCCGCTCAAGGCGCTCGCGGCGCGGATGCCGTGCCCGTATCTCAACCCCGGGCGGTTCGTCCGTGGGCGGCCGTTGGTCCAGGGCATGCGCGTGGCGTTGGCCGCGGAGGTGGGTCGTACCCACGAGGAACTCGTCGAGCGGATCCTGTACGCGGGGTTGGCATACAGCGACGACGTCGACCGGGAGACGTCGCTGGTGGTTTGCAACGAGGCCGCTCCCGTGCAGGGCAAGGGATACCACGCCGTGCAGCTGGGGGTGCCGGTGCTTTCCGACGCGCAATTCATGGACGGCGTGTGTTCGGTGGTGCGCGGCAGAAGCATGGAGCATTTTGCCGATTCCACGCTGGTAGACGAGCAGTTCGCGCTGTTCTGACGGCCGCTTTCACAGCCCGCTTCCGGCGCGCATTTGCATGTTGACGTTTGTGCCGACACGGGTCGGGCTATTCGACATATGTTCGAAAGGAGCCCGAAATGCCCGTATGGGAAACGATTTTGATCGTGGCTTCCGTCGTCGTCGTGGTCGCCCTGCTGATCGTCGGGGTCACTTACCTGAGCGGGCGCCGCAAGAGCGAGCGCCTGAAGAAGCACTACGGTGCCGAGTACGAGCGTCTGGTCGCCGAAACCGGGGGACAGAAGACGGCGGAGCGAGAACTCGTCAGCCGGGAGCGCAAGCGGGAGAAACTCGACATCGTCCCGTTGTCGCAGTCGGCACTTGCCAACTACACGACTCGCTGGCAGCAGGTGCAGACCGCCTTCGTCGACAACCCCGCGACCGCCGTCGGCGTTGCCGACCGGTTGGTCACAGAGGTGATGCGCGACCGCGGCTATCCGGTCGACGATTTCGAGCGGCGGGCCGCCGACATCTCGGTGGATCATCCGCAGATCGTCGAGAACTATCGCGCCGCGCACGGTGTCCACATGTCCCAGCAGCGCAGTGAGGTCAGTACCGAAGAGCAGCGCGAAGCGTTCGTGCACTACCGGGCACTGTTCGAGAAGTTGCTCGAAACCGAAACAGGCAAGCGCACAGCTTAGGAGGCGCGCAATGACTATTCACGATCAACACACTGACGAAGTCGCGGCAGCGGAGCAGCAATCCAGCGAAACCGCCGCCCCTGCCAAGCCCGAGCCGACGCGAGCTGAAACGTCAACGGCGGAAACGCTTTTCGCCGACGCGGAGCTGGCAGATCTGCGAGGTCGTTGGGCCGGTGTGCAGGCGGCTTTCGTCGACGATCCCAAGGACTGCGTGCAGAAGGCTGACGGACTGGTCTCCGACGTGGTCGAGCAGCTTACGACCGGGTTTGCCCACGCCCGATCGAGATTGGAAGAGCAGTGGGCACGCGGCGAGGAAGTGTCTACCGAGGACCTACGGCAGGCGCTGATGCAGTACCGCGAATTCTTCGAGCGCCTCCTCGCGGTGTAACCAGACCAGCGGGTCCGGCCTCCTACCCCGACCCCGGCGGGCCGGGCCCGCCCCAGCTTTCTTCGGAATTTAGCGGCTAGCCCGATTGACCGCCGACACCACGGCCCGCAACGACGCGGTGGTGATCGACGGCGCAATACCCACGCCCCACACGGTCCTGCCAGCGACCGAACCTGATGGGCCGCGACCCGCTTCGCCCGGCTCCGCCGCGCTCGCGATCGCGACCGAACCTGATGGGCCGCGACCCGCTTCGCCCGGCTCCGCCGCGCTCGCGATCGCGACCGAACCTGATGGGCCGCGACCCGCTTCGCCCGGCTCCGCCGCGCTCGCGATCGCGACCGAAACCTCGACGTAAGCGGCAGCCTGGGCGTCGTCGCCCGCACTCATCGCGTGTTCGGAGTAATCCAGCACTGCCACATCGAATCCGACCGTGCTCAGCGCGTCGACAAACGCAGCAAGCGGCCCGTTGCCCGCTCCGCTGATCTCGGTCTCCACACCGTCGATCTTGACGGTGGCGGTGATGCTGGTGGTCCCGGTGTCCTCCTCCGGTGCATCCACCCGCTGCTTGATGCGTTCCAGCGGCAGAACCGGAGCCAAATACTCCTCGGAGAAGGCTTCCCACATCTCTTTGGGGGATACCTCGCCGCCCTCGCCGTCGGCCATCTTTTGGATGACCTGCGAGAACTCGATCTGCAGCCGCCGCGGCAGGGCCAGGCCGTGGTCGGCCTTCATGATGTAGGCCACCCCGCCCTTGCCGGATTGCGAGTTGACCCGGATCACCGCTTCGTAGGTGCGGCCGACGTCCTTGGGGTCGATCGGCAGATACGGCACCTGCCACAACATGTCGTCCATGTCGACGTCCGCGGCGTCCGCATCTACTTTCATCGCGTCCAGGCCCTTATTGATGGCGTCCTGGTGGCTGCCGGAGAACGCGGTGTAGACCAGGTCGCCCCCGTAGGGATGGCGCTCGTGGACCGGCAGCTGGTTGCAGTACTCGACCGTGCGCCGGATCTCGTCGATGTTGGAGAAGTCGATCTGCGGGTCGACGCCGCGGGAGAACAGGTTCAGCCCCAGCGTCACCAGGCAGACGTTGCCAGTGCGCTCGCCGTTGCCGAACAGGCACCCCTCGATTCGGTCGGCGCCGGCTTGGTAGCCCAATTCGGCTGCGGCGACGGCGGTTCCGCGGTCATTGTGGGGGTGCAGGCTCAGGATGACCGACTCCCGGTTGGCCAGGTTGCGGCTCATCCACTCGATCGAGTCGGCGTAGACGTTCGGCGTGGCCATCTCGACTGTGGCCGGCAGGTTGAAGATGATCGGGTTCTCCGGCGTCGGTCCGATGATCTCGCCGACGGCGTCGCACACCTGCTTGGCGTACTCCAACTCGGTCCCGGTGTAGGACTCCGGTGAGTACTCGAACCGCCACCGGGTGCCTGGATATTTGGCCGCTTCCTCGACGCACTTGCGGGCGCCGTCGGTGGCGATGGCTTGCACCGCGGCCCGGTCGGCTCGGAAAACCACGCGTCGCTGCAGGATCGACGTGGAGTTGTAGAAGTGCACGATAACGTTTCTGGCGCCCTCGCACGCCTCGAACGTGCGCTCGATCAGCTCGGGCCGGCATTGGGTCAGCACCTGGATGGTGACGTCGTCGGGGATGGCACCGTCGGTGATGATGTCGCGGACGAAGTCGAAGTCGGTCTGGCTGGCCGAGGGGAAGCCGACCTCGATCTCCTTGTAACCCATGCGCACCAGCAGGTCGAACATGCGGCGTTTGCGGGCCGGGCTCATCGGGTCGATCAGCGCCTGGTTGCCGTCGCGCAGGTCTACCGCGCACCACATCGGCGCGTTTTCGATAACCCGGTCGGGCCAGGTGCGGTCGGCGACCCGCACGGGCTCGACCTCGTCGGCGAATGGGCGGTACCGGTCGACCGGCATTGACGTGCCGCGTTGTGGATTCCACGCGGGCTGGCCGGGCCGCGGCGGGCCGGCGGGTTTGACGATGGTGCGTGCCGATACGTAGGCGTCGGGCGAATCGGGATTGGTCACGGTTGGTGCTCCTGGGGATGAGAGAGAGGAACCTCAGACCGGCGCATCGCGAACACCCGCGACGGGAGGCCGGTCTGGATCAGACCCCGTCGCGGCGTCCGAGAAGGAGCACCCGCTGCACGTTGTGCACTCTACCGCGATCGGCTGCCTGGACAAAAAGCATCGCGTGTGCAGTGACGGCTCCGACGGTGCATCCACGGTGGGGAAAACGCGAAATCGCCGCCGTGACGGCACTGGCGAAGCCGTGCATGCACACTCGAATCCCTGGGGGCCCACTCGATGCCTGGTCGGCGCCGGATTAATCGAGATGCGCCGGCACGTATTCTGTTGTGGACTTAAATCCAGGACAATCCCGAGACAGGAACAGATCAGTGGCGCTCGTCGTGCAGAAGTACGGCGGATCGTCGGTGGCCGACGCCGACCGGATCCGCCGCGTTGCCGAGCGGATCGTCGAGACCAAAAAGCAGGGCAACGACGTCGTCGTCGTGGTTTCTGCGATGGGCGACACCACCGACGACCTGATGGATCTGGCCCAACAGGTCTGCCCGGTCCCGCCGCCGCGCGAACTCGACATGCTGCTGACCGCTGGCGAGCGCATCTCGAACGCGCTGGTTGCCATGGCGATCGAATCGCTGGGCGCGCACGCCCGATCGTTCACCGGTTCCCAAGCCGGCGTCATCACCACCGGCACGCACGGCAACGCCAAGATCATCGACGTCACGCCGGGCCGGTTGCAGGCCGCGCTCGACGAGGGTCGCATCGTGCTGGTCGCCGGGTTCCAGGGCGTCAGTCAGGACACCCGCGACGTCACCACTCTGGGCCGGGGCGGCTCGGACACGACGGCCGTGGCGCTGGCCTCCGCATTGGGCGCCGACGTGTGCGAGATATACACCGACGTGGACGGCATCTTCAGTGCGGACCCGCGGATTGTGCCCAACGCCCGCAAGCTCGACACCGTCACCTTCGAGGAGATGCTCGAGATGGCCGCGTGCGGCGCCAAGGTGCTGATGCTGCGTTGCGTGGAATACGCCCGGCGGTACGAACTTCCGGTGCATGTCCGGTCTTCGTACTCGGATAGGCCGGGCACCGTCGTTGTCGGATCGATCAAGGACATATCCATGGAAGACCCCATCCTGACCGGAGTCGCGCACGACCGCAGCGAGGCCAAAGTGACCGTGGTGGGTCTGCCCGACATCCCGGGTTACGCGGCCAAGGTGTTCCGGGCCGTCGCCGACGCCGACGTGAACATCGACATGGTGCTGCAGAACGTGTCAAAGATCGAGGACGGCAAGACCGACATCACGTTCACCTGCTCACGCGACAGTGGCCCGACCGCGGTGGCCAAGCTCGATTCGCTCCAAGAGGAGATCGGCTTCACTCAGCTCCTCTACGACGACCACATCGGCAAGGTGTCGCTGATCGGTGCCGGCATGCGCAGCCACCCAGGTGTCACGGCGACGTTCTGTGAGGCGCTGGCCGCGGTCGGTGTCAACATCGAGTTGATCTCCACTTCCGAGATCCGAATCTCGGTGCTGTGTCGCGACACGGAACTAGACAAGGCCGTTGTCGCGTTGCACGAGGCGTTCGGGCTCGGCGGCGCAGAGGAGGCCACGGTGTACGCGGGAACGGGACGTTAGATGGTCGCCCGTCAGCCTTCAGTAGGAGTAGTCGGCGCCACCGGCCAGGTGGGACAGGTGATGCGCACCCTGCTCGACGAGCGCGATTTCCCCGCCAGCTCGGTGCGGTTCTTCGCCTCGGCCCGATCGCAGGGCCGCAAGCTGGCGTTTCGCGGGCAGGAAATCGAAGTCGAGGACGCCGAGACCGCCGACCCGACCGGCCTGGACATCGCACTGTTCTCAGCAGGCGGGGCCATGTCGAAGGTGCAGGCGCCGCGGTTCGCCGCCGCCGGGGTGACGGTGATCGACAACTCGTCGGCGTGGCGCAAGGACCCCGACGTTCCGTTGGTGGTCTCCGAGGTGAACTTCGACCGGGACGTGGTCGATCGCCGAGCGCTCAAGAAGGGCATCATCGCCAACCCGAATTGCACCACCATGGTCGCGATGCCGGTGCTCAAGGTGCTGCACGAGGAAGCCCAGCTGTTGCGCATCGTGGTGTCGAGCTATCAAGCCGTGTCAGGCAGCGGGCTGGCTGGTGTCGACGAGTTGGCGGTCCAGGCGCGTGCGGTGATCGACGACGCCGAGCAACTCGTGCATGACGGAAATGCGCTCGACTTCCCGGCGCCCAGCAAGTACGTCGCGCCGATCGCGTTCAACGTGCTGCCGCTGGCGGGATCGCTGGTGGACGACGGCTCCGGCGAAACCGACGAGGATCAGAAGCTGCGCTTCGAAAGCCGCAAGATCCTCGGTATACCGGAGCTGCTGGTCAGCGGCACTTGTGTGCGGGTTCCGGTGTTCACCGGCCACTCCTTGTCGATCAACGCCGAATTCGCCCGGCCAATCTCGCCGGAGCGGGCCCACGAACTCCTCGACGGCGCACTCGGCGTGCAGCTGGTTGACGTGCCGACGCCGTTGGCGGCGGCCGGGATCGACGACTCGCTGGTCGGCCGCATCCGGCAGGACCCGGGCGTGCCGGAAGGCAGGGGCTTGGCGCTGTTCGTATCGGGGGACAACCTGCGTAAGGGTGCGGCGTTGAACACGATCCAGATCGCCGAGCTGCTGGCCGCACAGTTCTAGCTACCCACGACCTCGATCCTGCAGGTGGGTCCGTGAGCGCGTGCAAGCCGTGCGTCCAGCGTGAGCAGGGTCGCATCGAATGCTTCCGCGAGTGCCACGTAGAACGCGTCCCACCCCCGGATGGAGTCCCTGAGTTGCCACGCCCGATCTAGTAGCCAGCGGTGTCCGTACCGATCACCCGGCCAGTCGCGCAGGTCGGCCACGGCTTGTGCCGCGGCGGTGCTGTCCAGCCGGCCACGCTGGTGCTGGGCACGGATAACACCCAGCACCTCGACATCGATCACCTGGGGAGCAATTTGGTCGGCATCCGCGGCGAGACGGGCCGCAATCTCCTCAGATCGCGGCGTATCGGCCACGACCTCGAACAAGCACGAGGCATCAACGACGAGCATCGGGCCACTCGCCGCGCCACTCATCGAGGGTCGCCAAGACATCCGCGGTGGATACCGCGGATGGTCGACGCCCAGTGCGTGCCAACCACTGTGCAATCGACGGCCGCGAAGCGAGCCGGGTAGCTTCGCGTCGCAGGAGTTCGGGCACGGTAATGCCTTCTTCGCCGGCGCGGCGTTGTAATCCTGCATAAACTTCGTCGTCAATGTCGCGGATCTGAACCGTCTTAGGCATACGCGCACCGTATCATGCGTTCCTGCATGAATGCTGGTGAGCGGCCGAGTCGCTCACAGCTGCTACATAACCAGCGCATAGCGGCCACTACTGGTTGCCCCGGCATCATGCGAGTCATGAGCGAAATTCCTGACACTCCAACCACGCGGACTTCTACCGCCGTAGCGCCGCCCGCAGAACGTGTGGAACACCGCACCCCGAGGGTCTTCAAGGCCGCGGCGTGGGTGGCCATCGTCGCCGGCGTCGTCTTCATCATCTCGGTCATCTTCTTCACCGGCTTCCGGCTGGGTCTGATGAGTGGCGGACACGGCGGTCACCACCGCCATCACCACAAGCACCACCCGGCGATGTTCCACCGCACCGGGTTCCCCAACGGCGGTGCACCGTCGGTCAGTCCGGGCACCGGGCCCGGCGGACCCAGCCAGGTGCCGTCCTCGGTGGCACCATCGGTCACTCCCTCGCCGACACCCGGCCGCTAACCCCGTCAACCATTAGCCCGGCGCTCCGCAGAGCGCCGGGCTACATCAATTCATGGCATCTTTGTCCGGCTATCCCTTTACCCTGTTGCAGGGCTGAGCGATGCTCGAAGACATGAGTGATGCAGCACCACCCCAACCGTTCTTTGCGCCGATCGCCGCCGTGGTGTGCATGTCGGCGTCCAACGTGATGCGCGCGAGACGGGCCGG
>NZ_LZLS01000154.1 GCF_001673365.1 Mycobacterium asiaticum
CTGGGCGTCGACGGACAGAAGCGGCTCAAGAACGCGCGGGTGCTGGTGATGGGCGCCGGCGGGCTCGGCGCGCCGACACTGCTCTACCTGGCCGCGGCCGGCGTCGGCACCATCGGGATCGTCGACTTCGACGTCGTCGAGGAGTCCAATCTGCACCGCCAGATCATCCACGGCGTCGCCGATGTTGGCCGGTCCAAGGCGCAGTCGGCGCGCGAGTCGATCCTGGCCATCAACCCCCTTACCGAGGTGTGCCTGCACGAGTTCCGGCTGGATTCCAGCAACGCAGTCGACCTCTTCGCCCAGTACGACCTGATCCTGGACGGCACCGACAATTTCAGCACCCGCTACCTGGTCAACGATGCCGCGGTGCTGGCCGGCAAGCCCTACGTGTGGGGATCGATCTACCGGTTCGAGGGCCAGGTGTCGGTGTTCTGGGAGGACGCCCCCGACGGGCTGGGTCTGAACTACCGCGACCTGTATCCCGAACCGCCGCCCCCTGGTCTGGTGCCGTCCTGTGCCGAAGGTGGGGTGCTGGGCATCATCTGCGCATCCGTCGCGTCGGTGATGGGCACCGAGGCGATCAAGTTGATCACCGGAATCGGCGAGACGCTGCTGGGCCGGCTGATGATTTACGACGCGCTGGAGATGAGCTACCGCACGATCAGGATTCGCAAGGATCCTTCGACGCCGAAGATCACCGGGTTGGTCGACTACGAGCGGTTCTGCGGTGTGGCATCCGAGGCGGGGGCCGACGCAGCCACGGGTTCGACCATCACCCCCCGTGAGTTGCGTGACTTGTTGGATTCCGGCAAGAAGATCGCTCTGATCGACGTCCGCGAGCAGGCGGAATGGGACATCGTGCACATCGACGGCGCCACGCTGCTGCCGAAGTCGCTGCTGATCTCCGAGGAGGGCCTGGCGCAGCTGCCGCAGGACCGCACCACGGTGCTGTACTGCAAGAGCGGGGTGCGCTCGGCCGAGGCGCTGGCGGCGGTGCGGGAAGCTGGATTCTCCGACGCGGTGCACTTGCAGGGTGGGATCCTCGCATGGGCCAAGCAGATTCAGCCCGACATGGTCATGTACTGAACTGCGCTCAAAACCGCCGAATGATCAGGGGTTGCTGACGCCTTAGCAGGTACACAAGTTCAGCAGGCTGGCGCCCGACATGTGTTGTGCGACAAGTGGCTTCGTCTGTTCCAAACAATATTTGGTGAATTAGGCACCCGCCTACCGCGCCCCATGTGTCACTCGGTAGCTGGGTGCAGGGCCCAACTCCGAGCGATAACACTGCACTTGCCACACAAAGAAATCTCAAGGGATACGCACCGAAAAAGATTGGCAATTTCGAGCGGAGCACCCAAGAAAAGCTAACAATGTGACGCAGCGAGAGTGAGCCGCTGCCGGACGATCCGGCTTGTGTTGGATTGGAGCTTGGTCACATGTCATTTTTCGTTGCGACCCCAGAAGTGATATCGGCGGCGGCTACGGACTTGGCTAGCATCGGCTCGACCCTTTCGGCAGCCAACCAGGCGGCGGGAGCCACGACGACGGGTGTACTTGCCGCTGCTGTCGACGAAGTATCGGTGGCCATCGCCGCGTTGTTCGGAAACCACGGCCGCGCCTACCAGGCGCTCAGCACGCAGGCGGCCGCTTTTCAAGCGCAGTTTGAGCAGGTCCTCAATGCCGGCGCGGGCGCCTACGCGGCGGCGGAGTCGACCAACGCCGCACAGGTGCTGCTGGATGCGGTGAATGCGCCCACCCGGACGTTGCTGGGGCGCCCACTGATTGGCGACGGTGCAAACGGCGCGCCTGGTTCTGGCGCAAACGGCGGTGCCGGCGGATTGCTCTGGGGCAACGGTGGAAACGGCGGATCTGGCAAATCCGGTCAGGCCGGCGGCAGCGGTGGTGACGCGGGACTGTTCGGCAACGGCGGGGCCGGCGGGGCGGGTGGTGCCGGCGCGCTCGGTGGCACGGGCGGGTCAGGGGGCTGGTTAAGCGGTAATGGTGGTGCGGGCGGGCAGGGCGGAGCCGCCGCAGCGGGCATCAACGGCGGCGTCGCCGGCCGGGGAGGCAATGGGGGTAGTGCCACGTTGTTAGGCGCGGGCGGCGCCGGCGGCCAGGGCGGTACCGGTCTGGTCGGTACCAACGGCGTCAACCCCGTCATTACCGGGACCGCGGCCGCCGGCAGCGACGGCAGCAGCATCTTCGACCCCACTACTGGCAATGCGTTCGGTTTCAACGGCGGCGACGGCGCCGATGGTGGACTCAGCAGCACCGGAGGTACTGGCGGCACGGGCGGGCCGGCGTTCGCGAACGGGAGTGGTACCGCCAACGCCGGCAATGGCGGTACCGGTGGCGCCGGCGGTAACGGCGGCGCCGGCGGCAACGGTGGAACAGCTCAGGCAGGCGTCGGTGCGGTAAGCGTGGCCGTAGGGGGCGCAGGTGGCAATGGGACCAACGCGCTGTCCCCGGGTGGTACGGGTGGCGCCGGCGGTAACGGCGGGCCTGCCACGGCATTCGGAAACGGTTCGCTTGCCAGCGCCGGGGCCGCCGGCCACGGCGGGGCGGGTGCCGCGGGCGTGTCCGGTGGTACGGGCGGCGTAGGGGGCGCGGGCGGCGACGGTGGTCATGGCGGGTTGCTGGTGGGCTCGGGCGGGGCCGGTGGTGTGGGCGGCACCGGTGGTGGCGGCGGGCTAGGCGCGGGTGGTGGCCTGGGTGGCGACGGCGGCAAAGGGGTGTTCGCGGGCGCCGGAGTTAACGGCTTCCAGACAGTTGCCGGTGCGGGTGGGAACGCCGGCGACGGTGGCGCCGGCGGTATCGGTGGCACCGGTGGTGCCGGCGGCGCGGGCGGTAACGGTGGTGCCGGTGGTCTCTTCGGCGACGGCGGCGTCGGCGGCAACGCCGGCCTCGGAGGCCAAGGCGGCACCGGTGGCACTGGGGGCATCGGTGGTCAGGGCGGCACCGGTGGGAATGTCGCAAACAACAGCGGCGGGACCACGTACGGGGGTGCTGCTGGTGACGGCGGCAAGGGCGGCGACGGAGGCAACGGCGGCAACGGCGGTGGCAGCAGCACGGGCGGTATGGGCGGCGCCGGTGGCTTGTTCGGTCGGGCCGGCACCGCGGGTGGCGCCGGCGCGGGTGGCGCCGGGGGCGACGGCGGCAGCGGAGTCAGCGGCGGCGGTGCGGGCACACCAGGCACGGGCGGAATACCCGGAGCCGTGGGCACTCCAGGCGGCCACGGCGACGATGGTCTGTCCGGTCAGCAAGGCTGACATTCCGGGCTCCTCAGCGCTTCGTCGCCTGAATGGGGCGTGTCTAATAAATGGCGTCGTGTCGCACAGGGTTTTCCAGAGCACAGTTCCGTGGGCAGGGTAGGGCGTTGCGGCTGGTTCACCGCTTCGGTGTGAACTGATGGCGTTGGTTGTGGAGCGACGGCTTTCCGTGTGAACCCAGGGCGGCAGAATCGCCGAAATCCCACCCAGGATTCACACTCAAAGCCCAGGATTCACACTCAAACCCAGGTTGCACCCTGAAAGTCCAAGTTCACTCGAACGTGGCAACGATTGGCCCGCATCGTCGCCCGAGTAGCTGGGATTGTCGGGCTCCTCAGCGCGTCGTACCGACGCGCATCGTCGCCCGAGTAGCTGGGATTGTCGGGCTCCTCAGCGCGTCGTGCCGACGCGCATCGTCGCCCGACTAGCCACGATTGTCGCGCTCCTCAGCGCGTCGTGCCGACGCGCATCGTCGCCCGACTGACCACGATTGTCGCGCTCCTCAGCGCGTCGTGCCGACGCGCATCGTCGCCCGACTAGGCTAACTCCCGTGACCGTCGAGCCGCCGCCCGAGCACGTACTTGCGGCGTTCGGTCTCACCGGTGTACAGCCCGCGCCATTAGGCGGTGCCTGGGAAGGCGGCTGGCGATGCGGTGAGGTCGTGCTCTCCATGGTCGCCGACAACGCCCGCGCGGCGTGGTCGGCGCGAGTCCGGGAGACGTTGTTCGTCGACGGTGTGCGGCTGGCCCGCCCAGTTCGTTCCACCGACGGGCGATACGTGGTGTCCGGCTGGCGGGCAGACACATTCGTCGCCGGCACACCCGAGGCCCGGCACGACGAGGTCGTCTCGGCGGCCGTGCGGCTGCACGAGGCCACCGGCAAGTTGGAGCGCCCGCGTTTCCTGACCCAGGGACCCACTGCGCCGTGGGCCGACGTCGACGTGTTCATCGCCGCCGATCGCGCCGCCTGGGAGGAACGCCCGTTGCACTCGGTCCCGCCCGGCGCACGGACCGCGCCGCCGACCGCGGATGCCGAACGATCCGTCGAGTTGATCAATCAGCTCGCGACGCTGCGTAAACCAACCCGCAGCCCCAACCAGCTGGTCCATGGAGATCTTTACGGCACAGTGCTTTTCGCGGGCACCGCACCGCCGGGCATCACCGACATCACGCCATACTGGCGGCCCGCCTCGTGGGCGGCCGGGGTGGTCGTCATCGACGCGTTGTCGTGGGGAGAAGCCGACGACGGCCTCATCGAGCGGTGGAGCGCGTTGCCCGAATGGTCACAGATGTTGTTGCGCGCGTTGATGTTTCGGTTGGCGGTACATGCGCTGCATCCGCGGTCCACCGCTGAGGCTTTCCCGGGGCTGGCCCGCACCGCGGCGATGGTGCGGATGATTCTCTAACCCTCGAACTCGTAACGCACTTCGCTCAACGCGATTCGCCCGTCCACCGACAGCACCCCCTCGGCACGCAACAGTTCGAGTTGGCGGGTGCTCAGATGCCGAGCCGGCCGTCCGGATGCGGTGATCACCCGGTGCCAGGGCAGGTCCGCCGAGTCGGTGCGCATGATCCAGCCGACGATGCGGGGGCTGGAAAGCCCTGCCGCGGAAGCGATATCGCCGTAGGTCGACACTCTGCCCGCGGGGATGGCCGCGACGAGCGCGCGTACCCGCTCAATTTGCTCGTCGGTCACCGGTGCCACGGCTACCTCGCTGCCAACCGCTTACGCACCAGGGCGGCAACGTCGTCGGGTTTGGCGTGCGGAACCATGTGATCGCATTCGTAATCCAGCAGCTCGAAATTCGCACCGAGGCGCTCGCGCAGTCCGGTGATCAACCCGTCACTGACATACGGCGGCGACGTCCACTTGGCCCGTACCAGCGTCGTCGGCATACCTGCGGGCGGCAGCACGACGCCACGCGCCAACTCGCTCCAGTACGACATCATCGCGGGCAGACTGATCCGCCAGCCATACCGCCCGTTGGGCAACCGGATCAGGTGTTCGTCCAGGTCCGCATCGAGCACCGCCGAGTCCACATCGGCCCATGAACCGCCCGCCTTTTCCTGATGAGCCTGCGCGCGATCGGGATAGTCGGGGAAGGACAACATGGCTTCGGCGATCTGTGACATCCATTGCCCGTCCAGGCCGATCGCCGGATCAAGCAGCAACAATGCGCCCACCAACTCAGGCCGGGCTGCTGCCAGATGCAGAGCCAGCGCGCCGCCGAACGAATGCCCGACCACAAGTGCGGGACCGTCCGCGGCGGTCTCCAGCAAGTTGGCCAGCGCGGCGACGTTGGCGTCGATGCTCCACGGCGCGTTCCATGACGATCGGCCGTGACCGATCAGATCCGGCGCGGCGACCGAGATTTCGGGCACGTAGTCGGTGAAGTGTTGCCATCGCCGCCCGTGGCCGGTTAATCCGTGCAACGCCAGCATCTGGACCGGACCGTCGGGGCCGAATCGGTGCACGTGAAGGGTCACGCGTCGATGATGCCAGGCTGCTTGTCGGTGGCAGGTGGTTGCATGCGGCTATGTCATCGCAGTCCATTTTCTCCGTGGACGAGGTTGTGCAGCCCGGGCTGCGCGGCGTGGTGCGTGTCCTGGGTGGTCCGGGCACGGGTAAGAGCAGTGTGCTCATCGATTCGGCGATCGCTCATATCGCCGCCGGAGCAGATCCCGAATCCGTTCTGCTGCTTACCGGTTCGGGCCGCATCGGAATGCGGGAACGGAGCGCTTTGACGGCGGCCTTGCTGGGTTCGGAAGGGGTGAGAGCCGTGCGCGAGCCGCTGGTACGCACGTTGCACAGCTACGCCTACGCGGTGCTGCGCCGCGCCGCCGAACGCGGGGGTGATGCACCGCCGCGGCTGCTCACCGGTGCCGAGCAGGACGCCATCGTCCGGGAACTGCTGGTCGGCGACATCGAGGACGGCACCTGGTGGCCAGATCATTTACTGCCCGCGCTGCGCACGGCCGGCTTCGCCAACGAGTTGCGAAACCTGTTGGCGCGCTGCGCCGAACGTGGTGTAGACCCCCAGGCCCTGGAGCGGCTGGGACGTCGATGCGATCGTCCGGAGTGGATTGCCGCAGGCCGCTTCGCCAGGCAGTACGAACAAGTGATGCTGTTGCGTGCAGCAGTCGGCACCGCGGCCCCGCAGGCCACGGCACCAGCCCTGGCGGCGGCCGAATTGGTAGGGGCGGCGCTGGAAGCTTTCGCGGTGGATCCGGAGCTGCTCGCCGCCGAACGGGCCCGCGTCCGGGTGCTCTTGGTCGACGACGCCCAGCAGCTCGATCCGCAGGCGGCTCAACTGGTCCGCGTGCTGGCGGCCGGCACCGAAATCGCCCTCATCGCCGGCGACCCGAACCAGGCCGTGTTCGGTTTCCGCGGCGGCGAGCCTGCCGGGTTACTCAGTCAGGACGGCCCTTCGGTGACCTTGACGCAGTCGTACCGCTGCGCGCCGGCGGTGGCGCGTGCGGTCAGCGGCATCGCCGGACGGTTGCCCGGAACCAGCGCCGGCCGACAGATCGAGGGCACCGGCGCTGACGACGGCTGCGTGAGCGCGCAGCTGGTCGGTTCGGTCCACGCGGAGACAGCGCTCATTGCCGACACGCTGCGTCGGGCGCACTTGATCGACGGGGTGCCGTGGTCCCAAATGGCGGTGATAGTCCGGTCGGTCCCGCGGGCCGCGACGCGGTTGCCGCGCGCTCTGGCCGCGGCCGGAGTCGCGGTGGCAATACCGGCGATCGGCGGGTCGCTGTCCGGAGAACCCGCGGCGGCCGCGCTGCTTACCGTGCTGGCCGCGACGGCCGACGGGCTTGACGCCGAGCAGGCGTTGGCGCTCATCTCGGGACCGATCGGTCGCGTCGACCCGGTCTCGCTTCGTCAGTTACGCAGAACGCTCGAACGCAGCCGGGGCGACGGCAGGCCCGGCATCTTCGGGGAACTATTGGTGGCCATGCTGAACGGTGACGATCCGGTATCCGGCCCGCAGTCCGGTGCGCTGCGTCGCGTTCGCGCCGTGTTGGCCGGCGCGGCTCGATGCCACCGAGATGGCCAGGACCCGCGTTATACACTGTGGGCGGCGTGGCACCGCAGCGGACTGCAACGTCGCTGGCTGGCCGCGATCGAGCGCGGCGGCCCGGCAGCAGCCCAGGGCGCGCGGGACCTGGACGTGGTAACCGCGCTGTTCGACACCACTGAGGACTACGTGTCGCGCACTTCCGGTGCGTCGCTGCGCGGCCTCATCGATCACGTCGCGGCGTTGCAGTTGCCTCCCACAAATCGTGATCCGGTATCGCAGGCCGAGCAGGTCAAGGTGCTCAGCGCGCACGCCGCGGTGGGCCAGGAATGGGATCTGGTCGTCATCGCCGGTCTACAGGACGGCTTGTGGCCCAACGTGATTCCGCGCGGTGGTGTGCTGGCCACGCAACGGTTGCTCGACGAACTCGACGGCGTGACACACAACGCGTCGGTGCGTGCCCCGCTGCTAGCCGAGGAGCGTCGGTTGCTGGTCGCCGCGATGGGCCGGGCCCGCCGGCGGTTGTTGGTGACAGCAGTCGACAACGAGGCCGGCAGCGGCGGGGAAGCCGCGCTGCCGTCACCGTTTTTCTACGAGGCCGCGCAGTTGGCGAATGACAAAACCGTTGCGGCCCAGCCGGTGTCGGCGCCGCGAGTGTTGTCGTCCGCAGCGGTGGTGGGTCGGTTGCGGGCCGTGGTGTGCGCACCGGACGGCGCTGTCGATGACGACGCTCGTGCTTGTGCCGCAACCCAATTGGCCCGGCTGGCCGACGCTGGCGTTCACGGCGCGGACCCGGCCGGCTGGCACGGTCTGGTGCCGGTCAGTACCAGCGCGCCGCTGTGCGGCAGCACTGACGTTGTCACCCTGACACCGTCGACGTTGCAAACACTCAGCGACTGCCCGCTGCGCTGGCTGGCCGAGCAGCACGGCGGAACCGATCCGCGGGATATCCGCTCGACCATCGGCTCGGTGATGCATGCGCTGGTCGCCGAATCGGGCAAGAGCGAGTCGCAACTGCTGGCTGAGCTGGACCGGGTATGGGCCCACCTGCCATTCGAGGCGCAGTGGCATGCCGCCAACGAGCTTGCCCGGCACCGCCTGATGATTCAGGCGTTCGTGGAGTGGCGAGCGCAGACGCGAAGTGAGCTGACCGAGGTTGGCGTCGAGGTGGGTGTCGACGGTGTGCTCGACACGCCACGCGGCGACGGGGGACAGGTCCGGTTGCGGGGCCGCGTCGATCGACTGGAACGCGACGCGGCCGGTCGATTGGTGATCGTCGACGTCAAGACCGGCAAAACCCCGGTCAGCAAGGACGACGCCCAACAGCACGCTCAGCTGGCGATGTACCAGTTGGCGGTTGCCGAGGGCATGGTGTCAGCCGGCGACGAGCCCGGCGGCGCCCGCCTTGTCTATCCCGGCAAGACCGGCACGGCTGGCGCGGCCCAGCGGGAACAGGATCCGCTCACGCCCCAAGCTCGCGAGCACTGGCGTGACCTGGTCCGGCAGGCCGCCGAGGCCACGGCCGGACCGCAGTTCATCGCCCGGCGCAACGACGGTTGCTCACATTGCCCACTGCGGCCGTCCTGCCCGGCTTTCGACGGAGCGATCCAGTGAAGCCGCGCTACAGTCCGGCCGAATTGGCCAGTGCCCTAGGCCTTTTCCCGCCCACCGACGAGCAGGCCGCGGTGATCGCGGCACCGCCCGGCCCCTTGGTGGTGATCGCGGGAGCCGGTGCCGGCAAAACCGAGACGATGGCCGCGCGGGTGGTGTGGCTGATTGCTAACGGCTTTGCCGAACCCAGCCAGGTGCTCGGTTTGACCTTCACCCGCAAGGCAGCCGGCCAGCTGCTGCGCCGGGTGCGGTCACGACTGGCCAGGTTGGCCGCGGTAGCCGCCGGCAGCGTCGAATCCGCGGGTACACCGACGGTCAGCACCTATCACGCGTTCGCCGGCACGCTGCTGCGGGAACACGGCCTGCTGTTACCGGTCGAGCCGGACACCAGATTGCTCACCGAAACAGAGTTGTGGCAGCTGGCTTTCGACGTCGTCACCAGCTACCGCGGCGAATTACCCACCGACAAATCGCCCGCGACCGTGACGGCAATGGTGCTGCGGTTGTGGGGGCAGCTCGCCGAGCACCTTGTCGACACCGACCAACTCCGCCACACCCACGTGGAGCTGGAGAAACTGGTGCACACCCTGCCGGCGGGTCCGCACCAGCGTGGCCGTGGCCCCAACCAGTGGCTGCTGCGCATGCTGGCGACCCAGAACGAGCGCGCCGCGGCAGTGCCGCTGCTGGATGCGTTGCAAGAACGCATGCGTGCCGAAAAGGTGATGGATTTCGGCATGCAGATGGCTTCGGCGGCGCGGCTGGCGGCGACGTTCCCGCAGGTCGGGCAGGATCTGCGTAGCCGCTACCGGGTGGTGTTGCTCGACGAGTACCAAGACACCGGGCACTCACAACGGGTGGCGTTGTCGGCGCTGTTCGGCGGTGGAGTGGACCAGGGGCTGGCGCTGACGGCGGTCGGCGATCCGATTCAGTCGATCTACGGGTGGCGCGGCGCCTCGGCGACCAACCTGCCGCGGTTCACCACCGACTTCCCGCTGTCTGACGGCACCCCGGCGCCCACTTTGGAGCTGCGCACCAGTTGGCGCAATCCGCCCCGGACGCTGCACCTCGCCAACGCGATATCCGCCGAGGCGCGCCGCCGTTCAGTCGCGGTGCGGCCGCTGCGTTCCCGGCCGGACGCACCGGGCGGCACGGTTCGCTGTGCGCTGCTGCCCGACGTACAGGCCGAACGCGAGTGGATCGCGGACCGCCTGCAAGAGCACTACCGCCGCGCCGCGGACGAGGCCAGGTCGCTGGGCGTCGCCCCGCCTACCGCCGCGGTGTTGGTGCGCCGCAACTCCGACGCGGCACCCATCGCGGATGTATTGCGGGCCCGTGGAATTGCGGTGGAAGTCGTCGGCTTGGCCGGGCTGTTGTCCATACCCGAGGTTGCCGATTTGGTGGCTATGTTGCGGCTGGTAGCCGACCCGACCGCCGGTGCCGCCGCGATGCGGGTGCTCAGCGGTCCGCGCTGGCGCCTTGGCGGTCGCGACATCGCCGCGCTGTGGCGGCGGGCGCAGCAACTGAGCGGTGCGGCGCGGCCGACCGGGCCCGTCTCGGCCGAGACGATCGCCATCGAGGCTGGTACCGAGGCCGACACTGCCCCCTGCTTGGGCGATGCGATCGCCGATCCCGGCCCGGCCAGTGGCTACTCCGCGGCCGGATACCGGCGCATCGAAATGCTGGCCGCCGAACTGACCGCGCTTCGCGGCCACCTCAGCTATTCGCTACCCGACCTGATCGCCGAGATTCGCCGCGTGCTCGGTCTCGACTGCGAAGTGCGGGCCAAAGCGGCGGGGGAGTGGTCCGGCACCGAGCATTTGGACGCTTTCGCCGACGAGGTCGCCGGGTATGCCGAAAGGGCCGGCGCGACGGCGGCCAAAGCGACCGTCACCGGCCTGCTGGCCTACCTTGATACCGCGGCGCAAGTGGAAAACGGCTTAGCACCGGCCCAGCCGGCCGTCGCTCCCGACCGGGTTCAGGTGCTCACCGTGCATGCGGCGAAGGGACTGGAATGGCAGGTGGTGGCGGTGGCACACCTGTCCGGCGGAGTATTCCCCTCTACCGCGTCGCGAAGCAGTTGGCTCACCGACCCGGGTGAGTTGCCGCCGCTGTTGCGCGGCGATCGTGCCCTCAAGTCCAGTGGCGCGCTCGGCATCCCCGTCCTCGATACGTCGTCGGTCACTAACCGAAAACAGCTGTCAGACAAGATTTTCGAGCATCGAAGTGCGCTCGACCAACGACGTGTCGACGAGGAGCGCCGGCTGTTGTACGTCGGCGTCACCCGGGCCGAGGACACCCTGCTGGTGTCCGGCCATCAGTGGGGAGCCACCGGTATCAAGCCACGTGGACCGTCGGAATTCCTGTGTGAACTCAAGGACATCATCGAGCGGTCCGCGGCGACAGGCGACCCGTGCGGGGTCGTGGAACACTGGGCACCGGAACCGCCAAGCGGCGAGCGAAACCCGTTGTGTGACAGTGTGACTGAAGCAGTATGGCCCGCCGACCCGCTCTCGGTCCGGCGCCCGGACGTCGAACGGGGGGCCGCGCTGGTCGCCGAGGCGATGTCCAACCACGCAGAGGTGGCCGACGTCGACGGCTGGACCGCCGACGTTGACGCGCTACTGGCCGAGCGGGCGCGGGCTGCAACGCCGCCGGATCGCACACTGCCTAGTCAGCTGTCGGTCAGCGGTCTGGTCGAATTGGCCCGCGACCCCGAGGCCGCGGCACAGCGGCTGATGCACCGACTGCCGACGCGACCGGATCCACACGCGTTGCTGGGCAACGCTTTCCACGCCTGGGTTCAACGATTCTATGGCGCCGAGCTGTTGTTCGACCTGGGCGATCTACCCGGTGCTGCCGACTCTGACGTGGGGGACCCGCAAGAACTGGCGAGGCTGCAAGCGGCATTCGCAGAATCGTCGTGGGCGGCCCGCGTCCCGGTGGCGGTCGAAGTGCCATTCGAAATGCCGATCGGCAACGTCATTGTGCGCGGGCGCATCGACGCGGTATTCGCCGATGCCGACGGCGGCGTCACGGTGGTGGACTGGAAAACCGGCGAACCGCCGCGCGGAGCGGAGGCAAAGCGACAGGCCGCTGTCCAGTTGGCGGTCTACCGGCTGGCCTGGGCGGCCCTGCACGGCTGCCCCGAATCCTCGGTGCGAACCGCCTTTTACTACGTGCGCAGTGCAACCACCGTCGTCCCCGACGAGCTGCCCGATATCGACGAGCTGGGGGTACTGCTGGTCGACTCCGGTAGCTCTTGCGGTGCCTGATCGTGGTTACATGATGGGCGTGCGCTGGGTTGAGGTGACGGAATTCCGTGGCGAAAGGTAGCTGGCGGCTGCGGCGTCTCGACGAGAGACTGACCGCCCAGCCGAGTTACGCGCTGGTCGGCATTCTGCGTATTCCGCAAGGCCAGTCCAGCCCCGCTCGCATCATCACCCGTCGGGTAACCATCGCCTTGGCAGCGCTGTTCCTCGGCGCCATCACCGTCTACGTCGATCGCGATGGTTACCACGACTCACAAGGCGACCGCCTGACGTTTCTGGACTGCTTGTACTACTCGGCGGTGACCCTGTCGACGACCGGCTACGGCGACATCACGCCCATTTCGGAGTTCGCGCGAGCGACCAACGTCCTGATCATCACGCCACTGCGCATCGCATTCCTGATCTTGTTGGTCGGGACGACCCTCGAAGTCGTCACCGAAACATCCCGTCAGGCACTGAAGATCCAGCGTTGGAGGAGCAGAGTGCGCAACCACACCGTCGTCATCGGTTACGGGACCAAGGGCAAGACGGCGATCGCCGCAATGCTTGGCGACGAGGTAACCCCCGGCGAAATCGTCGTCGTCGACACGGACCGTTCGGCACTGGAACGCGCCGAATCGGCCGGCCTGGTCACCGTCCACGGCGACGCCACCAAATCCGACGTGCTGCGATTGGCGGGAGCTCAGCACGCGGCATCGATCGTCGTGGCCACCAGCCGTGACGACACTGCCGTCCTGGTCACCCTGACCGCGCGCGAGATCTCGCCGAAGGCCAACATCGTCGCCTCCATCAGGGAGGCCGAAAACCAGCACCTGCTCGAGCAGTCCGGCGCCGACTCGGTGGTGGTCTCCTCCGAGACCGCCGGCCGGTTGCTCGGGCTGGCCACCACCACCCCCAGCGTTGTGCACATGATCGAGGACCTGTTGACCCCGGACGAGGGGTTGGCTATCGCCGAACGCGAGGTGGAACCGTCGGAGGTCGGCGGGTCGCCGCGGCACTTGAGCGACATCGTGCTCGGGGTGGTGCGCAACGGGGAACTGCTGCGCATCGGCGCACCCGAAGTCGACGCCATCGAGGCCAGCGATCGGCTGCTCTACGTGCGTTACGCGGCGCAAGAACGCTAGGGGCCGGCGTGGATTTCCGGCTACGCGACATCCCGCTGTTGTCACGCGTCGGCGCCGACCGCGCCGACCAACTGCGCACTGACATCGATGCCGCGACGGCCGGGTGGGCGCAGGCCGCCCTGCTGCGGGTGGATTCGCGCAACCAGGTGCTGGCCGAGAACGGAAAAGTTGTGCTTGGTCCGGCAGCGGCACTGGGCGAAAAGCCGCCCCCCGACGCGGTGTTTCTGGGCCGCGTGGAAGGCGGCCGGCACGTGTGGGCGATCCGTGGCGCGCTGCAACCGCCCGACGACCGCCAGGTCGAGGTGCTCGACCTACGCAGGCTTGGCCGCATCATCGACGACACCAGCAGCCAACTGTTGTCGTCGGCACTGGCGCTGCTGAACTGGCACGACAGCGCCCGATTCAGCGCCGTGGATGGCACGCCGACGAAACCGGGCCGGGCCGGTTGGTCGCGGATCAATCCGCTCACCGGCCACGAGGAGTTCCCTCGCATCGATCCCGCGGTGATCTGTCTGGTTCACGATGGCGCCGATCGTGCGGTACTGGCGCGCCAGGCGATCTGGCCGGAACGGATGTACTCGCTGCTGGCCGGCTTTGTCGAGGCCGGCGAGTCGTTCGAGGTTTGCGTGGCTCGGGAGATCCGCGAGGAGATCGGGCTCACCGTTCGCGATGTGCGCTATCTGGGCAGCCAGCCGTGGCCGTTCCCGCGATCACTGATGGTCGGATTTCACGCCCTCGGCGACCCGGACGAGCCGTTCTCGTTCAACGACGGCGAGATCGCCGAGGCGGCCTGGTTCACACGCGACGAGATCAGCGCGGCGCTGGCCGCGGGCGACTGGTCCAATGCGTCGCCGGATACGAAACTTGTTCTGCCCGGGTCGATTTCGATTGCCCGCGTGATCATCGAATCTTGGGCAGCCGGCGTTTAGCGGGACTGGGCGTTACTTGATGCGGTCGGTGATGTTGTCCAGGATCGTGCTGGCGATCCGCTCCGCCGGTTCGATGCCCAAAACGCCGACCGACATCAACACCGACTGCTTGGCGCGGTACTGGTGACTCCAGCCGTTGTCGGTGATCCGCAACGTGTTGGGATCCGGCTTGTCGAGCGTGAAGGCATACCTCGGGTCGTGCAGGGCGACGCACGCGTTCAGCGAATTCTCCAGCTGATTGAGCGCGGTGCGCGCCGCCTGCGCGTCCGGATAGATCGCAACGGCCTGACTGACCGAGTCCTTCATGGTGCGACCACCCGGGTCGATGTCGTCGGTCACCCCGCTGTATCCGGCGCTGCGGAATTCGCTCCAGCCGCTGGCGAAGGTGAGATCGCTGGTTCCGGCCGCGCGGCAGGGACCCGGGGCGTTGACGTCACCGGCCGGAGGTTCACGCAGGTTCGCGTGCGCGCGGGCAGTGAGTTCCTCGTAGTTCGCGATGCGCCGCACATCTTCGACGCTGACGATGAGGGCGTCACCTCCGGTCGCGGCCGGGGTGGTCGACGACGCCGACGTGCTGTGGTTCGAACAAGCCGTCAGCACGGCGATCGAGCAGATCCCAATCAGAACCGCTCGCCGGACCAGCGCCGATGCCATGGTGCATATCGTAAAGGCGACCAGACCCGACGGTTCGCACCAGAAGTCGTGTCGGCGTCCCTACTGACCCGCTACTTCGGCCAGCTTCGCCTTGACCTGGTTGGCGCTCGGGTTGGTCAGCGTGGATCCGTCGGCGAACTTCACCGTCGGAACCGTGTGGTTCCCCCCGTTCACGGAGCCGACGAAATCCGCCGCGGCGGAGTCGCGTTCGATGTCGACCTCGTCGTAGGCGATGCCCTGCGACTTCAGCGCTGTCTTGAGCCGGAAGCAGTAGCCACACCAGGTGGTCGAGTAGATGGTCAGCGCAGCGTTGGTCATGACCCTTTAACGTAGCCGGACGATGAACCATTCCAGGCGCGACCCCGAGACGACCGATTTGTCGGTCGCCGCTGCGAAGATGGACGCCATGCCGGTAATGGCCGATCCGCTGCTCGCGGGTCTGGACGACGAGCAGCGCGAAGCGGTCCTCGCTCCGCGCGGCCCGGTCTGTGTGCTGGCGGGCGCCGGCACCGGCAAGACCCGCACCATCACCCACCGCATCGCCCACCTCGTCGCCAGTGGTCACGTCGCGGCCGGGCAGGTCCTCGCGGTCACGTTCACCCAGCGCGCGGCGGGGGAGATGCGCTCGCGCCTGCGCTCGCTCGACGCCGCCGCTCCCAGCGGCGTCGGTAGCGTCCAGGCGCGGACCTTCCACGCCGCCGCCCACCGTCAACTGCGGTATTTCTGGCCTCGGGTGGTCGGCAACACCCGCTGGGAACTGCTGGACACCAAGTTCGCCGTCGTCGCCCGCGCGGCCAGCCGCTCCCGGCTCAACGTCAGCACCGACGACGTGCGTGACCTCGCCGGCGAGATCGAGTGGGCCAAAGCCTCGCTAATCAGTCCGGAGCAGTACGCGGGGGCGGTGGCCGCCGCCGGCCGGGATACCCCAATGGACGCCGAGAAGGTCGTCGCCGTGTACAGCGCCTACGAGGCCCTCAAGGTGCGTGACGAGGACGTCGCGCTGCTCGATTTCGACGACCTGTTGCTGCATACCGCCGCCGCGATCGAAAACGACGCCGCGGTGGCCGCCGAGTTTCGGGACCGCTACCGCTGTTTCGTGGTCGACGAGTACCAGGACGTCACGCCGCTGCAGCAGCGGGTGTTGTCGGCGTGGCTGGGCGACCGCGACGACGTCACGGTCGTCGGCGACGCCAACCAGACCATCTATTCGTTCACCGGAGCCTCACCGCGCTTCCTGCTGGACTTCTCGCGTCAGTTCCCTGATGCCACGGTGGTACGGCTGGAACGCGACTATCGGTCCACCCCGCAGGTGGTGTCGCTGGCCAACCAGGTGATCGCCGCAGCCCGAGGCCGCGTCGCGGGCAGCAAGCTGCAACTGATCGGCCAGCGTCAGCCCGGCCCGGCCCCCTCATTTCGCGAGCACCCAGACGAGCACACTGAGGCCGCCGCGGTCGCGGCGTCGATCACCGGGCTGATCGAATCCGGCACCGCACCATCGGAAATCGCGATCCTGTACCGGGTCAACGCGCAGTCGGAGATATACGAGGAGGCATTGACCGAGGCCGGGATCGCCTACCAGGTCCGGGGGGGCGAGGGCTTTTTCAACCGCCAGGAGATCAAGCAGGCCCTGCTGGCCTTGAACCGCGCCGCCCAGCACGGCACCGAGGGCGCTCTGCCCGAGGTGGTGCGGGCCGTCCTGGAACCGCTCGGGTTGACCGCGGAGCCTCCGCAGGGCACCAAGGCTAGAGAGCGCTGGGAAGCGTTGACAGCGCTGGCTGAGCTGGTCGACGACGAGGTGGCGCAGCGTCCTCAGCTGGAGTTGCCTGGGTTGGTGGCCGAGTTGCGCACGCGCGCCGACGCGCGCCACCCGCCGGTAGTCCAAGGCGTCACTTTGGCCTCGCTGCACGCCGCCAAGGGTCTGGAATGGGACGCGGTGTTCCTAGTCGGGCTGGCCGATAACACGCTGCCCATCTCGCACGCGCTGTCGCACGGCCCCGACAGCGAACCCGTCGAAGAGGAACGCCGTCTGCTCTACGTCGGAATCACCAGGGCCCGAGTGCATTTGGCGCTCAGCTGGGCGCTGGCCCGGTCGCCGGGCGGGCGCCAGAGCCGCAAGCCGTCGCGCTTCCTCAACGGCATCGCGCCGCAGACCAGGATCGAAACCACACCGGGCAAGTCGCGGCGCAGCAAGGGTCCGGCGCGTTGCCGGGTCTGCAACAAAGACCTGACCACCCCAGCGGCGATCATGCTGCGGCGCTGCGAAACATGCGCCGGAGATGTCGACGAGGAACTTTTGCTGCAGCTCAAAGACTGGCGCCTGGCCGCCGCGAAGGAACAGAACGTGCCGGCCTACATCGTCTTCAGCGACAACACGCTGATCGCGATCGCCGAGCTGCGGCCTACCGACGATGCCGCACTGATCGCCATCCCCGGCATCGGCGCGCGCAAGCTCGAACAGTACGGACCGGACGTGCTCGACCTGGTTCGCCAAGCCCGCTGAGACGCATATCCGCAGGTCAGAAAATCGGTTGTCAGGATCAGCTGGTACCGTCTACTCTCGAAACCGCATTTTGCCGGCCTGAGCGCAAAGGGAGGTGGCCCGCGATGATCAGCACCGCATCGGTGAACGTACGCGTGGCGACCCATCATGCCGCCGCTACCCCGGCGGCCGCGGGTAAGCACCGCGTCGCCGCCGCGACTGAAGCGTCCGTGAGGCTCAACGTAGAGACGTAAAGAGCCAAGTTTCGCCAACTGGCCACGGACCCGAAGTCATCAGGATCCGTGGCCAATTCTTTTGGGAGACAAGCTCCCTGGTCCGGATCACCGCAGAAAGACAGCGTATGGACCCGGAAGCAGGTGAAGAGGACATGTCGGGACTGACCGTCCCCAGACGGACCCCCAGACGGACCCAGCCCGCGCTGCCGTGCCATGCCGGCGACCCCGACCTCTGGTTTGCCGACATGCCGGCCGACCTCGAGCGCGCCAAGACGCTGTGCGTCGGCTGTCCGGTTCGGCGCCAGTGCCTGGCGGCCGCGGTGGAGCGCGCCGAACCGTGGGGCGTGTGGGGCGGCGAGATCTTCGAGCGCGGCTCGATCATCGGCCGCAAGCGTCCGCGCGGGCGGCCACGCAAGGAGGCCGCCTAAACCCGTCGCGAGTCGAACGCCACGGCGATTTCCAGTGTCGGATTTCGCAGTGGCGTTCGGCTCGTGAGCCGCAAAGCTAGACGACGACGGTGTCGGGCTCGGTGAAGCCCGGAATCAGCTCCTCCGAGAGCGCCTTGATCGGCACATGCGCATCCAACTGACACAGGATCGCGGCCACCGAGGCAATCACCCGCATCGGGATCGCCAGCTTCGGCGGAAGATCCATCTGCCGGGCCGTCTTGATCTGCGCCACCGAGCGGTCGAACTGGCTCACCGTCATCCGCTGCAACCACCTGCGGGTGTAGTGGAACACTTCGACCTCGATGGGTTCGACGTACTGGCGCAGCATTTCGTCGATCTCCCGGACCGAGACCTGCTGACCCTGCTGGATGAACCCGACCTTCTCCATCGTGGGCAGCAGCTCGTCGTAGTTCTTGTCGCGGGCCAGCCGAATCGTCATGCCGAGCTCGATCGGGTAGCCACCCGGCAGCGGAGCCACCGCGCCGAAGTCGATGACGCCCAGCCGTCCATCGGGCATGAGCATGAAGTTGCCGGGGTGGGCGTCGCCATGCAGCATTTCCAACCGCCGCGGCGCGTCGAAGGTGAGCTCGAGCAGTCGCTCACCGATCAGGTCGCGTTCCTCGGTAGTGCCGTGCCGAATGATCTCGGCCATGTGCTTGCCCTCGATCCACTCCTGGATCACGACTTTCGGGGCGCTGGCAACCACGTGCGGTATGAGGAAACGGGGGTGGCCTTCGTAGGCTTTGGCGAACTTGCGCTGGTTGTCGGCTTCGAGCCGGTAGTCCAGCTCCATCTCGGTGCGCTCGATCAGTTCGTCGACGATGCCCTGCACATCGGCGCCAGGGGAGAGTTGCTTGAACACCCCCACCATGCGCTGCATAGTCTTCAGGTCGGCCCGCAGCGCTTCATCGGCGCCCGGGTACTGGATCTTGACGGCCACTTCGCGGCCGTCGGACCACACGGCCTTGTGGACCTGCCCGATGCTGGCCGAGGCGACCGGGGTGTCGTTGAAGGACGTGAACCGTTCCCGCCACTTGGTGCCCAGCTGCGCGTCGAGCACGCGGTGCACCTTGGCTGCCGGCAGCGGCGGGGCGTCTTTTTGCAGCTTGGTCAACGCTTCGCGGTAGGGCTCTCCGAACTGCTCGGGGATGGCGGCTTCCATCACCGACAGCGCCTGCCCGACCTTCATCGCCCCGCCCTTGAGCTCACCGAGCACGGTGAACAGCTGGTTGGCCGCCTTCTCCATCAACTCGGCGTTGACTTCGTCCTTCGACTTACCGGTCAGCCGCTTACCGAAGCCCAGGGCCGCCCGGCCGGCCATGCCTACCGGCAGGCTGGCGAGCTTCGCGTTGCGGGCTGCGCGCCCACGCTTGATTTCCGACACCCACCCATCATCCATCACCGATGGTGTGTCCGGCGCAGTGATCTGGATCTATTAGTCTCTTGCGCGTCGCAATCGTGTGACGGATCGAACCTTCGGAGGGTGGACCGCAGGAACATGGCAGCCAGACAATCGCAGCACGACGCCGCCGACGCCTTGTTTCGGGCGATCATCGAGACGCTGGATCGGCACCGCAACGAGCGCACTCTGACCGAGGACGTGCTCGACGCACTTGGCCGGGCGTACGCGTCAATCTCCACGTGTGTCCCGGAGCAGGGTCGTCTGGGGTAGACCGCTCAGCAACAGCACAACGGATGCCGGGTCCATGGCCGCGCCACGATGGAGCTGGCATGCAGATCGAACTCCAACGTCGCGTTCAGCGCTGCCGGCGGATCCGGATCCGACTTCTGGCCGTGCACTGCGGCGATCACTTGGTTCACCTGGCTGAGGGCCAGTGCGGCGGTGGCCAGCATGGTGGCCCGGTCGGCCACCCCCACCGTGTCGCGCAACTGAGCTGCGATGGCCGGCCACGCCGCGTCGCGGTCGCGGCGATGCAGGTCAGCGCAGCCCAGGCAGCTGGTTACCCCCGGTACGACGAGCGGTCCGACCAGGCCGATACCGTCGCGAACCCGGACCGCAAGGTGCGGAACGCGGGCGGTGTGCAGGTCACGCACGATGCGCGGATCGGTCACCAGGTAGTCGGCTAGCACGACCAGGTCGACGGGGGTGGCGGACACGGTCGCGTGCGGCTGGTTGCTGTGCCCGATCCGGGCCCCGGAGCTGCGCAGCGCGGGTATGAGCAGATCCGACAGCGGGCCCCGGCCGTGCACCCGGATCGAGGCGGCCCGTCGGACCGGTTTGCGGTCCGCACCGATCGCCACACCGGCGTCGACCAGCTGGGAGACCAGGTTGGTCAGGTCGTCATGGCACACGTCGCGGGCTTGGCGGCCGGCTTGGCGCTGCAGCTCGGTGATCGAAATCGGCGATCGCATCGACCGCAGCACGGTCGCCAGGTCGCTGGCGGTCAAACTTCCCGGCGGCTGGACCAGGACCGCCCGGCGGGGATCCCAGCCCACCTGGACCACGCCGTCGGGCCGCAGCAGCACAGGCATCGCCGGGTCCAGTGCGAACAGGGGTGGGGCGGCCCGGGCCATGGCGTCTCACGCTGCCAGCCCACCAGGTAAAGCCGCAGTCAGTTATCCACAGGGCCGGTTTGGGGTCCGGGATCGTCGCCCTCGAGTCTGGCTTGCAAGTCCGACAGGGCCTGGTCGATCCCGCTGGTGTCACCGCCGATGACCCGGTCGATGAACCCGGCCGGGTCGTCGAGGTCGTCTGCAGCCGGCAGCAGATCCGGGTGTTGCCAGACCGCGTCGCGCGCGTCCATTCCGGCGGCTTCGGTCAGACGGTCCCACAACGCGCCGGCCTCGCGCAGCTTGCGCGGCCGCAACTCGAGCCCGACGAGCGTGGCAAACGTTTGCTCGGCGGGGCCGCCGCTGGCGCGCCGCCGACGCAGCGTCTCACTGAGCGCGGCCTCGCCGGGCAACCGCTCACCCAGCGCGGCGGTAACCACCGTTTGCACCCAGCCCTCGATCAGGGCCAGCAGCGTCTCGAGCCGCTCGAGTGCCTGGGTCTGCGCCGGCGTTGCCTTGGGTTCGAACACACCCTGGCTGAGCAACTGCTCCATGGCGGCCGGATCGGTCAGTGTGGCCGGATTGAAATCCCGGGCCAGTTCCTCGATGCCGCTCATGTCGATCTTCATGCCCATGGCGTAGGCCTCGACAGCCCCTAGTAACTGGCTGGGCAGCCACGGCACGTGGCTGAACAGGCGATGGTGCGCGGCCTCACGCGCGGCCAGGAAGGTCATGATCTCGCTGCGTGGCTGCTCGAGCCCGCTTGCGAACGCTTCCACGGCTTCGGGCAGGATCGCGGCCACACCTTTGGGGCCGAGCGGCAGACCGATGTCGGTCGACGTCAGCACCTCTTTAGACAACCGCCCGAGCGCTTGGCCCAGCTGCGAACCGAAAGCCATTCCGCCCATCTGCGACATCATCTGCAAGAGCGGGCCGGCCATGCTCTTGGCCTCCTCGGGCAGGGCTTGCGCCCACACCGACGAGATCTGCTGTGCCATCGGGTCGCACAGCCGCTTCCACGTTTCCAGCGTGTTGTCGACCCAATCGGTGGGGCTCCACGCCAACGCTTTGCTGGTGCCTTCCGGCAGTGCCGTGGCGCCGTTGAGCCAGGTCTCGGCCAAGTGCACGGCATCGGAGATGGCCGACTGCGTGGCCGCGGGCACCGGCGCGACAAACCCAATCGAACTCGACGCGACCTGGCGTGCCAGGTCGTAGTTCACCGGGCCCGCATTCCCTGAGCTCATCGCGCTGCCGACGCCGCCGAACATCTCGCCCAGGCGGGTGAACAACTGACCGAGGTTGGCCATGTCGAAGTCGCCACCAAACCCGAACGGGTTAGCACCCGGTCCTGAGTTGGGATCGTTCTTCTCGCGCTTCTCGCGGTCGGGGTCGTCTCCAGAGGAGAAGCCGAAAGGCAGGTCAGCCATGATCTCAACCGTACTCACCACGCAAACGGAAAGCGCGAGGCACGGTCACGCTCTCAGCTGAATGGCTCAAGTGCGAGGCCAGTTAGGGTGAACGGCGTGAACAGGCGGATCCTGACCTTGATGGTCGCCCTGGTGCCGATCGTGGTGTTCGGTGTGTTGCTCGCGGTGGTGACCGTCCCGTTCGTGTCGTTGGGCCCCGGTCCGACGTTCGACACTTTGGGCGAGGTCGACGGCAAGCAGGTCGTGCAGATCGAGGGAACGCAAACCCACCCAACCTCGGGTCACCTCAACATGACGACGGTGTCCCAGCGCGACGACCTGACCCTCGGCGAGGCGCTGAGCCTGTGGATTTCTGGTCAGGAGCAGCTGGTTCCCCGCGACCTGATCTACCCGCCGGGCAAGTCGCGCGACGAGGTCGACAAGGCCAATAACGCCGATTTCAAGAACTCCGAGGACAGCGCCGAGTACGCCGCCCTGGGCTACCTGAAATACCCGCAAGCGGTGACGGCCGCGTCGGTCACCGACCCGGGACCCTCAGCAGGAAAGCTCAAGCCCGGCGACGCCATCGACGCGGTCGACCGGACGCCGGTGGCCAACGTCGAGCAGTTCACCGCGTTTCTGAAAAACACCAAGCCCGGGCAGGTCGTGTCGATCGACTATCGCCGCAAGAACGAACCCCCGGGCGTCGTGGAGATCACGCTGGGTACCAACAAGGATCGCGACTACGGGTTCCTGGGCGTCGGTGTGCTGGACGCGCCGTGGGCGCCGTTCACCGTCGACTTCCATCTGGCCAACATCGGCGGACCGTCGGCCGGATTGATGTTCAGCCTGGCCGTCGTCGACAAGCTCACCACCGGAGACCTGGCCGGTTCCACGTTCGTCGCCGGCACCGGGACGATCACGCTGGACGGCAAAGTGGGGCCGATCGGCGGCATCACGCACAAGATGGCGGCCGCCCGCGCGGCCGGCGCCACGGTATTCCTGGTTCCGGCCAAGAATTGCTATGAGGCGGTCTCCGACATCCCGTCCGGGCTGAAGCTGGTGAAGGTCGAAACGCTCAGTACCGCGGTGGATGCGTTGCACGCGATGACAGCGGGGTCGCCAACCCCCAGCTGCTAGCCCGAGTCGCTGAAAAGCGGCGATGCGTACAGTTGTGGCGTCGGGACAATATTGAACAGGGAGCGTAGCCAGTGGGAATGCGGCCCGCCGCAAGGATGCCGAAGTTAACTCGGCGTAGCCGGATTCTGATTTTGATCGCCGTCGCCGTGATCGTGCTGTTGTTGGCCGGCCCGCGTCTGATCGACGCTTACGTCGACTGGCTGTGGTTCGGCGAGCTCGGCTACCGCTCGGTGTTCACCACCGTGCTGGTCACCCGCATCGTGGTGTTCCTGGTGGCGGCCCTGCTGGTCGGCGGCATCGTGTTCGGCGGACTAGCGCTGGCCTACCGCACCCGTCCGGTGTTCGTGCCGAACAACGACAACGACCCGGTGGCGCGGTACCGCGCCGTGGTGCTGAGCCGGCTGCGCCTGGTGGGCATCGGCATCCCGGTCTCGATCGGTCTGCTGGCCGGCATCGTCGCGCAGAGTTACTGGGTGCGGATCCAGTTGTTCCTGCACGGCGACGATTTCGGGATCAGGGATCCGCAGTTCGGCAAGGACCTCGGCTTCTACGCGTTTGAGTTGCCGTTCTATCGGCTGGTGCTCAGCTACCTGTTCGTAGCCATTTTCCTGGCTTTCGTAGCCAACCTGGTGGCGCACTACCTGTTCGGTGGAATCCGGTTGTCGGGCCGCGCCGGTGCGCTGAGCCGATCGGCGCGGATTCAGCTGGTCAGCCTTATCGGCGTGCTGGTGGTTCTGAAAGCCGTTGCGTACTGGCTTGATCGCTACGAACTGCTCTCTCATACCCGCGGCGGCAAGCCGTTCACCGGCGCCGGCTACACCGACATCAACGCGGTGCTACCGGCCAAGCTGATCCTGATGGCGATCGCGTTGATCTGCGCGGCGGCGGTGTTCTCCGCGATCACCTTGCGGGACTTGCGGATTCCGGCGATCGGCCTGGTGCTGTTGCTGCTGTCGTCGCTGATCGTGGGCGCGGGCTGGCCACTGATCGTCGAGCAGATCAGCGTCAAACCCAATGCCGCGCAAAAGGAAAGCGAATACATCAGCCGAAGTATCACCGCAACCAGACAGGCGTACGGGCTGACACAGGACGTGGTGACGTACCGCAACTACAGCGGCGATGCCCAAGCCACCGCGCAGCAGGTAGCCGACGACCGCGCCACCACCTCGAACATCCGACTGCTCGATCCGACTATCGTCAGCCCCGCGTTCACCCAGTTCCAGCAGGGCAAGAACTTCTACTATTTCCCCGAGCAGCTGTCCATCGACCGCTACCCCGACCGCAACGGCAACCTGCGCGACTACGTCGTTGCGGCACGTGAACTCAACCCCGACCGACTGATCGACAACCAGCGTGACTGGATCAACCGGCACACCGTGTACACGCACGGCAATGGGTTTATCGCCTCACCGGCCAACACGGTGCGTGGCATCGCCAACGACCCGAATCAGAACGGCGGTTATCCCGAGTTCCTGGTCAACGTCGTCGGCGCCAATGGCAGCATCGTGTCCGACGGTCCGGCGCAGCTGGATCAGCCGCGCGTCTACTTCGGGCCGGTCATCTCCAACACGTCGGCCGACTACGCGATCGTCGGAAAGACCGGCGCCGACCGGGAATACGACTACGAGACCAGCACCGAAACCAAGAACTACACCTATACCGGTAGTGGCGGGGTTTCGATCGGCAGCTGGATCTCCCGCACTGTGTTCGCCGCAAAGTTCGCCGAGCGAAACTTCTTGTTCTCCAACGTGATCGGGTCCAACAGCAAGATTCTTTTCAACCGCGATCCGGCGCAGCGGGTGGAGGCGGTGGCGCCGTGGCTGACCACTGACAGCGCGGTGTACCCGGCGATCGTCAACAAGCGACTGGTGTGGATCATCGATGGCTACACCACGCTGGACAACTACCCCTACTCCGAACTCACGTCGTTGTCGTCGGCCACCGCCGATTCCAACGAAGTGGCGTTCAACCGGTTGGCTCCTGACAAGAAGGTGTCCTACATCCGAAACTCGGTGAAGGCCACCGTCGACGCGTACGACGGCACCGTGACGCTCTATCAGCAGGATGAGGCCGACCCGGTGCTCAAGGCTTGGATGCGGGTTTTCCCCGGCACCGTCAAGCCCAAGAGCGAGATCACCCCGGACCTGGCCGAGCACCTGCGCTATCCGGAGGATCTGTTCAAGGTGCAGCGGATGTTGTTGGCCAAGTATCACGTCAACGATCCGGTGACGTTCTTCTCCACGTCCGACTTCTGGGACGTGCCGCTGGACCCGAACCCGACGGCCAGCAGTTATCAGCCGCCGTACTACATCGTCGCGAAAAACATTGCCAAGAACGACAATTCGGCGTCATATCAGCTGACCAGCGCAATGAACAGGTTCAAACGTGACTATCTGGCGGCCTACATCACCGCCAGTTCGGATCCCGCGACCTACGGCAAGATCACGGTGCTGACCATTCCGGGACAGGTGAACGGCCCCAAGCTGGCCAACAACGCGATCACCACCGATCCAGCGGTGTCCCAGGACCTGGGTGTGATCGGGCGAGATAACCAAAACCGCATCCGATGGGGCAACCTGCTCACCCTGCCGGTGGGTCAGGGCGGCCTGCTTTATGTCGAACCGGTTTACGCCTCGCCGGGAGCCAGTGACGCCGCGTCGTCCTACCCGCGCCTGATCCGCGTGGCGATGATGTACAACGACAAGGTCGGTTACGGGCCGACCGTGGGCGATGCGCTGACCGCATTGTTCGGACCCGGCGCCGGCGCCGCCGCGACCGGGATCCAGCCCACCGAAGGCGGGATGCCGGCCAGCCCGCCAGCCAGTCCGCCCCCGCCGTCGGCGGGTCCGGGAACGCCGCCGCCGACCGCGGCGGTGCCCCCGCCGCCGGAGGCGTCGACCGCTTTATCGCCAGCGAAAGCCGCTGTGCTACAAGAGATTCAGGCTGCCATTGGTGCTGCGCGGGATGCGCAGAAGAAGGGCGACTTCGCCGGCTACGGGTCTGCGCTGCAGCGGCTCGATGAGGCGATCACCAAGTTCAACAACACCAAGTAGGTCGTTGCCGTTATCCGGCCGGCCCATCCGGCCGCGAGCGCGCGTGTCTGCACACCGACACGCCGCAAACGCTGGCATTAGGTGCGCGCTCGCCCCGGGCTCAGCCCCGCGCGGCCGTCCGGAATCTTTCCCGGTAGGCCTTCGGGGAGACGCCAAGGTGGTCGACGAATACCCGCCGCAAGCTTTCGACGCTGCCGAATCCCGCCAGCCGCGCGGTCTCGGAGACGGTTCGGCCGGCGTCCAGAGCGGCGCGTGCGGCGTCGATCCGAACCATTTCCACATAGCGGGCCGGTGTCGTGCCGAGTTCGGACTGGAAGAGCCGGGTCAGCTGCCGTGTACTCAGGGATGCCCGCGCCGCGAGGGAGTTCACGCTGTGGCGGGTCGTCGGGTCGGCCGAGATCGCATCGGTGACCTTGCGCAGCGGAGATTCTGGCGGGGGATCCGCCTCCACCAGGACTGAGAATTGCGATTGGCCGCCGGCGCGCTTGAGGTACACGACCAACCACCGTGCGACGGCGCGAACCAATTCGCTGCCGTAATCCATCTCGACCAGTGCCAGCGCCAGGTCGATGCCGGCCGAGATACCGGCAGAGGTGAAGATGTTGCCGTCGCGGACAAAGATGGCGTCCGGTTCGACCGTGATGCTCGGAAACGCCCGAGCAAATAGCCGGACGTCATGCCAGTGGGTGGTGGCGTCGTCCGTTGAGTAGGCCGGCCTGTCCTAGGATGAACGAACCCGTGCAAATCGATGCGAGCCGGCCGGTTCTTCCCGCGATGGATTTGACCGCTTCGACGAGTTCAGGGTTGATTGCGCGGCGCGGCAGGTTGTCGCTGCCGGCAACCATCACGGTGTCGGCGCGCTCGATGGACGACAGGGCCTCCGTGACACCCAACCGGGCTCCGATCGACGTGGTGACGTCGCGACCGTCCACCGAAGCAAACTTCAGCTGATAGTCGGCGCCGAAGCGGTTAGCCTCGGCGAAGACCTCACCCGCCCCCGCGACATCCAACATCGTCACGTCGTCGAAAACGACGATCACCACCACGCGCGGGGCACCGGAGGCGCCATTGGGAGACCGCATCCACCCATTGTCCCGGCCTGTGTCGCATTTTGTGGGAATGACGGCACAAACGGCCACCAGCAAATACGGCTGTGGCCTGCACACTAAGTTCATTCAACCGAGGAGGAACCCATGGCCACTCAATCGATAGAAACCATCGCCGGGGTCGTGATCCCTGACACCGCCCTGGTACGCGAGGTCACGGAGTACATCCGCGATGTGGAAGACGACCTGCTCTTCGACCACTCCCGGCGGGTGTTCTTGTTCGGGGCGCTTCATGGCCGTCGGTTGGGTTTGCAACCCGATCTGGAGTTGCTCTATGTCGGGGCGATGTTCCACGACATCGGCCTCACCGCGCGTTACCGGACCTCCATGCTGCGTTTCGAAGTCGATGGTGCCAACGCGGCACGCGACTTCCTGCTGGAGCGTGGTTACGACCCGGCTGACGCGGAGAAAGTATGGCTGGGCATCGCGCTGCACACCACCCCGGGAGTGCCGGAATTCTTGGACCCCGAAATCGCTCTGGTTACAGCCGGTGTCGAGACGGACGTGCTCGGCATGGGCCGTGAAGACCTGGTGCCCGAGGCGCTGGACGCGGTCACTGCCGCGCATCCGCGCCCGGACTTCAAGAACCGCATCGTCGCGGCTTTCAACAACGGTATGAAGCACCGTCCCGCAAGCACTTTCGGCACCATGAACGACGACGTGCTGGCACACTTCGATCCGAGCTTCAAGCGGGAGAACTTCGTCGACATCATCCAAAACAACGGCTGGCCCGAGTAACAGAAAGGAAGCAGGAAATGGACGTTTACGAAGCGTTGTACACCACCAGGATGATGCGGCGGTTGCGGCCGGATCCGATTCCGTTGGACACACAGGCCCGCATACTTGACGCTGCCGTTCGCGCCCCGAACGGGGGTAACACCCAGCGATGGCATTTTGTGGCGGTGGACGATCCGGAACTCAAAAGTGAACTAGCGCAATTGTTCCGACAGGCACGCGCCGTCGAGTACGAGAAGTTCAGCACCGGAACGGGGCCGATGGCAGCGCCGGCACCCGGTGTGGATCTGGCCACCCACGCCGAGACAATGCGTCGAATCGAGGGTTCTGGGAACTATCTGGCGGACCATTTCGAAGAGATTCCGTTGTTGCTGTTCGTCTTTGCCATCGACGACCTCGGTGGCGCCAACATCTATCCGGCGATCTGGAGTGCATTGCTCGCTGCCCGCGCCGAGGGCGTCGGCGGGGTCATGACGATGGTGCTCCGCAATTTCGAGGACAGGGTGAACGAGATACTCGGTGTGCCCGTCGAGGAGGGCTGGAAGATGTCGGCCATGCTTGCCCTCGGCTACCCGCGTGGCAAGTGGGGGGTCGCGGCCAATCGACGTCCCGTGCAGGAGGTTTCGTCCCGTAATAACTGGGACTCGCCGTTCGGGGTCGAGGTGCCTGAACCGTTGTGGCCGCCTCAGCAGGATGTTCCGGCGGGCCTTTCCGCGGTGGGATGAGCTGGCGCCGGCCACCAACCGCTGCAGCGCGGACGCAACGCCTTGCATGAACGCCGGCGACGCTTGTGCAATTTCAACCCGTTGTATGGACAAGGGATGTCGGTTGCCGCCATCGAAGCGCTGGTTCTGCGTGATTGTGTCCACAGGAGATTAGCGCCTTGCGCGTCGATTCTTCGGTCTCGGTACCAAGCAAATTGCCGTCGCTTGGCAAACAGCCGTCAGTTCGGATCTGGCAGTGCCGCAGATACCAGGTAGCGCACCGCGTCGGTGCGGGTCCGGCACGCTCTCGTGGACCGGTTGATCTTGGCCGCGCAAAACGATCCAGCGATGGTCCAGCGATTCCTGCGGCTGATGAACATGGTGGGTCCTCGCGCAGAGTTGTTCGGGCCGTCGACGATGTTGCGCATGGTCGCGCAGCGACCGTCGGCCGCGGCCGCGGCCGCGGCTGGCTGATTGTCTGGGCCCGTTGTCCCGGTGACGGTAACTGTGGGAAAGACGTCTCATCGTCACCAGTCGCTCAACGTCCCGTCGGGGAATGCTTGATAAATCGTGATCTAGGAGGTGTTCTCATGAGACAGCCACCGACAACACCCCGCAGTCTGGCCCGGCACGGCCTGGTGTTGTTTTTCATCGGCCTGGTGACAGGTACGCAGCAGCGACGCTTCACCAACATCCGCATGGCGCTATCAGCTCATCTGGAGGGAGTGATGAACGGGACGTTCCTGATGGCGCTGGGTGCGATATGGGATCACGTCGATCTGCCGCCGGAGGTCGAACAGGCGGCCCGATGGGCGACGCTCTACGGCACTTACGGCAACTGGTTCTTCACCGCGCTCGGCGCGGCGTTGGGGACCGCCGCCGCCAATCCGACTCTGTCCCAAGGACATCACGGAACCGCGTGGCAGGAACGGATTGTGTTGCTCGGATTCCGCAGCATGCGTTACGCGTTCCTGGCGGCAGTGGCGCTGATCCTTTTGGGCATCTTCCGGCGAAACACACCGCAAGACAACACGAACACTGTCGACCGCGTGAACGAAGGAGAACGGCAATGCGTTTAGTAGTCGCCATGACCGGCGCGACGGGCGCTGTGCTTGGTATCCGCCTGCTCGAAGTCCTGCGTGACCTGGATGTCGAGACACATCTGGTGCTCAGCGACTGGGCAAGGGCCACCATCAAACTCGAGACGGATTACACCGTCAACGACGTCCGAGCACTGGCTGCACATGTCTACAGTGCTCGTGACCTGGCCGCCGGAATCTCCAGCGGGTCATTCCGGACCGACGGCATGGTCGTCTGTCCGTGCAGCATGAAGACGTTGAGCGCCATCCGCATCGGCTTCAGCGACAACCTGATCACGCGCGCCGCGGACGTGACGTTGAAGGAACGGCGCAAACTGGTCCTGGTTGCACGTGAAGCGCCGCTGAGTGAGATCCACTTGGAGAACATGCTTTACCTGTCGCGTGCCGGTGCGGTGATCTTCCCGCCGACGGTTGCCTACTACGCGCGGCCCTCTTCAGTTGACGACGTGACGAACTACGTTGTCGGTCGCGTCATCGACCAACTCGGAATCGAACACTCGCTGATCGAGCGGTGGAAGGACAATCAGGTCAACGGTCACGAGTTGGAGCTGACGAGATGAGCACCGCCACCGAGATTTCCGAGCTGCAGCCAAGCATCCCTGAGAGCGGCCCCGATTTGCGTAGCTGGATGGATACGCTCGAGGCCGCCGACCAGCTGCGCCACATCACCACCCGAGTCGACTGGGACGAGGAGATCGGCGCCGTCACCCGCGCGAACCTGTCGCTCGGCGGTCCTGCGTTGCTGTTCGAAAACATCAATGGTCACGAAAACACCCGGTGCACAAAGTTCCTGACGTCTGGGATCGGGAACCGGCGGCAGATCCGACTCATGTTGGGCTTGCCGGAGAGTACTACTGATTCGGCGGTCGTGCGTCATCTCAAAGAGGCGTTCAAGCAACCGATTCCGCCGCGCATAGTGGAGACCGGCCCCGTGAGAGAGAACATCGTCGAGGGTGACCAGATCAACCTCTGGGAGTTTCCGGCCCCGAAATGGCATGCCACCGATGGCGGTCGGTACATCGACACGTTCTGCGGCGTGGTCACCGAGGACAAAGTCACCGGGCGCGACAACATCGGCGTCTACCGGGGCATGATCGCCGATCGGGACAAGATCGTGAAGCTGCTTGCTCCCATCCAGGGGTGGGGCGGGCATCTGCAGCAGTACAAGCCAGAGCCGATGCCGGTGGCGGTGGTGTACGGCTGGCACGATGTCCTGCCGTTCTGCGCCGGCAGTCCGTTCCCGAAGGACGTCTGCGAGTGGGACATGATGGGCGCGTTGCTCGGCCGTCCGGTCGACTTGGTGGCCTGCGAGACGGTGCCCCTGCACGTCCCGGCGAGCGCCGAGATCGTCGTCGAGGGATTCCTTGACCCGGACCCGGCGACGTTCCTGCCGGAGGGGCCGTTTGCCGAGTACCCCGGATACCTCGACGGCCATGCGACGCCTACGCCGGTGCTGCGGGTCACGCGGATCACCCATCGCAACGACCCGGTGCTGCGTGGCTCTCTCGAGGGGATGCGGCCAGGATTCCTGGTGGAAGACTCCATGATCAATTACGCGCGTTCGGCAATCGCCTGGAATCTGCTCGACAGCCTCGGGGTCAGGGGCGTCACCGACGTGTGGATGTCACAGGTGACCAACGGCACCAACATCGTCGTCCAAATCCACAAGGCGTACCGCGGGCACGCCCAACAAGTGGCCGCGGCGTTGTGGGGGACCAGCGGATCCATCTGGTTCTACAAGAATGTCACGGTGGTCGAGGAGGACATCGACATCCACGACCCGGAGGCCCTCGACTGGGCCATGGCCTACCGGGTCAACGCCGGCCTCGGTGACATTTCGTTCTACGGGCCAACTCTCGGCTCACCGCTGGATCCGTCCACACCTCCGCAGAAACAGGACATGGCGAAGTACGGCAGTGGTGAATGGACCCGGGTGCTCATCGACGCCACCCGGAGCTGGGAGTTCGAACCGCGCCCGGAATGGGGCGGACGCCACTACCCAGCGGTCAATACGATCTCCCCGGCGCTGGAGGCGCGAGTGGCTGCCCGGTGGGAGGAGTACGGCATCGGCATTTCCTACCTCGACGACGAGCGGCGGGAACTGCTGACCATGGAGCAGCTCAGCAAGCGCCTGTCGGACGTGTAGGTCTACTGCCCTTTGACATTCATGATCTGGCGCAGCGAGGTGACGATCTCCACAAGCGGGTCGGCGTCTGCCATCACCTGGTCAATCTCCTTGTAGGCCTGCGGAATCTCGCGATCCATGCCCTGCCGTGCCGGTATTCGATGCCCATTATCGCGTCGGCCAGATCTTGTTCGGAGAACAGCTGTTTGGCCTTCGTCCTGCTGTACCGGGTCAGCTTTGCCTGCGCACGGTGTCGGCGGCGATTTCGGTGGCGAAGTTGACCAGCTTCGGCCCAAGGCGGTGCGACATGGCCGTCTCCTCGGGCGTTATGGGGATGCGGGTCACTTCGTGGTACTACCCACCTACCAACACCGCAAGCGGCCCCGCTCATGCGGTTGACCGCGCGATTTGGTCAGTCCAGCACGGGTTGGGTAACCTTGCGTTTACCGACGCGGGGTGGAGCAGCTCGGTAGCTCGCTGGGCTCATAACCCAGAGGTCGCAGGTTCGAATCCTGTCCCCGCTACTAGCGGAAATGGTCCCGGAGACTTCTCCGGGGCCATTTTTCGATCACCGCCCAACCATCAGCCGCGCAATCCCGCGCATCACGGACCGACTTGCTCCGGCCCGGACACGCTCGCGCAAGGGGCGAATGGGCAGGGCGGGCGCGCTGCCCAGCCTGGGAAACAGCCTCAGCGCGTTGTCGTGGTCGAGTGCGGCTCGGGTGGCGTCGTCGAGCGCATAGTTTTCCAGCGCGGCGGCGAATAGTTTTGCCGCGGCCAGCGGAGCGAATGGCCAGTCCGAGCCGAAGGTGATGTGACCGGGTTTGGCAAAGTTCAGCAGGGTCGGCAGCGCGGCGGGACTCGATGACAACGCTGTGTCGAAGTAGAAGCTGGAGAAGTCGTCGAGACTGTCGGCCGGGTTGCGGCCGGTGTCGGCCAGTATGGCAACGGCCATGCGGTGGCTGGCGTATGGCACGAACCCGCCAGCGTGGCTGAGGATGAATCTAATGTTCGGGTACTTGCGCCGAATTCCGTTGCGCACCAACAAGTACGCTGCACGAGTGGTGTCCAGTAGGAAGTCCGCGGCGAACGGTAGCACTCCAGGAACCTGCGAGCCTGGTAGGTCGGCGGGATGAATGCAGACCACAGCGGAGCGGGCGGCGAGTGCGGCAAACAGGTCGTCCTGCCCGTCCTGCCCCAGATAGATGCCGGCATTGTTGGCCAACAGCACGACGCCGTCTGCTTTCAACTCGTCGAGAGCACGTACGACTTCAGCCACGGACTGCTCGACGTGCGGCATCGGAATTGTGGCGAAGAAGCCGAACTGGTTGCGTTGCTGGGCAACGAGATTCGCCGCATAATCGTTAATGTCCCGAGCCAAGGCGGTTGCATCCGCCGCTGCGGGAAAGAACGTAGATCCCGGTGTGGATACCGACAGGATCGCGGCGCGGACGTCCAATTCGGCCATCGTGTGCAGCGAGGCGTCGGGACTCCAGTCGGGAAGTGCGCGTCCGCCGGCCTCATCGATGCCGGCCTTGCGCAACGCGTCCCGGTAGAAAGGCGGAACCATGTGATGGTGGGTGTCTATTCGGGCCATCGAAACCATCTTTCAGTTGTCTGGGATGCCTGCGCCGGCGAGGGCCGGCACGGGGTCTTCGCGGTGCAGCACTGACCGGGCACCGGTCTTGAACTGGTTGAGCTTGTCGATGATGGTCTGCCCTTCAGGCCTGTGTCCCCAGATGCTGATGCCCTTATAGGTAGTGGGTTCCCAGGTTGACTCATCGATGGTGATGGGATTCCACCCAACTTCCCACTCGAATCCGGAGGGGGTCACGGCGTAGAACGACAACTCCCGGTCGTTGGTGTGCTGTCCCATTGATAACGCCATCTCGAACCCCAAATCCTTGACGCGTTGATAGGCGTCGGTGACATCGTCGAGTTCGGTCGCTTGGATGTTCAGGTGTTGGATGCGGGTGCGAATCGGGTTGAGCGGCAACCGGTTCACCGCGGCGATAGCAATGGAGTGGTGTCGTTCGTTGACGCGCAGGAAGCGGATTTTGAGCTTGACGCCACTGATGGTCTCGTCGATGTAGTCGGTCAGGCGCGCATCGAACACGGTGTCGTAGTAGCCGCGCATCTGATGCGGTTTCTTCGACGTGATCGCGACGTGGCCTATGCCCGAGTCGCCGGTGACGAATCCGCGGCCAATTATTTGCAGCGGATCGCTGGCGGTGTGGGCGCGGACGAACAGTTCCTGTGCCAGACCGTTGGGCCCGGGAATCCGCGCGAGCCGTTCGACGCCTCGTAGCGCTGCCTCGTCGGGTGTGCCGTCGGCAATGGGGACACCGTGGCGGGTGACACGGCGCAGGATTTCGTCAAAGGTGTCGTGGCCGTCGAGTTGCCAGCCGAGGGCGGTGACGTCTTCGGCGGGTCCGCGCTGCAGTAGGAAACGGCACTTGTGCTCGTCGAGGCGGAAACGCATGACGTCGGGCAGCGTCTCGTCGAGGTGCATCCCGATCGCGTCGCGCCCGAACCGGCGCCAGTCGGCGAAGCGGTCGGTTTGCACCACCACGTATCCGAGATGGACGTTGCCGAACACCGAGCGGACGGTCATGACGCGAAAGCTCCTTCAGGCGTAAGGAACTCGATGACAAGTTGGTTGAACAACTCGGCGCGTTCCCACTGCATCCAGTGACCGGTGCGCGATGTCATGATCAGTTCGGCGTTGGCCATGGTGTTGAGCAGCATCGGACCGCCGCCGGGCTTGTTGACTTTGTCGTCGCGCCCCCATAGGACCAGCGTCGGGTTCTGCAGCGTCTTGAGCCGGGAGTCGCGGGTCAGGTCCATTCGCCACAGGGTGCGAAGTGCCGTGGGGCCCGTGGGCCGACGGAGCGGAGGGTCGGCGATCACGCCGGGCTCGATGGATGCTTGGTATCGCGAGTCGATCAACTCGTCCGGCACGGAAGACCCGTCGTAGACGAGGTAGGTGCGGATGAACCTTTCGAGCTTGTCGCGGCTGGGGCCGTCGCCGCCGTAATAACCGAGCAGGCAGTTGAGGCCGGCGGTCGGCAGCCCTCTGGTCGTGCCGATCCCGCCAGGTCCCATCAGCACCAGTTTGGCCACCCGGTGCGGGGTGTCGAGTGCGAGGCGCAATGCGGCTGCCCCGCCGTAGGAGTTGCCGATCAGGTGCGCGATGTCGATGTCGAGGTGATCGAGCAGGCCGCGGATCATGTCGGCGAGGTACCCGAACGGGTCGGCCTGGTTGACGCCTTTGACCGAGCGGCCGTAGCCGGGCATGTCAGGCACGATGACGCGGAAGTGTTGGGCGAGGGTGTCGATGTTGCGGGAGTAGTTCGAGACTCCCGACGCGCCGGGTCCGCCGCCGTGCAGCATGACGATGGTAGGTCCGGAGCCGGTTTCGACGTAGAAGATCGGCTTGCCGTTGACTGTCACGGTGTGTTCGACGAAGTTGGCGGTGGTCATGCGGTCGCTCCGTTTCGAATTTCTGCGGTGACTGGTTGGGGTGATGGTGCCAAGAGGGCGGCGGGGGGTGGGGGCAGATGTTGGCTGAATCCCGTTGCGCCGTAGATGAATCCGTCCGGTCGCAGAATCACAGCGGCAGTCTTGTTTGCGCGGAACCAGCATCGCAAGGCCCCCGTTCGGTCGCTTATGGCGTTCGGCGCGGCAGCGGCTGTCTCGCTGGTCAGTGCCACGACGGATATCCCGAGCTGCTTCCACGCGGAAGCGCCGGCCGGCTCCTTACCTAGGTGCAAGACTGTCCATCGACCGCCGAGCGCATCGTCGAGCAGGACCTCGGCGCCGGTGTGGTCGATCACTCGGGGTTGAGGGATCTGCCAGCCTGTCGCCTGATGCTTGTTCGCTGCGAAAAACCCTGCGCTGTAATGAGCATCGGGAATCCAGTACAGCTTCTGACCACCGGCAAGGGCGCCGGGCAACTTCGTGATGGCCCGAAGTATGTGGTTGCGCGCTGCGGCAACGGACCGCCGCCGTTCGGTGATTATCCGGCCGACCAACACGGCACGGCGGGTCACTTCGATCACGTGCGGTTTGCGTTCCGCCTCATAGGAATCCAGCAGCGAGTCCGCGGCTTCGCCTCGCACGACTGCGACTAGTTTCCAGCACAGGTTGGCGACGTCGCGCACTCCGGCTGACATCCCCTGGCCGATCCACGGCGGCATCGCATGGGCTGCGTCGCCGGCAAGGAACACTCTGCCCACGCGCCAGCGCTCGGCAACGCGAACGTGATGGCTGTAGACGACGGCGCGCAGGATCTCCACGTTCTCGTCGGTAATGCCTTGGCCGTTGAGGACCCGCCACACGTACTCGTCGGTGACGAGCCTCTTTTCGTCCTCACCGGCGCGGGCAGGAAATTCCCAGCGGTGATGGCCAAGTGGGGTGGGACAGTCCACGGTGGGACGCTCGGGTTTGCAGTGAAACCGTAAGCGGTCGTGGGCATCCCACTGCTTGATCATTCTGGTGTCGATCACCACCCAGCGCTCTGCGTAGGTCTTGCCGGAGTAGCCAATTCCGAGCAGACCACGGGTAGGCGAGGAGCCGCCGTCGGCGGCGATCACGAAAGACGCCCGGACGCGACGCAGGGTGTCGGCCCGCATCATGCCGACCAACAGCTCGACATGATCACCCTTGTTCAGCGCGCGAAGGCATTCGGCTTCCAGCAGCACCTCGACATTTGGAAAGCGGGCCACGCCCTCGCGCAGGACGTGGTCGACTGCGGGCTGGTAGATGAACTGCTGAGGGGGGTGGCCGCAACCGCGTCCAGTAATGGTCGTCTCGATGAAGGGCCTACCTTCCGCGTCGACGAAGGCCAGCGGTCGGCTGGGCAGCATGTCCTGCTGCAGGCGATTTGCCAGCCCGACCGACTGCCATATTCGCAGCACCTCCTCGTCGGTGGAGATCGCCCGCGCGCGGTTGTAGACGTCGGGGTCGCGCTCGATCACCAGCACGCTGAGGCCGAGCTGTCCCAGCAGGTTGGCGGCGGTCGCGCCAGTGGGGCCGTACCCGATGACCGCCACGTCGTAGCTCGTATCGCTCACTCGCCTCATCCGTTCAATCGGCGCAACTTGTTATGTAGCGATCACTACGGTAATGTAGCGATCACTACAGAGTCAAGAAGGGGACGGAAATGGCTGAGAAGAAGTCCACCCGCCGCGGACGTGCTGACGGCGAGCTGTCGCGCACCCGAATACTCGACGCCGCCACTGAGATAGCCGCCGAGCGCGGCTACGAAGGCACCAGCATCAACGCGGTGAGCGCAAAATGCAGACTGCCGGCCAGCTCGATCTACTGGCACTTCAAGGACAAGGATGACCTGCTGGCCGCTGTCATCGAACGCAGCTTCGGCGCGTGGCTGTCGGCGTGGCAGTTCCCTGAGGAGGGACCCGGCGTCGACCGCCTGATCGCGATGGCGACACAAATCGCGAAAGCCCTACTCGACTCGCCTGACTTCATCAGGCTCGGGTTGATGCTCAGCCTGGAGCGTCGACCCGTTGAACCGCGCGCACGCGCGATGTTCCTCCAGGTACGCGAGAAGGCGTTCGCCATGCTCGTCGCGGGGATAGGTGAGATGATCCCCGGCCTTGACGACGCCCAAAACCATCAGCTGGCTCAATACGCGATCGCCGGCGCGGACGGACTGTTCATTACCAAGGAGATCGGCGGCGACTCCGTGGACCTTGTCGCACTGTTCGAACTGCACGCCCGCGCCATCTACAACCTCGGTGCAGAGATGAACGCGTCATGACCGGCCAACACGATTACCCGGTCGCGATCATCGGCTCGGGCAACATCGGAACCGACCTGCTGATCAAGATTCTGCGCAGCGACGGACCGCTGCGCGCCGCGGTGATGGTCGGCATCGACCCAGGCTCGGACGGACTTGCCCGCGCCGCGCGCATGGGTGTGCCCACCACCGCCGACGGAATCGATGGGTTGCTCGCCATGCCCGACTTCGCGGACGTCAAATTGGTTTTTGACGCCACCGCGGCTACAGCGCACCAGGCCAACTGGACGAAGCTCGCGCCGACCGGAGTGCGGGTCCTGGACATGACCCCCGCTGCGATCGGCTCCTACTGCGTGCCGGTGGTCAACCTCGACGATCATCTCGACGCGCAAAATCTGAACATGGTGACCTGTGGCGGTCAGGCCACCGTGCCCATCGTGTCCGCTGTGGCCGCGTGCGGCATCGTGTCCTATGCCGAAATCGTCTCCTCCATCTCGTCGAGGTCTGCCGGCCCCGGCACCCGCGCCAACATCGATGAGTTCACCGAAACCACCTCCGCGGCAATACAAATGGTCGGTGGGGCACAGCGCGCGAAGACGATTATGATTCTCAACCCCGCCGACCCACCGATCCTCATGCGCAACACCGTCTACTGTCTCGTCGACGGTGACAGTGACCGCAACGCGATTACCGAAGCCATCGACAACATGGTGGGACGGGTCAGCGCCTACGTTCCCGGATACCGGCTCAAACAGCGCGTGCAGTTCGAGACCTTCACCGCCGAAAATCCGCTCTACATCCCCGAGACCGGAAAGTTCACCGGTACCCGTGTCACGGCCATGCTGGAAGTCATCGGAGCCGCACATTATCTGCCGGCCTACGCGGGCAATCTCGACATCATGACGTCGGCGGCCAAGGCCACCGCGGAGCGCATCGCCACGCACACCACCGAACCCGCCGGAGCCGCGACATGAGTCGGGATCTCTACATCAGCGACGTCACGCTGCGCGACGGCATGCACGCAATTCGTCACCAGTACACCGTCGAGCACGCCGTGACCATCGCCGCTGCCCTCGACGAAGCGGGCGTCGACTCCATCGAGGTCGCCCACGGTGACGGCTTGGCGGGATCGAGCTGCATCTACGGCTTCGGCGCCCATACCGATCTCGAGTGGATCGAGGCAGTTGCCAACACCGTGCGCCAGGCGCGAGTCGCCACCCTGCTATTGCCGGGCATCGGCAGCGTCCGCAACCTCAAAGACGCTCACCGTGCCGGAGCCACCGTCGTGCGCGTTGCCACGCACTGCACTGAAGCCGACATCTCGGCTCACCACATCACCGCCGCACGCGAATTAGGAATGGACACAGCCGGATTCCTGATGATGAGCCACATGGCCGACCCCGACTCACTGGCAGAACAAGCAAAGCTCATGGAAGACTATGGCGCCAACTGTGTATATGTCGTCGACTCCGGCGGCGCGATGACTATGCGCGACATCGCCCAGCGAGTCGACGCACTGCGTCAACACCTAGACGACGCAACCGAAGTCGGTATCCACGCTCACCACAACCTGTCGCTCGGCGTGGCCAACTCAATCGTTGCCGTCGAATACGGAGCCAACCGAGTCGACGCTTCCCTGACCGGAATGGGCGCCGGAGCGGGCAACGCACCGCTGGAGGTGTTCGTCGCCGCGGCAACCAAACTCGGCTGGCGTCACGATTGCAACCTGCACAGGCTCGAAGACGCCGCCGAGGATCTGGTTCGACCGCTGCAGGACCGGCCCGTACGCGTGGACCGCGAAACCCTCACCCTCGGCTACGCCGGTGTCTACTCCAGCTTCCTGCGGCACGCCGAGAACGCCGCCGCGCGGTACGACGTCGACGCCCGTACCCTGCTCGAAGAGGCCGGCCGGCGCGGCATGGTCGGTGGCCAGGAGGACATGCTCGTCGATATCGCGCTGGATCTCGTTGGGGGATCCAATTCGTGATCGACGACTGTCCTAGTCGCGAAAACGAGGTAGGGTCCGCTCGATGTCGGATAAGCGAAAGCGTCGGAAGGCCAAACAAGCGCGGCGAGATGCGCGGCGGATGCGCTCGGCCCGTCGCGAGCAGCCGGAGGAGTTCCACCTTGTCGATGCGGTGCGGGAGGCCCTAGCCAGCGAGCATCCACTCGAACTGCTCAGCACGGTCAGCATGATCATCGAAGCGACGGAGCCGGGACAAGATTTGTTGCTCCAATCGGAAGAATCCGAGGTGATCGGCCTCGACGAACTCGTCGACAGCTTCATCGACGTCAGGGTTCCCGAGACGACCGCGTTGCTGGCGGTGCTCTCCGAGATGGTCGATGACGAGGTTCTTCAGTTGCGTTGTCAGCGTGAGCTTTCCACGCGTGAGGACGACCTCCCTTCGTGGATCACCGACTTGGGTCAGACTCACATCGACAGGGTCGTGCGGATGACGCATGTGCTGGGCGATGGCGACGAGCTGATGCTTAGCGTGCGTTTGCCCATAGACCAAGAACTGACCTGCGCGGTTTACATCGACCACGCCTTGACGTCGGAGGTCAGCGATGCGTTCTTCGTTCCTGCGTCGCTGGAGGAAGTCCTCGACGTCGCAAAGCGCAGCCGCACCGATCCTGACACCTTCTTCGTCGAGATGAGCCTCGCCGATGCCCGCGCTTGGATGCGCCGAGGTGTAGAAGTCGACGGTCTGCTATCTGGGCTGCAGGAGTCCGACACCTGGCCGGCCAGTCGTCCCCTGCTCCGCTGGCTGGCTCGACTCCTACCCGAGGGCGGCAGCGGCTACCAAACGCCGTCGCTCGACACGGCAGAGCTTGACGACTTGTTCGACAAGTTCTTTGCCTCGCCGGCGGGGATGCGCTTCGACGATGACGATCACCGCAAGCTGCTGCAGATTTGCGTCGACGATGGCACGGGTGATCCGTTGCGGTGGAGTGCAAGACGGCTGCAGGACTTACCGGACGCTCTACTGCCCTTGGAAGAATGTTTCTACGACCCGACCGATGTTGTGAATTGCGTGCTGGACTTACCGGATTTGATGCGCGCGTACGTTCCGTTCGCCCATGCCGTGAGCGGTATCCGCGAGGAATTGACTGCGGAGGCCCAAGCCGCCATCGATGAGATCGAGCCCGAGTATCGGGAGATGGTTATGGAGGAGGCGCGCTACCTCGACGACGAAAGCTAGCGCGTGTCAGACGATCTCGTCGGTCAGTCGGGTTTGTCGTCGTCGTTTTGTTCGCAGAGGGTTTTCTCTGGGTGGTGGTAGCGGTTGGTGCGGCGTTGGCCGTGGTCAAGGTGGGCTGGGGGGATCCATTCGACGTC